>JBMNQB010000008.1:0-96843 GCA_050943915.1 Lawsonibacter sp.
CAAGGCCCAACTCGCGGTCAGGGAGAGGGCTTATAACAATTTCCCCATCCGCCCCCTCGCATGGCGCTCCCCAAAACAGGTCTTATTTGCTTTTCACAATGTGTAACACATCATTGACAAACCTACACACATCAAATTTTTCTCAGGCCGGAGGGAGGTGTGCGCGCTGACGGCCCGGAGCGTGGGAAATATGGTCTCTCTTTCTTGTACAGGGCAGAAAAAGGTGATATAATATCTCTATTTCAAGGCAGTCCTGCAAAATCAAAGAAAACAGTGAGGTTATCGATATGACATACCGGGAAGAATTTATTACGTTTATGGTGCGCTCCGGCGTACTGACCTTCGGGGACTTTACCACCAAGTCGGGCCGCAAGACGCCTTACTTCGTCAATACCGGAAACTATAAGACCGGGGCTCAGGCCGCCAAGCTGGGGGATTATTACGCCGCCTGCATCCAGGAGCACATGGCTGACGGCATCACCTGCCTGTTTGGCCCTGCCTATAAGGGCATCCCGCTGGCGGTGTCCGCGGCGGCCTCCCTGTACCGGAATTATGACCGGGATCTGCCCTACTGCTTCAACCGCAAGGAGGCCAAGGACCACGGCGAGGGCGGCTCCATGGTGGGCTATAAGCCTCAGGACGGCGACAATGTGGCCATTGTGGAGGATGTAGTCACCGCCGGAACCGCCGTGCGGGAGTCCATTGAGCTGTTCAAGCACGTGGCTGACGTGAACATCAAGGCCCTGTTTGTCTCCGTGGACCGGATGGAGCGGGGCACCCGGGAGTGCTCCACCCTGGACGAGCTGCGCCAGGACTACGGCATCCAGGTGTTCCCCATCGTCACCGTCCGGGAGGTCATCTCCTTCCTGCACAACAATCCCATCGACGGCAAGGTCTACATTGACGATGAGATGAAGGCCAAAATGGAGGCCTATCTGGAGGAGTACGGGGCGAAGGGCTGAAATCGGTTCTGTTTGGGACGGAGGTGTGGAGATGAACTGTCCATACTGCGGCGGAATGATGGCCAAAGGCTTGTTTTGTGATCGGGGAGACAGCTGCTTCCTGCCGGAGGGTGAAACTCCTCCTCAACTCTGGACCAAGGGTATCTTGAAGAAAAAACGGGCTGTTTTACTGCCGCCGGAAAGTTTTGGCGCGGTATGGGCGCAGCGGCCTGAGGCATTTTGGTGCGGGCGGTGCAGAAAGCTGATGGTGGATTACGCTGAACTTCTCCCACGGACCGCGGAGCAGCGCACAGAAGGAGAGGGATAGATCCTATGGCAGAAGCACAGAAACATCACCACACCGGCCACCGGCAGCGGCTGAAAGCGGAGTTCCTGGCCCGGGGCCTGGAGGGCTGGCCGGACCACAAGGTCCTGGAACTGCTTTTGTGCTATGCCATCCCCCAGGGGGATGTGAACGGTCTGGCCCATGAACTGGTGGAGCGGTTCGGCTCTTTGGCCGGGGCGCTGGACGCGTCGGTGGAGGAGCTGAAAAAGGTGCCGGGGGTGGGAGAGCACACCGCAGTGCTGCTGCGGATGCTCCCGGCCCTGCTGGGCCGCTATCAGGGCTCCCGGGCACGGCTGGCGGCGGTGATCAACTGGCCGGAGGACGCCTACGCCTGGCTGGAGCCCTACTTCTTTGGGGCCAGAAACGAGATGGTCTATGTCTTGTGCCTGGATGGCAAGCGCCAGGTGCTGGGTGTGCGGCGGGTGGCCGAGGGCAGCATTGAAATGGCCCAGGTCAACACCCGCCGGATCGCGGAGGAGGCGCTGGGGCTGCGGGCGGCCCGGATCTATGTGGCCCACAACCATGTGAGCAACCTGGCCCTGCCGTCCCAGGCGGACTGGCTGGTGACTGACGTTCTCCGGGCGGCGCTGGCCCCCATCGGGATCCATCTGGAGGACCACCTGATCTTTGTGGACGGGGATATGCTCTCCCTCAAGGCCAGCGAGCACCGCCGGAATCTGTCGGCAGTCTAGTACATCGTCCGCGCCAACGCGGATGGGAACGCTCCTCCTCCCTGCGGAGGAGGAGCGCAGTTTTTCCCGGGAAAACCCTGGGGGAATTTCCCGGAAATCTCCTTGTCATAGAACATTGGTTCTGGTACAATGGAGACAAAACAGCGGAGAGGAGGGAAACAGATGCCGAAATTTGAAGTCGTTTCTGAATATCAGCCCGCCGGCGACCAGCCGGAGGCCATCGCGGCCCTGTCCCGGGGACTGGAGATGGGGCTGGATGAGCAGACTTTGCTGGGCGTCACCGGCTCGGGCAAGACCTTTACCATGGCCAAGATCATTGAGCAGGTCCAGCGCCCTACTCTGGTGCTGGCCCACAACAAGACCCTGGCCGCCCAGTTGTGCGCCGAGTTCCGGGAATTTTTCCCCAACAACGCGGTGGAGTATTTCGTCTCCTACTACGACTACTACCAGCCGGAGGCCTACATCCCCCATACGGATACCTTTATCGAGAAGGACTCCGCCATCAACGAGGAGATCGACCGTCTGCGCCTGTCCGCCACCGCCTCCCTGCTGGAGCGGCGGGATGTGATCGTGGTGTCCTCCGTCTCCTGCATCTACGGCCTGGGCGAGCCGGAGGATTTTGAGAAGATGATGGTCTCCCTCCGGGTGGGAGCCCAGATCGAGCGGGACGAGTTGCTGAAAAAGCTGGTGGCCATCCGCTATGAGCGCAACGACATCGCCTTTGAGCGCAATATGTTCCGGGTCCGGGGGGACACCGTGGAGGTCTGGCCCGCCTACTGGAAGGACACCGCCCTGCGCATCGAATTTTTCGGGGACGAGATCGACCGCATCAGTGAGGTCAACGTGGTCACCGGCTCCCCCATTCGGCGGCTGAACAACATCCCCATCTGGCCGGCCACCCACTATGTCACCCCCAAGGAGAAGATGGATGCCGCCGTCCAGGAGATCTATCGGGAGCTGGAGGAGCGGGTGGCCTTCTTTGAGGGGGAGGGCAAGCTCATCGAGGCCCAGCGCATCAAGCAGCGCACCATGTACGACATCGAAATGATGCAGGAGCTGGGCTACTGCTCCGGCATCGAGAACTACTCCCGGGTGATCGAGGGGCGGCCGGTGGGCTCTCCGCCCCACACTCTGCTGGACTACTTCCCCGAGGACTTTGTCCTCTTTATCGACGAGAGCCACGTCACCCTCCCCCAGGTCCGGGCCATGTACAACGGGGACCGGGCCCGCAAGACCACCCTGGTGGACTATGGCTTCCGCCTGCCCTGCGCCTTTGACAACCGGCCGCTGAAATTCCCGGAGTTTGAGCAGCGGCTCAACCAGGTGGTCTACGTCTCCGCCACCCCTGGGGAGTACGAACGCACCCGGTCGGGACAGATCGTGGAGCAGGTCATCCGTCCCACCGGCCTGCTGGACCCCCGCATTGAGGTCCGCCCGGTGGAGGGGCAGATCGACGACCTCATCGGGGAGATCAACCAGCGCACGGCCCGGAAGGAGCGGGTGCTGGTCACCACCCTCACCAAGAAGATGGCGGAGGACCTCACCACCTATCTTCAGGGGGCCGGGATCCGGGTGCGCTATATGCACCACGACATCGATACCATCGAGCGCATGGAGATCATCCGGGACCTCCGCCTGGGCACCTTTGACGTCCTGGTGGGAATCAACCTGCTGAGAGAGGGCCTGGACCTGCCGGAGGTCAGCCTGGTGGCCATTCTGGACGCGGACAAGGAGGGCTTCCTGCGGTCGGAGACCTCCCTGATCCAGACTATTGGCCGGGCCGCCCGAAACGCCGACGGCATGGTCGTCATGTATGCGGATACCGTCACCCCCTCCATGCGCCGGGCCATCGACGAGACCGAGCGCCGCCGGGAGAAGCAGGACGCCTTCAACAGGGCCCACGGCATCGTGCCCAAAACCGTGGTCAAGTCGGTGCGGGAGCTGCTGGAGCTGTCCGCCGCCTCCGATGAGGCGGCCTCCGCCCAGCGCCAGGGCCTGACCAAGGCGATGACCAAGCAGGAGAAGGCCACCGAGATCGCCCGCCTGGAGAAGGCCATGAAAGAGGCGGCGAAGATGCTGGAGTTCGAGCTGGCGGCCAGTCTGCGGGATCAGATCATCGAACTGCGGGGGCAGTGAGCGGGCCGCCTCTTTCTCCCCGCACACCGGGCGGGCGCGCCGGAAGGCGCGTACAAGCGTTTTGCCGGGGGCAAAATCTTGCCGCAGGCGGAATTGACTTCCGCCGAGGATCCAAAAGATCCGGGGTCCCCGCGGACCCCTGTCCGTGGGGCGGCGGCGAAGATGCTGGAGTTCGAGCTGGCGGCCAGTCTGCGGGATCAGATCATCGAACTGCGGGGGAGATAGCCGTGAGCGTAAAATTTTCTATGGGTAGAAACTATTTGGAGATATTCGATTTTTGGTGTAATGACCGGGAAAGTAACGATCCCTACGGCACCGAGTTCAAGGTTCGTGTGTGCTCCAATGGTGAGGACAATTACGGAGAGAGCGGGGAAGAATTTGTCGGCACCGGCTTTTGGACGTGCGGGATCGAAGAGGTTAGAACCTTTGTGGATCAACTGGATAAGATGAATCAGTTCCAGGAGAAGCACGCTGAGATCGAGGACGTTTCCTACGGAGGCAGATTGTGTTTCGATCTGGACCGCATGGGCCACGTTCGGGTCAGAGGTACTCTGTTTGGAGTACATGGGATCCAAAGTCTCAAATTTGAATTCTCAGGGGATCAGACCGCCCTGGGCCCCTTTGAGGACGGCCTGCGGGAATGTTTGACAGGGTGAGGAGGAAGAGGGAGAATTTTATGGGTCCTCTTCCAAAACGAAAACCGAATCGTTTGGCCGGATATGATTACAGCCGACCGGGGTGTTATTTTGTGACATTTTGTGTGGTAGATTGTCTGCCACTTTTACGACAAAATATGCCTACATTGTGTAGGGGCGCACATTGTGCGCCCGCCTCCGGTTTCCCTCCGTTGACCTATGCGGGTAAAATGACAAATCAGGCAATTCGGGGAATTACTTCTCATTATCAAAATATTACGGTTGATAAATATGTGATCATGCCAAACCATGTCCATCTACTTTTGTGCATCCGGGGCTCTGAGAATAACGGGCGCACAATGTGCGCCCCTACAAAAAATGTTTCCATCGCGCATGTGATAAAAATGTTAAAAGAAGTTGTAACAAAATCGATTGGTTATTCTATCTGGCAAAAGGGCTACCACGACCACATCATCCGCGGTGAGGCGGACTACCTCCGCATTTGGAACTATATCGACACCAATCCCGCCAAGTGGCGGGAGGACTGCTACTATACAGAAACAGAGGGATAGAGCCATGTCCAAAAAAGACGAAAAAACCAACGTCATGCGGGTCCTGGATCAAAAAAAGATCCCCTACACCCCCCACACCTACCCCCACGAGGACGGGGTGGCGGTGGACGGCGTCACCGTGGCCAGGAGCATGGGTCAGGACCCGGAGTGCGTGTTCAAGACCCTGGTGGCCCGGGGGGCCTCCAAGGCCCTGTATGTGTTTGACATCCCGGTGGGGGACACGCTGGACCTGAAAAAGGCGGCCCGGGCGGTGGGGGAAAAATCCATCGCCATGCTGCCACAGAAGGAGCTGCTGTCCAACACCGGATATGTCCACGGGGGCTGCTCCCCGGTGGGGATGAAGAAGCAGTACCCCACCGTGTTCCACGAGACGGCGGAGATCCTGGACACCATCACCGTCTCCGCGGGGAAGATCGGCTATCAGGTGGAGCTGGCCCCCGGCGACCTGATCGCCCTGGTAGGAGGCACAACAGCGGACCTGACGGTGTGACTGAAGGAGGAAGAATCTATGAAATTCTGGCAGCAAAAATGGCGTAGTATGAATGGCTTCCGACGGATGATCCTTGTGGTCCTGGCGCTGATGCTGGTGGGCTTCGGGGCGGCCATGGCGGCGGCTCAGACCCGGCTCCCGTTCATTTCTGACGGGGAAGGGCGGCCCGCCCCCAGGCTCATCGTGCTGTGTCAGGCTGCCCTGAGGGAGGAACTCCATCAGGGGGACTGGGGCGTCTTTGGGATCGGGGCGCTGCTGACCCTGCTGGTCATGGCCTAGGTCCTGTTTTCGGAGGCGGTCTTTCGGCTCCGGGCCTTGCTGTGGGCCCGGGAGACCGGGGGGGCGGAGCCCTCGCAGCTGTATACCGCCGTGGAGGGGCTGTCCTGGATGGTTGTGACAGTCCTGCTGGCCCTCCTGTACTGGATGGCCCTGACCCGGATCTGTTAGGAGGCGATGATATGTCCACCCACCCGGAATTTGTACAGTACCTGCTGGACCAGCTGGAGGGTCTGGGGGAGCTGAGGGCCCGGAAGATGTTTGGGGATTACCTGGTCTATCTGAACGACCGGCCCGCCCTGCTGGTGTGCGACGGGACCCCCTTTGCCAAGCCCCTGCCCTGCGTGGCGGAGCTGCTGGAGGACCGGCCCACAGCGCCTCCCTATGAGGGCGCCAAGGCCTACTACGTCCTGGACCCGGAGGACCGGGACACCCTGCGCCGGGCGGCGGAGCTGGTGTCCCAAAACAGCCCGCCGCCCAAAAAACGGAGGCGGAAGGCATGACGAAGCCCACAGACCGGAGAAAATTTCAGTACCTCCCAGAGGCAAAAATGACTTTATGATCATCGGAGGATCGGACGGGCCCGCCTATCCCGTGGACGCGGCGGAGCCGCCCCCCGCTCCTGAGCCGGAGCTACAGGAGCCAGCGGGGATCTACCCCTGCCCCTGCTGCGGGTATTTGACCTTCCCTGTCCCCAGAGAGGAGGCCCTGGCCTACATCTGCCCGGTGTGCTTCTGGGAGAACGATGTATTCGACCCCGGTGAGGACGACCACAGCGACGAGAACCACGGCATGACCCTGCGGCAGGGCCGGGAAAACTACCAGCGGTGGGGGGCAGCAGAGAAGCGGCTGGTCCGCTTTGCCCGGCCGCCCCGGCCCAGTGAGCTCCCGCCCCGGCGGACCCCCAGTGATGCAATACGAATCGGAATATAGTTGAGGAATATTACAATGCAAGACCATATCTATGTAAAAGGAGCCCGGGAGAACAACCTGAAAAATGTGGACGTGACCATTCCGCGGGACAAGCTGGTGGTGCTCACCGGCCTGTCTGGGAGCGGAAAATCCTCCCTGGCCTTCGACACCATCTACGCGGAGGGCCAGCGGCGGTATGTGGAGTCCCTGTCCTCCTATGCCCGGATGTTCCTGGGACAGATGGAGAAGCCTGACGTGGACTACATCGACGGCCTCTCCCCCGCCATCTCCATCGACCAAAAGACTACCAGCAAGAACCCGCGCTCCACCGTGGGCACCGTCACCGAGATCTATGACTATCTCCGCCTGCTCTGGGCCCGGGTGGGCACCCCCCACTGCCCTGTATGCGGCAAGGAGATCAAACAGCAGACCATCGACCAGATCATCGACCAGGTGCTGGAACTGCCTGAGGCCACCCGGATCCAGGTCATGGCTCCGGTGATCCGGGGCAAGAAGGGCGAGCACGCCAAGGTATTCGAGGACGCCCGCCGCTCCGGCTATGTGCGCTGCCGGGTGGACGGCATCGCCTATGACCTGAGCGAAGAGATCAAGCTGGAGAAGAACAAGAAGCACAACATCGAGATCGTGGTGGACCGCCTGGTCATCCGGGAGGACATCGCCCGCCGCCTGACGGACAGCGTGGAGATCGCCTCCAACCTGTCCGGCGGCCTGGTGGTGGTCAATGTGGTGGGGGAGGACCGGGACATCCTGTTCTCCCAGAACTACGCCTGCGAGGACTGCGGCGTGTCCATTGAGGAGCTCACCCCCCGGATGTTCTCCTTCAACAACCCATACGGGGCCTGTCCCGCCTGTACCGGCCTGGGCAGCCAGCTGAAGGTAGACCCGGAGCTCATCATTCCCAACAAGGAGCTGTCCATTCTGGAGGGGGCCATCACCGCCTCCGGCTGGAGCAATATCAAGTCCGACGGCATCGCCCGGATGTACTTTGACGCCCTGGCCAAAAAGTACCGCTTCAAGCTGGACACCCCGGTGAAGGACCTGTCCCCCGAGGTGATGGATGTAATCCTCTACGGCACCCGGGGGGAGGAACTCACCCTCCACTATGACCAGCCCCGGGGCAAGGGCACCCTGCACCAGGCCTTTGAGGGGATCTGCAACAACCTGGAGCGCCGGTACAAGGAGACCCAGTCCGACGCCATGCGCCGGGAGCTGGAGGACTGCATGAGCGAGTGTCCCTGCCCCGCCTGCCAGGGCCGCCGCCTGCGGAAGGAGTCCCTGGCCGTCACAGTGGGCGGGCTGGACATTGACGCCTTCTGCCGCAAGTCGGTGACCCAGGCCCTGGACTTTGTGGACCATCTGGAGCTGACCGAGGCCCAGATGCGCATTGCAGAGCGCATTTTGAAGGAGATCAGAAGCCGGCTTGGCTTCCTCCAGTCGGTGGGCCTGCAATACCTCACCCTGTCCCGGGGGGCGGGATCCCTGTCCGGCGGCGAGAGCCAGCGCATCCGTCTGGCCACGCAGATCGGCTCCTCCCTCATGGGGGTGCTGTATATCCTGGATGAGCCATCCATCGGCCTGCACCAGAGGGACAACGATATGCTGCTGAAAACCATGCAGGACCTGCGGGACCTGGGAAATACCCTGCTGGTGGTGGAGCATGACGAGGACACCATGCGGGCGGCCGACTATATCATCGACGTAGGCCCCGGCGCGGGGGTCCACGGGGGCGAGATCGTGGCGGCTGGCACTCCGGAGGAGGTGATGAACACCCCCGGCTCCATCACCGGCGAGTATCTGTCCGGCCGCAGAAAGATCCCCGTCCCCCGGGAGCGGCGGAAGGGGAACGGGAAGCTTCTGAAGGTATTTGGAGCGGCGGAGAACAACCTGCGGCACATCGATGTGGAGATCCCACTGGGGACCTTTACCTGTGTCACCGGGGTGTCCGGCTCGGGTAAGTCCTCCCTGGTGAACGAGATCCTCTATAAAAAGCTGGGAGCCGACCTGAACCGGGTGAAGGTCCGGGCAGGCAGGCACGACCGCATCGAGGGCGAGGAGTTCCTGGACAAGGTCATTGACATCGACCAGTCTCCCATCGGCCGCACCCCCCGGTCCAATCCGGCCACCTACACCGGGCTGTTCAACGACATCCGGGAGCTGTTCGCCTCCACCCAGGACGCCAAGGCCCGGGGCTATGGCCCGGGGCGGTTCTCCTTCAATACCCGGGGCGGCCGGTGCGAGGCCTGCCAGGGGGACGGCCTGCTGAAGATCGAGATGCACTTCCTGCCGGACATCTACGTCCCCTGCGAGGTGTGCAAGGGCAAGCGGTACAACCGGGAGACGCTGGAGGTCCACTACAAGGGTAAGAACATCTATGAGGTGCTGGAGATGACGGTGGACGAGGCCCTCCCCTTCTTTGAGAACCTCCCCCGGATCTACAACCGGCTGAAAACCCTGGAGGAGGTAGGACTGGGCTATGTGAAGCTGGGGCAGGCGTCCACCACCCTGTCCGGCGGTGAGGCCCAGCGGGTCAAGCTGGCCACCGAGCTGAGCAAGCGCTCCACCGGCCGGACCATCTATATCCTGGACGAGCCCACCACCGGCCTGCACAGCTATGACGTACAGCGGCTGATCGATGTACTGCAAAAGCTGGTGGATGTGGGCAACACGGTGGTGGTCATTGAGCACAACCTGGACGTCATCAAGACGGCCGACCACATCATCGACCTGGGCCCTGAGGGGGGCGACGGCGGAGGCTCTGTGGTCTGCACCGGGACGCCGGAGGAGGTGGCCGCCTGCGGGGCCAGCTATACGGGGCGGTATCTGAAGCGGATGCTGGAGTGATCTTCCCCGCCCGCCGGTTCACCTCCGCAGGGCGAAACCCTTCGCGTGGAACGAAACCCTTCCGAAAAACAGCGGGTGGATCTGGGACCCGCCCCGACAACATCTCAGGCGGATCACCGCAAAACGGAACAACGGGAGGGGCAAGCCCCTCCCCTACGGGTAAGCGGAAAACATCCCGCGGTGTTTACCAGAAGGCTTCTGTTCAACGAACCCCGATTTGCACCCTCTGCCACGGCTGGTCGGAACCAGGCGCGGCTGTGAAATGGCACAGGCCGAAATTTTGCACCCCATCAGGGCCCAGTGGCCCGGACTGAATTTAGACCGGGAACCGTATTTTGTGCGCTGGAACTTCTACGGAAGGGCGTAGGGGTATCCCCCGTAAACGGGGGTCCGGGGGGAACGAACTGGAGCCGGAGGGGCCTTGTCCCGACGGCGATGTGAGTCTCCCCCGGCGGCGGTTTGCCTCCTTTGCCGCCGCGGGCAAAGGAGGTCGCCCCGCAGGGCGAAACCCTTCCGAAAAACAGCGGGTGGATCTGGGACCCGCCCCGACAACATCTCATGCAGATCACCGCAAAACGGAACAACGGGAGGGGCAAGCCCCTCCCCTATGGGTAAGCGGAAAACATCCCGCAGAGGGGGGACGGGCGCACAGTGTGCGCCCCTACGGCGTCATAGATCCCAGCGGGACGAAGCTCACCCCTCCAGCTCCCGACCCAGGGCCAGACCGGTCTGGAGCCCCAGCCGGAACCCCTGGACCGCGTAAAAGGCCAGGACAGCCCGGGCGTCCCGGGTCTGCTCCTGGTCCAGGGCGTCCCAGAACAGAGCGGCCCGGGAGGCGTCCCCGGCGTCCATGGGCCGGCCTTCTATTTGCGGCAGGATATAGTGGTCATAGAGCCAGCGCATCCGCTCTGTCATCGTTAAAACACCCCTAATACGAACTATGATGATGTTATTATAAACACGAACTTTAAGAATGTCAACAGGGAGTGTGAAGAATTTGGAAACGATTCTGCCAAGTGTTGCGGAACGGCTTAAACCTCTGAGAAAGTCCCGGGGACTGACTCAGATGGAGATGGGCAAGCTGTTGAACTGCACCGACCGTCATTATCAAAAAATCGAGTATGGACAAGTCAATCTGCCTGCTACTACGCTGATTTTTCTGGCCGATTTCTTCCATGTGACCACCGATTATCTGCTGGGCCGGGATTGACGGATGGGGAGCCATCGTGTAGGATGGAGACCTGAGACACTCAACGCAGAAGGAGATGGATGCAGCATGGAACGGATTCGGCTGACAGACCCGGCGGACCCCCGCTTTGGGGAGGCCTTCGCCCTGTATGAGATCAGCTTCCCCATTTATGAGCGGCGGACCCGGGCGGCCCAGGCGGCCCGGCTGAGCCACCCGGAGTACCACTTTGATTTGCTGATGGAGGGGGAGCAGGTTCAGGGGATCCTGCTGTTCTGGGAGGCGGAGGGCTTCCGCTATGTGGAGCACTTTGCCACCTGCCCCCAGCTTCGAGGGCATGGCATAGGCGCCCGGGCGCTGGCCCAGCTGAACGGCGAGGGGGTCCCTGTGGTGCTGGAGATCGACCCGCCCCGGGACGAGGTCTCCATCCGGCGGCAGCATTTTTATGAGCGCTGCGGCTTTTCCGCCAACCCATACCGCCATGTCCATCCCCCCTACCGGGCGGGCTATCAGGGGCATCCCCTGGTGGTGATGACCAGCCCTGCCCCGGCGTCCCGGGAGGAATATGACCGCTTTGCCGCCTATCTGGGCGGGACCGTTATGGAGGACTGCAAGATCCCCCTGACCGAAACTGAGGAATAAAGGAGACCCCTATGGATACCCTGCAATGGCTGACTGAGACAGAATTTGGAAAGTGTATCTTTACCATGCTGGTCTCGATGATCCCCATTATCGAGCTGCGGGGCGGACTGCCCTTCGGCGTGGCCTTGGGCCTGCCCTATCACCTGGCCTTCCCCGCCGCCGTCCTGGGGAATCTGATCCCCGCCCCGTTTATCATCGTCTACATCCGCCGGATCTTTGAGCTGATGCGGAAATACCTGCCCCGGCTCAACGGCCTGGTGGACCGGCTGGAGGAGAAGGCCCACCTCAAGGGACAGAAGGTGCAGAAATACCAGTACATCGGCCTGTGGCTCTTTGTGGCCATTCCCCTGCCGGGGACGGGGGCCTGGACTGGTTCGCTGGCCGCCGCGTTCCTGGGGATGCGGCTGAAAAAGGCCATGCCGGCGGTTACACTGGGCGTCCTCACCGCCGGGACCATTATGCTGGCCCTCACCCATGTGGGGATCAACCTGTTTTCCGGGGCTGTGTGACCGGAGGGGTGCCCATTCCGGGCTGGGGCGCATAGGATGGTCCGGAGGTGGTGACCGTGGAAATGCTGGAGGCCGCCCTGGCGCTGCTGTGCGCTGTGGGCGCGGGGAGCCTGCTGTGGCTGCTGTTTGGCCTGCTGGTCCGTCCGGCCCGGGGACGTGAGCCATGGGTGGTGCTCCCCGGGCGGGGGAGCGGTGAAGATCTGGAGGCCGGCCTGCGCCAGCTGGCCTGGCTGCGCCGGGCGGGGCTGTTCCGGGGCGAGGCGGTGATCTGGGACGAGGATCTGGACCGGGAGGGCCGTCAGCTGGCCCTGCGGCTGGCCCTGCGGTGGCCGTGGGTCACCTGCTGTCCGCCGGAGGAGCTGGAGGAGTGGCTGCGGGAAGCGGTCCGGCAGACGGATGGGGTCCCCCGGTGAACGGGAGATCCCGTTTGATGGGCCCGCCCGCCGGTTCTCCGCCGCAGAATGTTTCACGGCCATCCCGTAGGGGCGGCCCCATGGGGCCGCCCGCCCACCGTGGACCATGACGCCCATAGGACGCGGCGACTCGCCGCGCCTGGTTCCTACCAGCCGTGGCAGAGAGTGCGGGATCGGGGCGCGCCGGACGAGGCCGTTCCCATGAGGGGAGGACGGGCGAGTCTTGGGCTTGCCCCTGCGGCGTTAAAAAATCACAGCAGACGGGACAGAAAAAGAAACAGAGAGGAGCGGTCACCATGCCGGAGCAGGGTGCGGAACTGTCTGTATTGGAGGGGACGGTCTCCTCTCTGATCTTTCAAAACGAGGAAAACGGCTATACCATCCTGCGCCTGGACGTGGGCGAGGAGGAGATGACCGTGGTGGGCTCCATGCCCGGGGTATCCCCCGGGGAGTACCTCACCGTCCGGGGCCAGTGGGTGCGCCACGCCACCTACGGCGTCCAATTCCGGGCGGATGTGGTGGAGCGCCGCCTGCCCCAGGGGCTGAAGGAGATCTACCACTATCTGGCCTCCGGCGCGGTGAAGGGGGTGGGCAAGGCCACCGCCCGCCTGCTCATTGAGGAGTTCGGCGAGGACGCCCTGCGGGTCATGGAGGAGGAACCGGACAAGCTCACCCGGCTGCGGGGGGTGTCCCCCAAGCGGGCCCGGGCCATCAGCGAGGCATTCCGGAAGCAGATGGGGATGCGCCGGCTGCTGGAGTTTCTGTCAGAGCATCAGCTGCCCATGGAGCTGTCCAGCCGCCTGTTCCGGGCCTATGGCGACGTGGCCCTGGAGGTGATTCGCTCCAACCCCTATGTCCTGGCGGCGGGGGAGTTCGGGGTGGACTTCTCCCAGGCGGACGCCCTGGCCCTCTCCCTGGGCGTGGCGGCGGACGACCCCCAGCGGCTGGAGGCCGGCCTGCTGTTTGAGCTGTCCCACAACAACTGGAACAACGGCCACACCTTTCTCCCCGCCCGGAAGCTGGTGGGAGCCACCGCTCAGCTGCTGGAGTGCCAAGAGGAGCAGCTGGAGGAGCGGCTGGACGCCCTGGCCGTCCGGGGCGAGGTGGACCTGGACCAAGTGGCGGGACAGGAGGCGGTCTATCTCCCCGCCCTATATGAGGCGGAGACCTATATTGCCCAGCGGATGGGCGAGATGAGCCGGGCGGAGCTTCTTCCCCCGGAGGGGCTGGACCGCCTGCTGAAGCAGATCCAGCGGGCCCAGGGGATCACCTACGCGCCCCAGCAGCTCCAGGCGGTGCGCCAGGCGGCCCAGCGGCAGGTGATGCTGCTCACCGGCGGACCGGGCACCGGAAAGACCACCTGTCTGCGGGGCGTGCTGGCCCTGTTCGAGGCCATGGGGCTGGAGACCGCCCTGGCCGCTCCCACCGGCCGGGCGGCCAAACGTCTGGGGGAGTTGTGCTCCACCGAGGCATCCACCATTCACCGCCTTCTGGAGACCGGCTTTGACCCCCACACCGGCCAGCTGGTGTTTACCCACGACGAGTACGACCCTCTGAAGGCGGACGCAGTCATTGTGGACGAGGTCTCCATGGTGGATGTGCCCCTGATGGCCGCCCTGATGGCCGCCCTGCGGGGGGACTGCCGGCTGGTGCTGGTGGGCGACCCGGACCAGCTCCCCTCCGTGGGGCCGGGAAACCTGTTCTCCGACCTGATCCGCAGCGGGGCGGTGCCCACTGTCCGCCTCACCGAGATCTTCCGCCAGGCGGCCCAGAGCGCCATCGTCCGAAATGCCCACATGGTAAACTCCGGGGAGCTGCCCGACCTGCGGCGGAACGACAACGACTTCTTCTGCCTGCGGCGGCGGGATCCCCAGTCAGCGGTGGAGACCATTGTGGACCTGTGCCGCCGGCGGCTGCCGGAGCGCATGGGGATCCCCGCCGACCAGATCCAGGTCCTCTCCCCTACCCGGCGGCGGGGCACCGGGACCGCGGTGCTGAACCAGGCCCTCCAGGCGGCCCTCAACCCCCCGGCGGAGCAGAAGGGGGAGCGCCGCTTCGGCGACTGGATCTTCCGCGCCGGGGACCGGGTGATGCAGGTCAAAAACAACTACGACATCCTCTGGCGGGAGGAAGGGGGGACCGCCTCCGGCATGGGGATGTTCAACGGGGACATCGGGGTGATCCGCACCGTGGACAAGGAGGTCGTTCTGGTGGACTTTGACGGAAAGCTGGTGGAGTACACCCCGGATATGCTGGGGGAGCTGGAGCCCGCCTTTGCCGTCACCGTACATAAGGCCCAGGGCAGCGAGTACCGGGCGGTCATCCTGGCCGCCCTGGACGGAGCCCCCATGCTGATGACCCGGGGGGTGCTGTACACCGCCATCACCCGGGCCAAAAGCCTGTTCATCGTGGTGGGAGACGATGGCGCAGTGGCCCGCATGGTGGCCAACAACCGCCAGGCCCGGCGGTACTCCGGCCTCCGGGCCCGCCTGGCAGGTGAGCTGGAGGAGCACGGAGGAGCTGCGCTTCCATAGATCGATCAAAAAAGAGGCCGCCGTCCCGATGGGACGGCGGCCTCAGCTTGTCAAAAGAGCGCTCCTGCAAGGAATTCCGCCGCCTGCGGGCAGCGGAATAAAATGGGATCTGTCATTTCCGGGGGCGTGTACCTCGGGAATGACACTTTTTTATAAAACCAGCAGCGGAGCGCTCAGAGCGGGTCCCCATACTCCGCCCGGGCCTGGCGGAGGAACTCCGCGTCTTTGTCATCCAGGGCGTGGAGCCCGGCGGTCTCCTCCATGTGGTGGGTGAACTCGTGGGCCACAGTGGCGAACAGCTCGTCCTTCCAGGTCTCCTCGTTCTCCTCCGCCAGCAGGGCGGCGAAGGAGCCGTAATACAGGACGATATACCGCCCCAGCAGGTCGTGGCAGTACTCCCCCATGATGAACATCTCCCCCGGTGGGAACTCCGGGTCTGGGAGGGCCGTCTCCTCCAGCTGGATCCCCCCGTCCAGCTGGTCAAAAAATGCGTCGGGGAAGGCGGCGGAGATCTCATCCAGCCAGTCCCCCACCTGTTCATAGCTTGGGACCATAGGTTCACATCCTTTTGTACAAGATCATGCGGTCCGGCGCCCGCCGCGTCTCAGCCGGGATGATCCGGGACAACGCGGCTGACCTGGGCCCGCTCCATCTCCCCGGTGACCTGGAAGAGAAGCTCCATAAAATACTTGGCGTAGTGGGTGAGATAGCGCTGCCTGTGCCGCAGGAGGGACAGGGTCTGGACGATGGGCTCTCCCTGGTCCATGAGAGGGAAAATGTTGAGCTGATCCCCCAGGACCGAGGCGTTGGACACGATTCCCACCTGGGTGCAGTAGCAGGCAGCCAGCCCCTGGGCACACAGGGGAAGGATATGGCTGGTGGCCGTTCCGGTAAAGGGGACGGCGGGATGCACCTGCTCCCGGGCGAAGTACTCCCGCATCCGCTGGCCCAGGCGGTTGTCCATCAGGGCGAAGGGCAGCCGGGAAAAATCCCGCACCGCGGCGCCCTGGAGGGAGCGCAGCTTGATGCCCCGGACCTCGTCCGGGGAGTAGTGCTGCCGCAGCAGGCTCTCCGGGACGCAGAGGTAGACCTGCTCCTGGTACAGCTGCTGCTCCAGCAGATCCGGGCTGTACGAGCCGGAGAGGACCACGGCGAAGTCCAGCTCTCCGTTGGACACCATGGCCTCCAGCTGGGAGGAGAGGGCGTCAGAAAAGCGGACCTCCACCAGCGGGTAGCGGCGATGGAAGTCAGGCAGCAGCTGGGAGAGGATCCAGGCCCCCCGCATGGTGCCCGCCCCCAGCTTCAGGGTGCCCCGCTCCTGCTGTTCGATGTCGGAGAGGATGTCCTCCAGGTTCCGCTCCTCCTTCCCCACCACCTGGGCGAAGGAGAGGACGAACTCCCCCGCGCAGGTGAGGGACAATGTTGGCTTCCGGTACAGCAGCGGGCAGCCGTAGTGCTGTTCCAGGCGGTGGATGTGGTTGCTGAGGGTCTGCTGGGAGATATAAAGCCGCTGGGCCGTCCGGGTCATGTTCAGGTCCTTGGACAGCTCCTGAAAATAATAGAGACTGACGAGATCCATAGTGCTGCCTCCCACAACGCTACAAAGTTTCTTTGTCGAAAAATGAAAAATTCTCTGTTTGATTTTTTGACTGGTCCATATTACCATGATTTCAAAAGAAACGCAAATGAATTTATGAAAAGTATACAGGACCAATGAGGAGGAATTTTTATGGCGATCCGAGTGCTGCTTCCCCAGCCCATTTTGCCGGCTGGTTATGAATATCTGCGGGAGCACGGATACGAGGTGGTGGACGGCCGCGGCTTTACCGAGGAGGACATCATCGCGGACATCGGAGACTGCGACGCGATCATCGTCCGGACGGCGAAGATCACAGAAAAGATTTTGGACGCGGCCCCCAAGCTGAAGATCCTGGCCCGCCACGGCGCGGGCTATGACGGAGTAGACCTGAAGGCGGCCCGGAAGCATGGCGTGCTGGTATGCACCGCCGGCGGGGCCAACGCCATCTCGGTGGCGGAGCTGACCATCTTCTATATGCTCTACTGCTCCCGGAACTTCAAGAAGGTGCAGAGCCTGTACCTGGAGGACTATCGCAAGGCCAAAATGGGCGTCCCCAAGACGGAACTGGAGGGCAAGACCCTGGGCCTGGTGGGTCTGGGCAACATCGGCAAGCTGGTGGCGAAGAAGGCCGCCCTGGGCTTCGATATGACGGTGCTGGCCTACGATCCCTTTGCTAAAAAGGAGGGCCTGCCTGAGTACATCCAGCTGGTGGAGGAGCGGGACGAGATCTTCACCAAAAGCGACTACGTCTCTCTCCACGTCCCCGCCACCCCTGAGACGGTCCACTCCATCAGCGACCGTGAGTTCGACCTGATGAAGGATACCGCGTACCTCATCAACGCCGCCCGGGGCTCCATCGTGGACGAGCCCGCCCTGATCCGGGCCCTGGAGGCCGGAAAGATCGCCGGGGCCGGCCTGGATACCCTGGAGAAGGAGCCCATCGATCCCAGCAATCCCCTGGTGTCCATGGACAACGTGCTCACCGCCCCCCACATCGGCGGCGCCACCAAGGAGGCGTCCAGCCGTTCCTCCGTGGCCTGCGCCCAGGCCATCGACGACTACTTCTCCGGCCGGACTCCCAAGTTCGTGGTGCCCGAGCTGCGGGACCTGATCCAGAAGTAAATCCCTTCGTGTGTACGAGTTTTGAAAGGAGCAATCTGAAATGAGTGTAGGAAAACGGATCTTTTTGAAGCGTGAGATGCCCGATCCGGAGGTAATGGCCCAGTTTAAGTCCATCCCGGCCTCCAACACTGCCGACGTGATGGGCCGCAGCTGCGCCATGAACCCCAGGATCCACCTGGTGAGCAAGCCCAAGGCGCAGATGATGGCTGGCCCCGCCTATACGGTGAAGTGCCGCGCGGGGGACAATCTGACCCTCCACGCCGCCCTGAACTACTGTCAGGAGGGCGACGTGCTGGTGGTGTCCAACGAGGAGGACGACACCCGCGCCCTGATGGGTGAGATCATGATGGCGTATCTCAAGTATACGAAGAAGATCGCCGGCATCGTGCTGGACGGCCCCATCCGCGACATCGATGAGATCGGGAACTGGGATTTTCCCGTCTACTGTACGGGAACCACTCCGGGCGGCCCCTACAAGGAGGGCCCCGGTGAGATCAACGTGCCCATCGCCTGCGGCGGCGTGAGCGTCAACCCCGGCGACATCATCCTGGCCGACCCGGACGGCGTCATCGTCATTCCCCGGAAGGACGCCCCCGTCATCCTGGAGGACGCCAAGAAGTTCCAGGCTGCCGATGAGAAGAAGCTGGCCGCCGCCAAGGACGGCACCGCCAACCGCGCCTGGGTGGAAAGAACCCTGGAGGAGAAGGGGTACGAGATCATCGACGACGTGTACCACGCGTAAGAGAGACGCGTTATCTGCCCGTCCCCGCCCGCTGAGACAGGCAAGGACGGAGTTCAACAGGTAAAGGAGAGAGAAAAATGGGACCCGGATTGACCGCATTGCTGGTTTTTATCGCACTGATCATCATTTGGGCCGTGGTACTCAAGCGCAACATCGTGGAGGCTGCCATCCTCAGCCTAGTCATTCTGCCGTTCTTTGGCGGCGTAGATCAGGCGCCCGGTCTGATGGCCGGCGCGATCAAGTACGTTTTGAACTACGAGGTGCTGTATGCCTCCCTCGCCTTCATTGTCATGGCATTTCTCCTCCAGCATTCTAATGTGCTGGACGGTATGCTTCACATCTTCACCCGCCTGTTCGGGCGTTTGAAGGGAGGGCCCGCCTATGTCAACACTGCCATCTCCTCTGCCCTGGGCTGTATGTCCGGCGGCAACACCCCCAACGCCGCGACTGCCGGAGCGTTCACCGCTGAGTGGCTGCTGAAGTCCGGCTGGAACCGGGAGCAGGCGGCCACCCTGATTGCCGCCAACGGCGGACTGGGCGCAGGTTTCCCGCCCTGCGCCGGCCTGTTCATCGTGCTGGGCTTCCCCACGGTGGCCGGGATCGTGGAGGAAGGGGCGCTGTATATCGCCCTGTTGGTCACCGGTCTGTATCAGGTTGCGTGGCGTCTGGTCTACATCCACTATATCGTGCGCAAGAACCACATCCAGCCCACCCTGGTGGGTGAGCAGGAGCCTATCTCCGCAGTGTTCCGCAAGCACGGTATCTGCATGACCCTGTTCCTGGGCGCGGTTATCCCCGTGCTCCTCACCATGGGCCCCCTGAACAAGGCCCTGGCTGGCCGCTCTGAGGCTTGGGAGGGCGCGATGGACAGCGTCAACCTGCTGGTCTGGCTGCCCACCCTGATGATCTGCATCATCCTGCTTCTGGACGGCAAGAACATCGTGAAGAAGTTTTCCTCTTGGGAGGACTGTGTCAAAAAGTTCATCCCCCACATTTCCAACACCGGCGGCCTGCTGTTCTTCATCTTTGCGGTGAGCAATATCATCACCAAGTTGGGACTGGGCAACGATGTGGTGGCGATTCTGGACAAGATGAACCTGTCCCCTATCGTCACTCTGATCGTGGTCTATGTGCTGGTGGCCGTAGTGGCCGGACCTCTGTCCTCCACCGCCACGCTGACCGCCGTGGGCGTGGTGGGTCACGCCATCCTGGTGGGCGTTGGCTTTGATCCCCTGATGGCAGCTGCCGCTCTGCTGATGATCTCCTCCACCGAGGGCGCCTCTCCTCCCGCTTCCGGCGCTCTGTTCGTGGCCTGCGGCCTCACCGAGTGCGACCCGCCCAAGATCTATATGCCTCTGATCAACTGGTTTGTGGCTCCTATTGTGGTAATGGGCTGTCTGGTTGCCACAGGGATCCTGCCGGTACCCTAACAAATAGGAGGAAATGACGATGCAAAAAGTATTTCATATCCTGATCGCATTGGGCCTGGCTGTGTTTGGAGTCGGTTCCGTGATCTTTGTCCTGGGTCAGGCCGTGTGCCTGATCGCCGGGATGCCTGAGATGGTCACTACCATCGAGACCACGGTGGATGCGGTGATTTTCCCCGCCATCGCCCTGACTGGTCTGCTGAGTTTTATTTACGGCTGCATTTGGAAGAAGCCCAAGACAAAGGATTGATTCCCGAGGCAGCAGATAGGTTTCCCCTTTCCGGGCCGGATGCGTCCCTCGTGTCCGGTCCGGTTTTATTTGTCAGCAGAGAGGATGGATGTCATGCGGCATACAGCGGAAGAACTGCGCGGCTTTGCCGCGCGGATCATGGAGAAGGCAGGACTTTCCCCGGAGGCCTGTAAGATTTTTTCTGACAGCCTGGTCCGGGCGGATCTGCGGGGGATTTCCTCCCACGGCGTGACCCGTCTGGCCGCCTATTCCAAACGGGTAGAGCTGGGGCTGGTGAACGGCCGCGCCGTGCCGGAGGTCGTGGCAGACGGCGGGAGTCTGGTGTCTGTGAACGGAAAAAATGGGATGGGCGCCTATGTGGGCGCCTGGGCCATGGACCTGTGTATCCAGAGGGCCCGGGAGCGGGGAAACTGCTTTGCGGCGGTATCCCACTGCAACCACTTCGGCTATGCCGCCTACTTCACGGAGCGGGCGGCGGAGGCCGGGATGCTGGGCCTGGCAATCGCCAACGGCCCCAAGGCCCTGCCCCCTACCGGGGGGAGCATCCCGCTGCTGGGCACCAACCCCTTGGCGGTGAGTCTGCCCACCGGCGTGGCCGGACGTCCCCTCACCCTGGATATGGCGACCAGCGCCGCGGCCCGGGGCAAAGTCACCCTGGCCCGCAAGACCGGCCATGACATTCCTCTGGGTTGGGGCGTGGACAGGAACGGCAACTCCACGACAGACCCCAACGCGGTGCTCTCAGGCGGAGCTATGCTCCCGGTTGGCGGGCCGAAGGGCTATGCCATCTCCCTGATCATTGAGTGCCTGTGCAGCTGCCTGACTGGCTCGGACAACGGGCAGACCATGGGGAGTTTTTATGACATGGAGCGCGTCCAGAATACCGGCTTCTGCCTTGCGGCCATGGATCTGAGCAAGGTAATCGACTCACAGGTGTGGAATGGCAGGATGGCGGAGCTTCTATCCTCCATCCGGGCCTGTCCCCGCCAGCCCGGTGTGGATGAGATCAAGATACCGGGCCAGCCGGAGCAGGAGGCCTATGAACAGCACTTGGCGGAGGGACTGGAACTGCCAGAGGCGGTGGAACAGGAGCTGCGCCAGCTGGCTGGCCATTATCAGGTAGCGTTCCCCCTTGAATGATTGGAAGAAAGCGACACTGCCCCTGACCGCGCGATGCGCGGCCAGGGGCAGTGTTCTTTATTTTGCTCAGCCCATATTCTGGATGCGGCCCTGGATCAGCTTGCCCACGGTGTCAGCAAACCAGCCGATGGACGGGATGCGGGTCATGTCCCGCCCATAGATCTTGTGGGCGGCGGCCAGGTCGGCATCCCGCCCGGTAAAGACGCACACCGGAGCCATGCCCCGGCGGCGGAGGAGGGCGGCCTCGTCCGCTGTGTCCTGCACCCCGGCCTTTCCGCTGTAATCCTTGGGGAAGCGTCTGGCGGCGGGGATCTTCTGGTCGTCGTTGGGGTTGGCGTCGGAAAGCAGGATGAACAGCCGGTGGTCACAGGGGCTACGGTCCATCAGCCAGCCCATGGCCCTCAGGGCCAGGCCGTCCCGGTTCCAGCCGGCGGAGACATAGTCGAAGATGGCGTCATTTTTCCCTGACTCATTGTAGTCCCGGAGGATCCGCAGGACGGTGCAGCCGCTGACGGAGCAGAAGGAGGTCACCCGCACCGGGATCTGACAGCGGGTGAGGCTCTCGGCGATGAGATAGGCCTGAGTGGACAGCTTCTCCTGCTGCTGGTTCTGGGAGGCGGAGGCGTCCAGCAGGATGTCCACGGACAGCTCGCCCAGCTCGCTCTGCTGCCGCTGGAGAAAGACCCGCTGGTCCCGGAGGGCGGGGGCCCGCCAGGCCAGCCGGGGCTGGAGGAGGCCCGCCCGGGCGCGGCTGTCGGTGACGTCGCTCTGGAGCAGGATGGTGTTTTGCAGGCGCTGGGACAGCTGGGCGATGATGAGCCGGTTCTGCACCAGGTTTGCCTGGAAGTAGGCCCGGTTTTTCTCACGCTGGGCCTGAAAGGCGGAGCGCTCCCAGGCGGTCTCTCCGTCCACCTCCCCCTGGGGCAGCACCCCCCGGGTGAAGTGGAGGCGGCAGTTTTTGTGGCTGCCAGTGCACAGGGTCTGCTCCGCGGCGGCCAGCTCTCCCGGCGGGAGCATGGACACGCCGAAGCAGTTCTCCACATAGTCCCGCAGCACCTGCTCCCGGGTCCGCCCCTGGCCCAGATGGAACAGGTGCTTTTTCTGCCAGAAAAATTTCCGGCCGCCCGCCTCAACTGGGCCGCCGCCGGACTGGCCCAGGCGGCGCAGGGCGTTCCCCCGTACCAGCCCGCCCCGCTTCTTGTCCCCGTAGAGCATATCCCGCCCGGCCCAGGCGGCCCACTGGCGGTCGGTGACGCTCCGCCGGGCGCGGCGGAAGTAGCGGTGGAGCAGGGCCTCCATCCGGTCCTTCAGCTGCTCCTCATTCAGCCCCGGTGGAAAGGTGAGGGCGTCCAGCACCCCGCGCTCCCAGTCGTCCTCCGGTCCGGGCCGCCCCAGGGCCCGCTGGAACCAGGCGCAGCGGAGGTTGTCCAGGCTCTCCCGGACAGCCTGGTTCCGCCCCTGGGCCGCGGCGCGGGCGGCGTATTCCCGCCGCAGCTCGTCCAGCACCGGCCGGTCCTCCCGGGCCCGGAGGTAGACCGCGCCCTCCAGCCCCAGCCAGAACAGGTCGGTGTACAGCTCGCCGCTGAACTGGCTCTGGAAGGTGTTGAACAGGGGCTTGAAGCGGCGGAAGTCATAGTAGTGATGGACCAGGCCGATGATGGTGTTGAAGTACAGGTCGGCCCCGCCCTCCGGGTCGAAGGCGTGGAAGTCGGAGCGGACGCCGTAGTCCTCCGCCCCGTTCCACACCTGGTTGTCTGCCCGGCGGGCCTCAATGTCCTGACGGTCCATATCAGACTCCGAACAGGCGGCCCCGGTCCGCATCCCGGGGGATGCGGCTCCACACCGCGTCGGCCACCAGCTGGCGCTCGAAGGGGTCAAAGGCCTTGTTGACGATGCCAAGCTCCAGAGCCTGGCCGGAGGAGATCCCCTTCTCCATCAGATGGAGGGCGGACAGGAGGCCCCGCAGATCCAGGGCCTTGGTGGAGATCTCTCCGCTGTCGCACTTCTGCCGCAGATCCTGGAACAGGGCGGAGAACTGCTCCACCCAGGTGGTTTTCAGCTCCGGGAAGCCCTGGCGCAGGAGCTTTTGCAGGTTCTCCTGGGAGATGACCGGCATATCCAGCACCACGAAGCGGGAGACCAGGGCCTCATTCAGCTCCCGGGTGCCGGCATAGCCGTAATTCATCGTGCCGATGAACCGGGCGGCGGGGTCCAGGGGGATGCGCTGATAGCCGGGGACGTCGATGACCCGGCGGAAGTCCAGGGTGGCGTGGAGAACGGCCAGGGCCTCATTTTTGGCCATGTTCACCTCGTCCAGCACGCCGAAGCCCCCCAGCCGGGCGCACTGGCAGACGGGGCCCTCCCGGAAGGCGACCTGTCCGTCCCGGAGGGTGTCCGCTCCGATGAGGGCGGCGGCGTCCACGTTGACATACATGGATACATCCCAGGCGGGGCGGC
Organism: Lawsonibacter sp.; assembly: GCA_050943915.1. GTDB lineage: Bacteria > Bacillota > Clostridia > Oscillospirales > Oscillospiraceae > Lawsonibacter. The sequence goes on from JBMNQB010000008.1 coordinate 23,864, forward strand.
CGAAGGCGGCGGCCAGGTTCTCCGCCAGCACATTTTTTCCCGTGGCCTTGGGGCCGGCCAGGAGCAGATGCTCTCCGCACAGCAGGGCGGCGGCCGCCCCCTCCCAGACCTCCTTACCATAGTAGAGGAAGCGGGGACGGGGTACCCGTCCGGCGGCCTCCGGCGGGACGGGGTGGGCGTCCCGGAAGGCCCGGACCTCCTCCAGCAGGCCGGGGTCCACCCCCTCCTGCTTCAATTCTTTCCAAATATCCATCCAAAACCCTCCTTGGGGCAAAAATTACAGATCCGCCATCGGGGCGGGCTTTTATTGTACGCCGGACGCGGTGGGCGTGCAAGGGGCGCCGCCCTATTTTCCCACGCAGAAGCGCTGAAAGATCCGGTCGGTGACGTCGTCCCGCACCGACTGGCCGGTGAGCTCCCCCAGAGCGGCCAGGGCCTCCTCCACGTCGGTGAGCAGAGCGTCGGGGGTCACCCCCAGCTCCAGGGCCTCCCCGGCCCGGCGGACGGACTCCAGGGCGCGGCCGGCGGCCTCCGCCTGGCGCTGGTTGGTGAGCAGCGCGCCATAGCCGGAGCCGGTATCCCGGGGGAAGGTCCGGGCCACCAGCTCCGCCAGGTCGTCCAGGCCCGCCCCTGTTTTGGCGCAGATCGGGACGGAGGCGGCCAGGTCCAGCTGCTCCGTCCACTCCAGCCGACAGGGCAGGTCCCGCTTGTTCAGGACCACGATGGTGGGGGCGCGCTCCGACGCAGTCCGGATCAGGGCGGCATCCTCCCTGCCGGCGGGCTGGGACTGATCCAGTACCACCAGGATCAGCTCCGCCTCCTCCATGGCACGGCGGCTGCGTTCCACCCCCAGCTGCTCGATGGGGTCGCCGCTGTCCCGGAGGCCCGCCGTGTCGATGAGCCGCAGGGGCACGCCCCCCAGCTCCACCGTCTCCTCCACGGTGTCCCGGGTGGTCCCGGGAATATCGGTCACGATGGCCCGGTCATAGCCCGCCAGGGCGTTGAGCAGAGAGGACTTTCCTGCGTTGGGCCGCCCTACGATGGCGCATTTCACACCCTGGTTCAGGCGGCGGCCCCTCTGATAGGTGGACAGCAGGGCCTCCAGGGCCTCCTGCTGGGCGGCCAGGTCCCGGGCGAGCTGCTCCTGGGTGAAGGGGTCGATGTCCTCGTCCGGATAGTCCAGCACCGCGTGGAAGTGGGCCATCACATCCACCAGGGCGGAGTATATGGAGGCGATCCTGCGGGACAGAGCGCCGGACAGCTGGCCCGCCGCATGGCGTGCCCCCTCCCGGCTCCGGGCGTCCAGCAGATCAGCCACCCCCTCCGCCTGGGCCAGGTCCAGCCGCCCATTGAGGAAGGCGCGCTGGGTGAACTCCCCCGGCCCGGCCTGACGCGCCCCCCGGGCAAAGAGGGCCTCCAGCCCCAGGGAGAGGACCATGGGGGAGCCGTGGCAGTGGAGCTCCGCCGTATCCTCCCCGGTGTAGCTGGACGGCCCGCGGCTGTAAGTACACAGCACCTGGTCGATGACCTGGCCCTCACAGTCCAGAAGGCTGCCGTATACCAGCGTGCGGGGCGGATGCTCCAAAAGGGCCTTCCGCCCCAGTGGCCGGAAGCAGGCGGCGGCGATGTCCGCCGCCCTGGGACCGGACAGCCGCAGAATTCCAATGGCCCCCGGTCCGGCGGGGGTGGCCACGGCGGCGATGGTGTCTCCCTGTCTCCCCATGTGTGTTCCCTCCTGTGGAAAACCGGCGGCGGCGACGGAGGCCGACCGGTTTCCTGCAAAATAAAGATTTGTCAATATTATCGTGTGAAAAAGCCTTGACAGGCGGAAACGCCCGGAAAGGTTCTGGTTTTCCGATCTATGTGTTTACATAACACTATGTGGAAAACCCTGTGGATAATGTGGATAACCCTTGTGGAACGCGGCGTTTGAGCGCCGGAGCCCTCCCTGTTTTTATATTTGGCATTTTGGATAGAAGGAGAGCGGGGTGCGGCGGCAGCGCCCATCCGCCAGGCGGACGGGCGCTGAAAATGGTCGAAAAGATGCAGGAGGGCCGCCGCACCGGGGTGCGCCGGCCCTCAGGCTCCCGCAGTCCTGGGCTGGGGAGCGGCAGGTCAATCCAGACGCTTGAGGATGGCCCGGGCCGCCTGGACGCCGGAGGCCCCCGCCTGGGCCAGGCCGCGGGTGACGCCCGCGCCGTCGCCGGCGGCAAAGAAGTTGGGGATGGCGGTCTCCAGCTCCGTGGTGAGCTGGAGGCGGGCGGAGTAGAACTTCACCTCCGCGCCATAGAGCAGGGTGTCGTGGTTGGCGGTGCCCGGGGCGATCTTGTCCAGGACATAGATCATCTCGATGATGTCGTCCAGCTGCCGCTTGGGCAGGGCCAGGGACAGGTCGCCCGGGACGGCGGCGGTGAGGGTGGGCCGGGTGAAGGACTTGCCCAGCCGGTGCTCGTTGGTGCGGACTCCCTTCACCAGGTCGCCGAAGCGCTGGACCAGTACGCCGCCGGCCAGCATATTGGACAGGGAGGCGATGTGCTTGCCGTAGCGGTAGGGCTCGTTGAAGGGCTGGGTGAAGCGGTTGCTCACCAGCAGGGCAAAGTTGGTGTTCTCGCTGCGGAGGCTGGGATCGGCGTAGGAGTGGCCGTTGACGGTGTTGATGCCCTCCACGTTTTCGGCCACCACATGGCCGTAGGGGTTCATGCAGAAGGTGCGCACCTGGTCGCCGTACTGCTTGGTGCGGTAGACCAGCTTGGACTCGTACACCACGTCGGTGATGTGCTCAAAGACGGCGGCGGGCAGCTCTACCCGCACCCCGATGTCCACCTGGTTGTTCAGCAGCTCCAGCCCCAGGTCCTTGCACTGGTTGGAGAACCACTCTGCGCCGGAGCGGCCGGGGGCGGCGATGAGCCGGCGGCAGGCGACCTCCCCGCCCTTTTCCAGGGTCAGGCGGAAGCCCTCCCCGTCCCGGGCGATGTGCTCCACGGCGGCGTTGAAGCGGAACTCCAGCTTGTCCTTCAGCCCCTCATAGATGTTCTGGAGGATGCGCAGATTGTTCTCGGTGCCCAGGTGCTTGCACCGGGCCTGGAGCAGATGCAGGTCATAGCCCAGGGCCCGGCGGGCCAGGGCTCTGGCCGCCTCAGTCTCGGTGGAAAAGACCTGCTCCGTGGCGCCGTGGGCCACGTTGATGGAGTCCACATAGTCGATGAGATCCATCACCTGCCGGGGCTCCATGAAGTCGGTGAGCCACCCGCCGAACTGGGTGGTGAAGTTGAACTTCCCGTCGGAGAAGGCGCCCGCCCCGCCGAAGCCGCACATGGTGTCGCACACGGGGCAGTGGATGCACTCCCGCACCTTGCCTGCCACGATAGGGCAGCTGCGGTGGTAGATGTCCCGCCCCTGGTCCAGGGCCAGCACCTTCAGCTCCGGGCGGTGGCTGGCCAGCTCATAAGCGGCGAAGATCCCGGCCTCGCCGCATCCCAGGATCACAACGTCATAGATCGGATTCATGGATTTCTCTCCTTGCATTTCTCAAAATAGATCCGGCCGCCGGCCGGACACACTTTTTAACAGTATACCATAGCTTGTCCGAAACTGGAATAGGGTTCGGGGCAAATCCGGCGTTTTGCAGGGAAAATAGGCAAAAAAACGGAGGCAGACCCCGAATATATGGGATCTGCCTCCGGCTGCGGAACAAACTGGGGGCCGGGGGCTCAGCTCTTCTCCTCGAAGGAAGCGCCGCAGCCCCGGCAGGTGACGGTGATCTTGCCCTTGCCCCGGGGGACCCGGAGCTGCTGGCCGCAGTTGGGGCACTTGAAATAGCAGTGCTCCTTATCCTGGCGGATGGTGCGCCGCAGGCGGTACCATTTCAGAAGGGGGCCGACAGCCTGTAAAAATTTGGCGTTCTCTGCCCGCCGCCTGGCGTGACTGCGGGACAGCAGGCGGAACAGGACGATGAAAATGGCCGCCGTGGAGACCCAGTACAGCAGGTCTACGTCGGTGAGCCAATAGAGCAGATACAGGACCACATACAGGGCCATCAGGCCGATGTTCAGCTGATCGTTGCCGTACCGGCCATACATAAAGCGTTGGATCGCGTTTCGAATCATGTGGGTGCCTCCTCGCGCGGGGGAAAAACGGGGCAAACCTCCCACCCCGTTTTTTCAGATTCTTATTTATAAAGTATCATAGCGCGCAAGGCGGGGAACGTCAAGAAATCAATCGTAAACAAAATGTAAATTGTGCCCCGGCAGGGCAGAAACCGGGGCAGCGGGCCGGGAAAGACGGGTTTGGGCCGGTTTTTTCTTGCCAGAGGGAGAAAAATACGCTATACTGCCAGCAGAAACCTTACTGCCTGGGAGGGACGCGCCATGAGACGCATCGACAAGGAAAATTACTATCTGGATATCGCGGAGACCGTGCTGGAGCGCTCTACCTGCCTGCGCCGGTGCTATGGGGCCATCATCGTTAAAAATGACGAGATCGTCTCCACCGGCTACAACGGGGCCCCGCGGGGACGGAAAAACTGCATGGATCTGGGCTGCTGCACCCGGGAGGCCATGCGGGTCCCCAGCGGCGAGCGGTATGAGCTGTGCCGCTCGGTCCATGCGGAGATGAACGCCATCATCTCAGCTGCCCGCCGGGACACCCTGGGCTCCACCCTGTACCTGGCCGGCCGGGAGGCCAAGACCGGAGAGCTGCTCCACGACGCCACCTCCTGTGCCATGTGCCGACGGCTGATCATCAACGCCGGGATCGAGCGGGTGGTCATCCGGAATACGGAGACGGAGTACAGCGTGGTCCATGTGGAGGACTGGGTCCGGGAGGACGACTCCCTCCCCAAGCCGCTGACCGCGGACGGGACGTAACTGCGGAGGAGTTGGTCTGCTTGACTTTCCCCGGGGCGGGGCATAGAATGGACAGGACTGAAAGAGGTGAAGGGCATTGATCCACTATTTTGACAATGCGGCCACCACCCCGGTCCGCCCGGAGGCGGTCCAGGCGGCGGTGGAGGCCATGACGGAGGGGTGGGGCAACCCCTCCTCCCGCTATGCCCTGGGCCGGGAGGCTGCGGCCCGTGTGGCCGGCTGGCGCGGAGATGTGGCCGCCGGTCTGGGCTGCCGGCCGGAGGAGGTGTTTTTCACCTCCTGCGGCTCCGAGGGGGACAACTGGGCCATCCGGGGGGCGGTGGAGCTGGGAAAGCGCCGGGGGCGCCACATCATCACCACCGCCATTGAGCACGCCGCAGTGCTGGAGCCCTGCCGGGAACTGGAGCGGCAGGGGTATGAAGTGACCTACCTGCGCCCCGACCGGGAGGGAAACATCTCTCTGGAGGAGCTGGAGGCCGCCCTGCGGCCGGACACGGTGCTGGTGTCCATGATGCTGGTGAACAACGAGCTGGGCGCCGTGCTTCCGGTGGCCCAGGCCGCCCAGCTGGTCCGGCGGCTGGGCAGCTCCGCCCTGATCCACTGCGACGGGGTGCAGGGCTTTTTGAAGATCCCCTTCACCCCGGCAGAACTGGGGGTGGACCTGCTGACTGTGAGCGGGCACAAGATCCACGCCCCCAAGGGGATCGGGGCCTTGTACATCCGCCGGGGGCTGAAGCTGCCGCCCCTGATCCGGGGCGGCGGGCAGGAGGAGGGCCTGCGCTCCGGCACAGAGGCCACCGCCCAGATCGCGGCCTTTGCCGCGGCGGTGCGGGCGGGGGCGGCCACCCGGGAGGCAGACATCCGTCACATGGCCGGGCTGAAGGCGGAGACCCTGGCCCGGCTGCAGGAGGCGGTCCCCGGGCTGAAGCCCATTGGGAGCGGGATGGCCCCCCACATTCTGGCGGTGACCCTCCCCGGCTATAAGAGCGAGGTGATCGTCCGATTCCTCAGCGACCGGGGGATCTGCCTCTCCTCCGGCTCCGCCTGCCACAAGGGAAAGCCCAGCCATGTGTACGCCGCCCTCAAGCTGCCCAAGAGTGATTTGGACGGGGCGCTGCGCATCAGCTTTTCCTATGACACCACACAGCAGGATGTGGACGCCTTGGCAGACGGCCTGCGGGCTGCAAAGGAGCAGCTGTTCCCCACCCTGTCCTGAATCCCCATACCCGAGTTCTCCCGCCCTGGAGCGCCCGGGTATTTTTATCACTGCGCCGGCCGGTCCGCCGGCAGAGAGTAAGGAGGAATTTTGTGTTCGCGTACCTGCGCCGGGGGCCCGGCTTCTACCGGCGGGTGGCCGCTCTGGCCGCCCCTATGATCCTGCAAAATCTCATCACCAGCACCCTGGCCATGGCGGATACCTTCATGGTAGGGATGCTGGGAGAGGCCCCCATGGCCGGGGTGACCCTGGCCAATATCCCGATTTTTGTGGTGCAGCTGTTTTTCTTTGGGGTTCAAAGCGGCTCTACTGTCCTCATCAGCCAGTACTGGGGGAAGGGGGACCGGGAGGCCATCAACCGGGTGATCGGGGTGGCGCTGTGGGCGGTGAATCTGGTCTCAGTCGCTTTTGCCCTGGTGCTTCTCCTGTTCCCCGTTCCCTTCCTGGGTCTGTTCGGCAACGAACCGGAGGTGGTGGCCCTGGCGGCGGAGTACGGGCGGCTCATCGGGCTGTCCTATGTGTTCAACGGGATGACCCTGGTGTATCTCGCCGCATGGCGGAGCATGGAGCGCCCCCGGCTGGGGATGTACATTCTGGCGGCCTCCATGGGGATCAATACCTTTTTGAACTGGGTGCTTATTTTCGGCAAGCTGGGGGCCCCCGCCCTGGGGGTGACCGGCGCGGCGCTGGCCACCCTGATCGCACGCCTGGCGGAGTTTTCCATTGTCCTGGTCCATATCGTCCGCACCCGGGCCTTCCGCTTTGATTTCCGGCTGTTTCTGCGCCCCGGGAGGCAGATGGCCCGGAAGTTCGTGGCGTGCAGCGGCCCGGTGGTATGCAATGAGACTCTGTGGGGCCTTGGCACCTCCATCTTCCCCACCATCATGGGACACATGGCGGGGAGTACAGAGATCCTGGCGGCCTACACCATTGCCGGCAATGTGGAGAAGCTGTGTCTGGTGTTTGCCATCGGGATCTCCGGGACGGCCTCCATCCTCATTGGCCGGGAGATCGGCGCGGGCCGCTCCCACCAGGTGTATGAGGTTGGCCTGGCGCTGAATACCCTGGCGGCTCTGGCCGGCGGCGGCCTGGGGGCGCTGCTCCTGCTGTTCACCCATCTGGCCGCTCCGGTGTGGTTTTTCCCTCTGTTCCATCTGTCCCCCAGGGCCTGTGCCATCGCCACCATGATGATGACCGTGCAGGGCCTTCTCATGCCGGTGCGGGATTTCAACCACTGTACCATCGTGGGGGTGCTCCGGGGCGGCGGCGATGTACAGGCGGCCAGCCTCATCGACCTGGGCCCCCTGTGGCTGGTAGCCATTCCCCTGGCCGCTCTGGCGGGGGTGGTGCTGCGGCTGGACATCCTGTGGGTCTATCTGGCCATGAGCGGGGAATCCCTGGTGAAGTCTTTTATTGGGATGTGGCGGCTGCGCTCCGGAAAGTGGATCCATGACCTGACTCAAATCAACGCCATTGGCGAATAGGAGGAAGTACTATGAAGATCGTCGTTTTGATCGAGAACACCGCGCCGGAGGGCTCCTGTCTGGCGGCGGAGCACGGGCTGTCCTTTTATGTGGAGCACCGGGGGAAGGCGGTCCTGCTGGACGCGGGCGCCTCGGGCGGCTTCGCCGACAACGCTGCCGCCCTGGGGGTGGATCTGGGGCAGGTGGACGTGGCGGTGCTGTCCCACGGACACTATGACCACGCCGGCGGCCTGGGGCGCTTCTTTGCCTGCAACGACCACGCGAAGGTGTACGCCCGCCCGTCTGCCGGCGGGGCCTATTTCTCCACCTCCCTGGGGGAGCCCCGGTTCATAGGGGTCAGCCGGGATGTGTGGGAGGGCCAGCGGGAGCGGTTTGAGACGCCGGCGGGGCTGTTCCAGCTCTTTGACGGGGCGTGGCTGGTACCGGAGACCGTCCATGGCGGCCCCTTTGCCAGCCGGGAGACCAATCTTCTGCGCCAGGAGGCGGCGGGCGGCTTTGTCCCGGATGACTTCTCCCATGAGCACTCCCTGGTGCTGGAGGGCAGCCGGGGCCTGGTACTGTTCAACTCCTGCTCCCACGGAGGGATCGTCAACATCGTCCGCGGGGTGAAGGAACAGCTGGGCAGACCGGTATACGCTGTGTTCGGCGGACTGCACCTGTTCAGCGCCAAGGCGGCCAGCGGGATGAACTGCACCCCGGAGTATGCGCTGTCGGTGGCTGACGCCCTGGTGTCGGAGGGTGTGGAGCAGATCTACACAGGCCACTGCACCGGCCAGGCGGCCCTTGCGCTGTTGAAGGACCGCCTGGGTGAGAGGATCCAGGCCCTCACCACCGGCCTGTGCGTGACTCTGGAATAACGGGATACAAAGAGCCGCTGTCCCTCCGGTCCAATGGAGGACCGGAGGGACAGCGGCTCATTTTGTCAAAAAAGTCTGCCAGAGCTTCACGTCCGGAAACGCGACAGCCTCAGCCCTGGGCCTGCTTCAGTGCCTGGGCCAGCTGGTCTGGGCAGGAGGTGGCCTTGCTGCCGCAGCGGATGCCCTCCATCCGCTGGATGGCCTCCTCCACCGGCATCCCCTTCAGCAGCATGGAGATGCCCTGAAGGTTGCCGCTGCACCCGCCCACTACCTGGACGGACTGGATGAGGCCGTCCTCCACCTGGATGGTGAAGGACCGGGAGCAGACCCCTCTGGGTGTGTACTGAATGGTCATATCGAAACCGCTCCTTATGGACAAAAAATGGGGCCGGCGGACCGGCGTGCCACCATTATACCCGGAGCGGGGAAAAAAGACAAGGGGCGGCTGGGCGGGTCAGCCCTCCTTCCGCTGAAGCTGAAGGCGGTCGGCGATCATGGCGATGAACTCGCTGTTGGTGGGCTTCCCCTTGACATTGGAGACGGTGTAGCCAAAGTATTTTTGCAGCGTCTCCAGGTCCCCCCGGTCCCAGGCCACCTCGATGGCGTGGCGGATGGCCCGTTCCACCCGGGAGGCCGTGGTGCCGAAGCGCTTGGCCACCTCGGGATAGAGGACCTTGGTGACTGCGTTGATGACGTCGATGTCGTCCACGGCGATGAGGATGGCCTCCCGCAGATACTGATAGCCCTTGATGTGGGCAGGTACGCCCACCTCATGGATGATGGAGGTCACCATGGCCTCCAGGCTGTGGGAGCGGCTCCGGTCCTGCTCCAGGGACTCGAAGGTGGTCAGCTGGCGGATGCGGGCGCAGATGGTGCTGAACCGGCAGGGCTTGACCATGTAGTGGTCGGCGCCGTTGGCGGCGGCCAGGTCGGCGATGCTCCCCCGGACATAGCTGGAGAGCACCAGGATCTTGGGCTGGCGCTCCAGAGACAGGCCGCGCAGACGCTCCAGCACCTCCAGACCGTCCAGGCCGGACAGCACCATCTCCATCACGATCACATCGGGAAGCAGCGTCTGGGTTAGCTCCAGCAGCTGAAGGCCGTCGCCGGTCTCACCGACGACCTCCATGTCCGGTTCGTTCTGAAAGGATTCCACCAGATGACAGCGAAACTCCTGGCTCGCATCCGCGACCAGTAAGCGTTTGACACATTCCATTTTCCTCTCTCCTTCTGAACATCCATATCGTTGCGCCGATCGGGCGGGGTGGATCGACTTGGTAAATGTAACATATTCTGACGGTATATGCAAGACGTGAATTACAAATTATGGTAAAAATAGTTCGCCCGGATGTGACAAAATGGGAGTGGATCCTGCAAAAGGAAAAGGAAATTACATACAAATTATAGATAAAAATGTCGAGATACGCGGAAAATATGGAGAAATAAATTACCAGTTTTCTGCCAGATCAGAGGTGGAACGGCAAATGCCGGGACGGGAAGAGGCCCCATAAAATGACAGATAACGACAAAATGTTGGAGAGGGTGAGGGGAGTACCCGCATCAAAATCTTTGGAAGGCGGGAACTTTTTTCCTCTGCCGTCGTCTATCCCCATAGAGACCCAACCAACGAAAAGACCAGCCGTCTGCTTAAAGGAGTGTTGTATGATGAAACGAACCCTGTCTGCCCTGATGCTCAGCGGTGCGCTGCTGTGCGCCCTGTCCCTCCCCGCCCTGGCTGCGGAGCCTGCTGTGGCTCAGCCTGATACGCCCCTGACCCAGGAGGAGACCCTCCCGGACAGTGTGCTGTACTACGGCACCGTGACGGAGGTGGGCCGGGATGAGTCGGGGGCGGTCTCCCGACTGGCCCTGTCCTCTGAGCGGTACGGCAGCTATGTGATGAACCTCTCCTCGGACACCGTGTGGGTGGATGCTGGAAAGCGGACTGCTTCTGATCCCTCCGATCTGGAGGCCGGAGAAGCTGTCTATGTGTTCCACAGCCCTGTCTCCACCCGCTCCCTGCCGCCTCAGTCCGCCGCCTACGCGGTGGTCCGCAATATCCCCCAGGATATGGGCTGCCCCATGTACCATGAGGTGGAGGCGGTGACAGAGGGGGACGACCGCCTGACCATCACCACGGATAACGGCGGGCTGCTGCTCCATGTGGACAAGAACATCCAGTGCGTGGACTATGCCACAGGGAAGGCCGTCGGCTTCGACCAGCTGAAGGAAGGCAGCCGGATCATGGCCTGGTATGATGTGGTCCTGACGAGCTATCCCGGCCAGGCGGGTCCCAGCTGCCTGATGCTTCTGCCCCAGGCGGCGGAGCAGGGCCAGGCGGGTGAGCCTGCGGAGGCCGCGGAGCTGGCGGACGGCGCTGCCCTGAGCATCGTTCTGGAGGGGGATATGGTGCTCCCTGTGAAGGGGAGCTATGAGAACGGAGCAGCTATGGTGCCCGTGGCGGCGGCCGCCCAGGCACTGGGCTATGAGGTGACCTACACCCCCGGCCGGGATGGGGGCCCCGCCCTGGTGACTGTGGAGAGCGAGACCTTCCGGGTCAGCCTCACCATTGGTCAGGAGCAGATCGTGGGCTCCACCAAGATCGAGGGCGCGGTGGGCATGACCGCCCCCATGAAGTATGGGGCCGCCCCCCGCATCGAGGCCCCCGGCACCACCTGGGCCCCCGCCCAGCTGTTTGAGATGCTGGGCCGCACGGTTACCTTGGAGGGTGACACTGTGTCCATCCAGTAAGATCGGCCTGCACCTACAATGCAAAAGAGATCCCCCTGTGCCGTACAGCACAGGGGGATCTCTTTTTGGATTGGGAAAACTGGAGTCAGCGTGCAGAGACATACTTGTGCAGGGTCTTGCGCACTGCACCGGGGCCGGCGAACAGATCGGCGGCCATGGCCTCGATCTTCTCGCCCAGTCCGGCCTCGTACAGGTCCAGGCCGAACACATCCTTCCGGGTGTAGAGCTGCTTCAGGCAGCTCATGTCCTGGTCGCCCTCCCGGATCTCCAGGGGGGCCACGATGGCCTGGAGCTCCTCCAGCAGGGGGTCGGGAGAGGGCTCGAAGGGCTTTCCGGCGTCATTCACGCCCTTGAGGTAGCGGGCGTAGCCGGCCAGCACCAGGGGGATGAGGACCAGCTCGTCCATATTCAGACCCTTGGTCTGATAGGCCTTGATGGTCTCGCCGAAGCGGATAGACAGCTTCTGGGAGGTATCCGTGGCGATGCGCTGGGGGGCGTCCGGCATAAAGGGGTTGGGCAGACGCTTGTTCAGCACTGCGCCGATGAAGTCGGCAGGCTTGAGCACGCCGGGATCCACCACCACGGGCATGGCCTCGATGTAGCCCATTTTGGTAATGAGGCCGCACAGATCCTCGTCCTTCATCTCGGCGGAGATGAGGGTGTAATCCAGCAGGCAGCCATAGATGGACATGGCGGTATGCAGGGGGTTCAGGCAGGTGCACACCTTCATCTTCTCCACCTTGTCCACCGTCTCGCGGTCAGCGTACAGTACGCCGCCCTGCTCCAGGGGAGGCCGGCCGTTGGTGTACTGATCCTCGATGACCAGGTACTCGGTCTCCTCCGCGTTGACGAAGGGGGCGGTATAGGTGTGGCGGTCGGTGATGATGGTGTAGTTGTCCTCGAAGCCGTCCTCCTCCAGCATCTTCTGCACCTTGGCGTCGGGCCGGGGGGTGATCTTGTCAATCATGCTCCAGGGGAAGGAGACCTTGCTCTCATCCTTCAGGTAGTCCAGGAAGCCCTGGGGCACCAGGCCGGCTTTCACCCACGCCTCGGCGTAGGCCATGACGGCGCTGCGCACCTTGTCGCCGTTGTGGGAGCAGTTGTCCATGCTCTGCACCGTGATGGGCAGGGCTCCGGCCTGATAGCGCTCATACAGCAGGGCGGTGACCTTGCCCATGATCAGCTGGGGCTCCGCCCCGCGCTCCAGGTCGGCGGGGGAGACGGAATATCCCTTCTCAGTGATGGTGAAGCTCACCATCTGGAGGGAGGGCTTGCGGAAGATCTCCGCCAGCCGGTCCCAATCGGCGGCGAACTGGGGGTCGGCCTTCAGGCTTTCGGTGACGGAGGCCACCACCCGCTTCTCAATGGAACCGTCGGACTTGAGCAGTACCAGCAGGCTCATGTTGTCATAGGGGCGGTAGGCCTTGTCGATGATCTCATAGTCAAAGCCCTCGGCCACGATGACGCCCCGGTCATAGACGCCCGTGTCCAGCACGCGCTGGAGCAGGGCGGCGGGGAAGGCGCGGAAGATGTTGCCCGCACCGAAGTGGATCCAGGTGGGTTCGTCGTGGGTCTTCTGGCGGACGGCCTCCAGGTCGAACCTGGGCAGCTCATAGCCCTTGTCCGCCCAGGCCTGGACGTCGCAGCCCTCAGATCGGATCTCAGAAAGTTTCATTGTACAGTCCCTCTTTCCGGTCAATCACAGTTTGCGCTCCGCCCCGGCTCTGACGGAACCGGGGCGGGCGGATGGATTCATCAAACAGGCTTACTTGCCCTTCTTCTCTGCATCCAGCTTGTCCAGCATATCCCAGATGCCCCACATATACATGATGCCCAGGGCGCGGTCATACAGGCCGTAGCCGGGCCGGCAGGTGCCGGGGCCCTCGCTCCACAGCTGGCGGCCGTGGTCGGGACGGATGTAGCCCTCGAAGCCGCAGTCGTGGTAGGCCTTCACGATGTCCAGAATTCCGGTGTCGCCGTCGCAGTCCCGGTGGGAGGCCTCACTGAAGTCGCCGTTGGGGAAGTGCTTGACGTTGCGGATGTGGGCAAAGGCGATGCGGTCGCAGTGCTTGCGCACGATCTCGGCCACATTGTTCTTGGGGTTGGCGCCCAGGCTGCCGGAGCACAGGGTCAGGCAGTTATAGGGGTCGTCCACCATGGAAAGGAAGCGGTCGATGGCCTCGGCGTCCACCAGCAGGCGGGGCAGGCCGAAGATGTCCCAGGGGGGATCGTCCATGTGGATGGCCATTTTGATGTCGCACTCGTGGCACACCGGCATCAGCTTCTCCAGGAAGTACTTCAGGTTCTCCCACAGCTTCTCCTTGGTCACGGGGCGGTACATCTCGAACAGCTCGTCCAGGCGGGCCATGCGCTCCGGCTCCCAGCCGGGGAAGGTCATGCCGTTCAGGTTCTTCAGGATATAGTCCGCCATGGCCCGGGGGTCGTCCTGGATCAGATTCTTCTCATAGAACAGGGCGGTGGAGCCGTCGGGCAGGGGGTGGAACAGGTCGGTGCGGGTCCAGTCGAACACGGGCATGAAGTTATAGCAGATCACCTTCACGCCGAACTCCTTCAGGTTCCGCATGGTCTGGATATAGTTCTCGATGTACTGGTCCCGGGTGGGCAGGCCCACCTTGATGTCGTCATGGACGTTAACGGACTCTACCACGTCCATATTGAAGCCGTAGGGCTCCAGCTGCTTCTGGACCTGGGCGATCTCCTCTTTCTCCCAGATCTCGCCGGGCTGCTTGTGGTGCAGGGCCCAGACGATGCTGGTCACGCCGGGGATCTGCTTGATGTCAGACAGCTTGATGCTGTCGTTGCCCTCGCCGTACCAGCGAAAGCCCATCTGCATAGGCATAAATAAACCTCCTCATTCTTACATACGGGAGAGGCGGGGATGGGGAGCCGCGCTCCCCTCCGGCCGCGCCCTTGGGTCACGCCTCACCCGGGCCGCCCGCACCCAGAGGGGCGGCCCGCCGGGTGAGACGGGGATTTGACAGGGAAAGGTGTCCGATCAGCCGCCGAACCACTTCAGAGGCACCTCGATCAGCGGCGGGAAGATCGCCAGCAGGAAGCACAGGGCCGTCTGGGTCAGGAAGTAGGGCATGGTGGGCGGGATGATCTTGTCCATCTTGACGTTGCCGGCGGCACAGGCCACGTTCAGCACAGGGCCCACCGGGGGAGAGGTCAGACCCAGCACGTTCATCAGCACGAAGCACACGCCGAAGTAGATGGGGCTGATGCCGGCGGCCTTGACCAGGGGCAGCATGATGGGGGTGAGGATCAGGATGCTGGGGGTGACGTCCATGGCCAGGCCCACCACCACCACAATGAGCATCAGGACCACCATCAGGAGAGTGGGCTTGTCCACCAGGCCCTCCAGGCCGGCGGTCATCAGCTGGGGGATGCGGGAGACCGTCATGTAGTAGGCGGCCACGTTGGCGGCGGCGGCCAGGAACATGACCACTGCGGAGGTCTTGGCCGCGGACACAAAGACGGGGCCAAGATCCTTCAGCTTCATCTCACGATACACAAAAAGACCAACCAGAATGGCGTAGACGCAGGCAATGACGCCGGCCTCCGTGGCGGTGAACTTGCCGGAGTGCAGGCCCACCAGGATGATCACAGGGAGCAGCAGGGCCCACAGGCCGCCCAGGAAGATCCGGGCCGCCTCCTTGGGCGAGGGGGCCTTAAAGTCCTCCACGCTGGGGACCACGCCCTCCTTGCGGGTGCGGAGGAACCACACCACACAGGCGATGATGGTCAGGTACACGGCGGGAGCGATGCCGGCCATGAACATAGACTTGATGGAGACGCCGGCGGACACGCCATAGACGATCATGGGCACGGAGGGGGGCATGATGGGGGCCACCAGGTTGGCGCTGGCCACCAGGGCGGAGGACTCCTCCCGGTTGTAGCCGGAGCGGACCATCATGGGGATCAGGATGGCGCCCAGGGCGGCGCAGGCCGCCACAGCGGAGCCCACCAGGGCGGCGAACATCAGGCAGGCGAAGATGGTGACGTAGCCCAGTCCGCCGCGAATACGGCCCAGGAAGATGTCGCAGAAAGCGATGATCCGCTTGGTCAGGCCGCCGCGGTTCATGATCTCGCCGGCCAGCACGAAGAAAGGCAGGGCCATCATGGTCACAGAGTCGGAGCCCTGCATCAGGGTGCGGGCGATGATGGTGGGGTTGGCGTCGCCGCCGCCCATGGCCAGCGCGGTGCAGACGGCGCACAGCAGCAGGGCCATGGCGATGGGAAGCCCGATGCCGATGCCGATGAGCATCGTGGCGATAAATACGGCAATGATCACTGCAGGCCGCCTCCTTCCTTGGCAACGGAGTCGTCCCCGCCGTTGGCGCTGTGGCCGGTGAGCAGTTCAATGACAGGCTCCTTCAGAACAAACATACGGTACAGGTTTACCAGGGAGATGATGATGACAGACGCGCCCAGCAGAACGCCGGCAAAGTGGACCAGGAACACCGGGAAGTGGGTGGCGACCCAGAAGTCGTTGCGGTTGTTCCAGGCATTCAGGAAGGCGCCGTTGGTCAGGATCCACATCAGCCAGATGATCAATCCCTGGATGATGACATACAGGACCTTCTGTCCCATAGGGGGGAGCTTGCAGATCAGGGTATCGATCATCAGGTGCTGGTTTTCCCGGGCGGCAATGATGGCGCCCAGATAGATCAGATAGATAAAGCAGATCCGGGCGATCTCCTCACTCCAGGGGAAGCCGATCCCGAACTGACGCAGGACCACATTCATAAAGGTGAAGAAGATCATCACGCCCAGGAAAATGGCGATCAGGATCTCGATGCCGCGGAAAAGCTTATCCACGGCTGCGCCGATCCCGTGAGATTTGCGACTGCTGTCGGACATAGAAAAACCTCCTTATTCAGGGTGAGACCGCGCCCCGGGAGGGGGCACGGTCTCTGGGGTCTGGGTCGATTACTGAACGGCCTCGATCTTCTCGATCAGGGCGGGAGCCCAGTCGTTGGCGGCCAGCAGCTCGTTCAGAGTGGGCTGGATCTTCTCGATCATCTTGGTGCGCTCGGCCTCGGTCATCTGAGTGACGGTCACGCCGGCGGCCTCGATGGTCTCGCGGTCGGTGTCCACAGAGGCGATGTAGTCCTCCCAGGCCTGCTTGGCAGTGGCCTTGGCGGCGTCACGGACGATCTGCTGCTGCTCCTCGGTGAGCTTGCTCATGGCGTCCTTGTTGCCGATGATCTCCAGGGTGGCGACGATGTGGTTGGTCTCATACAGGTACTTCTGGACCTCCTGGAAGCTCTGGGCCACCACGGTCACCATGCCGTTGTCCTGGCCGTCCACGGTGCCGGTCTCCAGGGCGGTGAACAGTTCGCCCAGGGAGATGACCTGAGCGGAGGCGCCCAGATCCTCCACGATGCCGATGTGGATGGGGTTGTTGGGCATACGGAACTTCTGGCCGGCGAAGTCGTCCACGCAGGTCAGCTGCTTATTGGAGGTAAAGGTACGGGCGGAGTTGGGGCCCCAGGACAGCATCTCCACCTCGGGGAACTTCTCGTTGAAGGCGGCGCTCACCTCGTCGGCCACATCGCCGGTCCACACGTTCATGGCGTGCTCCAGGTCGCGGTACAGGAAGGGCCAGTCGGAGATCAGCATCATGGGGAACTCCTGGTTCATGGGGGTGCCCACCACGGTGAAGTCCACAGAGCCGTCGCGGACGCCCTGCCACAGGGCGGCCTCGTCGCCCAGCAGACCGTCGTGATAGACCTCGACCTTCACGGCGCCGCCGGTCTGCTCCTCGATCTGGGTCTTAAAGACGGTGTCCAGGGCGGCGGCCATGGGATGGGTGGCACCCCAGTTGTCGCCGATCTTCAGGGTGACAGAGTCGCTGCCGCCCTCGCCGCTGCCGCCGCAGCCGGCCAGCAGAGAGGCGGACAGAGCCGCTGCAAGAGCCACAGAAGCAATTTTCTTCATGTTCATGTTCATTTTCCTCCTAGTAATCTCGTTTCTCACAAAATTCTTTAACGTCAGCGCGTGGGCTGAACAGTTAAATATGGGGGGCGGTTTACTCTCCATCAAAGAGAATGACCATCTTCTTCATGTCCTTCGGGGGATGGATGATGTTTTCAAAGACCTGGTCCACCTGGTCGAAGGGGATGTAGTGGCTCACCATGCCGTCCAGCTGGAACTCATGGCGTGCAAAGCGCTCGATGGTGGGCTGGAACTGGTTGCAGGACATCCGGGTGCCGATGATGGACAGCTCACGGGTGTTGATCATGGCCTGGGTGATGCCCTCCTGGGCGGTGCAGAAGCCCATCGGTACGATGGTGGCCCCGTTGGCAGGGATGCCCATCTCCAGCAGAGCGGTGAGGGAACCGGGGTAGCAGGCGGAGTCAAAGATGACATCCACGCCGGCGCCGTTGGTGAACTCCTGAACGGCCTGCTTCAGATCCTGCTCCTTGGTGTTGACGATGGCGTCGGCGCCATAGCCGCGGGCGCGCTCCAGAGAGCTGGGGTTGATGTCGGCGCACATGACGCGGCAGCCCTTGACCTTCAGAGTCTGGAGAATGACGGCGCCGATGGTGCCGCTGCCCAGGACCAGGACTGTCTCGCCGCCCTGGATGCCGGCGCGGGCGGTGCAGTGGCCGCCGATGGCGAAGGGCTCGATCAGGGCCGCGTCCCGGAAGGGGATCTCCTTGGGCATGACATAGACCTCATGCTCCGGGACGGCAAAATACTCTCTCCAGCCGCCGTCGATGGCGGAGCCGCGGGCCTTTACCTGACGGCACACGTTGCGGCGGCCGGCGCGGCACTGGGGGCACTCGCCGCAGGCAACCACCAGGTCCACCACCACATGGTCGCCCACCTTGACGTTCTTGACGTCCTTGCCCACCTCCACGATGACGCCGGCGTTCTCATGGCCGGGGACACGGGGGAATACGGCGTTGGGATTCTCGCCCAGGAACTGATGCACGTCGGAGCCGCACACACCGGCCGCCTTCATCTGGATCAGCACCTCGTTGTCCGCAGGCTTGGGCACGGGAACTTCCCGGACCTCAAACTGCTTCGGGCCGATGACGACAACTTCTTTCATCGTATCTTTCATCTTTTGTACCACCCTTCTCAGCTTGGGCCGGGCGTGCGCTCCGATGCCGCCCCTTCAGGGGCCCGCCTCACCCGGCCTTTGTCTCTCTGACATTATTCTACAATACTTGTATACTAGAACACAAGATGGGGAATGAACAAAGATTGCAGTGGTTTTTTGTGCGAATCATAAAAAAGCGGGGGCGTTCCCCGGAGAGAATCCACATTTCTTTGTCTCTTACCCTTCCGCCGCCGGTATGGGCTGCTTAAAATACTGCGGGAACTCCGCCTGGATCTTCACCGCGTCGAACTTATAGCGGCTCAGGTGGGTCTCCATCTGCTGCCGCGCCAGCTCCGCATTTCCCAGGCGGATCTGCCGGGTGATCTCCCCGTGGTCCCGGACCGCCGCCTGCTGACTCTCGACGGAGACAAGAGACATACTGCGCACCCGGTCAAAATGGATGGAGATGTTTTGGATGAGGCTGTGTATCTGGGATTTGCGGGCGATCCGAAACAGATTTTCGTGGAATTTGTTATCCAGCCACATGAGATTTTCCGGGTCGTAGTTGTCCAGATAGAAATTCTGAAGGCTCACATTTTCCTCCAGCGCCTGAAGGTCCGCCGGGGTGATCAGCTCACAGACCTGCTCCACGATGGCGCACTCCAGCACATCCCGCATGAAGCGGGACTCGTCCACCAGGTCGTAATCGATCAGGGAGACGACGCTCTTCCGCTGTGGATAGGTCTCGATGATCTTCACCTTGGCCAGTTCGATCAGCGCCTCCCGCACCGGCGTACGGGACAGGCCCATCTCGGTGGCCAGCTCATTTTCGCTGATCTGGCTGCCCGGCTCCAGGCGTAGGGAGATGATGTTGTCCTTGATGATCCGCAGGGCGTAGTCGCGGCTGCTCTCCCGGGGAAGTCGTTCTGAGATATGCACAGGATGTGCCTCCTAAAGTTTTTGATTTTACAGTCCGTAGGGCGGGCGTAAGCATGATCTGACCGGAGAAGCACCCGGGACGGCTGTCTGAATCGCTGAGATCGTCTATTCTTCCCTTCTATTGTGTCATGTCAGGAAGAAATTGTCCACTAAAATACTAGGGGGGAAATCCACTCCTTTTTTGTCGGTTATGACCAATCAATTGGGGAAAGATTTCCATTTTATTCTCCGTTGATCCAGAGGGTGTCCTGACAGGCGGGCAGCGCAGGGGCATGGAATAAAAAACAGCTGTGAGCAGCTCACAAGGAGGCTCACAGCTGTGGATGCCGGGATCGATCCGCCAGCGTTCAGGCGGCTTTGCCCAGGGACTGGCGGCTGCCGGTGTGGTAGATGGGCTTCCACTCCACCTTTTTCACCAGAGCGGCCAGGGAGATGGGGATGTAGGTGAACATAAAGATGGGGAAGGTAAAGATGTAGAGGAGCTTCTTCCCCGCGGGGATCCGGATCTGGTCCCACTCGCACAGGACGGTAAGGATCCCATAGAGCAGCAGGCCCAGATAAAAGCTGGCCACAGTGGACAGCAGGAAGCTGCCGGATACGGACAGGATCTCCGTTACAATGTAGGAGGGCTGCCCCAGGCAGGCCAGGCACACCACCAGATTGAAGGCGATGGTGACCAGCGTGAGCAGCATCCCGGGGGCGACGGTCATAAACATATCGTAGCAGGACCAGCTCTTCCGGCTGGGCTTCCGGCAGAAACCACGGACCAGATCGGCGCTGTAATTGGCGTTGACCTGATAAAATCCCTTGGACCAGCGCAGCCGCTGATCCCAGGACTGCTGGAAGGCGGTGGGCTGCTCGTCATAGATGACGGCCTTGTCACAGTAGCCGATGCGGCGGCCCTTCAGGGCGCAGCTGACGGAGAACTCAATGTCCTCGGTGAGCAGATGGTAGGGCCAGCCGCCGTTCTCACGGATCACATCGGCGGAGATGAGGAAGCCGGTGCCTGAAACGTGGCAGTTGGTGCCCAGCATCATACGGGGGAAGTTCAGAAAACGCGCCTCCCGCAGGAACCAGATGGCGTAGCCGGCGGAGATCCAGTTGGCGCCGAAGTTCCGGGAGTTGCGGTAGCAGGTGATGGCGCCGTAGTCCCCACTGTCGAACACCTTGTTCATTTCAGATACGAAGTTGGGGTCCACCAGGTTGTCAGCGTCAAAGATCAGATAGCCGTCATAGCGGTCCCGGCCCTCGTGGGCCAGGGTGCGGAAGAGGTAGTCCAGGGCGTAGCCTTTGCCCTTTTTGTGCTGATTGAAGCGCTCGTACACAATGGCGCCCGCCCGGCGGGATACCTGAGCTGTGTCATCGGTGCAGTTGTCTGCCACCACATAGACGTCCAGCAGGCCTGCGGGGTAGTTCTGCTGCTTGAGACTGTGGATCAGTTCGCCGATCACTCCCGCTTCGTTCCGGGCGGAGATCACCGCAGCGTAGCGGTGAAGCTGTGCTGCCTCCGGCTTCTTCCCGTGCTTCCGCCGAATCAGTCCCAGAAAGAGATAGACCAGCTGATAGGAGTAGGCCAGGGTGAACAGGACGGCCAGAAACAGGTTAAAGGTCTCGACCATTCGAATCACATTCATAGAAAACACCTTTTTTACTTGTCCGGCTCTGCGGTATCCTCTGGAAGGACGGCGCAGAGCGGATATTTTGTTGATAGGGATCAGGGGCGCGCACCCCTGGAACAGGGGGCTACCTTGGAGTATGCATCATCATAGCACGCTTTTTAAATATTACAAGATTGTTTCGTAAGTCTTAATGAAAAGTTAAGAGTTCGTTCATAATTTTATGTGAAGATGGGATCAAAACGGAGATTATATGTGAAAATATAGGGTAAAAGTTGTGTATTTATAAAAAAGAGGAGGGCGCCGCAGCTGCGAGGCGCCCCCCTTGGATTTAATACTTTTGTAACAATTAAAGAGAAGTGTTCCCGCGGAAGGGGGTGAGCTCCGCCCGGATGAAGTACCCCTGGGGGTGGCGGCACACCGGGCAGCTGGCGGGGGCGACGGTGGCGTCCACCACATAGCCGCAGTGCAGGCACATCCATTCCGCCTTTACATCGGAGACGAACAGCCGCTCCTGTTCCAACAGGTCGGCGTACCGGCCGAAGCGGTCTCCGTGGAGCTTTTCCACCCCGGCGATGTTCTCAAACAGCTTGCCAACCAGAGGAAAGCCCTCCTCCATGGCGGTGCGGGCGAAGGCGGCGTAGTCGTGTTCCCACTCCTGGTATTCGTTGTGCTGGGCGGCCCGGAGATAGTCCAGCAGGTCGGTGTACAGGTCCACCGGATAGGTGCCGTCCACCCGCACGGTCTGGCCGCTCAGGTCGTGGAGCTGGCGGTAAAACTGCTTGGCGTGGGTCTTTTCCTGCTCGGCGGTGAACAGGAACAGACCCTGGATCACGGCCAGGCCGCTTTTGTGGGCGATCCCGGCGGCAATGGTATAGCGGCTGCGGGCCTGGCTTTCCCCGGCGAAGGCCCGCATCAGGTTCTCTCTGGTCCGGCTGGCGGCAAAGGCTTTGGCTTGATCTGGCATGGAAGATTCCTCCTCTGCATCATTTGGATTCTGTTCCAGTATGCCCGAAAACGATTCGGTCATTCTCTTTGCAGAAAATTTACAAAAGAGGCCGCTT
This sequence comes from Lawsonibacter sp., assembly GCA_050943915.1. Classification (GTDB taxonomy): domain Bacteria; phylum Bacillota; class Clostridia; order Oscillospirales; family Oscillospiraceae; genus Lawsonibacter. The sequence continues at coordinate 45,728 of JBMNQB010000008.1, forward strand.
CTCCTTGCCTTTTTCCTGTGGTGCTAGTATAATGGAGACAATTTAGGGTGTCATGTCACCCACGCGAGGAGGATACCTCAGAGATGAAAGCAAAAACAAACCTGACCATGCTCTGCGATTTTTATGAGCTGACCATGGGGAACGGCTATTTCCAGACCGGTCTGGCCGACCGGATGTGCTATTTTGATGTGTTTTACCGCTCCGTCCCGGACCAGGGCGGCTTTGCCATCGCGGCGGGCCTGGCCCAGGTGGTGGAATATATCGAAAATCTGCACTTTGACGAGGAGGACATCTCCTATCTCCGGTCGAAGGGCTGTTTTTCCGAAGGCTTTTTGGACTATTTAAGCAACTTCTCCTTTACCGGCGATATTTGGGCCGTTCCGGAGGGAACCCCCATCTTCCCTGGAGAGCCCATCCTGACGGTGCGGGCCCCGGCCATCCAGGCCCAGTTTATCGAGACCTTTGTGCTTCTCTGTCTGAACCATCAGTGCCTGATCGCCACCAAGTCCAACCGCATCGTCCGGGCGGCGGAGGGCCGTCCCGTGGCAGAGTTTGGTTCCCGCCGGGCTCACGGGCCGGATGGGGCCCTGCTGGGTGCCCGCGCCTCCTATATTGCCGGATGCGCCGCTACCGCCTGCACCATGGCCGACCAGCACTATGGATCTCCCGCCACGGGTACCATGGCCCACTCCTGGGTGCAGATGTTCCCCGATGAGTACACCGCCTTTAAGACCTACTGCGAGCTGTATCCCACCAATGCGACTCTGCTGGTGGATACCTATAATGTGCTCAAGTCCGGCGTGCCCAACGCCATCCGTGCGTTCAAAGAGGTGCTGGCCCCTATGGGGATCACCAAGTGCGGTATCCGCCTGGACTCCGGCGACCTGACCTATCTGTCCCAGAAGGCCCGGGAGATGCTGGATGAGGCCGGCCTGACAGAATGTAAGATCTTTGCCTCCAACGCTCTGGACGAATACATCATCCGGGATCTGGTACGGCAGGGGGCCCGGATCGACTCCTTCGGCGTGGGCGAGCGGTTGATCACCTCCCGCAGCGAACCGGTGTTCGGCGGCGTGTACAAGCTGGTGGCCATTGAGGATGATAAGGGGAATATCATCCCCAAAATCAAGATCAGTGAGAACGCCGCCAAGATCACAACCCCCCACTTTAAGAAGATCTACCGCATCTTCTCCCGGGATACCGGCAAGGCGGAGGCGGATCTGATCTGCCTGCGGGACGAGGAGATCGACTTCACCCAGCCCCTTGAGCTGTTCGATCCCAGCGCTACCTGGAAGCGGAAGGTGTACACCAACATCGAAGCCAAGGAATTGATGGTCCCCATCTTCCTGAACGGGAAGCGGGTGTACGAGGTGCCGGAGCTCCAGGCCAGCCGGGCCTACTGCCAGCGGCAGGTGGACGCCCTGTGGGATGAGGTCAAGCGCTTTGAGAACCCCCATAATTACTATGTAGATCTGAGCCAGAAGCTTTGGGACATCAAGCAGGCGCTGCTGAACAGCCATGATATGAATTGATATGCATGAAAAATGTGAGCCGCAGGCATGATCCTGCGGCTCACATTTTTTGAAGATCAGACAGGCCCCTGGCGGAACCGCTCGATCATTTCGTGAGTCAGAGAGATGGCGGAGCCTCCCTCCGGCAATTCGGAGCGGTCGAACCAGGTGCCCTCCCCCAGTTCATCCTCTTGAAGGGTCACGGTTTCGTCGTCTGTATCCAGGTCACAGTAAAATCCGGCCAAAAGGCTGCTGGAGAAGCTCCAGGGCTGGCTTTTATAAAACCGGATATTTTTGACTGGCAGACCGACTTCTTCCATGACCTCACGGCGGACTGTGCCCTCCAGAGGTTCGCCGATCTCGGCGAAGCCGGCAATGAGCGCATAGTTGCGGACGCTGCCGGGGCGGGCGGTTCGGGAGTACTTGGTGAGCAGCAGGCGGTCGCCGTGGGTGACCGCCACGATCACTGCCGGGGAGATCGTGGGATAGACCAGACTGCCGCAGGCGGGGCAGCGCATGGCGCGCTCCACAGCGTCATGCTGGGCAGGAGTGCCGCACCGGCCGCAGAACTGGTGGCTGTGGTACCAGCCGTACAATTGGCTGGCAGTGATGCAGGCGAAGGCCAGCCAGCCAGGCTGCATATCCCGGAACTGTCCGTTTTTTGCCGGATCAGCGGCCTCCAGAATGACCGAGGGCACCACATGGCACCAGTGAAATGCGATGTCGTCAATGGAAAAGAGGTAGGTACAGGGCAGGGCGGAAAGATCGGCAAGGGAGTTGGCTTCTTCCCATGTAAACGGAAGCCCGCTCGCGTGGCTGAGAAGCGTGCTCCCGTCCTGATAGAAAAAGACGCGGTCCCCGTCCTTGGGCTGAGTGGGATGATAGGCATTGTCGTACCGATGGGGGGCAATATCCTGAATCATGGCAGTTTGCTTCCTTTCTGATCAAATTTTGTCGTTGCATCTATTATGAGGGCTTTTCTGACCGCTGTCAACTGCCGCTGGACGGCTGAGGCGGGCTGTCCCTTTTTGTTCCTTCCAGTCTGGTAGACCGCCGCGGTCTACCAGATGTCTACCAGACGCGACCCCCGGAAGCCTTGCGGCGCAAGGCTTCCGGGGGTTTTTCTTTTCCCCGTTTTTGGGGCCGGTCTACCAGCGGTCTACCAGGGTGATTTTTTGGCCGGAAAAGCGGCGATTTTTGCGGTTTTTCTCCTGATTTTCGCACGTTTTCGGAGGTGCAAGGGGCGTTATGCTCCCACAGAATGGGCGATTTTCCTATTTATTGGCATTTTATACCTAATATTTGGAAAATGAAGCCTAATTTCTGGAAGAGGATAACAAGACCCCGCAGCTTGAAAAAATCAAGGAGGAATTCCAATGAGAAACCTGAAGCGTGCTCTCAGCCTGGGTCTCACCGCCACCATGATCTCCGGTCTGATGGTGATGGGCAGCAGCGCCGCGAGCTATGCGGACGTGACTTCCAAGCAGAATCAGGAAGCCATTGAGGTGCTCAAGTCTGTCGGTGTTATGGTCGGCGACGAGAAGGGCAACTTCAATCCTGATACTAAGGTCACCCGCAATGAGATGGCCGTTGTCATGTCCAACCTGATGGACTACACCGTGGCCAGCTACAAGGGGACTGCCCCCTTCACCGATGTGCCCGACTGGGCCGAGCCCTATGTGGCCGCCTGCTACACCAACGGCATCATCGCTGGTTACAGCAACACTACCTTTGGCGGCGCTGACTCCGTCACCACTGGTCAGGCCGCTCTGATGCTGGAGAAGGCCCTGGGCTATTTCGAGTCTCAGGCTGACTTCGGCTCTGACTGGCTGGTCGAGGCCACCAAGAAGGGCGCTGAGATCGAGCTGTTCGACGGCGTGGACAACGGTGCCAAGGAGGCCCTGACCCGCAACGATCTGGCTCAGATGGTCCTGAATGCCCTGGAGGCCGATGTTGTGGACTACACCGGCGGCGGCACCACCGTCGAGGGTGACGGCTTTGTCGTCAACACCGGCAAAGCTACCTATGAGTCCCGCACCTCTACTTCCACCAAGTACTCCAAGATTCACAATGAGAAGGACGTCCCCGCCGGCACTCAGCGTCCCGAGCGTTACACCGTGCAGCTGGGCGAGGAGTTGTATGACGGCGATCTGGAGAAGATCGGCTGTGACGATGCCTTTGGCCGTCCCGCCACCGAGTGGAAGTATGACTCCCAGAGCATCGGCACTTTTGCTGATGACAGCGATCTGCTGAAGACCTACACCGCAAAGGCGTCCAAGGGTGACCTGTACAAGACCGTGGGCTCCAGCGTGGTTGACAGCCTGGAGGACGGCGACTACACCATGACCGTCTATGAAAACGGCGTGGCTGTTGCGGATGAGGATGACTTCGCCAGCTACTTCGTGAAGAACAGCAGCGGTGCTGCTGGTATCTCCGGCAACGGCGTACTCAGCGAGGTCTATGTAGACGCCGACCACCACGTTACCATCGTGATGGTCAACACCTACCTGATGAAGGCCACCTCCGATTACAACGAGAAGAAGGAAGAGCTGAGTGTGGAGACCGTCGAGGTCGACGATGTCAACGCTCCTACCCCCGCCCTGCCCACCTCCATCTCCAATGACGACTTTGATGTGAGCTCCTTCAAGGAGGATGACTACATCCTGGTCACTTATTCTCAGGACACCGACGCCATCGAGTCCGTGCAGGCCGCTGAGGTCCTGACCGGCAGCGTCAGCGAGTACACTGAGACCGACTATGTCATCATCGACGGTACCAAGTACGAGTACAACAAGCTGGTCGGCGACGACGAGAGCAAGGTAGAGTACACCATCGGCGAGGATGCCAAGGTCGTTCTGGACGCCTATGGCTACATCATCTTCGTGGATGAGGCCGTGTCCACCTCCAGCTATGTGTACATTCAGGAGGCCGATCAGGCGGTCGGCGTGGGCAGCAAGGTTGCCGCCAACGCTTTCTTTGCCGACGGCACCAACGATGTGATCACCCTGAAGAAGGTTGCCGGCAACACCGATACCACTAGCCTGATGGGTGCCGGCGGTTGGTACACCTTCATCAAGGACTCCGCTGACAAGTACAGCCTGTCCACAGTGAAGGCCCCTCAGAGCACCACGAACGGTGCCGTAAATACTGGTAGCGGTGCCATGGCTGAGGCCACTGCTGCGGGTGCCACTGTGGTCACCAACAGCAAGGTCGATTTCCTGGGTGGCCTTGGCACTGTGAAGGCCAATGCTGATACCAAGTTCATCCTGCTGGATGCTGACAACGAGGTCTACACCTATGACGGCATCGAAAACGCCCCCACTGTCAAGGTCGGCGCTGACGCTCTGACCGGCACCGACTCTATCCGTGTGAACTGGATTGAGAAGAAGGGCTACGCCACCTATGTGTTCATCGACACCTCTGACGATGTGGATGCCGTCATCGATGACGTGAACAATGTGGCCGACTACCTGTTCATCCTGAAGAGCACCAGAAACAAGACTGTGGTTGGTGAGGACACCTACTATCAGTACAAGGTCCTGTTCGACGGTGAGGAGACCACCAAGTACATCGAGGAGTCCATCGTGGGCAGCGATGCTCAGGGCGTTATGGTGTACAACGTGAAGGCTAACGATAAGGGCTACATCACCAGTGCTACTACCTTCGTGGACAATTATCTCCCCGCCAACAAGCAGACCCACGAGGTCACTGCCATGACCATCACCGAGAAAAACACTCTGGTCCAGGACGGCAAGACCATCTCCGTCTCCGGCGAGAACGGCAGTGGCACTGATGTCAACCGCGATTACATCGTGAACGCTGACACCGTGATGAACCTGGTCGTGGGCAAGGGCTGCTCTGAGCTGCTGAAGAATGATGCTGCCGACTACGAGTTGCACGCGAACCTCTCTGCCAGCGCTCTGGCCGGTCTGGTCAAGGGCTATGAGCTGACTGCTACCGTGTATGCGGTCGTGGACGACGAGGGCAGCGAGGTCCTGGATTACCTGTACGTCTATGTGAAGAATGCCCATGAGGCTGAGCCTGTCGTGGAGACCTACGACCTGACCATTGTCGACAACACCGACAAGTCCCTGGCTGAAGGGTATGTTAAGGTCCAGGTCGGCGGTCAGACTGTGACTACCCCCGGTGCCGTGAAGCTGGCTGCTGGTAACTATTCCTATACGATTAAGAGCACCGATAAGAACAGCACCAAGGTCCTGGATGTTTCCGGTGAAGTTAAAGTCACCAAGGACGGCGCTGCCAAGATTACAGTTCCCAAGTTTGAGCAGATCACCATTTCTGGAACTCTGCCCACCGGCGGAACGATGAAGCTCGACGGAGTGGCCGTGACTCCCGGTGCAAGCGTCTACGCTGCTACGGGTGAGTATGAGTACAGCATCTCTGGCGAGAAGATTATGTCCTATAATGACACGCTGACCATCGGCAACAGCGCTGAAACTCTGACCCTCCCCACTTATCACAAAGTCACTGTGAATAACAAGCTGGCTTCTTCTGACATCCGCGTCACGATCACTGATGCTGGTGTGGAGAAAGAAGTGCTTGCGAAGAGCGGTGGGAAGGTTGAGCTGTATGTTGTGAAGGGCGAGACCGTCACAATGACTGTTGTGGTTGCTAACGGATCCAACATTAAGGTGTCCAACACCTGGCCCTCTGATATTGAGAACGGCTACGACATTGGTCCTGTCACTACTGAAACCGAGGTAGACGTAACGGCATAAGTGTCGCCGTAAAGGGGATGCTGAGACTCTAATCGAGTTTCTCATCCATAGTTGAGAGCCCCGCTCCGCCTGGAGCGGGGCTCTTGCCCATCACAGCTTATCCCAGAGCCATATAGAGATAAGTTTCGCCCTGAGTATTGTGCTGCAGCTGCGCGTTAAAGCCATGCCACTGGAGGGAGTTCCCCGACCAAATGATTGCATTCGTGTAGACGCCGTTGCTGTGGAAGTAGCAGGAGATGGGGCGGACCAAGATCATCATCAGTTTTCCGAACTCTTTTGAGCCGCTTCCGTCCGTGCCTGAGCCATTGAGTTTCTGCACAATGACCACCTTAGGCTCAAAGGGGAACACCAGACGGTTGGGGGCCGCCGCCCCGGAGCCGCCCGTGCCAATGTATGTGCCGTAGGTGATTCGACAGTTGCCGCATTGTTCCACCGCCGTGTTCAGGGTGTTGATCACGGATTGCCGTTCCGCCACTTCGGCGGCCAGACCATCTGACAGCCCTTTCAGTGCATTGTCGATTTTGGCGTTGTCCTCATTGAAATCGGTGCGTTTTACCTGGTCGTCTGCCTGCCATTGACATAATTGATAATTTGTCGTGTGATTGCTAGCCATAAAAAACACCTCCACCCATGCCGGGCAGAGGTCAAAAGTGGTACATTATGATACATTTTATGGTAATTAAGCCCCGCCATGCCCTTTTTTGTCAGGGTCCGGCGGGGTGTTGTGTTTTTTACGTCCTCTGGCGCAGAATACTTCCCCACCGTCCCGTAGGGGAGGGGCCTGCCCCTCCCGTTTTCCCGTTCTGCTGTGATCCGCCTGAAACGTTGTAGGGGCGGGTCTCCTGACCCGCCCGCCAATGTTCGGAATGGTTTTGTTCCACGCGGAGGGTTTCGCCCTTTGGGCGAGTTCCTTTTTCTCCGGCAAAAAAGGAACCAAAACGCCGCCGGGGGGTGGGCTCCGATGGGCGTCCCCGCCCATAGTCGCACCACCCCCGGACCCCCGTTTACGGGGGATACCCCTACGCCCTTCCGCAAAATTTTCGGCGCACAAAATACGGTTCCAGATGTTGATTCCTTCCGGGCCACTGGGCCCTGGTTCTGTGCAAAATTCCGGTTTATGCCATTTCACAGCCGCGCCTGGTTCCGACCAGCCGTGGCAGAGGGTGCGGGTCGGGGGGCGTCGGACGGAGCCGTTCCCATGAATCGGGGACGGGCGAGTCTGGGACTCGCCCCTACGGCGATTTAAGGACCTTTCATAGATCACGGCGATACAGAATCGGTTTCATAAGCTGCGGTGGCCATCGTATCGCCCATGACCGAAATTGCCTTGTAGGGGCGGGTCTCCTGACCCGTCCGCCGATTTCCCACCGAAGAGATTAGAACCTGAGCGATCAGGCGCGCCTGTTTGGTCCAGCATACCAACCCATCTTGATTTCGGATCGACAGCGGCAGCGGCGCGGGTGCGGAGTCAGTCATTACACCTCCCGCGCCTGACAATGACACACGGGTGTCTAACATTGGGTCCCCGTAATCTCCGGGGGCCTGGGGGAGAACGAACTGGAGCCGGAGGGAACTTGTTCCCGACGGCGATGTGAGGCTCCCCCGGCGATCCTTTGGTTTCTTTCCCATCGCTGGGAAAGAAACTCGCCCCAAAGGGCGAAACCCTCCGCGTAATATGAACGCCTTCCGGAAACCAGCGGACGGGCCAGAGTCCCGCCCCTACGGGATGCTGGGGAGACATCCCCGGCGGAGAACAGGCAGGCAGGCCAATGTCCCGCCCCTGCGGGGTGACAGGGAAACATCAAAAAAATCAGGGGACCGCGATCAAGCAGTCCCCTGTTATCCTATGGATCGAAGCGATGGGCGGTTCCGCGATAAGCACTGTGTATGGCAAGCCCGGTTCCATCAGGGCTCCTCGCGGAGCTCGTCCAGCAAGCGGGCCGCGCCATAGCGCAGGCACCGCTGAAGCCTCCGCTCCCCCCGCTTGATGGTGCGGGAGATGGTAGACTTGTCCACCCCCATCTGCTCCCCGATCTCTCTCATATTATAGCCCTCGGCATAGTACAGCAGAAGCACCTTTCGCTGTTTTTCCGTGACATCCTCCCGCAGGGCCCGGATCAGATTGTGCCGGAGACGGCTGATCTCCCGGCTGTTGTCCGCCGACATCTGACGGGAGTAGACAGCCATATCTGCGGCGTACAGCTTTCCGCGCCTATATCGTGTATTTGACATTCCGGCGGTACCCCCTCTCATAATAGCGCTCGGTGAGCACCGCCAGCTCCCGTGCCTCCCGGAGCATGGTGGACAGCATCCGGATCCGCTCTGACAGCAGACAGCGCTCCCCCTCGTCCTCCGTCCGCTCCAGTACCGCCTGGAGCTGGCAGATTCGGAAATCCAGCGCCCGGGCGTGGGCGCGGTACTCCACAGAAAGTTCCTGCAAGGTCATTGTGTACATTCCTCCTCGTGTTCTGCCTCCCGCCGCCTGCGGCCGCCCCGGCTCTCCGCCGCACAGCGGGCACAGAGCAGACGGCCATTCCGCCGGATCAGGGGCTCCAGCCGGTACAGCTCCCCGCCGCACTGGGCACACAGCGCGGCAGGAGCGGCCAGCTGGACATCCCGAAGGGGCGGGAGCAGCCCGGAGACACATTCGTATCCCGTGGGGCAGACGCTCCTTTCTTATCTCCCAGCCGTGACCGGGGCTCTCGGTTTGAGCCTGCGGGCTTTTTCTGCGCCTCCTCCCCGGGCGGGTCAGAGGCGCAGAAAAAGGGGCCCTGGGGCCGATAAAATAAAATGAGAAAAAAATCAAGATTTCTATTGACAAGATCCGCTTTCTCTGTTAGAATAACACCTGCTGTTGGACAGCACTCTTGATACGCTGGTGTAGCTCAGCCGGTAGAGCAGCTGATTTGTAATCAGCAGGTCGGGGGTTCGAATCCGTCCACCAGCTCCACAATTTAATATGGAGGAGTTCCCGAGTGGCCAAAGGGGGCAGACTGTAAATCTGTTGCGTTTCGCTTCGGTGGTTCGAATCCACCCTCCTCCACCAACCCGTCGCAAGCGTGTATCGCTTGCGACGATTTTTATGCTCTGCGTCAAAGTTCAACCCCCGTTCCTTCTGCTGCACCTCGCTTTCGGACCGGATTCGCTCCGTTGGATCCCGGTGCGGGGCCACTGCTTCATGGCGGTTTTGTTTGATTTCGGAAAACATAGGGAGTTTCACGGATGCAGCACATGGACATTCCAAATGGGGCCGCTGTTTTTTAGTGGGAACGGGCGGCGCCTTCTTTCCGGTGGGACAGCTGTGGGGCAGTCTGGTTTGGGAGGGAGACACAGGCTGTTGGGGGGCGGCGGCCCGGCGGAAGAAAGAGCTGTAAATAGAACGTACGTTCTATTTACAGCTCTACTATACCGCGAAACCGCGTCCTTGTCAAGGGGGAATTTGGAAGTTTCCGAAAAATTATGTCTACCATAGATAGACTGCACATGGATCCCCATGTTTAGCTGGCACAGAAAAATGCGCGCCGCCTCCCAAAGGGGAAGGCGGCGCGCCGATGATTCTGATGGGATGGACCCGGACAGAAGCTTAGAAGTACTGCTTGATGCCGTCGGGAGCCAGGTCGGGCTCATCACTGATGGTGATGGTAAACTTGATGCCGTGATCCTCTCCGAAGTTGTTCAGCCACTTCAGGAAGTCCTCCGTCTCATTATAGCCGTCGGAGGGGACGATCTTGGTCAGGCTGTCAATGAAAACATGGGTAATGTCATAGTTGCCGGCGTACAGGCCGCTGATGAAGCCTCTCATGGCGGCGTAATCAGCCACGTCGTACTGGCTGGAATCCACCAGGCGGATCTGATAGTTGATATCGAAGCGGAGCTTGTCGCCCTTTTCGATGCAGACCACGTTGCCGTGCTCACTCTGTACTGCCTGGTTAATCATGTCGATCATCTGCTTGGTCTTGCCGGTGCCCTTTTTACCCATGATGACTCGAATCATGTTAAATCACTCCTTCATGGATGTTACCAGGGACGCTGGTCCCTCGTGTTGTATTAACTTTACCATATCGCGGCGGGATTTTCAACCGAAACATTGTGAATTTTTTGCCGCGCCGGAAAGTATTTTTTCTTTTAGAGGCGGGCCTCCAACTCGGCCTGACGGTCCTCATACCCGGGCTTACCCAACAGAGCGAACATATTGCTCTTATATGCCTCCACGCCGGGCTGGTTGAAGGGATTGATTTCCAGCAGATGGCCGGACAGGCCGCAGACGTACTCAAAGAAGTAGATCAGGAAGCCCACACTGGTCTCGCTGATGGCGGGCATCTGGATGAGCACATTGGGCACGCCGCCGTCCACATGGGCCAGCATCACACCCCGCATGGCCTTATCCGCCACAAAGGAGAGGGGCTTGCCGGCCAGGAAGTTCAGGCCGTCGATATTCTCCGGGTCGTTGGGGATCAGGAACTCGCCCTTGGGGGCAAAGTTGACCACAGTTTCACACATGAGGCGCTGGCCCTCCTGGATATACTGGCCCATGGAGTGCAGGTCCGCAGTATACTCCAGGCTGGCGGGGAACAGTCCCTTGCCCTCCTTGCCCTCGCTCTCACCGTAGAGCTGCTTCCACCACTCGGCGAAGAAACGGAAACTGGGCTCATAGCCAGCCAGCATCTCCACCTTCTTGCCGCTCTCGTGCAGGGCGTGGCGGGCTGCGGCGTACCGCCAGGCGGGGTTGTCCAGACCGGGAACAGCCAGCTCCGTCATGGCCTGGGCCGCGCCGTCCATCAGCGCCTGGATGTCGATCCCGGCCACAGCGATGGGCAGCAGGCCCACGGCAGTGAGGACAGAGTACCGGCCGCCGATGGCGTCGGGCACCACGAACTCCTCATAGCCTTCGGCGTCTGCCAGCCCCTTCAGCGCGCCCCGGGCCTTGTCGGTGGTGGCATAGATGCGCTCCCGGGCACCCTCCTTTCCGTACTTTTCCTCCAGCATCCCTTTGAAAATGCGGAACGCAATGGCGGACTCGGTGGTGGTGCCGGACTTGGAGATCACGTTGACGGAAAAGTCCCGGTCACCGATCAGGGCGATGGTCTCCAGAAGGGCGTCGGTGGACAAGCCGTTTCCGGTGAAGAGAACGTCGGGGGTGTCCTTCTGCTTGAGGTTGTAGTGGGGGGAGCGCAGCAGTTCGATGACTGCACGGGCGCCCAGATAGGAGCCGCCGATGCCGATAACCACCAGCACCTGGGACTGCTTCTGAATCTTCCGGGCCGCCGCCTGGATCCGGGCAAACTCCTCCTTGTCATAGTCCCGGGGCAGCGTTACCCAGCCGGTGAAATCACCGCCCGGCCCGCTGTGAGTGGCCAGCATCTCCGCCGCCTGCTCCAGCCGGGGCTTGCGGCTGGTCAGATAGTCCTGAGGAAGGAAGCTGTCTGCATTGGTCAGATTGAGTGTCAACATAGAAAAATCCTCCTTTGAGAATCGAGTTTTGCTTCTCTAGTATAGCATAGATCCTGAATTTTTTCACGGGGGGAGCCGCTTTTTTTCCACCAGACAGCGTCATTGAAAAAAGACGGAATTTTTTGAAAAAAAGAATTGACTATTCCGCCGCGCTGTGGTATTATAACTAACGTCGTCTGGACGATTAGCTCAGCTGGTAGAGCATCCGCTTGACGTGCGGGAGGTCACAGGTTCAAGTCCTGTATCGTCCACCATTAAAACCGCTGTTTTTGAAAGAAAACAGCGGTTTTTCTTAACTTTTTTGCGACATTTTCGGATTCAAGTCAACCGCTGACCACAGAACAAGCCACAGACAGAGAAAGAAGGCCGCCCTTCGGGAGCAATTCCCGAAGGGCGGTTTTCATCCTTCAGCCCACCTTTCTCCCGGCTCTCAGCGGAGCCAATTCCTTTTTCATGGTGGCGATCAGCTCCGCCAGCTTTTCCTCACATTCTTCTTCGGTAGCGGCGTAGATATTCCGGGCGATGCGTTTTCCATTGACCTTGGGGGAGTAGCGGCCTTCCCAGAGGTGGTCATTGATTTGGGTGATCCTCCCTGTTTGAGTCTACCGCTGTACAGCTCGGGATACGACACAACTCATCCCCCCTACACGCCCCGCCACAATAGCAAGGTGGAGCGCAGCTACCGCAAGGACAACGAAGATTTCTATGCCTTCCAGCGTTTTTATAGCTTTGAGGATTTTAAGGCCCAGTTTGCGGTCAGGGAGCGAGCTTATAACAATTTCCCCATCCGTCCCCTCGCCTGGCGCGCCCCAAAACAGGTCTTATTTGCATTTCACAATGTGTAACACATCATTGACAACCATACAGAAACAAAATCTGGGTAAAAGTTTGCCAAGTTGACAGATTTGTAAAACTCCCGTTTCTTGTAGGAAGCATCTTGTCTCTGTCGCCAAAATATGGTATACTTTTCCTAGTAAATTCAGACGCGGAGGAGGGAGTCCCAATGGACGAAGGGAAACCGGGGTGGAAATTCCGGGCTCTGCGGTGCAGATGTGCCGCCTTTGCGGCCGATTTCTGCCGTTTTGTCCCTCTGTTTCAGGAAAACTGCCCTGCTCCGGCGATTCGGACCCGCTCCGCCGGTCCTGGGGAGGCCCATGTATGAATATCCAGATTTTTGGAAGTTCCAAGAGTTTTGATACCAAAAAAGCGGAACGCTGGTTTAAGGAGCGGCGGATCCGCTTTCAGGCCATCGATCTGAAAAAGTACGGCATGAGCCGTGGGGAGTTGACCAGTGTGCGCCAGGCTGTCGGCCTGGACGCTATGGTGGATCCCGCGCATCCGGACGCCGTGCTGCTCCAGTATCTGGCCTCTGACCAGGCCAAGCTGGACAAGCTGTTCCAGGATCCCGCCCTGCTCCGCACCCCCATCGTCCGGAACGGGAAGCAGGCTACTGTGGGATATTGCCCGGAGATCTGGGCGGCCTGGTCTTGATCCCATCCTGCGGAGGTGGTTTCCCATGGCGCGGAGTGCCAATCAGAAGCTGAAGCTGCTGTACCTGTGTCAGATCCTCACTCAGCAGACCGATGAGGAGCATCCCCTGACGGTGCAGGAGCTGATCTCCCAGCTGGCCCGCTATGATATTCAGGCCGAGCGAAAGAGCATTTATGACGATCTGGATGCCCTTTCCCGCTTTGGGCTGGACGTTCAATGCCGGAAGGGAAAGCACCCCGGCTGGTTCGTCGGCGCCCGGGAATTTGAACTGCCGGAGCTGAAGCTGCTGGTGGACGCAGTCCAGTCCTCACGGTTCATCACCCGGAGGAAGAGCGATACCCTGATCCGTAAGCTGGAGCGGCTGGCCAGCGTGTACCAGGCCCGTCAGCTGCAGCGGCAGGTGTTCGTCAGCGGCCGGGTCAAGGTGATGAATGAGAGCATCTATTTCAATGTGGACCGCCTCCACACCGCCATCGCGGCCCGGCGGCCCATCACTTTTCAGTATTTTGACTATGACCTCCAGAGGAAGAAGATCCTGCGCCGCGAAGGGCAGCGGTACCTCGTCTCTCCCTACGGCCTGATCTGGAACAATGACAACTATTATCTGGTGGCGTACGACAGCGCACACAGGGAGATGCGCCACTATCGTGTGGACAAGATGACGGGGATCGCCGTCACTGATCTGCCCTTGGAGGGCACAGAGCAATATCCCGCCTTTGATATTGCCGCGTATGGACAAAAGCATTTTGGAATGTACAGCGGAGAAGAGATGACTGTCACACTGCGGGGAACGCGCGCCATGGTGGGCGTGGTCCTGGACCGCTTTGGCCAGGATGTGATCCTGGTCCCAGACGGACCGGATCACTTCACTGTCAGCATTCCTCTGGTGCTGAGTCCCCAGTTTTTTGGCTGGCTGTTTGCGCTGGAGACGGGGCTCACGCTCATCGCGCCGCCCCGGGCCGTTTCCAAATACCGGGAACGGCTCCGCCTGATCCAAACTCAATATCTCCCAGATCAATAGGCGGTTCAGAAATCGAGAGGAGGTACTTCTATGAAGCGTATCCTGGTAGTAGATGGAGATATGGCCGTTCGGGCTCAGATCGGGCGCCACGCCCGGCTGGAGGGATATGATGTAGCCGAGGCCAGTGACGGCTATACCGCCGTGGCGCTCTGCCGGCAGAGCGCATTTGATTTCGTGATTCTCGCCGTAATGCTGCCGGAAATGGACGGATTTTCCGTTTGCCAGACCATCCGCAGCTTTTCTCAGGTCCCGATCCTGATCCTGTCCGAGCGGGGCGATGAGGCCGACCGGATCCGCGGCCTGGAGTTGGGGGCGGATGACTATGTAGTCAAACCTTTCTCCCCCCGGGAACTGATGCTGCGCATCTCCGCCATCATGAAGCGCGGCCCCCTTCTGGACTCCATGCGCCAGCGGAGCATCGAGCAGGACGGCATTTATATCGACCTGATCGCCCGCCGGGTCATGGTGGATGGAAACCAGGTCAGCCTGACACCGAAGGAATTTGATGTGCTGGCTCTGCTGGCCGCCAATCCGGATGTGGTTTTTTCCCGAAAGAAGATTTTGGATACTGTCTGGGGGGGCGATCTTCCCGAGGATACCCGTACCCTGGACACCCACATCAAGCAGGTGCGCCGAGCCATCACGCCCTATAATGACCGGATCGTTACCCTGCGCGGAGTAGGCTACCGCTTTGAGAAAAAATGATTGGTAGACCACCGCGGTCTACCAGATGTCTACCAGACGCGACCCCCGGAAGCCTTGCGCCGCAAGGCTTCCGGGGGTTTTTCTTTTCCCCGTTTTTGAGGCCGGTCTACCAGCGGTCTACCAGGGTGATTTTTTGGATGGAAAAACGGCGGTTTTTGCGGTTTTTCTTCTGATTTTTGCACGTTTTCGGAGGTGCAAGGGGCGTTATGCTCCCACAGAATGGGTGATTTACCTATTTATTGGCATTTTGTGCCTAATATTTGGGAAATGAAACCTAATTTCTGGAAGAGGATAACAAGATCCCGCAGCTTGAAAAAATCAAGGAGGAATTCCAATGAGAAACCTGAAGCGTGCTCTCAGCCTGGGTCTCACCGCCACCATGATCTCCGGTCTGATGGTGATGGGCAGCAGCGCCGCGAGCTATGCGGACGTGACTTCCGAGCAGAATCAGGAAGCCATTGAGGTGCTCAAGGCCGTCGACATCATGGTCGGCGACGAGAAGGGCAACTTCAATCCTGAGGCCAAGGTCACCCGCAACGAGATGGCCGTTGTCATGTCCAACCTGATGGCTTACAACGTGGCCAGCTACAAGAACACCAGCCCCTTCACCGACGTGCCCGAGTGGGCCGAGCCCTACGTGGCCGCCTGCTACACCAACGGCATCACCAGCGGCTATGATAAGGTGACCTACGGCGGCAGCGACGAGGTTACCACTGCTCAGGCCGCCCTGATGGTCATGAAGGCTCTGGGCTACTTCCAGTATCAGTCCGATTTCGGCGCTGACTGGCAGCTGTCCACCGTCGCCCAGGGCAACAAGATCGACCTGTTCGACGATGTTGACTCCGGCGTCAAGGAGGCCATGACCCGCAACGACCTGGCTCAGCTGGTGCTGAACGCCCTGGAGTCCGGCACCGTTGAGGCCGACGATGACACCATCAAGGTCGAGACCGGCGACGTGTCCGTCTCCGCCGGCAAGGTGAAGTACAACTTCATCACCAGCGGCAAGGACTATGCCTACGCCATCAACGACAAGCTGGCCACCGACAACAACGGCGAGTACTCCAAGGGATCCATCGTGGAGCTGGGCGAGAAGCTGTACTCCGGCGACCTGACCAAGGAAGACGGCTATGACGACTTCGGCCGCCCCGCCACTGTGTGGGACTATCAGGCCAAGGAGATCGGCACCTTCGCTGAGAAGGCCGACCACACCTTCACCGCCAAGGTGACCTCCAAGGCTCTGTACAACGAGGTCGGCAAGACCGCCACTGACAGCTACAAGTGGACCGTCTCCTTCAACGGCGAGACCGTGAAGTACGACGGCGACAAGCTGAACGCCAACAAGAGCGACGACGACAAGGACTTCTTCGCGAAGGCCACCGGTGAGGATGCTCTGACCGGCAACGGCGTGGTCACCGAGGTGTTCGTGGACGGCACCGACAAGACCGTGGACGTGGCCATCATCGAGTACTATGCCGCTGAGGTCCTGAAGGTTGACGAGGACGACAAGACCATCACTCTGTCCGACCTGGACGAGGGTCCCGCCAAGACCACCGACGAGTTCGACACCACCCTCTTTGAGGAGGACGAGATCGTCATCTACTCCTACGCCAATGGCGACATCCAGGAGGTCTATGCCGCTGAGAAGCTGGAGGGCGAGGTCACCCGCGTCCGCGCCATCACCAACGACCAGAACGGCGACAACTTCGTCGTGGGCGGCACCACCTATAAGTACAACAAGACTGCTCTGGCCAACCGTCTGACCACCGACAACGTGGACAACGACGTGGTCGCCTATCTGGACGCCAACGGCTATGTGGCCTACATCGACGAGTCCGCCGTGACTTACGATTACGCCTACGTCCTGTCCATGGGCAACGATGATGACCAGTATGGCAACGGCAATGGCAAGGGTACCACCTACTATGCCCGCCTGGTCCTGACCGACGGCACCATGGTCAAGGTCGAGACCGACGCGAAGAACGCCAATCTGGAGAACCACCTCGTGTCCTACACTGTGGACAAGAAGGATGTCTACTCCCTGTCCGACCGCAGCGAGAAGGCGATTGCTGTGGATAAGAATCTGAAGATCGAGAACGGCGTGGCCGGCATGGACATCGCCTTCAACGACCTGACCCGCTACACCGCCAACGCCAACACCATCTTCGTGGTGGCTGATACCGACGATGACAGCTACGACGATTACGACTTCACCGTCTACACCGGCGTGAAGAACGTCCCCGACATCGAGGCCCGTCAGCCTTCCGGCTCCTTCAAGGGCACCCAGGTCGTGGTCGCCGCCGAGAAGGACAGCAACGTGGCCAAGGTGGTCTACATCGAGGACGCTGACGTGTCCGGCACCGGCAAGGTCATCTTCGTCGAGGCCAACCCCAGCGCCAAGCGCGTGAAGGACACCGAGATCGGCAACTGGTATGAGATCAATGCCGTGGTGGACGGCGAGGTCGTCACCCTGAAGGTGAAGGAGAGCTCCACCGCCGCCAACGCTCTGGTGAAGAATGCCAAGTCCGGCATCGTGGCTCTGAAGAGCGTCACCGAGAACTCCGACGGCCTGATCACCAGCATCAAGGCGTACGACAAGTACAATGACGGCGACGGCTATGTGACCGGCGTCGGCACCGAGAAGGCCGAGAAGTCCACCGTTATGCTGAAGTCCATTGACCAGCTCAGCGATAAGAATATCCGCTATGCCTGGACTGACGATGTGGCCGTGGTCCGCTACGACTACAAGGGCGACTTCAACATCTCCCGCATCTCCTCCATCAAGGATGACGACAACGACGGTTACATCGCTGTTCTGGACGGCGACGTGATCACCGGCATCTGCATCCTGGAGGATGACGAGGATAACAAGACTCCCGAGCTGAGCAACGACGTGGAGGTTCAGGATGTGAATCTCCAGAGCGGTGTGATCACCTACTACGTCGAGTCTGGCGCGTACACCCTGACCGACGAGGACATCTATGCCATTCTGAAGGCTGAGGGCTGCACTGACATCTCCGTCAAGGGCGGCAAGTGGAACTTCACCACCAAGAGCGGCCTGGAGAAGCAGGATGTTGAGCTGAATCAGCAGGCGGTTCAGGTCTATGCCGTTACCCTGGCTTACAGCGAGGAAGTGGAGGCTCTGATCGACGCCAAGACCATCAGCGCCAAGATCGATAAGGAGTATGTTGCCGCGAAGGGTTCCGTTACCGTTACCCTGAAGCACAACAGCTCCACCTTCAGCAGCACCTTTACCGCTACCAGTAGCGACAATTCCAAGTCCCCCGTGACTGCGACTGGTAATGGTGACGCGACTGGTAAGGACACTCAGACCATCACCATTTCCGATGTCAATGCCATTAAGACTGACATCACTGTGACCATCAGCAAGTAAGATTTTCAGATCTGACTTCTGCTGCAAGCAGGATCAGCACCCCCGGATTTCCGGGGGTGCTCTTTTTACTTATCCAATGGCAAAGTAGACGTAGGGGGAATCCAGTTGGTTCATCTGTCCGGAGTCGCTGTTGGCGTACCAGGAGACCCGGTTTCCTGACCATGTGACCGTGTTTTTTGTGTCCATGATGTGGTCATCGGACAAGTGGTTGTTGCTGTTGGTCATACCAGGGATCAGAAAGAGACAGCGGTGGTCGCCGTCCTTGGACCGGACCACAACAAACTTGGGGCGGCGCCCCAGCGTGGCTGTAAAATCCAGAGTGCGGGGATTGGATTGTCCACAGGTCCCGGTTCCGGTGTAGGACCCGACAACCAGCTTCGGCATCGCCGCCCGGACGGCCTCCAGCGCCGCCGTGGTGGCCTTTTTCGCCACCTCCGCGGCCAGCGCGTCCAGGGCAGACTGGTCGGCTTTTTCCGCCAGCCCGCCCGAGAGCGCGTTCAGCGCCGCGTCGATCTTGGCGTTGTCCTCGTTGAAATCGGTGCGTTTTACCTGGTCGTCCGCCTGCCACTGACATAATTCAAAATTTGTTGTGTGATTGCTAGCCATAAAAAAACACCTCCACCCATGCTGTGCAGAGGTCAAAAGTGGTACACTATTATACATTTTATGGTAATTAAGCCCCGCCATGCCTTTTTTTGTCAGGGTCCGGCGGGGCGTCGTGTTTTTTGCGTCCTCCGGCGCAGAATGCTTCCCCACCGTCCCGTAGGGGCGGGGGAAACATTCTGCGGCGGGGACAGCCATTTCTCTGGCGCGCTATCCCTGATTTCTCCAAAAAGCGGACAGGCTCTCTGCTATAATGGGAAAACATGGAAGGAGCGTGATGGTATGAGCAGCTGGCACAGCAAGCCTCTGCCCCGGCTTTTGGAGGAATTGGACGCCCGCCCCGGCGGACTGTCCCAGCACCAGGCGGAGGAGCGCCTGCGGCGCACAGGTCCCAACGAACTGGAGCCGCCGCCTCAGGCGGGGCTTCTGGGGCGGCTTTTGGAGCAGATGCGGGACCCCATGATCCTGGTGCTTCTGGGGGCGGCGGGGCTGTCCCTGGCGGCCAGCGGCGGGGAGGAATGGCTGGACGCGGCTATCATCCTGGTGATCGTGGCGGTGAACAGTGTGATCTCTATTTTTCAGGAGGACAGGGCCCAGCACGCGCTGGAGGAGCTGCGCAGGCTGTCTGCTCCCCAGGCCGCCGTCCTGCGGGGCGGCCGGCCGGTAAAGCTGCCCGCGGCCCAGCTGGTCCCGGGGGACGTGATCCTTCTGGAGGCCGGCGATCTGGTCCCCGCCGACGCCCGGATCCTGGAGTGCAGCCGCCTCCAGGCGGATGAGTCTGCCATGACCGGAGAGTCCGTCCCCGTGGAAAAGGCTCCCGCCGACACCCTGGCAGAGGGCGCGCCCCTGGGAGACTGGACCAACATGGTCATCTCCGGCACTCTCATCACCGCAGGCCGGGGGACTGCTCTGGTGTGTGCCACCGGAATGGACACCCAGATGGGGCACATCGCCGGACTGCTCCTTGGGGACGAGGGGACGGACACCCCCCTTCAGCAGAAGATGGGAGAGATCTCCCGGACTCTGTCCTTCCTGTGCCTGTCGGTGTGCGCGGTCATGTTTGGGGTGGGATTGATCCAGGGAAAACGGATGCTGGATATGTTCCTCACTGCCGTGTCACTGGCGGTGGCCGCCATCCCGGAGGGCCTGCCCGCCATCGTCACCATCGTGCTGGCCCTGGGGGTGGGGCGGATGGCCGCCCGGGGGGCCATCGTGAAGAAGCTGCCCGCCGTGGAGACCCTGGGGTGCGCAGGCGTGATCTGCTCTGACAAGACCGGGACGCTCACCCAGAACCGGATGACGGTGCAGGAGGTGTGGATCCCGACCGGAGGCCGGCGGAGAGACGCGCTGCTGGCCGGAGCCCTTTGCAACGATGCCCGGCTGGAGTGGCGGGCGGGCGCGCCCGCCGCCCAGGGGGACCCCACAGAGGGGGCCCTCATCGTGGCCGCCGCCCGGGAGGGGCTGGACCGGAACAAGCTGGACGAGCAGTGGCCCCGGCAGGGGGAGCTCCCCTTTGACTCCAGCCGGAAGCTCATGTCCACCATCCACCCCAGGCCGGAGGGCGGCTTTCGGGTGTTCGTCAAGGGTGCGCCGGACGTCCTGCTGGAGCGCTGTGCCGCCGGTCCTCAGGGGCCCCTTACCCCCCGTCAGCGGGAGGGAATCCTGCGGGCCAACGAGGAGATGGCCGGGCGGGCCCTGCGGGTGCTGGGGGTGGCCAGCCGGGATCTGGCCTTCCTGCCCCCTGCCATGGTCCCCGGGACCATTGAGAGCGGGCTGACCTTCCTGGGCCTGTTCGGCATGATGGACCCGCCCCGGCCTGAGGTGCGGGGGGCGGTGGCCCTGTGCCACCGGGCGGGAGTGCGCCCGGTGATGATCACCGGGGACCATAGGGCCACGGCCCTGGCGGTGGCCCGGGAGTTGGACATCTACCGCCCGGGCGATCTGGCGGTGACCGGAGCGGAGCTGGAATTTCTGCCCCAGGAGGCCCTGGAGGAGGACATCCACCGCTTTTCTGTGTTTGCCCGAGTATCTCCTGAACACAAAATGCGCATTGTAAAGGCGTGGCAGAAGCGGGGCTGTGTGGTGGCTATGACGGGGGACGGTGTGAACGACGCCCCAGCCCTGAAGGCGGCGGACATTGGCTGCGCCATGGGGCGCTCCGGCACCGATGTGGCCAAAGGGGCGGCCGATCTCATCCTCACCGATGACAACTTCTCCACCATCGTATCCGCCATCGAGGAGGGGCGCGGGATCTGGTCCAACATCCGAAAGGCCATCCACTATCTCCTCTCCTGCAACATCGGGGAGATCCTTACTATCTTCACTGCGACCCTGCTGGATTTTGGGCAGATGCCCCTGGCCCCGGTGCAGCTGCTGTGGCTCAATCTGGTCACCGACTCCCTCCCGGCCCTGGCCCTGGGGGTGGAGCCGGTGGAGGACGGGGCCATGGAGCAGCCGCCCCGTCCGGCAGACCGGGGGTTGTTCGACCGGAGCTTCTCCCTGCGCCTGGCCTGGCAGGGGCTGATGGTAGGCGGGCTGACCCTGGCGGCCTATTTCCTGGGCTTCACCCGGCTGGCCGCCCCGGGTATGGAGGGGGCGGTGGCCAACACCATGGCCTTTGCCACCCTTACCCTGTGCCAGCTGTTCCACGCCTTCAATGTGCGCAGTGAGGACCGCTCCCTGCTGGAACAGGGGCTGCTGTCCAACCCTGCCATGAACAAGGCGTTTTTGGCCGGGGCGTCCATGCAGCTGGCGGTGCTCCTGTTCCCGCCCCTCCGGAGCGTGTTTTCCGTGGTCCCCATGGATGGGGGCCAGTGGCTCACCGTTCTGCTGCTGGCCGCGGCCCCCATCCCCATCTGCGAGCTGGCCAAGGCGCTGGGCCGCCGCCGGGAGATGGCGGAGACCCGGGAGGTCCCGCCCGGCCATGGGACAGGCCGGCCAGTGAGCGGCGCGGGCGCGGCGAAATAGGCTCTCGGCCTGCTGTCTGATCCAAAGAACATATCCCCCCGGCCGCTGAGCGGCCGGGGGGATATGTATTCATTACAGCTTATTCTTTTTCAGCAGACGGATGTCATCCCCGAAGAAGTGGAGGACATGATACTCCCCGATGAGGCGGGAGGCGATCTGGGGGGAGTAGCGCCGTGCGGCCTCCTCCATGGTGAGGTTGGAGGAGATCACCGTGTGGCGGTTGGCTACCAGCCGGGTGTTCAGCAGCTCGTACAGGGCGGACTGGACAAACTGGGTGGTCAACTCGCTGCCCAGGTCGTCCAGAATGAGCAGGTCGCAGGTGAGGTACCGCCGGGTCTCGTCCAGGGCGGTCTGTACACCCTCCGCGTCCCGCTGGAACTTCCGGGTCTCAAACTGGGCAAAGATGTTGCCCGCGGTGTCGTACACCACAGAGCGGCCCTGCTCTGACACGGAACGGGCGATACAGGCGGACAGGAAGGTCTTACCCAGTCCGGGCGCGCCGGAGAGGAACAGGTTTTTAAAGTAAAAGCGGCCGAATTTCTGGGCGTAGTTCAGACACACCTCATACACCAGGTCCATGTTGTCACGGGGGGATGAGCCCCGCCCGGGCCATACGGACTGGCTGTAATAGTCCAGCCGGAAGGTGTCAAAGGACTGCTCCCCCAGGTCCAGCAGCTTGGACAGCTCCCGGATCTGCTCCTGGGTGCAGAGGGATTTCAGGCAGTCGCACATCTGGGCCCCCCGCCAGCCAGTGTCCCCGCATTTGGAACAGGCGGGCTTGTCATCCAGGGCGTCCTCGGGCAGGCCCAGCGCGCCCAGCAGCACGGCCCGCTCCTGCTGGAGCTCCAGATTCTTGTCCCGGATGGCGCGCACCGCGTCGCCGGCGTTCTCACCCTTCCGAAGGGAGGCGGCCACCAGCTCGGCCATGGTGCCCTGAAGGCGCCGGTCCAGCTGGGCCAGCCGGGGCTCCCTGGCATAGGTCTGCCTCCGGAGCTGCTCCCGCTCGTCCTCCCGGCGGCGCTTCTCCTCCTCCAGCCGGGCGGAGGCCCGGCGCAGTACATTGGGATCATAAGCCATGGGTTCAGCCCTCCATCTGCTTCATCTGTTCCATCAGGCGACGCATCCGCTCCATATCCTCCCGGGCCTGCTCCGCCTCCCGGGAGGCGGCGGCGGGAGAGGGGGGCGCGGCGGCCTGTACCGGCCTGGGGTCCCGGTCCCCGGCCTGGATGGCCGCCAGGGTGTGCAGGCCCTTCTCATGCCACCGGCGGAGGATGCCGTTCATATAGCTCCAGTCCATGGACTGCTTCTTCATCACCGTGCGCTCATAGGCCGCCCGGAGGGCCTCGTCGTCAAAGCCCATCTGATCCCAGGTGGCAATGTAATTCTTCTCCCGCTCCACCAGAGGCCGGGGCGGGATGTCCAGCAGCCGCAGCACCTCTGCCCCGCGGCCCCGCAGCCGCACCAGGGTCTGGAGATAGCGCTCCGCCGCCTCCACTGTGTCGATCCCCTTCCGGGCCCAGACAAAGCCCTCCCGGCGGATCTGGGAGAGGAAGGGCTTGCGACCGGGGCCGTATTTGCGCTCCATCTCCTCCACACACCAGTTGACCAGAAGAAAGATGACCTCGGTGGGCAGGGCCAGGTGGTCGTACAGGGTGTACAGGATCTTCAAATCGTTGGCGGTGAGCTTTTTGCCCAGCCGCCGCTCCACTTCATCGGCCAGGGCCGGGAAGGTGGAGGCCGGGTCGCTGAGGGCGGCGGTGATATCCTCCGCCCCATACTCCGGGGGCGGGGCCTCCGCGGGGACGGCCGGGGCGGCCGGAGCGGCGGACAGAGCGGCCGGGGCCAGGCCGTGCTCCTTCAGCTGGTCCAGCGCCCGCTGCTTCCGGTCCTCCGGCCAGCGCAGGCCGTCCGGCGTGCCCCGGCGCAGCAGGTGCAGGTACAGCAGGGCAGCGTCGCCGCTGTCCAGCTTCAAAAGCCGGTCAGCCGCCTGGTCCGTCATGGCGACCACGCTGCCCGGCATCAACAGTTGGGCCATCCTCCGCCCTCCCTTCGCATCTTGATCTGCTCCATTTTACCGCAAAATCCGCCGGGAGTAAACAGGAAATCTATCCGGTATCAGTCCGCTGCGCCGGGGCGTTTCATTTCAGGTGAGGAAATACTCCAGCTGTAACGTAATAAGGTACAGGATCGAGATATGGATGGGATAAAAGGCGTAAAAACAGTATTTCAGCTTGAGTTTGCCGCGCTGCCCATTGTAGAGCAGGATCAGCAGGCAAGCCAGGAGGGTACACAGGGGCGGCTGATTCCCAGTCGTACCCATATAGGCCAACAGAAAGAGCAGGACCTGCCCGATCCGGTGTCCGCGGCAGACATAAAATGCGGCGATAAAGCAGATCCCCTGCATTCCGTAGTCACAGCGGATCAGTTCGGCCAACAGGGAGAAGAACGCGATACTGAGGACCTGTAAAAACACCGGTCTGATTTTCCCGCTCCCTGATCTGGAGCTGTGGGAAAACCGCTCCAGACACACCAGCGTCAGCAGGCCGAGAAACAGGGTGAAGAATACATTCTGATAACTCAGGTAGAACGGAAATGTCCCCTCCATGGCCGAGTATGCGCTGAAAAAGCCGATGTCGAAAGGCAGCTCCGAAAGGAGGGCGAACACCAGCATGGACACAATATAACGGGCCCTGCTGCCTGTGTGCTGGAAGCCCTCTGACAGCAAAAAGCAGAACAGCGGAAATGCGATTGTACCGATGCTCTGCAAGTCAAACCGGATCCAACCATCTATTTTTTGAAACAGCTCCCACGACATTTGTCCCTGATCGACCATGGCCCCCCAATAATTTGCCAGCAGCCACTGGAGCACGATCTTACAGGTATGGTCAATGACCATAGAAAAAATGGCGATAAGCTTCAGCGAGGAGCCTGTTAAAAACTGGATCCGTTCCATGCGCCCGTCAATGCGCTGGCCCCACTGGTATACTGTTTTGAACTTTGTGCTCAAATCTGCTCCCCCATTTTCACATCTGCGGTCCTGTTCAAAATTATACATAGATTTCTCCATTTGTTCAATGTGGGATCTATATCCTGAGTGACGGGCCGAAAATACGCCGCCGCCCGCCGTTTCCGGTTTACAAGCCGCCCCCGTCTGTGATAAAATAGCAACCAACTCAAGGAAGGGGGCGGGGCACGGTGGCCCACAACTTTTTCCCCATGATCGCCCGGATGCGGTATATCGCCCGGTGGGGCCTGATGCGCAACACCCAGCAGGAGAATATTCAGGAGCACTCCCATCAGGTGGCGGTGCTGGCCCACGCCCTGGCCGTGATCCAGAACCAATATTTCGGCGGAAGCGTGGACCCCGGACAGGCGGCCGTGGCCGCCCTGTACCACGACGCCAGTGAGATCCTCACCGGCGACCTGCCCACCCCCATCAAATATGACAACCCGGACATCCAGAGCGCTTACCAGCAGGTGGAGGCGGTGGCGGTGGGAAAGCTGCTGTCCATGCTGCCGGAGGAGCTGCGCCCCGCCTATGAGGAGGCGCTGACCATCCCGGACCCGGAGGTGCGGGCCCTGGTCAAGGCGGCGGACAAGCTCTCCGCCTATCTCAAATGTGTGGAGGAGCTGAAGGCGGGGAATTCGGAGTTCAAAAAGGCCCGGGAACAGACCTATGCCGCCCTATGCCGGAACCCCATCCCGGCGCTGAGCTACTTCATGGAGCACTTCTTGGATGGATTTGAATTGACCCTGGACGAATTGAATTGAGCGCCTGAGCTGTTACAGGCAGGCGCGGGGTGACATGAACAAGGAAGGAAGATACCTATGAAAGCGATCGTAACCGTCATCGGAAAGGACCAGGTGGGCATCACCGCCGCAGTGTGCTCCCTGCTGGCCCAGCACAGCATCAACATTCTGGACATCAGCCAGACCATTTTGCAGGAGTATTTCACCATGGTGATGCTGGTGGATACTGCCGCCTGTGACAAGTCCATCGTGGAGATCTCCCAGCTGCTGGAGCAGGCCGGTCAGGAGCGGGGGCTGTCCATCCGCATCCAGCGGGAAGATATTTTCAACGCGATGCACCGGATCTAAAGAGAAGCGCGGAGGATAGGCGCGCAGGGGGGACAGACTGCGAAGCGGATGGGCAGAGCCCAGGGGCCGCCAACGGCGGGACCGGGTCTGCCCGGAGTCGTAGGAGTTGTCTCCCCGGCTGTGCACCTAATCCACAACGTGACAAAAAGAAGCGCGGAGGCGAGCGGAGCAGCCGCAGTCATGTGACAACAATTAGGAGGGGCAATTCATGCTCAGTCAACACGAAATCATGCAGACCATCCAGATGATCGACCAGCAGCACCTGGATGTGCGGACCATCACCATGGGGATCTCCCTGCTGTCCTGCGCCCGCAGCGACCCGAAGGCGGCCTGCAATGCGATCTACGACAAAATCACCCGGTATGCCGAAAAGCTGGTGGCTACCGGAGAGGCCATCGAGGCGGAGTTCGGCATCCCCATCGTCAACAAGCGGATCTCCGTTACCCCCATCGCCCTGGTGGCCGCCGCCGCGGAGACTGACGATTACGCGCCCTTTGCCGCCGCCCTGGACCGGGCCGCCAAGGCCACCGGCGTCAACTTCATCGGCGGCTTTTCCGCCCTGGTTCAGAAGGGGATGACGGAGGCCGACCGGAAGCTCATCGCCTCCATCCCGGAGGCGCTTTCCACCACCGATCTGGTGTGCGCCAGCGTGAATGTGGGCTCCACCAAGGCGGGCATCGACATGGACGCGGTGGCTCTGATGGGCCGCACCATCAAGGACCTGGCCCAGCGCACTGCGGATCAGGGCGGCTTCGGCTGCGCCAAGCTGGTGGTGTTCTGCAACGCAGTGGAGGACAACCCCTTCATGGCCGGCGCCTTCCACGGGGTGGGCGAGCCGGAGAAGGTCATCAACGTGGGCGTCTCCGGCCCCGGCGTGGTCCACCACGCCCTTCAGGCGGTGAAGGGACAGCCCTTTGATGTGGTGGCTGAAACCATCAAAAAGACCGCCTTCCGCATCACCCGCATGGGCCAGTTGGTGGCCCAGGAGGCCAGCCGCCGCCTGGACACCCCCTTCGGCATCGTGGATCTCTCCCTGGCCCCCACCCCGGCGGTGGGTGACAGCGTGGCCCGGATCCTGGAGGAGATGGGCCTGGAGGTGTGCGGCACCCACGGCACCACTGCGGCCCTGGCCCTGCTCAACGACGCGGTGAAAAAGGGCGGCGTTATGGCTTCCTCCCATGTGGGCGGCCTGTCCGGTGCCTTCATCCCGGTGAGCGAGGACGAGGGTATGATCGCCGCCGCCAGTTCCGGGGCGCTCACCCTGGATAAGCTGGAGGCTATGACCTGCGTGTGCTCGGTGGGCCTGGATATGATCGCCGTCCCCGGGGATACCTCCGCTGAGACTCTGTCCGCCATCATCGCCGACGAGGCGGCCATCGGCATGGTCAACTCCAAGACCACTGCGGTCCGCCTGATCCCCGCCCCCGGCAAGCAGGTGGGCGACCTGGTGGAATTCGGCGGCCTGCTGGGTTCCGCCCCGGTGCAGCCGGTCCACCCCTTCTCCGCCCGGGACTTTGTGGCCCGCGGGGGACGCATCCCTGCCCCCATGCAGAGTCTGAAAAACTGAGCGCGGCATCTTTTTTATTATGATTTCAAACAGCGGAAGGGCTTGTCCCTTCCGCTGTTTCGTTCTGAGAGGTGTTTCACATCCTGGGACTTTGCAGGGGAAGGGCTTGCCCTTCCCACTTTTTTTCGGAATTTCTTCGTTCAACGCTGGAATTTCGCCCTGCGGCGGCCAAGCGCGGATCATCCGGTCACTAACTTGGCCTCCGCGCCGCACCTTCCGCCGCAGTCGTAGGTTAGCAAAGAGGCGATTTCTCTGCGAATCCTGAAAAGAAAGTGCTTCTCAGTGTTTGTTTATAATAAATTCATAAAGTGCCTATTGACAATCCTGGGGGCAGGTGGTACATTATCTTTAGCACTCAGAGATAGTGAGTGCTAAATCAACCGATTGAAATACAGGAGGTGAGCGCATGGAGTTGACCAACCGGAAAAAGCGGATCCTGAGAGCCATTGTGGAGATCTACATCATCACAGCGGAGCCGGTAGGCTCTAAGGCCGTGGCCCAACAGGCCGGCCTGGACATCTCCACCGCCACCATTCGCAATGAGATGGCCGACCTTACCGAGATGGGCTATCTGGAGCAGCCCCATACCTCCGCCGGGCGGGTGCCCTCCCCCATGGGCTACCGGCTGTACGTCAATGAGCTGATGGGCGAGCATCAGCTGACCATCCAGGAGACCCAGCGGATCAACGAGGCGCTGAACCTGAAGATGGAGGAGCTGGACCGCTGCCTGGATCAGGCGGGAAAGGTGCTCTCCCAGATCAGCGACTACCCGGTCTTTACCGCCGCCGCCCCCCGGATGCGGGTGACCGTAAAGCGGTACGACCTGCTGATGGTGGAGGAAAACGCCTTTATCGCAGTGGTGATGACGGACAACAGCGTGGTGAAAAACAAGCTGATCCGCATTCCGGACACGCTTTCCGACACCCAGCTCCAGCTGCTGTCCACTGTGCTGAACAGCTCCTTTGTGGGCCTGACCCTGGAGGAGATGGAGGAGACCCTGGATAAGATGGAGACCCGGTCCGCTCCGGGCGCCTTCCAGCTGATCTCCCTGGTGGTACAGTTCGCCATCGAGGTGTTGGTAGAGCAGCGCAACCAGCCGGTCCACACGGCGGGGATCACCCACCTGCTGGAGCATCCGGAGTACCGGAGCCTGGACAAGGCCAAGCCGTTGATGAATTACCTGGCAGAGGAAAAAGAGGCCTCCCGCCTCCCGGTCACCCTGGGGGACGGCCAGAACATGAACATCCTCATCGGGCCGGAGAACGTGAACGAGGCACTGAAGGATACCAGCGTGGTCATGGCCAGCTATGACATTGGAGATAATATGCGGGGCGTCATCGGGGTGGTGGGACCCACCCGGATGGATTACGCCAAAGTGACAGCCCGCCTGTCCTATTTTGCCGACAGCCTGACCCGGATGTTCGGCAAGGGGGAGCTCCCTGCCGGCAGCAGCGGCGGGGACGGGCAGGATCAGGAATAGGAGGAACAATAGTCCATGAGCAGGAAAGAGAAACGGCCGGAGGAGACAACAGCCGAGGAGCAGAAGGCCCCCGAGACAGCAGAGCCCGTTCAGACCGAACAGCCGGCCCCGGAGGCCGGCGGAGCGGAGACGGATCCCCTGCTGGCTGAGCTGGAGGCTCTGAAGGACCAGGCGGCCCACCAGGAGGACAAATACCTCCGTCTGGCGGCCGAGTACGACAACTACCGCCGGCGCACCACCAAGGAGAAGGAGTCCATCTGGAACGACGCCAAGGCGGACGCCGCATCGGCCTTCCTCCCGGTGTACGATAACCTGGAGCGGGCCCTGAAGCAGGAGACCGCCGACGAGGCCTATAAGAAGGGCGTGGAAATGACCATGACCCAGCTGCGGTCCGTGCTGGAGAAGCTGGGGATCACAGAGATCCCCGCCCTGGGCCAGCCCTTTGACCCCACCCTCCACAACGCGGTGATGCACGTGGAGGATGAGAACCTGGGTGAGAATATTGTGGCCGAGGTGTTCCAGGCCGGCTTTAAGCTGGGGGACAAGGTCATCCGGTTCTCCATGGTCAAGGTGGCCAACTAGTTGGCAGTTAGGAATTAGAAGTTAGGAATTGTATGATTCCGGACCTGACTTCGCCCCATAACGTATTTTGTAAATAACAATCTTTCATATATTTAGGAGGAAAACATTATGTCCAAGATCATCGGTATTGACTTAGGTACTACCAACAGCTGTGTGGCTGTGATGGAGGGCGGCGAGGCCGTCGTCATCCCCAACGCGGAGGGCAACCGCACCACCCCCTCCGTGGTCGCCTTCTCCAAGGACGGCGAGCGCATGGTGGGCCAGGTGGCCAAGCGCCAGGCCATCACCAACCCTGACCGGACCGTTATCTCCATCAAGCGTGAGATGGGTTCCGACTATAAGGTGGACATCGACGGCAAGAAGTACACCCCCCAGGAGATCAGCGCCATGATCCTTCAGAAGCTGAAGGCGGACGCCGAGGCCTATCTGGGCGAGAAGGTCACCGAGGCGGTCATCACCGTCCCCGCCTACTTCACCGACGCCCAGCGCCAGGCCACCAAGGATGCCGGCCGGATCGCCGGGCTGGACGTGAAGCGTATCATCAACGAGCCCACCGCCGCGGCCCTGGCCTATGGCGTGGACAAGGAAAACGCCCAGAAGGTCATGGTCTATGACCTGGGCGGCGGCACCTTCGACGTGTCCATCCTGGACATCGACGACGGCGTCATCGAGGTGCTGGCCACCGCCGGCAACAACCGCCTGGGCGGCGACGACTTCGACAAGTGCGTCATGGACTGGATGGCCGCCGAGTTCAAGAAGGCCGAGGGCATCGATCTCACCGGCGACAAGGTCGCCATGCAGCGCCTGAAGGAGGCCGCTGAGAAGGCCAAGATCGAGCTGTCCGGCGTCACCTCCACCAGCATCAACCTGCCCTATATCACCGCCGACGCCACCGGCCCCAAGCACCTGGACCTGACCCTGAGCCGCGCCAAGTTCAATGAACTGACCCACCACCTGGTGGAGGCCACCGCCGGCCCCGTCAAGCAGGCCATGAGCGACGCCGGCCTGTCCGGCAGCCAGATCTCCAAGGTCCTGATGGTGGGCGGCTCCAGCCGGATCCCCGCCGTTCAGGACGAGGTGAAGAAGCTCACCGGCAAGGAGGGCTTCAAGGGCATCAACCCCGATGAGTGCGTGGCCTCCGGCGCGGCCCTCCAGGGCGGCGTGTTCACCGGCGACGTGAAGGACCTGCTGCTGCTGGACGTCACCCCCCTGTCCCTGGGCATCGAGACCATGGGCGGCGTGATGACCAAACTCATCGAGCGCAACACCACCATCCCCGTGAAGAAGAGCCAGACCTTTACCACCGCCGCCGACAACCAGACCTCCGTGGAGGTCCATGTGCTCCAGGGCGAGCGTGAGATGGCGCAGTATAACAAGACCCTGGGCCGCTTCAACCTGGACGGCATCGCCCCCGCCCGCCGCGGCGTGCCTCAGATCGAGGTCACCTTCGACATCGACGCCAACGGCATCGTGAACGTGTCCGCCAAGGACCTGGGCACCGGCAAGGAGCAGCACATCACCATCACCTCCTCCACCAATATGTCCAAGGAGGACATCGACAAGGCGGTCCACGAGGCCGAGCAGTTTGCCGCCGAGGACAAGAAGCAGCGCGAGGCGGCCGATGTGCGCAACCAGGCCGACCAGATGGTGTTCCAGACGGAAAAGACGCTGGAGGATATGGGCGACAAGCTGGACGCCGGAGACAAGGCCAACGTGGAGTCTGCCCTGGGCAAGCTGAAGGAGACCCTGAAGGGGAACGACACTGAGGCCATCAAGAACGCCACTGAGGAGTTGACCAAGGCCTTCTATGCCGTCAGCGAGAAGCTGTACCAGCAGAACGGCCAGCAGGCCGGCGGCCCCGATATGGGCGGCGCCAACTTCGGCGGCGGCCAGGCCGGTGGGAACGACGCAGGCCCCGACGTGGTGGACGCGGACTACACCGTGGTGGACGACGATAACAAGTAAGAATGATCTATGGGTCCGCGCGGGCGGGGCATCGCCCCGCCTGCGCGGCGTCTTGCCTGTACAACGGCCAGGAATTAGACATGAGGAATTGAGGCGTCCGGCCAAGCCGGACGAATTTCAATTCTTATGCCGGAGGCGGATCCCGCAATTCCTCATTCCTAACTCCTCATTCCTAATTCAGAAGTTGGTGATATTATGCCAGAACAGAAACGTGATTACTATGAAGTCCTGGGCGTGAGCAAGGGCGCTTCGGACGATGAAATAAAAAAGGCTTACCGAAAGCTGGCGAAAAAGTACCACCCGGACGTCAACCCCGGGGACCAGGCCGCAGAGGCCAAATTCAAGGAAGTGAACGAGGCGTACAGCATCCTCTCCGACAAGGAGAAGCGGGCCCGGTACGACCAGTTCGGACACGCGGGGGTGGATCCCAACTATGGAGCGGGCGGCCCCGGCGGCGGCTTCGGCTTCGACATGGGGGACATCGACCTGGGCGACATCTTCGGTTCCTTCTTCGGAGGGGGCTTCGGGGGATTCGGCGGCTCCTCCTCCGCCCGGCGCAACGGCCCCCAGAAGGGTGAGAGCCTGCGGGCCAATCTTACCATCACCTTTGAGGAGGCGGCCTTCGGCTGCGAAAAGGAGCTCAACCTGAACCGCAGCGAGGAGTGCGAGGCCTGTCACGGCTCCGGCTGTGAGCCCGGGACCACCGCTGAGACCTGCCCCGACTGCCGGGGCACCGGCGTGGTGCGGGTGCAGCAGCGCACCGGCGGCTTCGCCTTCTCCAGCACGGCGGCCTGCACCCGCTGCCGGGGCACCGGAAAAATCATTCACAGCCCCTGCAAGGCCTGCGGCGGCAGCGGCAGCGTGAAAAAGAGCAAGCGGGTCACGGTCAGCATCCCTGCCGGTATTGATGACGGTCAGGCTGTCTCCCTGCGCGGCCAGGGCAATGCGGGTAAAAACGGCGGCCCCGCCGGCGACCTGATCGTAGGGGTGCGGGTGAAGCCCAGCAGCCAGTTCCGCCGGGACGGGACCACCGTTCTGTATGAGCAGCCCGTGACCTTCTATCAGGCGGTCATGGGTGCGGAGCTGGAGATCCCCACCATTGACGGCAAGGTGAAGTACAACCTGCCTGCCGGGACCCAGCCGGGAACCACCTTCCGCCTGCGGGGCAAGGGCATCCCGGAGCTGCGGGGCCGGGGCCGGGGCGACCAGTACGTCACCGTCCGGGTCCAAGTGCCCTCCTCCCTCACCGGGGAGCAGAAGGAGGCTCTGCGGGCCTATGCCGAGGCCATGGGTGAGGACGTCCCGGAGGAAAGCGGCCTGAAGGGCTTCTTTGACAAGCACAAAAAGCGGAAATAAACCGCAGGATTCAGAACATAAGCAGCCCGCCGGGCCCCTTTCGGGGCCCGGCGGGCTGCTTATGTTTCTGCCGCATGGGCGTTACACTTCCATGATGACAGGCAGGATCATGGGGGAGCGCTTGGTCTTTTTATAGAGATAGTTGGACAGGTCGGCCTTGATGGACTGCTTGATGGCGGACCAGTCAGTGGCATACCGGGTGTCTACGTCCAGAATGGCGTCCAGAGCCACCTGACGCAGTTCATCCATCAGGCCCTCCGACTCCTTCACATATACGAAGCCCCGGGTGATGATATCCGGGCCGGAGACCAGGGCTCCGTCCTCACCGGACATGGAGACTACCACCACGACCATGCCGTCCTGGGCCAGGTGGCGGCGGTCCCGCAGGACCACGCTGCCTACGTCACCCACACCAGAGCCATCTACGAACACCTTGCCCGCAGTAACGGTCCCCCCCAGCTTGCAGCTCTTGGGGGTCAGCTCGATCACCCGGCCGATGTCGCTGATCAGGATGTCCCGGGGATCCATGCCCATCTGGCGGGCCAGCTTGGCGTGAAGCTTCAGGTGGCGCTGCTCGCCATGGACGGGGATAAAGAACTTGGGCTTCACCAGGCCGTGGATGATCTTCAGCTCCTCCTGACAGGCGTGGCCGGACACATGGAGGGGGAGTTCCCGCTCGTTGACCACGTCGGCCCCCTTGCGGTAGAGCTCATTGATGACGTTGCCCATGGCGTTCTCGTTGCCCGGAATGGTGGAGGCGGAGACGATCACCTTGTCCCCGGGCTGAATGTCCACCTGGCGGTGGGTGGAGAAGGCCATCCGGGACAGGGCGGACATGGTCTCGCCCTGGCTGCCTGTGGTGATGATACACACCTTGTTCTTGGGCAGGGACTTGATATGGTTCAGATCCATCAGTACCCCGTCCGGAATATTCATGTAGCCCAGCGAGGTGGATACCTTCATCGCGTTCTCCATGGAGCGGCCCGTCACTGCCACCCGCCGGCCATACCGCGCCGCGACATTGATGATCTGCTGGAGACGGTCCACATTGGAGGCAAAGGTGGTGACGATGATACGCTCCTCACAGCCCTTGAACAGCACATCGAAGGAGTTGCCCACGCTGCTCTCACTGCGGGTATACCCCGGGCGCTCCACATTGGTAGAGTCAGCCAGCAGGGCCAGCACGCCCTCGCGCCCCAGGGCGCCGAACCGGGCCAGGTCGATCATTCCGCCCTGGATGGGGGTGGTGTCGATCTTGAAGTCTCCGGTGTGGACCACGGTGCCCACCGGGGACTTGATGGCAAAGGCCACCGCGTCCGCGATGGAGTGGTTCACATGGATGAACTCCACAGAGAACTTACCCGCCTGGATCACATCACCCGCCTCACAGGTGATCATCTTGGTCTTGGACACCAGACGGTGCTCCTCCAGCTTCAGCTGGATCAGTCCCGCGCTCATCCGGGTGGCATAGATGGGCGCGTTTACAGAACGCAGCACATAGGGGATGGCCCCGATGTGGTCCTCGTGCCCGTGGGTGATAAAGATGCCCCGGATCTTGCTCTGGTTCTTGATGAGGTAGCTCACATCGGGGATGACTACATCGATGCCGTACATATCGTCATCCGGAAATCCCATGCCGCAGTCCACGACAATGATGTCGCTACCATACTCATAGACCGTCAGGTTCTTACCGATCTCATTCAGACCGCCCAGAGAGATGATTTTCAATTTTTCAGCCATAAAATTTTCGTTACTTCCTTTCTGATCGTCGCATCATAGTACTGTTTTATCGTCAACAGGCGCCAAATATCCCGCCCTGTCCTGTGCGGTCTGCACAACAACCAGACGAAGAAACCCCCTCCCACGGCCCTGCCTCGCCTGGGGAGATCGGTCTTTCTTCGTCTTTGGTGAGATGTTTGCTACACCCGGCGCAGTCCCATCCGGCCTGCTTGCGCACGGTGTGGGGACACGCTATTTAAACGCAGGGGGCGAGCGCAGCCGCTCGAGCACTCCATCCGCGCATAAATCCACTTCGGGACCGCACAGCAAACGGCGGCCCAACTGGGAATCAAATCAAGTTTAGTATACCACAACTTTCCTCCGCTGTATACCTCTGAAACAAAATCTGGGTGAAAGTTTGCTGTCGGTGTTACAGTGATGTGTGACAGATAGAAAAGCGAATAGGAATGACCTGTGTTGCGGTTGCCCGCTAGCATTTTAACCGGCAGTATAATATCTACCGCTGGAGTAAATGGTACGACGGCACCCTCCAGTCACTAGCAGACTGTTCCCATTGCCCTCACAGCCATCCCAACCAGCATACACCGGAAGCGATCAAGCTGATCCTAAAAATGAGACACCGCCATCCAAACACGGGGATCGTGGTACTCTGAGGCAATCTGCGCAAGCAGGGCGCTATGTCGGTCAAGTTGCCAAACCCAAGAAAAAGAACTTCAGTGCCTTGGTATCCGCCACAAGCTCATCCGGCCATATACGCCCCGCCACAATGGTAAGGTGGAGCGCAGCCGCCGCAAGGATAACGAAGAGTTCTATTTTTACAGCTTTGATGATTTCAAAGCACAGCTTGCTATCAGAGAACAGGCTTACAACAATTTCTCCATCTGTCCCCTCGCCTGGCGCTCCCCGAAATAGGTCCTATTTGCTTTTCCATTGTGTAACACATCATTACAACACCTACGACAGACAGCCCTGGGGGTGGTCAGGTTTTCGTTGACAGACCGGAGGGAAGAGGCTACAATGAAAAGGCAGAGCCGCCGCCCCATTTCTGCCCCCGTACCTCACCAGGATAGAGGGTCCGCCTCCTAAGCGGAATGTAGTGAGTTCGAGTCTCGCCGGGGGTGCCACGTCGGAGCAAGCTTTATATCGCTTGCTCCGACTTTTTTTCAAAAGTCAGAGCGCGCTCATGCCGCTGCTCCTCCTTTCCAAATCACAACCGCTGCGCTGGGCTGCGATTTGGTTTCGCCGCATTGCGGCGTTTTTATTTTTAAGCAAAAATATCAATTTTGACTGTCCTTTGCAAAAATGACCGCTGTAAGCCGTTTTTGATGGTTTACAGCGGTTTTTTGTTTCATCAAAAACTGCATCCCTGCTCCGTCAATTTTTCGGGCTCATTTTTCGCCGAAGGTTGTCTTTTTCCCGCTAACCCTGCTTCTGACATTATTTTTCCACATAATGGTAATAAAATAGCTCCTACACAACTGTGTGGGTCTCTGAAGGCCCGCCAGAACAAAGGAGGAGCGGCGTATGCAGGCCAAGGAGACGGTGCGGACCAAATGGAGCAGACTGCGGAGGCAGCGGGGGACGGGAGAAAAGGTGAGCGTGGACGCTGCCGCCCTGCTGCGCTTTGCGGACACAGCGATCCACTTCCTGCTGGCAGCGGTGCTGGCCGGTGCGTCGGTGTTCGGGGACTACGCTCCCTTTGGGGTGGCCCTGGTGGGGGCGGCAGGCTCCGGCGTGTGCGGCGCGGCGGCGCTGGTGGGGGCCTGCTTCGGCTATATGGTGCTGCTGGGCTTTGCGGACGGGCTGCGGTACGCCGCCGCGGCCATTTTGACCTTCGCGGTGAGCTTTGCCTTCTACGATATGAAACTCCTCCGGAGGCCCTGGGCCATGCCCCTGATCGCTGGGCTCATCAACGGCTGCACCGGCTTCATCTACCTGTCCGAGGGGGGGTGGCGGACGGTGGATGTGATCTATTTCCTGACGGAACTGACCCTGACTGTGGCGGCTGGCTGGTGCTACCGGCAGCTGCTGGTCCCCATGCGGGCGGGCCGGGGCGTGGAGCTGCTCTCCCCGGCCAGACGGGCCAGCCTGACTGTGCTGCTGTGTACCGTCCTGATGTCCCTGTCCGCCCTTTATCTGGTCAAGGACCTCTCTCTGGGGCGGGCTTTGGCCGTGGCAGCGGTGCTGGCAGCAGCCTGGCAGGGCGGGATCTCCGCCGGAGCAGTGCTGGGCATGGCCACCGGCCTGTCTATGGATCTGGCAGCCAACGGGGTCCCGCTGTATGCCATGGCCTTTGGACTATCCGGTCTGGCGGCCGGGGTTTTTCGGGGGAACAAAAGACTGCGGGCCGCCGGAGCCTATCTGATGGCGAACGGGGGCGCCGTGCTGTGGACCTGGGACCGGGGGCTGCCCCTGTCTGTTCTGTATGAGGCCCTTCTGGGCGTAGCGCTCTTCCTCCTGATACCGGAGCGTCCGCTGCGTCGTCTGGGGATCTGGCTGGCTCCGGAGGGAAGCGTCTCCGCCGATCAGAGGGCCCAGGCCCGGGTCAAACAGAGGCTGGAGGCCACCGCCCAGGCTTTCCGCACCCTGTACGACACCATGCGGGCCTCCTTTTGTCCACCCAGGAACGACAACGACATGGCAACCGTGTTCGACCGTGCAGCCTGCCGGGTGTGCCGGGGCTGTACACTGCGCTCCAGCTGCTGGGAGCGGGACTATGTGACCACCTTCAACGCTCTGAACGACGCCACCCAGGCCATGCTGGACCGGGGACGTGGGGAAGCGGAGGATTTTCCCGGCTATTTTTCCAGCCGGTGCCTCCATTTCCGGGCGTTCCTGGCCGCGGTGAACGAGGAACTCACCGCCCTGCTCTACCGCCGTCAGTACAACAGCCGCATCCAGGACAGCCGGACTGCGGTATGCCGCCAATACGGCCAGCTCTCGGCGCTGCTGGGGGCGGCTGCCGCTGAGCTGGGGGAGGAGCTGATCCCCGACCCGGCCGCCGACCGGCGTCTGCGGCAGAGACTGGCCGGGATGGGGGACCGGGTGCGGGGCGGTGTGTTTCGGGACGGTCGGGGGCGGCTGCGGATCGAACTGGAGGGTCCGGACTGCCATCTTCTGGCTGCTCCTGAGGAGCTGGCGGAGCTGGCCGGCCTGATGGAGGTGCCCATGCGCCTGGAGGACCAGGACGCGGACCACCTGACGCTGATCCAGCAGGAACCTCTGATGGCGGTGGCCGGGATCGCCGCCCAGAAAAAGGACGGGGAGACAGTGAGCGGGGACGCAGGCACTTATTTCAAGCGGAGAGACGGCACCCTGTATGTCCTGCTGTGCGATGGAATGGGCAGCGGCCCCCAGGCCAACCGGGAGAGCAGTCTGGCCCTGCGGCTGCTGGAGCAGTTCCTCCAGGCCGGTGTGGAGACGGAACACGCCCTGGTCACCCTCAATTCCGCCCTGGCGCTTCGGGGAGAGGAGGCCGGCGGCTTCACTACGGTGGATCTGCTCCAGGTGGATCTGTTTACCGGGGATGGAGCGGTATTCAAGCTGGGAGCGGCCCCCACCTATGTGCGGAAGGGCGGGACTGTGCGGCGGATCTCCGGAGCCTCCCTCCCGGCGGGGCTGTCAGTGGAGGAGCGGAGCGCCCCCGACCGGTTCCCTGTCCACCTGTCCCCCGGGGACTGTGTGCTTTTGGTGAGCGACGGGGTGACGGGGACGGAGGACGACAGCTGGCTCCGGGAGCGGCTGTCCAAGTTCGACCAGGGCAGCCCCAAGGAGCTGGCCCGGGACCTCATCACACACAGCCCTCAGGGGGCCACCGACGACCGCACTGCACTGGTGATCCGGCTGGAAAAGCGGCAGTAGAAGGAAATTCGGGAGAAAGCCGGGAGAAATGTGGTCAGACCCTTGTAAAATGGGGAAAAACGCATTATAATAAAAGCCTGTCCAGAACGTGGACAGGCTTTTTCAAACTCCGGTCCGTCCCCATCGGCGCCTCACTGTTGGAGGCAGCCGCCGGAGCGCCGCCGGAGACGTAGTACAACGCGAGATCAGTGAGACTGAAAATACTCTGAGGAATGGAGAGAACTACTATGGACCGCACCACCATTGCCGCGATCTTCGCGGATCAGGAGGCGCTGGGCGGCCAGACGGTCACCGTCTGCGGCTGGGCCCGCACCATCCGGGACATGAAGACCTTCGGCTTCATCGAGCTCAACGACGGCTCCTGCTTTAAAAACCTGCAGGTCGTCATGGACGCCAATGTGCTGGAGAATTATAAGGAGATCGCCGGGCAGAACGTGGGCGCGGCCCTTGTGGTCGTGGGCCAGGTGGTCCTGACTCCCGGGGCCAAACAGCCCCTGGAGGTAAAGGCCGCCTCCATCGCGGTGGAGGGCCCCTCCGCCCCGGACTATCCCCTTCAGAAGAAGCGCCACGGGGTGGAGTTCCTGCGCACCATTCAGCATCTGCGTCCCCGGACCAACCTGTTTTCCGCTGCCTTCCGGGTGCGGAGCGTGGCTGCCCACGCCATTCACTGTTTCTTCCAGGACCGGGGCTTCGTCTATGTCCACACGCCCATTATCACCGCCAGCGACTGTGAGGGTGCCGGCGAGATGTTCCAGGTGACCACCCTGGATCTGGAGAACGTCCCCAAGAACGAGGACGGCACGGTGGACTACTCCAAGGACTTCTTCGGCAAGCGGGCCAGCCTGACCGTCTCCGGCCAGCTCAACGCTGAGAACTTCGCCATGGCCTTCGGCAACGTGTATACCTTCGGCCCCACCTTCCGGGCGGAGAACTCCAACACCCAGCGCCATGCCGCTGAGTTCTGGATGATCGAGCCTGAGATGGCCTTCGCGGATCTGGGCGACTATATGGACAACGCCGAGGCCATGATCAAATATGTGATCCGCACGGTGCTGGAGAAGTGTCCCGACGAGATCAGCTTCTTCAACTCCTTCGTGGACAAGGGGCTGAAGGAGCGGCTGGAGCACGTTGCCTCCTCCGACTTTGCCCGGGTGAGCTACACCGAGGCGGTGGAGCTTCTGGAGAAGAACAACGACAAATTTGACTTTAAGGTGTACTGGGGCTGTGACCTCCAGACGGAGCATGAGCGCTACCTCACCGAGCAGGTATACAAGCGCCCTGTATTTGTCACCGACTACCCCAAGGAGATCAAGGCCTTCTATATGCGCCTCAACGACGACGGCAAGACCGTAGCCGCCGCCGACTGCCTGGTCCCCGGCATCGGGGAGATCATCGGCGGCTCCCAGCGTGAGGAGCGCATCGACATCCTGGAGGCCAGGATCAAGGAGCTGGGCATGAACCCGGAGGACTACTGGTGGTACTGCGACCTGCGCCGGTACGGCTCCTGCCGCCACGCCGGGTATGGCCTGGGCTTTGAGCGCATGGTCATGTACCTCACCGGGATCGCCAACATCCGCGACACCCTGCCCCACCCCCGTACGGTGGGCAACGCGGAGTTCTGAGCCTGATACTGCACCCCAAAACGATGGATGCGGCGGGAAGGATTACCCTTCCCGCCGCATTTTTTGCCCATTGGTCACAAATCGGGCCGCCCGGTCGTATACCGGATGAAGGGAGGCGAGGCTATGACAGAGTGGAGCCGGCCGGATCAGGCGGAGCGCTTCATCCGGGAGTACGCGGACCCCATCCTGCGGGTGTGCGCCGCGTATTCCCTGGGACGCGCTGACGCTCAGGACATCTGCCAGGATATTTTTCTCACCCTGCTGGAGGGGGAGCGGGCCTTTCAAAGTCCGGAGCACGAGCGGGCTTTCATCCTGCGCTGTGCCATCAACGCCAGCAAGGATCTGTTGAAAAGCAGTCATGTTCGGCGTACCGCACCTCTGGAGGAGGCGGAGCGGGTGGCCGCTCCCGGGCCCGGGGAGCTCCATGAGGTCTGGCAGGCGGTGGAGCGGCTCCCGGCTCGGGAGCGGATCCTGGTCTATCTGTTTTATTGCGAGGGCTACGGTCTGGAGGAGGCCGCCGGGATGTGCGGCTGCTCCTACGCCGCCGCCCGCCAGCGGCTGAGCCGGGCCAGAAAACGGCTGAGGTCAGAATTGGAGGTGTACGATGGCTGACTTGAACCATTCCTTTGACCACTTTACCTTCACACCGGAGGAAAAGGAACAGCTGACAGACCGCCTGCGGCAGGCGGCAGAACAGGAGGGGCGTATGAAGGAACCGACAAAACGCATCATCCGTCATACCGGGCGCCGGCTTTTGATCGGGGCCGGGGCGGCGGCCGTACTGACCATGGGGGCCCTGGCGGCCACGGTGGGGGGCGGCCTGCTGGGCTATTTTGAGGCCCGCACCCCCGAGGATCAGAGCGTTCTGGAGGATGGCATCTACCGGCTGGGCCGCAGCGAGACTTGGAACGGCTGGACGGTGGCACTCACCGACTGCGTGGGGGACAACACCAACTGCTATGTGTGGGTGGAGGTGACCGCCCCGGAGGGGACAGCTTTGGGGGATGCGGCGGCCCTGGGGTATGACAGCGGCTATTTCGACCTGGACGCCAAGATTAAGCCGGAGCGGGAGGACCCGGCCGGGTCTTGGGGGTGGCAGGTACTGGAGGTGGAGGACCCGGAGCCTAGCGACAACCGCCTGTCCTTCTGTATCAAGATGAATGTTTACTCCGCCCAGCAGCTGGCGGGCGGGCAGTGGGACTTCTCCATCGGTCCCCTTCGGGATGTGTGGTTTACCGACCCGGGGACGGACCAGGCGATCCGGTATGAGGACACCCAGCTGACCCAGGCTGTCCGGGACCATGTGTGGCAGTTTTCCGATGTGTGCCTGGACATCCCCGACCAGAGCGTACAGTGCGCACCGCAGATCGAGGTCCCCTACCTGGACGGCACCGCCACCCTCACCAGGCTGGAGATCACCCCCCTGACCACCACAGTGTGGATCGAGGGCGGGGCCTGCTATGACCACCACGGGAGGGCAGCGGCGAAACAGGCCGGCTTGACGCCGCCCTCCCCCACGGATCCCGCCCAGTGGACGGAGTGCTGGAGGGAGCTGGAGAGCGTTCTGGTTCTGAAGGACGGGACCACTCTTGAGCCCCCCGAAACCGGCGGCGGCTCCAGCTGTCAGGACGGGGTGAGCAGCGACACCTATCAGGGGGCGCCCTATGTGGAAAAGAAGTTCCAGTATGCGGAACAAAGGTATGATGTTGCTCCGCGGGTCATCGACCCCAGCCAGGTGGATCATATCCTGGTGTGCGGCGTGCGGGTGGAGCTGCCTGATTGAAGGAACTGCCGCAAATTGCGAGGCGCAGTCCAAGGCTGGGAAAGAATACCTTAAAAAGTTGTCGGGAACCTCTGATCAAGAGGCTCTCGACAACTTTTATTTCTTATTTTGAGAAGCTTATTGGGCGGAAGCCCCATATCGTCGAAGCAAAGTCCGCTTTATCTCGGAACGCCCGGGGCGGGTATTCCTCAACTGCTCCCTTGCTTCTCCTCTCCAAACGGCACCCGCTGCGCTGGGCCGCCGTTTGGGGCGGCCTTCGGCAGCTTATTCTTCGTCTAGCTTGAGCACTGCCATAAACGCCTCGGTCGGCAGTTGTACGGTTCCCAGGGTACGCATTTTCTTCTTGCCTGCTCCCCGTCAAACAAGTTTGCCGGGGGCCCCAAGTGGTTTCAAATGCTCGGACAAAATGAATTTGTCCTGCGCCAAGGTTTTGCCTTTGGCAAAACGCTTGTACGGCGCGATGCGCCGCCCCGCCGTGCGGGGTGGAAGGCAGAAGAAAATGTCCTTACTCCTCATCCAGCTTAAGGACGGCCATGAAGGCTTCGGTGGGCAGCTGCACAGTACCCAGGGTACGCATTTTCTTCTTGCCTGCTCCCTGTCAAACAAGTTTGCCGGGGGCCCCAAGTGGTTTCAAATGCTCGGACAAAATGAATTTGTCCTGCGCCAAGATTTTGCCTTTGGCAAAACGCTTGTACGGCGCGATGCGCCGCCCCGCCGTGCGGGGTGGAAGGCAGAAGAAAATGTCCTTACTCCTCATCCAGCTTAAGGACGGCCATGAAGGCTTCGGTGGGCAGCTGTACAGTACCCAGGGTACGCATTTTCTTCTTGCCTTCCTTCTGCTTCTCCAGCAGCTTCTTTTTCCGGGTGATGTCGCCACCGTAGCACTTGGCCAGCACGTCCTTGCGCATGGCCTTGACGGTCTCACGGGCGATGATCTTCCCGCCGATGGCCGCCTGGACCGGGACCTCAAACAGCTGACGGGGGATGTTCTCCTTCAGCTTTTCGCAGATCTTCCGGGCCCGGCCATACGCCTTCTCCCGGT
This sequence comes from Lawsonibacter sp., assembly GCA_050943915.1. Classification (GTDB taxonomy): domain Bacteria; phylum Bacillota; class Clostridia; order Oscillospirales; family Oscillospiraceae; genus Lawsonibacter. Next base: position 88,703 of record JBMNQB010000008.1, read on the forward strand.
GAACGATGAAGCTCAGGGCGTCTACCTGGTCCCCGTTGAGGAGCAGGTCCACCTTCACCAGGTCGCTCTTTTCATAGCCCTCCAGCTCATAGTCCAGGCTGGCGTACCCCTTGGTCCGGGCCTTCAGGGCGTCAAAGAAGTCGTAGATGATCTCGCCGATGGGCATGGAGTAGTGCAGCTCCACCAGATTGGTGTCCAAATACTGCATATCCTTGAAAATGCCCCGGCGGTCCTGACACATGGGCATGATATTGCCCACATAGTCCGGGGGCGCGATAATAGACACCTTGGCATAGGGCTCCCGCGCCTCACTGATGGAGCCGGGATCCGGGTAGTTGTGGGGATTATCCACCCGGACCACAGTACCATCTGTTTTTGTGACCTCATAAATAACGGAGGGTAATGTGGTCACCAGGTCCAGGTCAAACTCCCGTTCCAGCCGCTCCTGGATGATCTCCATGTGGAGCATCCCCAAAAAGCCGCAGCGGAAGCCGAAGCCCAGAGCCACGGAGGACTCCGGCTCGAAGGACAGGGCGGCGTCATTGAGCTGAAGCTTCTCAAGCGCGTCCCGCAGATCGGGATATTTGGAACCGTCCTCGGTGTAAATGCCGCAGTAGACCATGGGCTGGGCAGGGCGGTAGCCGGGAAGCGCCTCGCCAGCAGCCTGCTCCACCCCGGTGATGGTGTCGCCCACACGGGTATCCTTCACGTTCTTGATGGAGGCGGTGAACCAGCCCACCTCGCCGGCGGACAGCTGAGGGACAGACTCCATTCCGAGGGGCTTGAGGTAACCGCAGTCCAAAACACTGTACTGGGCCCCGGAGGCCATCATTCTGACCTCCATTCCCTTCTTCAGGGTGCCCTCCATCACGCGGAAATAGACGATGACGCCCACATAGGGATCGTACTGACTGTCAAAGATCAGAGCCTTCAAGGGGGCGTCGGGATCGCCCTGGGGAGCGGGAATATTCTGGACAATATCTTCCAGCACCGCGGGGATGTTGATCCCCTGCTTGGCGGAGATCTCCGGGGCGTCCTGGGCCGGGAGGGCCAGAATATTTTCCACCTCGTCCTTCACCCGCTGGGGATCGGCGGCAGGTAGGTCGATCTTGTTGATCACCGGAAGGATCTCCAGATCGTGCTCCATGGCCAGATAGGTGTTGGCCAGGGTCTGGGCCTCGATGCCCTGAGAGGCGTCCACGATGAGCACCGCACCTTCGCAGGCGGCCAGAGAGCGGGACACCTCATAGTTGAAGTCCACATGGCCCGGGGTGTCGATGAGGTTCAGGGCGTAGGTGCTGCCGTCCTCCGCCTTGTAGTCCAGGCGGACGGCCCGGGCCTTGATGGTGATGCCCCGCTCCCGCTCCAGGTCCATGTTGTCCAGCAGCTGGCTCTCCATCTGCCGCTGCTCCACCGCGCCGCACAGCTCGATGAGCCGGTCCGACAGGGTGGATTTTCCATGGTCGATATGTGCGATGATGCTGAAATTGCGGATTTTGGATTGATCGGTCATAAAATAAAAAACCTCCTTGGGAAAATCCACCCGGGGCCCCAAGGCAGATGGGGCGCGCCGGCTGGCGCGTAATAAAATCAGATCAACGGGACCCCGAAGCGCCGCAGGGCGTCACTTCTTTTTCTCTCCCCTGCCTTCCCGGCCATCCATCAGACGGTTGATCCGCTCTCCGGAGTTGTGGATCAGCTGGAGCATGGACTGATACAGCACCGGGTAGTCCCGGGCCAGGGCGGCATGGTCCATCTCCGGCATCCGGCCTTTTTCCTTGACATGGGCAGCCAGGGCGTCGGTCAGCTCCACCTCGCTCATGTGCAGATCCGCGTCGGCCAGGCCGGCCATGAAGTGCCGCTGAGAGACCGAGAAAAAGTCTGGATTGTTGGCGGGGTTGGCGTGGTACAGATGGCGGTACACCTGGTACAGGGCGGTGGACAGGTAGTTCGACGCCGCCCGGATGGTATCCCGGCTTCCGGTTTTGCCCAGCAGGTCGAAGAGCATCCCCACAGAATTGACCAGCAGCTTTTTGGACAGCAGGGCCAGCACGGAGCCCCGCATGGAATTTTCCTTTTCGTCGCTGATGTCATAGAGCTCCTCGGTGCCGATGGTGGTGCCGTCCCGGGTCAGAGTCCGGCCCAGCAGATAGTCGGCGGAGACTCCGTAATAGTCACAGGCCTTGACCACGAAAGCCAGTCCGGGCTCCCGGATCCCGTTCTCATAGTGGGACAGCAGGGCCTGCGAAATGCCCAATACGCCGGCGGCGGTGCGTTGGCTGACGCCCTTTTCCTGCCGCAGCAGCGACAGGGTGCGGGAAAATTCTGCGTTCAAATTTCTCACCTCATACCAGAATCAATACACTTGGTATAGTATAAACGACCGTATACCTGCCGTAAAGAGCTTTTTGCAAAAATTCGGCGATTTTTTTGGGATGGGACTCTTCAAAATCTGGCAAAATAGAGGAGTGGTTGCCCTTGCATTTCAATACAAAAAATGCTAACATAGACCCAGCAAACAGGCGTTTTAAGCTTGAAAACTCAGTTTTGGAAGGAATGGTTCAGTATGTTCAAGAAGCTCATCGATATTCTGAAGGCACACCCCCGCAAAATCGTGTTCACAGAGGGCACCGATCCCCGGATCCTGGAGGCATCCGCCCGCCTGCTGTCCGGTACGTTCCTGACCCCCGTACTGGTAGGCAATGAGGAGGCCGTCCGGGCCGCCGCCGAGGACGCCGGCTTCAACATTCGCGGCGCCATCATCGTCGACCCCGAGAACTATGAGAACATGGAGGCCATGGTGGCCAAGATGGTGGAGCTGCGCAAGGGCAAGATGACCGAGGACGAGTGCCGCACCGCCCTGAAGAAGGGCAACTACTTCGGCACCATGCTGGTGGCCATGGGCGAGGCCGACGCTCTGCTGGGCGGCGCGACCTACTCCACCGCCGACACTGTCCGTCCCGCCCTCCAGCTGGTCAAGACCAAGCCGGACAACAAGATCGTCTCCTCCTGCTTCATCCTGGTCCGCCCCTCCGCCACCGGCGACAACGACGTGCTGGCCATGGGCGACTGCGCCATCAACATCAAGCCCAACGAGGACGAGCTGGTGGAGATCGCCAAGGAGACCGCGGAGTGTGCCCAGATCTTCGGCATCGACCCCAAGGTCGCGTTCCTCAGCTACTCCACCTTCGGTTCCGGCAAGGGCGAGGACGTGGACAAGATGCGCAACGCCTGTGAGAAGGCCAAGGCCGCTATGCCTGAGTTCCCTGTGGACGGCGAGATGCAGTTTGACGCCGCCGTCTCCCCCCGCGTGGCGCAGACCAAGTGCCCCGACTCCAAGGTGGCCGGCTATGCCAACACCTTCATCTTCCCCGACATCAACGCCGGCAACATCGGCTACAAGATCGCCCAGCGCCTGGGCGGCTTCGAGGCATACGGCCCCATCCTGCTGGGTCTGAATGCCCCCATCAACGACCTGTCCCGCGGCTGCAACGCCCAGGAGGTCTATTCCATGGCCATCATCACTGCCGCCCTGGCGGAGTAAGGGCCGTACTTCCACAAAACCTTCGGCGGGCCTCAATCAGAGGCCCGCTGCTTTTTTCGGCCATGGAATAGACCGGGACCACATCGCAGATGGGGCGCGCGCAGCGCGTACAAGCGTTTTTCCAACGGAAAAACCTTGGCGGAGGGGCGGCTTTGCCGCCCCAAGCATTTCAAAAAATCCGGGTCCCCGCAAAATCAAAATTTTGCGGGCCTATTCCATGGCCATCATCACTGCCGCCCTGGCGGAGTAAGGGCCGTACTTCCACAAAACCTTCGGCGGGCCTCAATCAGAGGCCCGCTGCTTTTTTCTGCGGCCGGCATAAACGGTCCAGGTGAAGCAAAAACCGTAAAGTTTAGGGATCGGGGTGGTATTTCCCGCAGAATCCTGATATAATAATTCGGCTTTTGCGGTGCAGACAGCGGCTGCAAAACTTTTTAAGATTTTCGGGAACCTTTTTCCCTGTCCTGCGTCAAAACTCTTGAACCCCATTCCAGCGGATGGAATATTTCTTTCGATCAAAAAGGAGTTTTATCACATGAAATACCATACCTATGCCCGCTTTGCGGCTCTGGCCCTCTCTCTGACCCTGCTGACCGCCTGCGGCCCTAAGGAGGAGAGCAGTGCTCAGTCCAACACGGACGGCTCCGTTTCCTCCAGCCAGGGAAGCGCCTCCACCCCCGATGCCTCCCAGCCCGACCTGTCCCTGCCGGAGTCCTCTCAGCCTGATGCGTCCCAGCCCGACGCTTCTCTGCCGGACCAAGAGCAGGGGGACAGCTCCAAGCCCCCGGTGGAGGAGCCCGTGGTGAAGGAGAGCCTGTCCCTGAATTCCTCTGACTTCTCTCTGTTTAAGGCGGGCACGGCCTATCAGCTGAAGGCCGAGTCCAAGCCTGAGAAGGGAACCTATACCTGGACCTCCGACAATGAGGCCGTGGCCACAGTCTCCAACAAGGGCCTGGTCACCGCCGTAGCCCCCGGCACCGCCACCGTCACGGTGACCGACAGCAAGACCGGACTGTCCGCCTCCTGCATCGTCCGCTGTAAGTTTGAGGCGGACAAGCCCGCCTCCGGCGACGGCAGCTCTTCCAGCGGCGGAAGCAGCTCCTCCGGCTCCGGTTCTGCCAGCACCCCGGACAGCGGCAGCGTGGATCTGTCCGCGTTTTACAGCACCGTCACCACCAATCACCAGTTCGGGATGCTCTCCCTGGCGGATGCTGCCATGATCAAGGACGTCTATCCCGGCCTGTCGGACATCAAAACCAACCAGTGCCTGCCCTACATCAACATGATGACCATGAACTCTGGAGAGATCGCCCTGGTGGAAGTGGCCGACGCTGGCGATGTGGACACTGTGAAGGGCATTTTCCAGGACCGCATTGACGCTCAGGTGGCCGGCGGCGCCTGGTACCCCAGTGCCATCGAGGCGTGGCAGAATAACTCCCGGGTCGTCTCCAAGGGCAGCTATGTGATGATGGTGGTCCACGAGGACTGCGACGCGATCGTGAACGAATTTAACGCGCTGTTCTGAGCATCGAACATGGTGCAGGCAGACTGATGCCCCTGACCCTCCCCCGGCCCGGCGCTCCGGGCCCGGAACGGGAGCATGGAGCAGGGCTGTGAGTTGGGCGGGGAGCTCCCGCCCAACTCCGATTTCTGTAAGCTGATCTGAGGAGGATCCCCAATGGTTTTTTCCACCCCCATCTTTTTGTTTTATTTTCTGGCGCTGACGCTGCTGGTCTACTATCTGGTGCCCCGGAAGCTGCGTAACGGCGTGCTGCTGCTCTCCTCCCTGTTCTTCTACTACTGGGGTGAGCAGCTGTATGTGTCCATCATGTTCCTCTCCACCGCCATCGACTATGTCCATGGCCTTCTGGTGGAGCGGTGCAAGGCCCGGGACAACGACCGGGGCGCGCGGATGGCAGTGGCCTCCTCCATTGTATTCAACCTGGCCCTGCTGCTGTTCTTCAAGTACTGGGACTTCCTGGCCTCCTCCCTCCAGGCGGTGGGCCTGAACTTTATGCCGGTGCTGAACATCCATCTGCCCATCGGGATCTCGTTCTACACCTTCCAGACCATGAGCTACACCATTGATGTGTACCGGGGAGATACCCGGGCCCAGCGGTCCATCATCAATTTCGGCACCTTTGTCACCCTGTTCCCTCAGCTGATCGCTGGCCCCATCATCAAATATAAGGACCTGGGGGATCAGATCGACCAGCGGACCTGCTCCACAGAAAAATTTGCCTCCGGCGTGCAGACCTTTATGGTGGGCATGGCAAAAAAAGTGCTGATTGCCAACAACGTGGGGATGCTGTGGGAGAGCTATAAGGGCTTGGCGCTTAGCGAGCTGACGGTGGCGGGCTCCTGGCTGGGCGTGCTGGCCTTCACCTTCCAGATCTATTTTGACTTCTCCGGCTACTCCGATATGGCCATCGGCCTGGGCCGGATGCTGGGCTTTGAGTTCCTGCCCAATTTCAACTACCCCTATATCTCCAAAAGCATCACCGAGTTCTGGCGGCGCTGGCACATCTCACTGTCCACCTGGTTCCGGGAGTATCTGTATATCCCCCTGGGGGGCAACCGCTGCTCCAAGCCCCGGTGGATGTTCAACCTGCTGGTGGTGTGGGCGGCCACCGGCATCTGGCACGGAGCCAGCTGGAATTATCTGCTCTGGGGCCTGTACTTCTTCCTTTTGCTGATGGCGGAGAAATTCTTCCTGCTGGACCGGCTGAGCCGGGCGCCCGCCGCCGTGGGCCATCTCTACACGATGTTTTTCGTCCTGGTGAGCTGGGCCATCTTCGCCATTGAGGACGCAGGCCATCTGGCAGGCTATCTGCGGGTCATGTTCGGGCTGGGCGGCGTCCCTCTGTCAGACTCCGCCTTCGGCTACTATCTCACCAGCTATCTGCCCATTCTCTGTGTTGCCGGGCTGGCCTCCACGCCTCTGGGCGCCTCCCTGTACCGCCGTCTGAAGCCCCAGGCTGCCCAGGCGGTGTGCGCGGTGCTGGTGCTGGCAGGTCTGGTGGTATGTACCGCGTACCTGGTGGATGGGACCTACAATCCCTTCCTGTATTTCCGTTTCTGATTTTAAGGAGGTCGCCCTATGACCAAAGCATACAGCATCTTTTTGACCGGCCTGTTTTCCCTCTTCATCGGCGGGATCTTAGTGGGCAGCCTGCTGCTCCCTGACCGGACCTTCTCCCCTATGGAGAACCGGAACCTGTCCAAGCCTCCCAAGCTCTCTCTGGAAAATCTGGAAAGCGGGAAATTCATGTCTGACGCGGAGAGCTATGTCAACGACCAGATCATGGGCCGTGACCTGTGGGTCGCCATGAAGGCCTGGAGTGAGCGGGTCTCCGGCAAGCAGGAAAACAACGGCATCTACTTTGCCGGGGATGACACCTTGATCCGCCATCTGGACGCCCCCGATCCGGAGACCCTGGCCCAAAACGCCGGCTATATCAACCAGCTGGTGGAAAACGTGTCTGTCCCGGTCTATTTTGGGCTGATCCCCTCGGCGGCTGAGGTGTGGGCAGACCGCCTCCCGGCTGGTGCGCCCACTGCCGACGAGCAGGCCATCATTGAGGAGATGTACAGGGCGGTCCAGGCGCAGACGGTGGATCTCCGCACCCCGCTGAACGACCACCGGGCAGAGGACCTCTATTACCGCACCGACCACCACTGGACCAGCCTGGGCGCCTACTACGGCTACACCGCGCTGATGGAGGCCATGGGGCTGGAGGCCGAACCCCTGGATCAGGCGGGCAAGACCACCGTGTCCGATTCCTTCTACGGCACGCTGTTCTCCCGTTCCGGAGTCCGCTGGGTCGCCCCGGATCAGATCGACCGCTATATCTCCGGGGATGGGGTGGAAGTGACGTCCTATCCTGAGGGCTCCCCCGTGGAGGGCAGCCTCTATGTGGACAAATTCTTGCAGGAGAAGGATCAGTATTCCTCCTTCCTGGGCGGGAACCAGCCTCTGTGTGTGATCCGGACGGAGCATACAGACGCCCCCCGGGTGCTCATCATCCGGGATTCTTATACCGACAGTCTGGCCCCCTTCCTCACACAGAATTTTTCTGAGATCCATCTGTTCGATCCCCGCATGAATCTGACCAGTGTCAAAGGCTATGTGGAGGAGAACCAGATCGACTCGGTCGTGGTGCTGTACAGTATTGCCAACTTTACGGCAGAGGGAAACCAGATGTTCGTCTTAGGCTGGTAGACCACCGCGGTCTACCAGATGTCTACCAGACGCGACCCCCGGAAGCCTTGCGGCACAAGGCTTCCGGGGGTTTTTCTTTTGCCCGTTTTTGGGGCCGGTCTACCAGCGGTCTACCAGGGTGATTTTTTGGCCGGAAAAGCGGCGGTTTTTGCAGTTTTTCTCCTGATTTTCTCACATTTTCGGATGTGCAAGGGGCGTTATGCTCCCACAGAATGGGCGATTTACCTATTTATTGGTATTTTACACCTAATATTTGGGAAATGAAGCCTAATTTCTGGAAGAGGATAACAAGCCCCGCAGCTTGAAAAAATCAAGGAGGAATTCCAATGAGAAACCTGAAGCGTGCTCTCAGCCTGGGTCTCACCGCCACCATGA
>JBMNQB010000009.1:0-91388 GCA_050943915.1 Lawsonibacter sp.
AACAATTTGATAACAGCCCATCGTATAGGGCTGGATAATATGGACACATCAAATAATCAAAAAAATGAGGTATCAAATTTATGAAGCAAAATCCGTTAAATATGATGCCCAACAACGAGTGGGAATAAGAACCGAGAACCTCCAATCCATTGCGGCGCAATGGATTGGAGGTTCTTCTTTGCACGTTTGACCACGAAGCGGCCACGGTGCTCTTTTGGCCGGGACGGTCGGTAAAAAGTGGACTTATTAACAACTTTGTGACATCATTTTTTACAACTTGAGAGGGTGAAAAGGATGAAAAAGCTTATATTGCTGCTGCCATGTACCATATTTCCTTACTCCCTGTTTATGGGGCTGTATCACTTTATTAAAGGAATGGGAAATTTGGGAGAGTCATTTTCATTTCTCCCTTGGTTGTTTATCGTTTCTTTCATTTGCAATGTCATTTTTCTCGTCCTAAGTATCCATCAAAAATGGGATTGCAAAAAAATAGCATTATTGAATATGGTAATCAAGATTGTTCAAATACCGGCGTATGTTGCTGTATTTCTTTTGGGGGTTTTCTCCTTTGGCGCATTATTTACGATAGGATTGGCAGTAGTATTCTTTTTGTTTGATTGTGCATCCATCTTTTTAAGTGGATTGATTGGAATTACTTCCGTTATAAGGTGTTATACGGACCGTATCATCAGTAAAAGATTCTCTATCATCAATGGACTGCTTCAATTTGTATTTTGTGCAGACGTAATTAGTTCTATCATTATTTTTATGCAAGCGAACTGTAAACATAAGCCTGTCAGTCATAATATATAAGGAAAGACAGCAGCCCCAGCCGGGGTATTCAATGGTCGGGATGCCCCCCGCCCAACCTTGCTCTGTGGTTATCTAGTTGGGCAAGCCCGTACTGATGGGACATCAGTACGGGCTTTTGTCGTTTGCCTTTACATCTGCGGTTCGGTTCGGGAAACGGGCAGTTGCTGTGTCAGCACATTATCTGTAAAAATTTCCGCATTTCTCTTGACAACTGGGCCGCAGGAAGTATGATGCGTTCTGACAGCAGAAATTCTATGCCCAGCTTGAATCAACGGACTGCATCAGGGGATATGACCGAGGAAAAACAAGCTACCCCGCCCTTTTCCTGTGCTTCACATTGATTCAGGACCCGTTCCGCCTCTTTCAGCGGCAGCGGACGGTAATAATAATAGCCCTGGATATAGTCGCAGCCGATCCCGCGGAGCAGCTCCACCTGGTCTGCGGTCTCAGCGCCCTCACACAGCACCTCCATCTCCAGATCATGGACCAGCGCGGTGATGCCCCGCAGCAGGGCCGCGCCGCGCCGGGTGACGGCGGCGTTCAGGATGGAGCGGTCGATCTTCACCACATTGATGGGATAGTCCCGCAGATCGGCAAAGGAGGTGTAGCCGCTTCCCGCATCGTCCAGGGCGATCTGAAACCCCAGTTCTCTGCACCGGGAGATGTTGGAAAACGCCGCCTCCTGATTGCTCTCCATGGCATCCTCGGTGATCTCCATGACCAGACGGCCGCGGTCAAAGGTATACCGCTCCGCGATCTCCTGGATCCGCTGTACAAAGGCCTCCCGTCCGATGGTGATGCGGGAAAAATTGCAGGACAGAAGCAGCGGCCGTCCTGCCGCCTGCCACTGCTCCAGCTGGCGGCAGACCGCCTCAAAAATATAAAAGTCCAGCTCTACGATCGTGCCCTCCCCTTCCATCAATTCAATGTAGCTGCCCGGGTAGAGCAGTCCTTTTTGGGGGTGGTCCCAGCGGGAGACCGCTTCGGCTCCGCAGATTTTTCCGTCCGCTCCGCGGACGATAAACTGGAGAAACATTTGAAATTCCCGGTTCTGGAGGGCGTCCAGCGTCTGCTTCTTCAGCTGCAGCCGCTCGCTCTCCTGCGCCAGCTGCTCAGGCTGCACGATCACCCAGGGCAGACCTCTGCCCAGCGCCTGCTGGTATCCCTGCCGGGCGTTGAACAACGCGCTTTCACAGTCCCGGTCTGCGGACCGGAGCATATAGATCCCCGCCCGGAAGCTGGGCCGGTAGTCATTTCCGTACCGCTCCATATACCGGTTCAGCCGGTCCAGAAGCTGACCGGTCCAGGTCTGGATCTCCTGCTCCCCGTTGCTGGGCCGGGCCACGGCAAAGCCGCCGCCGCTGACCCGGGCAGCCGTTTCATTGTCCCGGGTGCTCAGCTGCAATTCCTTGGCCGCAAAGCAGAGCTGTTCTTCCGCCTCTCCCTCTCCGTAATACTGATTGACCCGCACGATGTCAAAGCCGATATAGACCACACAGTACAGATCCCGATACCGATCGGAAATGAAGTTCTGATAAAAATCAGCAAAATAGACCTTGTTCCAAATCCCTGTGAGGGGGTCGATGCGCTCGTCCCGCAGACCGGCCTTCTGATCGCGCCGGATCTTGATGACCAACACGGAAGAAACGATCAGCAGCAAAAGAGCCGCTGCGGCCGCAAATCCGGCCCAGGGCGGCTGTGCCTCTGGCGGACGCTCTGACAGAAGGCGGACCGCAAGGCCCGCAGTGTCCTGGGGCGTCAGCTCCGCCATTGCCTGCTCCACCCTTTGGATCAGTCCCTCGTCGGCGATCTTCGTAAATGCAAGGCAAACCTGAACTTGTCCCTCCTCTGTGGGAAGGGACACGATCGTCCGGCTGATGTGCATATCCGCTTCCTGAAGCCACGCCTCATCCGTCCGGCACCCGGATACCAGCTCCACCTGGCCATTCTCCGCCAGCCGCTGGCGCTGATCCTCCGGTCCGGCCTGAACATAAGTGAAATCCAGGCCGGACCTCTCCCCCGCCAGCTCCAGCAGCTCCGGCAGAATGCCCTTGTACTGCTTGCTTTCCCGGTCGTAATACTCAACCGGGTACCAGTCCGGATCGCCCGCCACATAGATGGTGTCGGCCTCCCCCGTAGCCTCCGGGGTGGAGAGGACTGCCGCCTCAGCAGCGGCAGAAAGCATCGTGCTCAGGAGCACGGCGGTCAAAAGACACCTGATCACACCCGACCGTCTTTGTTTGTCCATATCTCTCCCTCTTTTTTGTATCTACCGTCTTGCCGCAGTCTGTCTCTTTCCCGCTGCACAAAGCCGATGGATCTCCTCAATCAAATCTCTGCCGCTCGATTTTGCCCCACTCCATCTTGTTTTTCCGATAGCCCCGAAACGCGGTGACCCGCACAAAGGCCATTACAAAGCGCAGACAGGTCACCTCAATCAGGCACAGCAAAACGGCCTTCAGTCCGTCGGTGAAGGAGATCTTCAAATCAATGGTCTGGATGCGGGAGAAAAACGCCGTCAGAGACAGCACGGAGCCAAACACCGCATAGACCAGATAGAACAGCACCATGAACGGGAGGTCGATCAAGTCCACAGCAAACGCCAGAAGGACCGTCAGCACGCCAAACAGCTCGATGTAGGGGGAGAGCAGCTCATACAGCAGAAAATAGAGGTAGGAGATCACGCTCACCAGCCCATACCGCAGGTTGCCAAACAGTCTCCGGTGCCGGGTCATGCTCTGAAACAGCCCCAGGTGCCACCGCCGCCGCTGGGTACACAGGTCCTTCAACCGCTCCGGCACTTGGGTCCAGCAGATCGCTCCGGTGGCGTACCGGATCCGGTAGGGCAGTTCGTTGGACAGACAGAACTCGTGCATCTTGACCACCAGCTCCATATCCTCCCCCATCGTGGAGCGGTCATAGCCGCCGCAGGCGATGACCACATCCTTTTTGAACAGCCCGAAAGCGCCGGAGATGATCAGAGAGCCGTTGAACTGATCAAAGAGGATGCGGGCCGCCAGAAAGGAGCGGTCATACTCCAGCACCTGCATACAGGCCAGCAGATTCCGCGGCAGGCGGTACTTCTCCACCCGCCCCCGCTCTATTTTCACTCCGTTGCATGGGCGGACGCTGCCGCCCACCGCGATGACATGGTCGTCCTCCAGCACCGGGCGGACGATCTCCCGCAGGGAGTCGTATTGCAGCACGGAATCGGCGTCGATACAGATAAAGTAGGGATACTGTGAGAGGTTGATCCCCATGTTCAGGGCGTCGGCCTTGCCGCCGTTTTTCTTGCGCACCAGGGTCAGGGGGACCTTCTGGTCCATGGAGGTATAGATAAATTCCTCCCGCTGGCAGGCCACCTGCCGCCGGATGGGCCGCCGGATGGAGTACATCTGAAAGGCGTCGATCAGCGCCTGGGAGGTCCCGTCCCGGGAGCCGTCGTCCACCACCACGATCTCATAGGTCGTGTAGTCCAGGGCCAGCAGGGAGCGCACCGTGTCCACCACGGTCAGTTCCTCATTATAGGCCGGGACGATGATGGTCACCGGCACATAGTAGTTCTTTTCCAGCACATTCTTCAGCCGGGCCTGCTGTCTGGTCTGATACAGCGTGGATGCACCCACCACCACAGCCAAAAACAAAAAGGTGGAGTACCCGATCAGATACAGGACAAAGAACACGCCCACGCCGTCCATAAACACCTGGATCGCGTTCATCAAGCCGTCTGTCATCATACCGGAGCCGCCTCCTGTTCCTTCTGTTTTTTCAGCGCTCTCCGTTCCTCCTGCGCCTGCTGAATGTCCAGCCGGTATTGCAAAATTTCCCGGGCATAGCGGTCGCCGCTGTCCATCACATCCCCCAGGTCTTGATAAGTGAGGTGGAAGGCCTCCAGGCTCTTTGCCGCATTGAACCGGATATACCAGCTTGCGCTGCTCATGGCCCGCTTCAGGGCCAGCACCGTGCGCGCTCCGGGATAAGCGGCCAGCGCCGTGGCGGAGATGGCCGCGTACTCCCAGCGGTGCGTCTGCGGATGCTCCAGAAAGGACAGCAGAAGGGGGTAGGCCCTGGGGTCGGGATACTTTCCAAAGTAGCGGATGCAGGAAAAGCGCAGCTCATCGTCCCGGCCTTCATCCGCCAAAAGGGGAAGAAGCTCATCAGACATTCTGATCCCGCCGAAGCGGATGTAGTCCAGAATGACCGCCTGCATGGGGACGGAAAAGGACTCAAACCGCCCCCACAGCACCCGGACCAGCTCCTGCCGGTCACCGGCAAAGGCCAGCAGCCCGTCTGTCAGGAGCTTGCTGTGATGAAAGCGCCCGCGCTCGTCCACCTGCCGCAGGGCCCGCAGGACAAAGCCGCAGTCCCCGGTGCTGTAAATGGCCTGGAGGGCGTTTTCCCGGCAGTAGAGGCTGGGCTCCTCCAGCAGCTTCATCAAAAGCTCCGCCGTCATCGGGTCCGCCTCTCCCTCCAGGATACGGTACTTGCACAGCACATAGGCAAAATAGGCCAGCTGCATGGGGTCCCGGTAGCGGTTCTCCGCCGCCACCCAGGCAAATACCGGGCGGATCTCCGCCAGGTAGGCCTGCGCCGCGCCCGGGTCCCGGTTCAGCAGGTTCTCCAGCGACTCGTCGAGGACCATCAGGTTCCTCACCCGGCGCAGCTTCCTGCGCAGGATCCGGAGGTGCTCCCCGGATACCGGGCTGCCGCCCCGGAGCAGCTGGATCTGCCTGTCGATCTCCTCGGCCAGCCTGACGCTGTGGCGCCTCAAGACGCGGTCCCGGCGGCGAAAGATAAAGATGCAGGCACAGTTGAACAGGATCATGGCCATACAGATGGCCAGATAGGCATAGATCAGGGTCTCCACATGCACGAGCGCGTCACCTCATTTCTACGGCGTGGCCCAAAGGTCCTGAAGGATGTAATAGGAGTGCTTCAGCCGCTCGTGGCTGGTCGCATCATTGCCCCAGCCCTCCAGGGCCAGGGGTGAGAGGCGGATGCGGCCCGGGGTGCCCTCCGTTCCCACGCCCACATACATGGTGTCGATGATCTGGTAGGCCACGCCGTAATTGCCGTCGTAGTAGTCGTCGTGGATCTCCATCCGGGAGGGGTCTGCAAAATTCAGCAGCTGCCAGGGCAGCTTCACTTCCACATCGTCGCCGCTGCAAATAAAGTCGGCCAGAGAGTTGAAGTCCGGGCTGTCCGGGTTGGCATTTCCGTAGGTCAGCAGACCGGTCTCGTAGGTCTCCGCCGCAGCTGTTTCGTCTCCATAGATCAGGACGGTGGCCGTTTGAAGGATCATATCGATGGGCACAAATTGCGGGGAGTCCGGCTCCGGCTTGTTTTCCTGAACATAGGTGTCAAACTTCCTCGCTTCCTCTGAATAGGTGGAGCGCAGGGACTCGTACCGCTCCTGCACCAGCAGGCGGCTGTTGTTCTCCCCGTCCAGCACCAGCAGAAAATCCGCCGCCCGGTCAAAGAGCAGGCCGTTGTTTTCGCAGTAGCTGCTGCCGGTCTTTTGGGTGGTGTCGATGGGCAGATAGATGGTCTCCTCCCCAAGCCGCAGCCCGTCTTTATGGATGCGGAAATAGAGGAACTTTTCATCATACTTCATGGACACCGAGATCCCGTCCTGTTCCGCCACCCGGTCCTCTTCACTCCACTCGGACACATCTCCGTCCACATAGCAGACAGACTTCTCCGCCCCGGGGTCGAAGGACAGCAGGCCGAAATACTGCTCGTTGGTCTGGTAGTCCGACCAGTATGGGGTGCGCTTCAGGTCCACGGCGTACATGGTGTTCCAGGTCCGCTTGAACCACTCGTCATGCCAGGAGAACACACAGCCGCCGTTACAGCCGACGGCCTGGATATCCGCCCAGCAGTTCACCAGAGCCTGTCCCTGCTCCTGCTCGGACAGATTTCCCTGGTTACGGCCGGTGTTCTGGTCCCGGTGGGCCATGCCCCGTCCGGTGGTCACCCCGAACTCTGAGATCACCACCGGCATGGTATGGTGGTCTGCGAGCATTTGGAGATACGCCCGGTAGGAATTGTGTTTCCCCTCCCCCAGCGCATAGTCCGCCGCCGACAGGCCGTAGCTGCTCCAGTCGTCCACATAGTTGAGGTAATCCGGATAATAGGGATACACATGGTAGGAGACAAACTGCCCCGCCAGAAAGGCATCCGTACTCCGGATGTGCTCCACATCCACCTGGGCGCACTTCATAAAGAAGTTGGTCACTTCCTCCGGATAGACGAAGGGGTCTGTGGTGGGCCAGTTGGAGAAGGCCACCAGCCGCTGCTGCTTGTACCGCTCCGACTCATACTCGATGATCTTGTCCCCCACCTGGGTCAGCATGGCTTCAAAGGGGGTCGCCTCCGGGGCGGAGCAGAGGTATTTGCCCTGATAGTCGGTATATCTCTCCAGCCCGGCGTACTTCTCGTCGGTATATGCCACGGTCACATCCTCCCACTCCACGCCCAGGATATATCCGATGACCCAGGGAGAGACATCCCGGCGGTAAAAGCCGGAGCCTGCGCTGGCCATCCGGCCCAGGGAGATCTTCTTGTTGCCGTGGATCACATCCACCGCCGTGCGGCAGTCCTGTAAAAACACATCCAGAAAGTCCGGGTCATAGGCGTCCCGGCGGGAGTTCTGGACATAGTCGTTGACCCAGACGCCGTGAAGCAGCCAGAGGGGCTCCTCCCGGTCCTTGTTGTACTCGTAAAACGCCTCGTAAAAGTCGTCGGCCTGAATGGTGTAGACCCGCACCACATTGGCGCCCATCTCCTGGATCTGGCCAAACCAGCGCAGGTAGGTCTCCTTGTCGGCGGCAAAGTCGGTGGACCACTCCCCGGGGATGCCCGAGCCCATGTTCACACCCCGGACCTCAAATTTCTCCGGGCCCTCCGGGGTCATCTGATAGATCTGATCCCCCCGGACCTCCATGAAGGCGGTGACCTCCTGACCGGGGTGCAGGTCGATGTACCAGCCCAGCCGGTAATAGACAAAGTCCCAGCCGATGTACAGGGCCACCAGTGCGGCCACTGTAAGAATGAATTTTTTCATAGGCCGCCCCCGTCAGTTCGCAGTCTCATTGAATTTCTTCACCTTGGACTCCGCGGCGTACTGCCGCAGGGTCTCGATGTTTTCATCCATCCACCCGATGCGCTCCCGCAGAAAGTCCTTCATCTGGTCAAGCGCCTCCTCATAGCTGTGCAGCTCCCGGGACGCCGGGGTCAGCAGCGGCTCCTCCAGGGAAAAGACCGACCCCCAGCGCTCATAATTCCGCTCTGCCGCGTCACCCAGATAGGCGGCGGTTTCGTCTATGTAGGCACAGAGGTAATCCGGATCCAAATAGATCTCTCTCAGTTCCCAGTAGCGGTCGATCAATGCATCGACGAAGTCCTCGTCCCGCATCAGCATCACATACCACAGGCGATACTGCATCTGAAAGCCATGGACCGCCATCGGATTTTCCTGATAGTTGTCGCAGGCAGAATTCATATCCCACAGATACATATGCAGTTTTCCCGCCGGGTCCTTCCCGATGTAAGTGGAGAACCGGCCGGCGTCATAGTTGCATGTCGCCTCGTTGATGAGAAAGTAGTCGATGAAGGAGCGTGTATCGATCATGGATGAATAGCCGCTGCCTTTGCTGTCGTAATCATAGGAGTACAGCGCCTTTTCAAAGTCGGAAAAGTCTTGGCTGATGGCCCGGGCCATCTCCGGCGTCAGGCTGCCCCGGCCCGGATAGACGATCTCCATAGGGGATAAAGTCCTCTTTGTGTAGCAGGAAAATTGGTTGGTCAGGGCGCGGTTGGTCTCCCAGCCGCCGTTTAATTGCAGCAGGTATCCGCTGAAGGTGTTGTTTTTTGCGCTGACCGTCAGGGGCAGGCGGGCCCCGTTGTCCCCGGCGGTGAGGTTTTCCATCATCACATAGACCCCTTGGTACCCTCCGTTGAGCATCACCTCGCAGAAGCGGACATTGGGGGCGTAATCCATGATCTCTCCGCCGATGTTGTACCACATATAGTTGCGCATCAGGGTCTTGTCCAGATAGGGGCCGTGGAGCACCCATTCATGGTGGGCGTCCATGCCCATCACCGGCTGAGGGTTGTTGAGGCCCTCCCCGGTCACCAGCCGGATGGCGTAGCTGCTCTTCTCAAACAGGCGGGAGGACCGCCCTCTGACATGAATGGTGATGTACGAGCTGACAGCGGGCGCGTCCCCGGGGTGGTTGTAGGCCGTCTCCTGGTCCACGATGGCCATATGGGCGGATATGACCTCGCTTCCGTCCGACGCGGTGGTATGGAAGCGGCTCCCGTCCTCCCGATAGACCGTTCTGCCGGGGATTTCCATTCCGCCGGTGTCGATCTCCACCAGGGGCAGATGGGTGGCAAAGCCGTCCCCTTTGGTCTCCTCCGCCTTCGCCGGGGCGTCCCGGTGCTGGTGATACCGGAGAGACGGCCCCTGCTGCTCCAGAAGGGGCGCTGTCAGGGAGAACGCCACGGCACACAGGCACAGCAGAGCGCCCCACAGCTTGTATTTCATTGGCCTCTCCCCTCTTCTGCAAAATCAGTTGGAGATCTCGTCGTTCTGCATGACAAAGTTCACATACTCCACCGCCTCGATGGCGTAGAAGGCGTCGCTCAGCTCCGGTTTTTTCTTCCGGGCGGTATTCAGGCACTTTTCTGAGATCTCGTAGATCAGCTCCACGCTGTCCCGGGTGGTGTTCTTCACCCGCAGCCGGGCCTTGCGGTCAAAGGACTGAAAGACCAGGGCCTCGATCTTCATCTCCGACCGGCGCGCCCCCCGGATGATGACCAGCACCCGGCTGTCGTTCCGCACCGCGCCAAAAACCGCCAGCAGCAAAAACACGGCGGAACTGCCCACTGCGGCCACAAAAAAGCTGCCTACGCCGCAGCAGATGCCCACGATGATGGACCAGAACAGGTACATGGTATCCCGGGAGTCCTTGACCGCGGTGCGGAAGCGGACGATGGACAGGGCGCCCACCATGCCCAGGGACAGGGCGATGTTGCTGCCAATGACGATCATCACCGTCCCGGTGAGCACCGCCAGCATCACCAGGCTCACATTGAACTTGCGGCTGTAAATGGTCCCGCGATGGGAGATGGCATAGGAAAAGAAGATCAGCAGGCCCAGCAGGAGGGTCATCCCGATGCGGGTAAGGATCTGCTCCGCGGTCAGATCCCCCTGGTCCTGTAAAAGCTGTAAGAGATTGTTTTTCATGTCGCCTGCCCTTTCTTTACAGATGTTCATGGCAGCTAAGCTGCCGGGCCATGCAGTATTTGCTGACCGACAGCTCGCTTCGGCCCAGATCACCCAGCATATCCTTGATATAGCTGAGGAGAAACCCGTTGTACTTGACCTCCAGCACGGCCTGGCTCCGGTCCATCACCGGGGTCAGGAGCAGCTCCGGGTCAAAGAGCGCAAAGCTGCTCTGGGTGGCCTGGACCCGGTGGTCAAAGGTGATACGGGTGTTGTTTTCCCGGGCAATAAAGGCCAGCCGCCGGTACTCCACAATGGTCCTGGGCCGGTAGCACCGGGTCTGCATCAGTCCATAGCACTCAGCGGCAAAGGGCTCCCGGTACCGGAGCAGCGGGGCATAGTCACACCGGCTCAGCCGCAGGGCGTCCTCCCGGCTCAGCCGCAGGGACCGCTTGCGCTGCTGCTCCCCCTGCTTCTGCTTCATCTCCAGCACGGCAAAGTCCCCGGCGGGGTCATAGAGCCGCAGCCGCAGCTTTCTCCGCACCTCCATGCCGAACTCTTTGTCGAAGAAATCGTCGTCATACTCCGTATCGAAGTAGAGGGAGCGGATGGAATAGCCCTCCGGCCCGTTGTGGGGGTCCTCATGGAGCAGCTGTTGGAGGAGATGCTTTTTTGCCATAAACTCCCCGGTGCTGATCAAAAACTTCCTCTCATTTCGCAATACCTGTCGCAAAAACACCCCTCCCTTCCGGTGGAGAACTGGAATAAAAAAGCCGCTGTACAAGCGGGCTTGTACTGCGGCAGCTGGCTGACATCTCAGCGGGAGATGTCCCTTTAGCTTTGCGTCGCCGGATCACTCCGGGTTTGCCTATCGATCACTGAAAACAGGATACCACAGGGCCGCTGAAAACGCAAGGGCTTTCCCGGCACAGCCCGCCGCCGTCTGTCCCAACGGCGGCGGGCCGGCCGCGGCCCCGATGCTCCGCTCCCCTTTTGGGAAGGGGGTCAGAGCACAAATTGGTTTTTACCATTGGATTTTGCAAGGTAGGCCTTGCGGTCCGCATTTTTCACCAGAGTTTCATAATCGGTCCCATCCTGGGGGGCAGCGGCGATCCCGATGCTGCCGGACAGGCGGACCGCCATGTCTTCCGGCCAGACCTCCTCCAGCCGCCGGCAGATATCCCTGGCCCGGTCTGCGGCGGCGGAGGCAGAGGGAAGGCCGCTCAAAAACACGACAAACTCGTCACCGCCCACTCTGGCCGCGTGATCGCCCGGACGGATGCTCTCTTTCAGGATCTCAGCCACGGCTTGAAGGGCATTGTCACCCTCCGTATGGCCGTACGTGTCGTTGATCGCCTTGAAATTATCCAAATCCAAAAACAGCAGCGCGGAAGTCCGCACCGAGCGGGCCAGTGCTTCCGATACGGCCGCCTGGATCCCCTGATAGTTCCAAAGGCCGGTCAGTGGATCGGTCTGGGCCCGGAGCAGCGCCTCCTCCAGTTCCCGGGTGTGGCGCTGCTGCTGCTCATACAGCATGGTGATGTCTGTGCGGGAGAGGAGGATCATCCGGCGCTCCCGGTTATAATAGCGGTATTCCATCTGCTTGCGGGTATAGTTTCCCTTCTTGTCCCACATTCCGAAGGTAAAGGCGTGGGCCTCCTGCTCGTCCAAAACCGAGAGCACCCGGTCCAGACTCATCTCCCGCACCACCATGTCCCGCTCCTCCGGGACAACATACGTCTCCGCATATCTGATGATCTCTTCGGAATAGTCGGTACACACCGCCGGCGGCAGGGGCGTGTCCTCCTTTCCGTTGAACATGGTGCAGCAGTTGTTTTCCGCATCCAGATAGTAGAAGCAGTCGCAGCTGTTATAGACATACAGCTCTATGATCCGGTGCAGCAGATAATTGTCCTCGCTCTGCCGCACCAGGAGATAGGCCGTGTCCGTATTTTGGTCGAGATACACCGTGACCTCCAGCCAATCCAGCTCCGTCTCCGACCGGCAGGCAAGGTTCACCCGGTCGTATATACGGCCGGCAGACCGAAGCTCCTTCAAACGCTGGATGGAAAGCGCGGCAGAGAGCTTTTCTGCCTCCTCCGCCGCGATCAGCATTTGGTAGAAGTGCAGAAAATCCCCCCACTCAAACGTGCAGCCCCGGCGATCCGTTTGCCCCCGGCTGTGCAGAAGGCGGGCCGTCCCGCTGTTCAGGTCCAGCTTCACAACGGATAAAACAATATGGTCCAGGGCGGTGAGCAGTTCTCCCACCAGGTCCGGTTCCGGCGTCCCGATGGGAGCCGGGTCAAAAATATTTGTATTCATGTCGATCTCACATCCTGATCGTCCATCCCAGTGATGGACAGGGTAGTCGCCTCCGGGGCCGCCGCCCCGCGGGCAATGACAACGGTGCTTCGCTGCTCCTTCGCCTGATACAGGGCCTGATCCGCCTGTTCAAACAGTTCCTCAAAGCTGGTCCCATGCTCCGGATAGAGGGCGATCCCCACACTGTTGGTGGAGGCGTATGTGTCATAGTTTACCTGGGTCATCCGTCTGGCCTGCTCCAGGAGATGCTTCTGGTTTTGGTAGCCGCGGACAAAGACGACAAACTCATCCCCGCCAAAGCGTCCCACCACATCCACCTTCTCAAAGATCTCCGAAAAGCCCCGGGCGTTGGCCAGGATGACCTGATCGCCGCTCAAGTGGCCATAGGTATCGTTGAACTGCTTGAAGTGGTCGATGTCGGACAGCAGCAGGGCGTGGCGGCCCTGCGGCTCGCGCGCCAGCGCCTCTCTGATCAGGTCGATGGAGGCCGGCTTGTTCCAAAGCCCGGTAAAGCCGTCCAGGTTCACCTTCTGCTCCAGCATCTCCCGCTGCTTCCGCGCCTCTGAAATATCGGTGATGACCCCGATCATGCGGACCGGCCGGCCGCCCTCCAAAATGGGGGATACATCCAGCTTGCACCAGATATACTTGGAATCGCCCGCCTTCATACGGGCCTCATAGGTGGCTTTCTCTCCGTGGAGGATCTTTTCAAACGCCCACGCGATGACCTCCGCGTCATCCGGGTGGGTAAAGTAGGCCGAAACCGCCTTTCGGTATTCCTCCGGGCCAAGGGTGCTGTACGGCTGGACCCGGTCCAGGATCTCCTCTCCGGAGATCCCGAAGATGTCCTCGGCGTTTTGAAAAAAGGTGTAGAGCTGACGGGTCAGGTCCACCTCATAGATACAGACCTTTGCCGCCTTCAGGGCGGCAGTCAGCCGGCTTCGATCCAAGTTTTCTCGGTTGAACTGCGCTGCATTCAGCGGTTTTGGGCAGAACGCGCCTGCCGCCTCTGTCCCCAGCGGGCCGCTCTCATAGACCTCTGCCTGCTCCGTCCGTTCGGACCACGTCTGAAACTGGGCGGCCGGCATGGGCTTTGCATAGACATAGCCCTGGACCAGATCGCAGCCGCACATACGCAGCCGCTCCACCTGCTCCCGATCCTCGATGCCCTCGGCCACCACCGTCATATTCAGACTGTGGGACAGCTGGATCAGCTGTCCTACCACCAGCCAGGATCTTTCGCTCTCGTCCAGAAAGAACTGCCGGTCCAGCTTTACCGTGGTCACATTCAAATCCTTCAGCAGCGACAGCGAGGAGTAGCCAAAGCCAAAATCATCGATGGAGCACAGGAACCCCATCTCCCGGATGCGGTCGATCATGGTCATCACCAGACTGAGATCCCGGCGCTCCAGCATCAGCGATTCGGTCAGCTCCAGTTCAATGAGGCCGTCCGGGATCCCATACTGCTCCTTGAGCTCATGGAACCGGTCGAGAAAGGAGAGATCGCCGGAAACCAAATGGGCCCGGGACAGATTGACCGAGAGGGGGCACACACGGCCCTCTGCCAGCCACGCCTTCAGCAGGCGGCAGGTCTCTTCAAACATATAGAAGTCCAGCTCGCAGATCTTTCCGTTCTGCTCAAACAGGGGAATAAAGTCCCCGGGAAAGAGCAGACCGTATTCCGGGTGCTGCCAGCGGACCAGCGCCTCGCCTCCGCTGGCGGCGGAACGGCCGGGACGGACCTTAGGCTGAATGTAGAGCTGGAACTCATGGTTCTCCATGGCGTGCGGGAAGGAATCGTCCAGGGCATGGCCGTACTCGATCTCCTTTTGCAGGGCCGCGTCATAAAAGCGGCATATATGCCCCTCGCTCTGGTGGACACTGGCTACCTTTGCCCGGTCTGCCAGCACCATAAAATCGGAGCTGTGCTCCCGGACGATATAAGCGCCTAACTCAAATCGGATGTAGTCGCTGGCGAACGCCGCTGCGATCTTCGGCTCCAAAGCCCGCAGGATACCATGCAGGCGCCGCTCTACGTCAGCCTCGTCATGGCAGGACAGCAGAAGATAGAAATGATCGCCTGAATTGCGGCCCATCAGCTCCTCATCTTCCTTCAGACAGCTCTGGAGCTGGTCATAGATCTGCTTCAGCAGCTGATCCCCCATCTGAACGCCAAACCGCTCGTTGAACCACTTGAAATTTTTGATGTTCATATAGACGATGGCATAGCTCTGAAGGGGGCGGCTCTGCAACAGATCCTCTCCCCCCACCCGAAAGGCCAGATAGTTGTTCCCGCCTGTCAGCCGGTCGGTCATGGCCACGCTCTGGATGCGCCGGATCGAACGCCGGTAGTACCAGATCAGGAAGGCGACCAGCAGCAGCATGGCGACGGCCATGATCCCAATGATCACCACATAGCGAACCAGATACATCTGGCTGCCGGCGCCGAACAGGTCGTCCGTGACCAGGGTCAGCAGCATCCAGTCGTTGATTTCCAAAAAATCGTAGCCAAGCATGATGCCGTTTCCATCTACGTTCTGGAAATGCGCCAGACCGGAGCGGTGGGCGTGAATATCCGCCAGCACCCGCTGGGCCTCCTCCGCATCCTCGCTCTTGGAGGCCCGCGCAAAAATTTCTTCAAGCTGCTGAAAGGGCTTGTTGTCTACGGGGGAAACCACCACGGCCCCATCGCTGTCCACAATGCAGCACATTCCCTGGTTCTTGAAGTTCACCTCCTGAAGCATCTGCTGAAGCGCGATGTTGGTGCGCACGCCGATCAGCAGACGGAGCGTACCATCCCTGTACGCAATCGGCGATGAGTAGAACACCTCATTGTGCTTGGTAAAAAATATATGGGATTCCCTGTATAGTTCCGGGTGATCCGCAAGATATTGGAGCAGAGCGTCGTTCCCTCTGCTGTCAGGGATCGTGGTGCCATCCGGATTTACCACAAAGATCTCTTTCAAGTTCAGGTATTTTGCCTTCCGCTCCAGCAGCTCCGTCGTCAGCATATGGTCGGGCATTCTGGCAAATGTGTCGGCCAGATTGCAGATGTAGAGCTCCCGCATCTGCATCCGGGAGGAGATATTGCTGGCCAGCTGGGCGGAAACATCGTCGGCATAGTTTTCTGTGTTTTCCTGCATGATGCTGTGCAAACTCACTGTGTTCAGCAGCAGGGCAGCCAAAACGCCTGTCAGCAGAAGAAGGACTGCGGCAAGAGGGACAAAATATTGCAGTTCAATGTGTTCCCGGCTGCGCTGGAGGTGTTGAAGCTTCTTTCTCATGTTGTGCACCTTCTTTCCCACAAGGTTGGCTGGTGCGTGGGACATAAATTGATTATTGTCGTCTTGCGCAGGCAAGACGACAGCGCATATATGCGCTGTCAGGGTATTGTGCACGGATCGGCTGACGATTGGTATTACTTGACGTAAATTCTGCGCAATCCGCATCATCAGGGGAAATCCAATTTATACTATATCGTATTGGGAATTATTTTGCAATCATATACTGAAATGTTTCTCGCTCCAAATCAAAATCGTGCGCCGCCCTGATCGGTCCGTTTCCTGACAGCGGCAGGGCAAACCCGCACAGAGGCGGCTCCCGCGTCGTCAGGCTCCGTATTTTTCTGATTCAAAATTTATTTTTGCACCAATTCGAAGGGGCCATCTGCACGCCAAAATGCACCCACTGGAGCTTCCAGTGGGTGCATACTGCCGGACCGCGCTATTCCAGGATCAGGTCGATCCCCTTCTGCAAGGTATCGCCGTCGATCATTCCTCCCGCCCAAGCCACGGCATAGCCCTCTCCATCAATAAAGTAGGTGGCAGGCAGGGCATATACGCCATAGGCTTCGGTGGCGCTGGAATCGGTATCATAGAGTGCTGGAAAGGTGTATCCCTGTTCCTCCAGGAAGGCCGACGCGCTCTTTTGGGTGTCCCAGGAGCCGTCTGTCACATTGACCATCAGAAAGTGGACGTCCTGGCCCAGCTCCAGATATTTTTCGTGAAAATCCGGCATCTCGGTCTGACATGGGCCGCACCGGCTGGACCAAAAATTCAGCACCACCGGCTTGCCGAGATAGTCGGACAGATGGACCTCGTTTCCCTCCCCGTCGTAGACAGTAAACCCGGGGGCTGGCGTTCTCTGCGGCTCCGCGCTGGAGGCGTCCTCCGGAGCCGCCGGAGCCAGCCGGTCAGACGACACGGTCTGTCCCAGCCGCGTATAGAGGGCGTAGGCCCCGCCCAACAGCAGCACAAAGGCCAGCAGAAGCCCGAATAAGATCTTTTTCTGTTTCATGGCGCCTCCTCAGTTCATCAGCGTCAACAGGCGTCCCAGCAGCCCGGTCGCCATCAGGATGCCAAGAAGCACCAGCAGGCCGCCGCAGACAAGGTTGATGATCCCGTAATGCCGTTTGATCCAGTCAAACGCAGATTTCAGATAGTCGATGAGCACAGCGCTGAGCAGGAACGGGATCCCCAGCCCCAGGGAATAGGTCAGCAGCATCAGCATCCCTTCCGCCACATGGCCTTGCTGAGAGGCCAGCATCAGGGCAGAGCCGAGAAATGCGCTCACGCAGGGGGTCCACCCCACAGAGAACACGACTCCCAGGAGCAGGGCCGGGAAAAAGCCCACGCTGCCGGAGGGTGCGGCTCGTCCAGATCCCCGGAATAGGCTGAGCCGGATCACACCCAGGAAATTCAGGCCAAGGACGACCACCACAGCGCCGGATACCAGGTTGACTGCGGTTTGATGCTCCCGCAGGAAGCCGCCGACTGTTCCGGCCAACGCGCCCAGAGCCACGAATACCAGGGTGAACCCTGTGACAAAGCCGAACGCCCCCTGAACCGTCCGGCTCAGGCTCCGTTCTCCACCGCCCGCAAAATAGGAGAGGTAGATGGGCAGCATAGGGAGCAGGCAGGGTGAAATAAAGGTGATGATCCCCTCTAAAAATGCGATCACATACTGCATCCGTCTCCGCGCTCCTTTTCAAAGAGTCCAGACAGCAGCCATCCCACCAGCCCCAGATAGAGCATGGAGGTGATCGGGTTGGAGGTGATGGGACAGCTTCCGGTAGAGCACCCGACGAAGTAGTAGTATGCCAGCCCAGCCAGCCCGCCGCCCAGGGTAAACAATGTGGGTCGGAGCCATTTTTTCTTCTTCATGTCAGATCCCTCCTGCCAGATATTCCTCCGCCATGTGGACCGCCACTGCTCCGTCGGCCACCGCTGTGACCACCTGGCGCAGGCGCTTGGTCCGGACATCGCCTACGGCGAACACGCCGGGAATGCTGGTCTCCGTGGTCTCTCCGGCCACAATGTAACCGCTTGGATCCAGCTCCAGCTGTCCCCGCACCAGCTCCGTGGCGGGCGTTCTTCCTACGCTGATAAACAGGCCGTCGCAGTCCAAATCGGAGACTTCGCCGCTGTTTAAGTCCTTCAGCTGCACCCCGTCCAGCCGGTCGCCATACCGCAGCCCGGCGACGGCGCTGTTCCAGCGGAATTCCAGGTTTTCCGCCTGCTTCAGGGGCTCGTGGTAGATCTTCGTGGCCCGGAGGGAATCCCGGCGGTGAACCAGAATGACTTTTTTTGCGATCCGGCTGAGCAGCAGGGCGTCTGCCGCGGCGGAGTTGCCTCCGCCCACCACGACAACAGTTTTGTCCTTATAAAACATCCCGTCGCAGGCGGCGCAGTAGGCTACGCCCCGCCCCACCAGCGCGTCCTCATGCTCCACGCCGAGCTTTCGTGGATTTGCCCCTGTGGCAAGGACCACAGTCCTGGCGTAAAAGATTCCCTCACTGGTCTCCAGAACCTTGGGATCGGCAGAGAGCTCCAGCCGGTCTACCTGGGCGTACTCGGTTTGAGCGCCGAACTGCTCCGCCTGGGCCTGCATCTTCTCCGCCAGGGTGAAGCCGTCCACACTGTCCTCAAAGCCGGGGTAGTTGTCGATCTGCTGGGTCAGCGCCATCTGCCCTCCGGCGGACAGCTTTTCCAGGACCAGCGTATCCAGTCCCGCCCGGGCGGCGTAGAGGGCGGCGGTATAGCCGCCGGGCCCTCCGCCGACGATGATCATGTCATAAATGTGGTCATGTGTCATGGCGATCTGCCTCCTTACTCCGCGAGCGCTTCCTGAATGAACGACTCGATCATGGCCTTGGACTCAGGGGCGACGATGGAGCCCACCGCTTTCCCGTTCCGGTACAGCACCAGGGTGGGCAGCACCTCAATGTGCTCCGCCTGGGCCAGCTGGGCCTCTGCATCCACATTCACCTTGCCCACCACCAGGTGGTCCTGATGCTCCGCCGCGATCCTGTCATAGGGGGCGCTGATCCTGCGGCAGTAGCCGCACCAGGGAGCCCAGAAATCCACCAGCACCGGCCGGTCCCCGGCCAGCAGTTCGGTAAACAGCTTTTGATCCATATTCACAGCAGACATCACAGTCAGCTCCTTTTCTCTGATTTGTCTGTATTATAACCGGCCGGGCCGCCTTCTTCCGTGATCTTATCACCCAAAGCGGACGGGTATAGCCTGTTTTTTCCGCGTCTTGAGCCAATATATTTGACATATACCAGGAATCACAGTATACTGGACTGGAACAAGGGAGGGAGGTCGCCCCATGGAGTTTCAAAGTGTGTTCCCCGTGTGGGACAAGCTGACCGCGCAGCAGCAGAGCCGCCTGCTGGGCAGCCTGATCACCAGGCCGGTCAAAAAAGGGACGGTGATCCACAACGGAAGTATGGACTGTACCGGCCTTCTCTTAATCAAATCCGGACAGCTCCGGGCCTATATTCTCTCGGAGGAGGGGCGTGAGATCACCCTTTACCGGCTGTTCGATATGGATATGTGCCTGTTCTCCGCCTCCTGCATCATGCGCTCCATCCAGTTCGAGGTGACCATCGAGGCGGAGAAGGATACAGACCTCTGGATCATCCCGGCGGAGCTGTACCGGGGGATCATGGAGGAGTCGGCGCCGGTGGCCAACTATACCAATGAGCTGATGGCTTCCCGGTTCTCTGAGGTCATGTGGCTCATCGAGCAGATCATGTGGAAGAGCCTGGACAAACGGGTCGCGGCGTTTCTGCTGGAGGAGTCTCGCATCGAGGGCACGGAGGAGCTGAAGCTCACCCATGAGACCATCGCCAACCACCTGGGCTCCCACCGGGAGGTGATCACCCGGATGCTCCGGTACTTCCAGAGCGAGGGCATGGTCAAGCTGTCCCGGGGCGCCGTGCAAATCCTGGACCCGGTCCGGCTGGAGGAATTGCAGCGCGCATGAGCCGCCCCTCTGCACTCGGCAGTCTGAAACAGGCCCGCCCCGTGGCTACGAGCCACAGGGCGGGCCTGTTTTTTGATTGGTTGAAGGTTTCTTCTATTCCCGCTGCCAGGAGCAGATCAGGTCCGGGCCATGCCGTCTACGCTGAGCACCACGCCGGTGATGTAGGACGCCTCATCCGAAGCCAGGAACACAAAGGCGTTGGCAATGTCCTCCGGCTGGCCAAGACGGCGCAGGGGGATCCGGGCGATCATGGGGTCAATAACCTGCTTCGGCACCGACTTCATCATATCCGTCTCCGTGATGCCGGGGGCCACCGCGTTGACGCGGATCCCCATGGGACCCAGCTCCCGGGCCAGCGAGACCGTCAGCCCGTTTACTGCAAATTTGGACGCGGGGTATGCAAACCCGCTGGGCTGGCCGGAAATACTGACCATGGAGGAGGTGGAGAGGATGACGCCCTCCCCTCTTGCCACCATGCACTCGGCGGCGGCGCGGGTGGCGTTGAACACCCCTTTGATATTCAGGTCCATCACCTTGTTAAAGGTCTCCTCCGTGTACTCCATGAACGGGGTGCTCTCCGACACTCCGGCGTTATTCACCAGAATGTCGATGCAGCCATAGACCGAGGTGGCCGCTCGAAAGGCCTCCCGGACCGACTCCAGACTGGACAGATCCGGGCTGATCCCGGCCACAGTTCCGCTGGGATGCTTTTCCTTCAACAGGGCCACCGCCCGATCAGCCGACCCCTGGGAGCTTGCCGTCAGGATCACAACAGCCCCCTCCTGGAGGAACTTGTCCGCCGTGGCAAAGCCAATGCCTCTGCTGCCGCCGGTGATCAGCGCTACTTTATCTTTCAGCCTCATAGTCAAGACCGCCTTTCCAAGTTTTTGTTGGCCTTAGTCTAGCAGAAAGCGGCCTCCGGTTCCGTGATATGATCACCCTGAGCCGCCGGACTGTAAACGAATTGTAAAATCGAGGGAGAAGCGGTTGACATTGCCGCCGGCTCTCAATATGCTATTTGACACCCACCGTTTCCCATCCAACGCTCCGGCCGCCGCCCGCCGGCGGGGCCGGATCTGTAATGAGGTGAATTGAGATGAAAACACTTTACTTCGGCGGCCCTATCCTCACCCTGTCCGACCCGCTGTACGTCCAGGCGGTGCTGGTGGAGGACGGAACGATCCTGGCCGCGGGTGGTCTGGATCGGCTGGAGGACCTGACTGCCGACCGCCGGGTGGATTTGAAGGGGGCGGCCCTGCTGCCCGGCTTCATCGACCCACACAGCCACTTCTCCCAGATGGCCTCCGCCTGTCTCCAGGTCTCACTGGACGGGGCCCGCTCCGCGGAGGAGATCGCCGGGCGGATCGGCCGCTTTCTTGCGGAGACCTCCCCCGCCCCCGGCACCTGGGTGGCCGCCCGGGACTATGACAACAACCGGATGCCCGGCCTGGCCAACCCGACGCTGGAGCAGCTGGATGCCATGGCCCCCGGCCATCCCCTGGTGATCCACCACAAGTCGGGCCACATGGGGCTGATGAACTCCGCCGCCCTGTCCGCCCTGGGGATCACTCCGGAAACTCCTGTACCTCCTGGAGGAAAAATAGAGGTAAAGGACGGACACCTTACAGGATATTTGGAGGAGAACGCCTTCTTCACCTATCTGAAGCAGCTGCCCCCCACCCCGCCGGACCAGCTGCTGTCCGCCTATACCAGGGCCCAGGAGCAGTACGCCGCCCACGGCATCACCACCATCCAGGACGGCATGGTGGTGGAGGAGATGTTCCCCATGTATCAGATGCTGCTGGACGCCGGCATTTTGAAGCTGGATCTGGTGGCCTACCCCTCCCCCCAGGCCTACGACGCCGCAGTGGAGCGGTTCGGCGCGCTGCCCCCGGAGCGCCATCTGAGGATCGGCGGGATGAAGGTCTATCTGGACGGCTCTCCCCAGGGGCGCACCGCCTGGATGCGGGAGCCCTACGCCGGTGAGACGGACTACCGGGGGTACGGCACGATGGAGGACGCAGCCCTGGAGGACGCCATGGAGCTGGCCTGCCTGCGGCATACCCAGCTGCTGTGCCACTGCAATGGAGACGGGGCCGCGGAGCAGTTTCTCCGCTGTCTGGCCCGGGTGGAGCACAAGCACCCCGAGATGGCCCAGCTGCGGCCGGTGATCATCCACGGGCAGCTGCTGGCTCCCGACCAGCTGTCCCGGGTGAAGGCGCTGGGGGCGGTGGTGTCCTTCTTCGCAGCCCACGTCTACCACTGGGGAGACGTCCATCTGCGCAATTTCGGACCGGAGCGGGCCAGCCGCATCAGTCCGGCCCACAGCGCCCTGATGCTGGGGATCCCCTTTACCTTCCACCAGGACGCCCCGGTGATCCAGCCGGATATGCTGGAGACCCTCTGGTGCGCCGCCAACCGCCGGACCCAGTCGGGCGTCCACCTGGGCCCGGAGGAGGAGATCTCTGTTCTGGACGCCCTGCGGGCGGTGACCACCTCCGCCGCCTTCCAATACTTCCGGGAGCGGGAGCTGGGCGCCATCGCCCCCGGCATGGCGGCGGACTTTGTGATCCTGGACCGGGACCCCCTTGCCGTACCAAAGGAGACACTGCGTGAGATCCAGGTGATGGCCGCCTGTAAGGGCGGGGACTGGATCTACACCAAAAACGCTCTGTGACCCATCTTCCCTGCTTCAAGAGCCGCGCCGCGGCTCTTGTTTTTTTCTTCAAAAAGGCTTATGCTAGGGAGCAGGGGCCGCCTGCCGGGACGGTCAGGGGCCAAAGCTGCCGCAAAATGAAAAAATTTTCTCTTCGGCGCAATAAAACCCGTCCCCCGTGCATTACTGGTATGACAGGAGAAATCGACCATGCTGATGCTGCCGCAGACAATCGAACAAGATGGGGCGGAGGAACGCAGGGAGCTGGACCGGCTGCTGGCCGGAGTGGCCGCCGGCGACCGGGACGCTCTGGCCCGGCTGTACCGCCTCACCCGCACGGCGGTGTACGGCCTAGCCCTGTCCTATGTAAAAAATCCTCAGGACGCCCAGGACATCGCTCAGGACGCCTTTGTCCGGATCTGGGACAGCGCGCCCCAGTACCAGTCCCAGGGCTCCCCTATGGGCTGGATCCTGACGGTGACCCGGAACCTGGCCCTGATGAAGCTCCGGAGCCGGGGCCGGGAGGCCGGCCTGGAGGAGGAGCAGTGGCTGGCCATCCCCGCAGACGCCCCCAGCGTGTCCCCCGAGGACCGCGCTCTGCTGGAGCAGGCCCTGGGCACGCTGGAGGAGCAGGCCCGGCGGATCGTGCTTCTCCACGCCGTCACCGGGCTGAAGCACCGGGAGACCGCACAGCTGCTGGAGCTCCCTCTGGCCACCGTCCTGTCCAAATACCACCGCGCACTGAAAAAGCTGAAGGCACAGCTGGAAGGAGATGACCTCCGATGACAGAACAGGAACTGGAACGCCGCCTGAAACAGGCGCTGGATGCCGCCGCCCCGGACGATCTGGACGGGGTGCTCTCCCGCTGTGCCCCTCGTGAGGAGACCGTGGTCCCCTTCCGCCCGAAGCGGCAAAGCCACGCAAGAGCGCTCATCGCCGCCTGCCTCACCCTGGTCCTGGTGGGCGGAACCGGAGGCGTCTTTTACCAGCGGGCCAACGCCGTGGCCTCTGTGGTCTCTCTGGACGTCAACCCCAGCATTGAGCTGAAGGTCAACCAAAGAGAGAAGGTCCTGGCCTGCACCCCTCTGAATGAGGAGGCTGAGGCCGTCCTGTCCGACATGGGCGGCGGCGCGGATCTGAAGGGCACCAAGCTGGAGGTGGCGGTCAACGCCGTGGTGGGTGCTCTGGTGAGCAGCGGCTATCTGGACAGCCTCTCCTCCGCCATTATGATCTCGGTGGAGGACCAGGACCAGGCCCGGGCGGCCCGGCTTCGCCAGGAGCTGACGGGCACGGTGGACTCCGTTCTCCAGTCCCAGTCCTCGGGAGCCGCCGTCCTCAGCCAGACGGTGGATGCCAGCGCCGGTCTGGAACAGCAGGCCAGGGAATACCGCATCTCCACCGGAAAGGCCAATCTGGTCAACCAGGTGCTCGCCCAGAACGGCAGCCTGACCTTCGACGCGCTGGCCCAACTGACCGTTGAGGAGCTGAGCGACCTGATCCAAATTGGCTCGCCGGCCATGCCCATCGGCATGGAGGAGGCCGCCCGCATCGCCAAAGAGGCCGCCGGAGCCCTGGATGCGGACTCTGCGGCCGTCGAGGTGGACCCGGAGCTGGACGAGGCAGTCCCCCACTACGAGGTGGAGCTGAGCCAGCCGGGCCGCGGCGAGCAGGAGTATCTGGTGGACGCCTTTACCGGAGCGGTCCTCAGCGGCGATCTCACCGCCCTCCCCCCCTCCGCCCCGGCGGAAACCAGCCCGAGCACGCCGGAAAACAATACCTCCGCTTCCGTGATCGGGGCCGACCAGGCCAGGGACGCCGCTCTGTCCCACGCTGGAGTGTCCCTGGGACAGGTCACCGGCCTCCAGATCCGGCAGGACTGGGACGACGGCCGGCTGGAGTATGAGATAGAGTTCCGCGCCGGCGGCATGGAGTATGAGTACACCATCGACGGCGGCACCGGCCAGATCCTGGAGTATGACCAGGAGCAGGATGACTGACACAGACCCAGACAGGAGGCAGAATGGATGCAGATCATAGAGCTTGACGACCTCTCCCGCCCGGAGCTGGCCCCCTTTGTCCGTCTGACTGAGGCTCAGCTGCGGAACCGGCGGGATCCGGAGCAGGGGCTGTTTATCGCAGAGAGCCCCAAGGTGATCGAAAAGGCCCTAGACGCCGGCTGTCAGCCCGTCTCTTTCCTCATGGAGCGCCGGCACATCAGCGGCCAGGGGGGCGGGCTCCTGGCCCGGTGCGAAGGGGTCCCTGTCTACACCGGGGACCGGGAGCTGCTGGCCAGACTGACGGGCTTCGCCCTCACCCGGGGCATTTTATGCGCCATGCGCCGCCCTTCTCTGCCGGAGGTCTCCGACCTGTGCGCCTCCGCCCGCCGCCTTGCGGTGCTGGACGGAATCGTGGACCCAGCCAATGTGGGCGCCATTTTCCGCTCCGCCGCCGCCCTGGGGATGGACGGCGTCCTTCTGACGCCCAGCTGCTGCGACCCCCTGTACCGCAGAGCCGCCCGGGTCAGTATGGGCGCGGTCTTTCAGATCCCCTGGTGCCGGCTGGACCGGGAGGGCTCCCACTGGACCGCTCTGCTCCGGGAGCAGGGCTTCAAGACGGCCGCCCTGGCCCTCCGGGATGACGCCCTCCCCATCGATGCCCCCGCCCTGGCCCGGGAGCCCCGTCTGGCCCTTGTCCTGGGAACGGAGGGGGATGGGCTGTCCGAACCGGTCATTCAGAACT
Source organism: Lawsonibacter sp. (assembly GCA_050943915.1). GTDB lineage: Bacteria > Bacillota > Clostridia > Oscillospirales > Oscillospiraceae > Lawsonibacter. Next base: position 25,035 of record JBMNQB010000009.1, read on the forward strand.
GCGACTATACCGTGCTGATCCCCATGTCCCACGGGGTAAACTCGCTGAACGTGGCGGCGGCCAGCGCGGTGGCCTTCTGGCAGCTGGGCAGCCGGTGAACGCCGCCGCAGCACAAACAGGATCCCCCTCTCCGGAGCCGTCTGCTCCAGGGAGGGGGATCTGTGCTTTTGATTCAGCTGTGGGGCCAGGCGTCATAATAGGCCCGGATCTCCTCCGGTCCGGCCAGGGCCATCACCTGGCGCTCCACCGCCCCAGCCTCCGCAGCCGTCCAGCCGGCAATTCGGGCCCGGGTCTCCAGCAGCAGGGCCGGAGAGACGGAGAACTCCTCCAGTCCCCAGGACAGCAGCAGGGGAAGCAGCTCTGGAACGGCCGCCGCCTCGCCGCACAGGCCCACAGGGATCCCCGCCTGCCTTCCCGCCCGGATCACATCCCGCAGTTCCCGTAAAACCGCCGGATGAAGGGGGGTGTAAAGTCCTTTTACCTCCGGAGCATCCCGGTCCGCCGCCAGGATATACTGGGTCAGATCGTTGGTGCCGATGGAGAAAAAGTCGCTCTCCCGGGCCAGCAGATCTGCCGTCCGGGCGGCGGCCGGCGTCTCGATCATCACGCCCAGCGGGAGCTCCGGCCGGCAGGCCAGTCCCTCCCGGGCCAGCGCTTCGGCGCACTGGGCCAGCATCCTCCGCACCCGCCGCACCTCTGACACATCGGTCACCATGGGCAGCAGCACCCGCAGTCCGGGCGCCTCCGCACCCGCCCGCAGCAGAGCCCGCAGCTGGACTTGGAACAGCTCCGGCCGGGCGAAGGATGCCCTCAGCCCCCGGCAGCCCAGGAATGGGTTCCGCTCCCTGGGCAGGGCCAGCCAGGGGATCTGCTTGTCCCCGCCCACATCCAGGGTCCGGATCACCACCTCGCCCCTGGGGAAGGGCCGCGCCGCGGCCAGATAGGCCGCCAGCTGCTCCTCCTCCGTGGGGGGCGCAGACCGGTCCAGAAAAAGGAACTCGGTGCGCAGCAGGCCGATCCCCTCGGCCCCCTCTCCGGCCGCCCGGACTGCCTCCGCCGGATGGCCCACATTGGCATACAGGCGGCAGCGCCGCCCGTCTCCGTCCAGCGTGGGCCGGTGACGGAAGGGCTCCAGACGTGCCTGACGACGGAGCAGCGCCGCCCGCCGGATCCGGTACTCCTCCTGTGCCTCCCGGCCGGGACGGGGCAGGGCGGTCCCCGCGTCCCCGTCTACCAGCACCAGGTCGCCGCTCTCCACCGCCTGAAGGGCGCCCGCCGCCCCCAGCACCGCCGGGATACCCAGGGCCCGGGCCAGGATAGCCGCATGGCTGGTGGAGCCTCCGGTCTCTGTGAGGATGGCGGCCACCCGCTCCCGGTCCAGCCCCACAGTCATGGACGGGGTCAGATCCCGGGTCACCAGGATGCAGCCCTGCGGAAGCCGGCTCAGATCCGCCTCCCGCCGGCCCAGCAGAGCCCGCAGCAGACGGCTTTGCAGATCCTGGATGTCCGCCGCCCGCAGGCGCATCCGCTCATCCTCCAGCCCCTCGAACAGCCGGACATACCCGCCGAACACGGCGTCCACCGCCGCCTCAGCAGTTTCTCCCGCCTGGATGGCCTGGTCCAGCTGAAGTTCCAGCTCCGGGTCCCGGAGCATGGTGATCTGGCCCGTGAGGATGGCGGACTCGCTCCCCTCCGTCCGGCCCCGCATCTGCTCCGCCAGGGCCGCCGTGTCCCGCTCCACCTGACAGGCCGCCGCCCGCAGGCGGGCCCGCTCGTCCTCCACACCGGCATACCCCCTGCTGGTGTGGTCCAGCGCCGCCGTCCGGAGACAGACCGCCTGGCCCATCCCCACGCCCCCAGAGGCTCCGATCCCCCGCAGGATCATTCTGCTCATCTCCTCTTTCGCTGTGCTCCTTACGCCCCGGTCTCCCGGGACTGGATCAGTGCCGCGGCCTCCTCCAGCGCCGCCTGCTCCTCCTCTCCGGAGCAGCGCAGCTCGATCTCGCTCCCCTGTCGGATGCAGGCGGACAGGACGCTCAAAATGCTTTTCCCATTGATCTGCCGTCCCTCTGTGAGAATGGTCACCTCACAGGGGTATTTCCCCATGGCGCTGACCAGGATCTGGGCCGGTCTCATGTGGAGCCCCTGGAGGGGCGCGACTGTCACGCGCCTGGACACCATGCTCCCCACTCCTCTCCTGCCGCACGCAGCGGCGTTTCGGCCTGGAGACCCGCTTTGCCTTTTTGCTCCAGCCGTGCTATAATGTCTATCATTGTATTGTACCATGATATGCGCCAAGAAGCGAGGTTTTTATTGATGGAAAAATTATTTGAGTTAGACCCCTATCTGACCCACTTCACTGCCCGCGTCCAGAGCTGCGTCCAGAGCCGGAAGGGCTGGGACGTGATACTGGACCAGACCGCCTTCTATCCCGAGGGCGGCGGACAGCCCTATGACCTGGGCACCCTGGGCGGGGCCTCCGTTCTGGAGGTCCACGAGCGGGAGGGCCATGTGGTCCACACCTGCGGCCGCCCGCTGGAGCCCGGCTCCCAGGTGGAGGGAGACATCGACTGGTCCCGCCGCTTTGACCTGATGCAGCACCACTCCGGGGAGCATATCGTCTCCGGGATCGCCCACGCCCGCTATGGCTGCGAAAACGTGGGCTTCCACATGGGAAGCGACGTGATCACCATCGACCTCAGCGTGGAGCTTACGGAAAATCAGGTCCGGGAGCTGGAGGAGGCGGCCAACCGCTACATCTGGGAGGACCACCACATTCAGATCACCTTCCCCTCTCCCCAGGAGCTGGAGGTCCTGGAGTACCGCAGCAAGAAGGCCCTCACCGGCCGGGTGCGCATCGTCTCCTTCCCCGGAGCCGACACCTGCGCCTGCTGCGGCACCCATGTATCCTCCTCCGGACAGGTGGGCCTGGTGAAGCTGCTCTCCTGCCAAAAGTTCCGCTCCGGGGTGCGCATCGAGCTGGTGTGCGGCAGACGCGCCCTGGAATACCTGTCGAGCATCTGGGCGCAGAACCATCAGGTCTCCAACCTTCTCTCCGCCAAGGCCGGCGAGACCGCCGGCGCGGTGTCCCGCCTGCTGGAGGAGAACCATCTGCTGAAGGGCCGTCTGGCCGCCCTGGAGGACGCCCGCTTCGCTGCCCTGGCCGGGCAGTACCGGGACGCCGGGGACCTGCTCCTTTTTGAGGAGGGCCTGTCCCCTGACAGCCTGCGCCGGATGGCCGCGGCGGTGCTGGAGACCTGCGGCGGGCGGTGCGCCTGCTTCTCCGGCCAGGACGGCTCGGGCTACCGCTATGCCATCGGCCAGGCGGGCGGCGACCTGCGGGAGCTGACCCGCACCCTGAACCAGGCCCTGTCCGGCCGGGGCGGAGGAAAGCCCAACTTTGTCCAGGGCTCCGTCCAGGCGGATCAGGCCGCCATCCGGGACTTTTTCGCCGCGCTCTGATCCCCTCTCTCCCCCATCTGGAAAGGAAGTTTTATGGAGTACACGCTGTACCAGCTGCTTTGGTTCTTTTTGATCTACGCCTTCCTGGGCTGGCTGATGGAGACCGCCCTGGCCGCCGTCCGCAAGCGCCGGCTGCTCAACCGCGGCTTTCTCAACGCCCCCTTCTCCCCGGTCTATGGACTATCCGCCGTCCTGTTCGCCATCTTCCTGCCGGAGCTGCGCTCCGCCCCCTTCTTTCTATTTCTGGGCGGCATGATCCTGGCCACCGGACTGGAGCTGGCCACCGGACTGCTGCTGGAGCGTATCTCCCATCAGAAGTGGTGGGACTATTCTGATGAGCCATGGAACTTCAATGGGCACATCTGTCTCAAGTACTCTCTGATCTGGGGCCTGCTGGCCCTGCTGTGCGTGTTTTTTCTCAATCCCCTGCTGGTCACCCTGACCGGACTGTTTCCCCGTTCCATCGGGAAATTGGTCCTGCTGGCTGTCCTCATCCTGCTTGGGGTGGACTTTCTCGGCTCCTGGACCGCCCTGCTCCAGCTGAAGGGCAGTCTGAGGGAGCCGGGTGAGGTCTCCCGCCGCTGGAAGCGTCTGGCCGACGCCCTGGACAACACAGTGACCCGGTACATCCAGCGCCGCATGGCCCGGGCCTACCCCAGCCTGGAGCGGGAACAGCTCCGCCGTGGAGAACGGGCCGCCCAGGCCGCCCGGGCGGCGCGCTCCCCCGTCTTTGCCGCCGGGTGCGGATTTTATAAGCTGGCCTGTCTCTTTTTCCTGGGTGCCTTCCTGGGGGATGTGATCGAGACCATCTTCTGCCGCATCACCGCCGGCGTCTGGATGAGCCGCAGCAGCGTGGTCTACGGCCCCTTCTCCCTGGTCTGGGGCTTCGGTGCGGTGCTGCTCACCGCGATTCTCTACCAGTACCGCACCCGCAGCGACAGCTTCATCTTCCTGTTCGGGACCGTTCTGGGCGGCGCATACGAATATGTCTGTTCCGTTTTCACTGAGCTGGTGTTCGGCACCGTCTTTTGGGATTACAGCCACCTGCCCTTCAATCTGGGCGGGCGCATCAACCTGCTGTACTGCTTTTTCTGGGGCATCGCCGCGGTGGTGTGGCTCAAACTGGCCTACCCCGCCCTGTCCCACCTCATCGAGCGCCTCCCCATGCGGGCCGGCAAGCTGCTGACCTGGGGCATGATCGTCTTTATGGTTCTGAACGCCGGTCTCTCCAGCCTGGCCATGGCCCGGTACACCCAGCGCAGCGCCGGTGTCCCCGCCGAAACCGCTCTGGAGCAGCGGCTGGACGAGCGCTTCCCGGACGCACGGATGGAGCGCATTTACCCCAATGCCATCCTGGTGGACTGATTCATCCCCCGAAGCACAGCCGGACTGCCCAGGCCGCGGCCAGGAATCCGGTGAGATCGGCACACAGGGCGGCGGGCAGCGCATAGCGGGTGCGGGTCACCCCCACCGCACCGAAGTAGACCGCGACGGTGTAAAAGGTGGTCTCTGTGGAACCCAGCATCACCGCCGCTACCCGGCCCAGATAGGAGTCCGGCCCGTAGGTCCCGATGAGCTCCGCCCCCACACCCAGGGCTGCGGAGCCGCTGATGGGCCGCACCAGCACCAGGGGAAGCAGCTCCGACGGCACGCCCACCTGGTCCAGAAGGGGGGCCAGAAGCCTGGCCGCCAGATCCAGCGCCCCGGAGGCCCGCAGCATGGACACCGCCGTCAGCAGCCCCACCAGAGCCGGCACGATGCGCAGAAGAGTCTCCAGCCCCTCCCCCGCCCCGTGGATCAACGCGGCGTAGACGTCCACCTGCCGGCCCGCGCCGTACAGGGCCACCCCGCTGATGGTCAGGGGCACCACCATGGTAAACAGAAGTTCCATCCTCACTCCCTCCAGACCCGGGCCAGCACCTTACAGGCCAGGATCCCCACCCCGACGGACAGGGCGGAAGCCAGCCACACCGCCGGCAGGATGTCAAAGGGAGCGGCACACCCCGCCGCAGAGCGCACCGTGGCCACCGTGGTGGGGATGAGCTGGATGGAGGCCGTATTGCACACCACCAGCATACACATGGCGTCTGAGGCTGTCCCCGGGCTCCGCCGGCTCATTTTTCTGGCCGCCTCAATGCCCAGCGGGGTGGCCGCATTCCCAAGGCCCAGCAGATTGGCGGACACATTGGCGGCGATGCTGTCCATGACCTCCCGGTCCCGGGCCGTCTGTGGAAAGATCAGCCCCAGCACCGGCCGAAGCAGCCGGGACAGCTTTTCCGCCAGACCGGAGCGCCGCATGATCTCCATGACCCCTGTCCAAAGACACATCATTCCCGCCAGGGAGATACACAGCTCGATCGCCCCCTGTGCTCCCTCCACTGCCGCCGCGGCCACCGCGGCCTCCCGTCCGGTCCATGCCCCGCACAGCACCGCGATCACCACCATACCAGTCCAGATCCACGCCATTGTCATCCTGTCCGCCCCCTCTCGTCCCATCTATACGGGCCGGCTGGAAAAAACATTCCCCAAACCGCTCCGGAGGCAGCTTTCCCCTGGAGACTCTCCCCGGCGCATGGAGCCGGGCCTGAAATCCCGGTGCAACTTCGACAAAAAACAGGCTGATTTTTCATTTTTCCCGTTTCATAGAAATATTTGTCGGTTTTTGCAATATTTTCACACAAGTAGTTGACAGATCCCTACTTTATCGATATAATTAAATTTGCCGTTTTCGGTATTCTTTTACATATTCCGTGCCGTCTCGATCGCCTTCCGGCGATCACGGATCACAAGGAAAGGATGGTCAAATTGAAATCTACCGGTATTGTGCGGAAAGTTGATGAGTTGGGCCGTATCGTGCTTCCCATCGAGCTGCGCCGCACCCTGGACATCGCGGAGAAAGATTCCCTTGAGATCTACATGGATGGTCCTTCCATCGTTCTGAGGAAGTATCAGCCCGCCTGTATCTTCTGCGACGATGCCAAGGACGTCATCATGTTCCACGGCAAGAACATCTGCCCAAAGTGCATCAAATCGCTTCAGGAGAGCCTGACCCAGGAGTAATTCCGGCCGGGCAGCCGGTTTTTCACTCAGTCTTTTAAAAGCACTCCGTTTTTCCCATGGAAAACGGAGTGCTTTTTTCTTGGCGCCGGCGACTGTGAAAAAACGGAGCAGGTAGTTTCTCAACCGCCTGCTCCGTTTCAGCTGGTCGAAAAAGCTTTTTCGGCCAGCTGCCGAACTTTTGAGCACATGAAAAAAGCGCTCAAAAATTTTTGTTTGGACGTGAACGACAAACCTGACGGTTTTCTTTCACATGATCGTCCCCTCCGATTCCGGTGAATGGAGGGTTTTGTGACCATCTCGTTTTTCTCTTCGCGATTTTACTCCTGCTCCAGCGCCCGGCTGTACAGCTCGTTCCGGGACAGACCCATCTCTTTTGCGGCCTGTTTCACGGCGTCCCGCAGGGAAAGTCCCTCCTCCCGGAGCAGGCGCACCCGCTCCAGACCGTCCTCCGCACTGACCTCCGGCTCCTCCGGCGGTTCCGCCCCCCGGACGACCAGGACAAACTCCCCCTTCGGCGGGTTCTGGGCGTAGTGGTCCGCCGCCTCCCCCAGGGTGGTCCGCCGGACCTCCTCATGGAGCTTGGTCAGCTCCCGGCACAGAGAGACCGGCCGGTCCCGGCCAAACGCCTCCGCCAGGTCGGCCAGGGTGGCCGCCAGCTTGTGAGGGGCCTCATAGAAGATCATGGTCCGCTCCTCTCCCCGCAGGGAGTCCAGGTGGCGGCGGCGGTTCTTCTTGTTCATGGCCAGGAAGCCCTCGAAGGTGAACCGGCCCGTGGGCTGGCCGGAGGCCGCCAGGGCGGTCACCAGAGCACATGGGCCCGGGATGGGCGTCACCGTCACCCCATGGGCGGCACACAGGGCCACCAGCTCCTCCCCGGGGTCGGAGATGGCGGGCATCCCGGCGTCAGTCACCAGGGCGCAGCTCTCCCCCGCCAGCAGGCGCTCCAAAATGGCCGGGCCGCTGGTCTGTGTATTATGGCGGTAATAGGAGACCATCTGCTTTTTCAGACCCAGGTGGTTCAGCAGCTTCACCGACACTCTGGTGTCCTCCGCGGCGATAAAGTCCGCCTGCTCCAGCACCTCCGCCATCCGCTGTGAGATGTCCCCCAGATTCCCGATGGGGGTGGGGACCAGATACAAAATTCCTGACATAGGCTTCTCTCCACACATCGTATTTGTTGGGACCACTTTTACGCCCCCCGTTCTCCGCCTCCGGCGTCTCTGCGGTACAGGGTGGGCAGAACTTCCAGACCCGGCCTGCCCTGCCGCACCGCCTCCACCAGCACCAGGGAGGGCGGCCGCTCCGGGTCGTGGGCGGCCAGCTGAAGGCGCTTGGGCTCCAGCCCGCAGGCCCGCAGGGTACACAGCAGGTCGGCCAGCCGCTCCGGACGGTGGCACAGGGCAAACCGACCGCCGTTCCGGGTCAGACGGGCAGCCGCGCGGCACAGATACTCCAGACCGTCCCGCCCCTCCATCCGGGCCGGGCCGCCAGAGGCCCCGCTGCCCTGGGCAAAGTAGGGTGGATTGGAGATCACCAGGTCAAAGGGACCCGTCCCGCTGGGCAGCGCCCCCCAGTCCCCTGTCCAGACTGTCCCGCCCAGACCGTTCTCCGTTAAATTGTCCCGGGCAGCCTGGGCGGCGGCAGGATCCGCCTCCACACCGTACAGCTCCAGTCCGGGTGCCCGTCCGGACAGCAGCAGGAGGAGACAGCCGCTTCCCGTACCCAGATCGCACACCTTCCACCCACGGCGCACCGTGGCAAAGCCGGCCAGCCGCAGAGCGTCCTCCCCCAGTGGAAAGACCCCCGGCGGCTGGCGCAGGAGGAAGGGGCCCAGCTGCTCTGGCCTCATACTCCGGCCTCCTCCAGCAGGGCGGTCAAATGCCGGGTGATCCGCCCGGTCAGCCCCCAGATGGCGCGGCCCTCCCAGGGATAGACCGGTACATTCTCCCCTCCGGGCTGCCACCGGTAGTCCCGCGGGATCCCGATCAGCTCATAGGGGAAATTCTCATCCGTCCTGGGGATCAGGTCATAGCGGTACTCCAGAGGGGCCTCCCGCCGCAGATGCTCCAGCGGGACCTGGAACACCTCCGCCACCTCGTCCGGGTTGAGACGCAGGCTGTCCAGCGCGTCCCCCTCCACCAGGGCAAGCACCGGATAGAGGATGAAATTGGCCCGGTGGGCAATAAAGTCCAGCCGCCCCAGAAGGTGGATCTTCTCCCGGGGGATCCCCAGCTCCTCCCAGGTCTCCCGCAGGGCGCACTCCTCCGGGGATTCCGAGGCCTCCAGCTTCCCACCGGGGAAGCATACCTCCCCCGGCTGCCGGCGCAGGCTGCCAGCCCGCACCTCATAGAGAAGGGAACAGCCGCGCTCCCCCTTCACCAGCGGGACCAGCACGCTGTACCGACCGGTGGCGTCCATCAGACCGGGCTCCCGGTCCATCAGACTCTGCTTCAGCTTCTCCAGATCCATATCACATCATCAGGTTGACCAGCAGCAGGGAGAGCTGGAGCAGGACCGCCAGACACAGCGCCACAAAGTAGACGACCTCCTTTGGCCGCCAGGCAAACAGCGCAGCAAACAGCCCCGTCAGCCCCAGGTTGGCCAGGATCGCTGTCTCCTTGGCCACCACATTCACCGCCTTGCCCACAGCGGCGGCCTGCATGACCACCTGTGCCGGGAGCAGGGTCCAGCAGGCCGCTGTGATAAACAGCGTCACCACCGCCGTTCCGTACAGGATCCAGCTGCGTTTTTTCTTCAAGGACTCCCCCCAGCGCTGAAAGAGACCCTTCTTTTCCTGTGCCATCGTCCTTCACTTTCCTTTCTGCCGCGTCCCAATTCCACGGGGCACATTCGGACGGAACCCGAACCCGCCGCACCCGCAGTCAAACTGGGACTCTGCCAAAAAACACGCCCTGAGGCGTGTTTTTTGACGTTTCCTCACATTTTTTCCGGAGCCGATACGCCCAGCAGTCCCATGCCGTTGGCCAGGACCGCGCGGACGGTGTCCGCCAGCTTCAAACGGGCGGAGAGCACCGCGGGCTCCTCCCCCTTGATGCGGCAGGCGTTGTAGAACCGGTGGAAGTCCCCTGCCAGGGCCACCAGATAGCGGTTGATCCGGCTGGGATCGTAGTCCCGGGCGGCCAGATGGATCTCCTCCGGATACTGGGCCAGGGCTTTGATCAGAGCCAGCTCCTCCGGGGTGATCATCACGCCGGCGTCCACCGCTTCGGCGGCGGGGACCTTCTCCCCCTCCTCTGCCAGACGGGACAGGAGGGAGCAGATCCGGGCGTGGGCATACTGCACATAGTACACCGGGTTCTCACTGTCCTCCCGGACGGCCAGATCCAGGTCGAAGTCCAGGGGGCTGGTGGAAGCCCGGGAGTTGAAGAAGTACCGGGCGGCGTCCACGCTGATCTCATCCAGCAGATCGTGGAGGGCGATGGCCTTTCCGGAGCGCTTGGACATCCGCACCGGCTTACCATCCTGCATCAGGTTGACCAGCTGCATCAGCACAATGACCAGCCGGTGGGAGCCGTCCAGGCCCAGGCCGTCCAGGGCCGCCTGGAGCCGCGCCACATGGCCGTGGTGATCCGCGCCCCAGATGTTGATGGCCTTGTCAAAGCCCCGGACCGCCAGCTTGTTGCGGTGGTAGGCGATGTCGGCGGCAAAATAGGTGTAGAAGCCGTTGGCCCGGCGGAGCACATCGTCCTTCAGGTCCAGCTTGTCCACCTGCTCCTGGGTCTTGCCCTCCCGCATGAATTTCTCCTTCAGCAGCTGGGTGGTGTTCAGCCACAGGGCGCCGTCCTTCTCATAGGTCCAGCCCTTCTCGGTGAGCATCTGCACCGTCTCGGCCACATAGCCGCTCTCATGGAGGGAGGACTCAAAGAACCACTGGTCGTACACGATGCCGTACTTTTTCAGATCCTCCTGCATCTTGGGGATATTCACAGACAGGCCGTACTCCGCCATCTTGTCCAGGCGCTCCTCCTCGGGCAGCTCCTTCCAGCTGTCCCCATGGGCGTCATGGATGGCGCGGGCCAGCGCCTTGATGTCCTCGCCGTGATAGCCCTCCTCCGGGAATGGGAAATTCTCCTCCCCCAGGATCAGCTGCATATACCGGGCATTGATGGACACGGCAAACTTGTGGATCTGGTTGCCGGCGTCGTTGACATAGAACTCCTTCCAGGTGTCACAGCCGTCCCGCTTCAGCACATTGGCCAGGGTGTCCCCCAGCACGCCGCCGCGGGCGTTGCCCATGTGCATGGGGCCGGTGGGGTTTGCGGAGACAAACTCCACCATGACCTTCTCGCCGCCGCCCTCGGAGTTGGAGCCGTAGCCGGCCCCCTCCTGCTCCACATCCGTCAGGACCGCCTGATACCACTTGGGACCCAGGGTAAAATTCAGAAATCCGGGGCCGGCGATCTCCACCTTCTGGAAGTAGCTCCCCTCCAGGTCGAGGTGGTCCACAATAGTCTGGGCGATGGCCCGGGGAGCCTGGTGCAGCGCTCTGGCCCCCGCCATGGCATAGGAGGAGGCGTAGTCCCCGTGGGAGGTATCCTTGGGGATCTCGATGGTGGCCTTCACCTCCGCTCCGGCGGGCAGCTTGCCCGCCTCCACAGCCCGCAGATAGGCCGCCTGCGTCAGCTCCGCGACCTGGGCGCGGGCCTCCTGGATCTTATTCGACATAATCTCTCTACACACCTTTCTCCGGCCCTGTTCCCCCTGGAACAAGGACCAAAAAGAACTTAAATATGCTTGCACATGGGTCCGCTCTTACGACGCAGTCTCCCCCGCCTCCCGCACATTGATCTGGAACACGTTCCGGCCTGCCACGGTGTGGTCGATCCGCCCACGGCGGACTGCCGCCGCGGGGACCCAGTCAGCTTAAAATCCTCGGACGGGCAGAGCCCGTCCTGAACCTGTCGAAAAAGAGGCAAAGCCCCTTTTTCGAGGGGAGATGCACGAAAGCTTTTTCTCGATTTCTTGCGAAATTGTCGACAAATCTTTCGTGAGAAGTGTCATTTCCGAGGTACACGCCCCCGGAAATGACGGGATCAGATTCTATTCCGTCGCCTCCGGGCGACGGAACTCCTTGCAGGAGGGCTTTTGGTAAAGCCCGTCCTCCGGCAAGGTTTTGCCTTTGGCAAAACGCTTGGGATCGAGATCGACCACACGCTTATGACGCAGTCTCCCCCGCCTCCCGCACATTGATTTGGAACACGTTCCGGCCTGCCACGGTGTGGTCGATCTCGATGGCATAATCGATCTCGATATCTCCCCCGCGCTCGGTGAGGTCGGCCAGCAGATGCCGGGTATTCACCCCAATGGTCATGGAGCCATAGGGCGTATTATACATAGCCAGGTGGCGGCGGCCCTCCTGGAACACCATCTGGGAATTGAATTCTCCCACACGCAGCAGCGTCACGCGCTCCGGCTCCACCTGGAAGGTGGTCAGCGTGCCCTCCAGGCCGGTGAGCTCGCTCTCCTGATAGGAGAGGGTATAGCTGTTCCCATCCTGCTCCAGCCGTCCCTCCGTCACAAGCTCCATCGTATCCGGATCGGCGTCCTCAAGCCGCTGAACGCCCTTGATGGAGATGATCACATTCTTTTCCATAGGAACCTCCATTGGTCCTTCATTTTCCCCGGCCTTCCGCACATGGGAGCCGGGGCGGGACGTATTATACACTGGAACGCAGATTCTGTAAAGGGGAGCGGCTGTCTTATTTATTTTATGCGATTTTATCCCAAATGACAAGGGGGATTTTCCATATAAAATCTCTCATTCTCTATTTGACAACCCAGGGACATAGACTATAATATAAAGTGGTGGGAGAAACCCACTTCGGTTCTGGGAAAGGAGGCCACGCTATGAACCTGGAATTGAGCCAGAAGCAGTTCCGCCGTCTGCTGGATCTGGTCTACATCGGGAACTGGATCCTGAACTCCACCCGGGGCGACCAGCGCTTCGCTGATTACGACGAGGTGGAGAGCCTTTTGTTTGGCAGGGCCGCTCTGGAGGGGATGCCCTCTCTGGCGGAGCTGTACCACGGCGAGATCGTCCCCTCCCGCGCCTTTGTAGAGGGTGGGATCCACGAGGCGATCATGGAGTATGAGAACAATGTGTTTTTTGAGATCCTGGCGGAGGACCTGGCCCGCAGGGATATGGATGACGCCCCCATTGATGAGAGCAACTATGACGAGCTGGCCGACCGCATCGACGCCTATATCGCCGAATTTGAGGAGCACGGCACAGACAACATTCTGGTAGACCTGGACACCCCGTGATCCTCCGTCCGGCGTGAACCCGGCAAGCCGCTTGGAAAACACCCCCTCAGGGGCCGGACAGGACTGTTCCCCGGAACAGGCCGTCCCGCCGCCCCTCAGGGGGTCTTTTTTGTCTCCGCCTCAGTCCAGGCAGAACATGGACCGCACCTCATCGTCCAGGTCCACGATCCCACAGTAGTTGAGGGTCTCATAGGTCAGCAGCCACTCCTGCTGCTCCCCGGTCAGCTCCTCCCGCTTCACCGCCTGCCCGTCCCCGGTGATGAGCCCCACCGGCGTGATCACCGGAAGCTCCTCATACAGCCGGGACAGGAAACTCATAAAGCCGGTCAGAGGCAGTCCCGCCGCTTTGGCAGTGAGCACCCCCAGATAGTTGGGGCTGAGGACCACGTCCTCCCGCTCCTGAATGTCGTAGTTGGTCCAGAGGAAGAAGGGGGTGGCATACTGCTTCAGCACCTCCTCTGTGGTGCGCTGGTCCAGAGGCTTGCCGTAGAGCTGCTCATAGAAGGCGTTTTTCAGGGGCGGCTGGTGGTCGCCGAAAAAGACGACCATGGTGGGCTCCGGGGACTGCTCATAGTGGGTGATCAGGTCCCGCAGGGCGTCGTCGCTGGCCCGCATCAGGGCCAGATACTGCTCCGCGGTGGTATCCGCCGTCCGCTGCTCTGTGGGAAGGGTGATGGTCTTTTCCAGGTTGTTCCACCCCTGGGCGTAGCTGCTGTGGTTCTGCATGGTCACATTGAAGATAAATGCCGGGTCCCCCTCCGCCCGGTCGGTGATGGAGTAGAGCATCTCATAGTCCGACTGGTCGGAGACATAGCGCCGGATGAGATAGGGCTCGGTCACATCCTCCTCATACAGCTGGTGGTCAAAGCGCATATCCTCATACACGATGGGCCGGTTCCAGCCAGAGGATTTATATGGGTGGAACGCAGTGGAGTCATAGCCCACGCTCCCCGCCAGGGCAGCCAGAGAGGGCATCCCCTCCTCCGCGTACAGCTGATAGGCCACGGTATGGGGCGGCTGGAAGATGGTCGAAAATCCGGTGAGGTACTCAAACTCCACACTGGCCGTCCCGCCGCCGGTCACCGGGGAGTACATCCAGCCCCGGACCGTGTTTTCCTCCATGGAGTGCAGGAAGGGAGTGGGATCCTCCGATACCTCCAGCCCCTCGAAAATGGTCAGATCCGCAAAGGACTCATTCATCACCACAATGATGTTCGTGGGCCGCACCACAGATGGGTCTCCCGCTTTTGTGGGATACGACTCCATCAGCTCCAGCACCTGGCCGCGGCTGTAATCCTCCGGCTTGTCCAGGGCGCTGTACCGCAGGGCCACCGTGAAATTCAGCAGAAAGCCGTTGGCCTGCGTCACCCACTGCTGGGTGTAGATCCCCAGGGCGGGCAGGGCCCCCGTCTTAAAAAAGACGAAGCAGTACCCTACCTCTACCAGGACCAGCAGACCGGCCAGCCACCGGGGAAGCTTGTCCCGCTTTCTCTGCGGAACACACATCCAAACCAGAAAGAGGTAGGCCACCAGCAGCACCGCCCCCTGGCGCATGGCTGCATCCAGAGAAAAATCAAAGGCGTCCGCCACGTTGGCCGCCGTCTCCCAGGCGGTCAGATCCGCCGGAAACAGGATCCGCCCCCGAAAGCGGAGCACATAGTGGTTCACGATCCCAACAAAAAAGCTGAGCCCCGCCGCCGCGGCCGCCGCCCTGCGCCGCCGGCCCAGGACCAGACGGCACAGCAGAAACAGCAGATAGTACCAGATCAGGTTCATCAGCACCTGCCAGGGGTAGAGATCTGAAAATACGTCGTTCCCATTCAGGATCTCCACCATCCAGAAGGACTCCCAGGGTCCCAGCAGAAAAATCAGGCGGGACAGCCACTGCTCCGGACTCTCCCGGACGCTGGCCGCCAACCTGAACAGCATATCGTGATGCAGCAGTCTTCCCATTCCTCAGCCTCCCGCGCCCCGGCCCCGGGGCGTTTTTCCATGCCTAACAGCTTACTGCTTTTCAAAAATTTTTCAAGTACATTTTGTAAATTCAGCTGCACCGGCCCCGCCCTCAACTGGACTGCGGGCGGCGGCCGGTCTCTGCACAGGGGAGCGCAATGCTTTCACGCCCATTGTTTGCAAAGTCATTTTACTTGACAGATACTTTCTGGAGAGGCTTCCAGGTACACCCTCCCCACCCGGCCGCTGAGCCGGGATGTGAGGCCGCAGCCCTCGTCCTCCCCGATCAGCAGGGAGACCTCCTGGGCGGAGAGCCAGTTCCCGCGTCCGTCGCCCCCCAGCAGGGTCACCTCATCGTCCACCGCACAGGGGATCCCGGTCACGTCCACCACGGTCTGATCCATGCAGCAGGCCAGCAGGCGCGCCCGCTGGCCGCCGATGAGCACCGGCCCGCCCACCCGGACCAGCTCCGGGTCCAGGCCGTCGCCATAGCCCACCGAGATGGTGGCAGCCATGCCATCCCGGGGCATCCGGACGTGTCCGCCGTAGCCCAGGGCGTCCCCCGCCCGAAGGGGGCGCACCCGGGTCACCCAGGCCCGCCAGGAGCACACCTCCCGGACCGTCCCCATGGGGGCGGTGGGGTGGTCCATGTACAGCCGCCGGCCGATGCGCACCCCGTCCAGCCGGTACTGGGAGGCATATTCGCTGGCGGCGCTGGCCGACACATGGCGCATGGGGATCTCCATCCCACCCCGCTCCAGCTGGGCCACCCCCCTCAGATAGGTCTGGAACTGCTCCTCTGTGCGGGCCGGGTCCCCCAGGTCGGCGAAGTGGGTGAACGCGCCTGTCACCCGGATCCAGGGCGCGTGCTCCCGCCACTCCGCCAGCAGTCCATCCAGCTCCGCCCCAGGCGTCAGGCCGTACCGGTGCAGCCCGGTCTCTACCTTGATCTGTACCTGCACCGGCCTTCCCTGGGCCCGGCCCAGCTCCGCCAGCAGCGGCAGCAGGCCCGGCCGCCCCACAGTCAGCGTCAGCCCCAGCTCCACCGCCGGGGCCAGCAGCCGCACCGGCACGCCCCCCAGCACCAGAATGTCCTGCTTCACCCCGGCCCGCCGGAGGGCCGCACCCTCCGACACCTGGGCCACCGCCATAGTCCGGATCTCCGGGATGGCCGCCAGGGCGGCCCCCACTTCCTCCTGGCCCAGACCATAGGCGTTCCCCTTCAGGACCGGGATCATCTGGGCCCCGTCCAGCTCCTGCAAAATGGCCTCCGCATTGCGCCGCAGCTGGCCCATATCGATGTATAAAACTGAATTATGCAAATTTTTATTCATATTCTCTCCTGTTTTCCGGCAGCCCGCCCGGATCTTTCCCGGGAAAACCCGCCTGTTTCTCTCCTGCATTTCTCAGCATTATACCCTCTTTTTTCTCTAATTTCAACGATATTTTCCCGGCCTCGGTCATTTGCGCCAAAAAATTTTTGTCTTTTCCGAAGAATTTGCATATTTATCTATTGACGGTGCATATTTTTTAGGAGTATACTCATATCAACCTGAAGGAAGGGCGGCGGACGCCGCTCTGATGAAAAGGAGATTGGAAATGATGAAAAAGAATGTTCTTGCAATGGGCCTGGCTCTGACCATGGCTCTGGGACTGACCGCCTGCGGCGGCAGCTCCGATGGCTCCGCCAGCTCCGGCGCGGCCTCCGGCTCCGCCAGCCAGAATGACGCCAGCGCCTCCGCCCCCGGGGTGGATAAACTGGTGATGGGCACCTCCGCCGACTATCCCCCCTTCGAGTTCCATGTCCTTCAGGACGGCGAGGACAAGATCGTGGGCATCGACGTGTTCCTGGGCGAGCAGATCGCTGAGGACATGGGCGCTGAGTTCGAGGTGGTCCATATGGACTTCAACAACCTGTTCACCCTGTTGAACCAGGGACAGTGCGATATGGTGATCGCCGCCGCCGAGATCGATGAAGAGGGTGTCCGTCCGGCCGCCGCTGATTACTCCGATGGCTACTACTCCGACCTGCCCCCCAAAATCGTTGTCAGCGCGGGCGATGAAGGAAATTATACCTCCCTGGAGGACTTCGCTGGTAAAGCTGTGGGCGCTCAGACCGCAACCACCAAGGAGACCATCGTTAACAAGTACATGACCGGCGCCGATCTGGTCTCCATGTCCTCTGTGGTGGACCTGGTGAACAACCTGGTGTATGACAAGTGCGACGCCCTGGTGCTGGACGGCGCTGTGGCGGACCAGTATCTGGCCTCTAACTCCGAGCTGGCCGCTGTGGACATCGACATGAGCAGTTATGTGGAGCCCTACCGCGTCTGGGTGGCCAAGGGCGACCCCAAGGGCCTGCTCCCCTCTATCAATGAGACCATTGCCAAGGTGCTTTCCGATGGCACCATGGACGGATTCATCGAGAAGGCTGACGAGCTCAGCTCTCAGGCTCTGGAGGGTTAACTCCCGCCGCACCTCCCTAATCATACGGATCCCCCGTGGGGGGCCGGTTATTCCGGCCCTCCACGGTCCTATGTCATCCCAACCGTTACAACATAAAGGAGTCCCGCCATGCTAGAAGCCATCTCAAAAATGTTTGATCCCACATTCCCAGCCAGCTTCATCAATTTCTCCTTCCTGCCCAAGTACGCCTCCTACTTTGTAGACGGCGTTCTGAACACTTTGGCTCTGTCCATTGTGGCGGTGCTGCTGGCTGTGATCCCAGCCCTGCTGCTGGCCCTGATGCGTCTGAGCAAGAACCGTTTCATCCACGGGCTGTCCGGCGCCTATATCGCGGTATTCCGTTCCACTCCCCTGATGGTCCAGCTGGCCATTATCTATTTCGGCGTCTTTTACATCATTCAAGTTCCCCGGGTCTACATTGGCTTTATCCGTCTTGATATGTTCATCCCCTTCGTGGTGTCCCTGGCACTGAACAGTTCCGCCTATGTGGCGGAGATCTTCCGGGCCGGCATCCTGGCGGTGGACAGCGGACAGACCGAGGCCGCCCGCTCTCTGGGCCTGTCCCAATGGCAGGCCATGAAGCTGGTTGTCCTGCCCCAGGCGGTGAAGAACGTCCTCCCCGCCCTGGCCAACGAGGTGGTCACCATGGTGAAGGAGTCCTCTGTCTGTTCCGCCTACGGCATGGGCGAGCTGATGTTTGCCGCAAAGAATGTCTCCGGCACTACGTTGATTTCGGTAGGCCCCTTCGTATTTATTGCATTGATCTACTTCTGCATCAATTTCCCCGCCAGCAAGGCCATCGAGGCCATTGAAAGGAGGATGCGCCGTGGCGACAAGCGGTGATCTGATCCGTGTGGAGCACGTGATCAAGGAATTCAACCACGGGGCGGTCAAGGCCCTGAACGACTGCTCCCTGACCATTCAGAAGGGCGAGGTGGTTGCCATCATCGGCCCCTCCGGCTCCGGCAAGTCCACCCTGCTGCGGTGCCTGAACCTGCTGGAGGTCCCCTCCTCCGGCCACATCTACTTCAACGACGTGGACATCACGGACAAAAAGGTGGACATCGACCTCCACCGCCGGAAGATGGGTATGGTGTTCCAGCACTTCAACCTCTTCCCCCACATGACGGTCCAGAAGAACATCACCCTGGCCCCCGTCCAGCTGAAGCTCAAGACCCAGGAGGAGGCGGACAAGCAGGCCATGGCGCTGCTGGAGCGCATCGGTCTGGCCGACAAGGCCAATGAGTACCCCAATATGCTCTCCGGCGGCCAGAAGCAGCGCATCGCCATCGTCCGCGCTCTGGCGATGGAGCCGGAGGTCATGCTCTTTGACGAGCCCACCTCCGCCCTGGACCCCGAGATGGTGGGCGAGGTGCTGGACCTGATGCGGGATCTGGCCCAGGAGGGCATGACCATGGCGGTGGTCACCCACGAGATGGGCTTCGCCCGGGAGGTGGCCAGCCGGGTCATCTTCATGGACGGCGGCGCCATCCTGGAGGAAAACACCCCCCAAGCCCTCTTTGACAGCCCCCAGAACCCCCGCACCCAGCTGTTCCTCAGCAAGGTGCTGTGAGTCCTGATCACGGGACAAACGCTGCAAAATACCCCTGTATCCGTCCCGGAACCTTCCGGGTGGATACAGGGGTTTTCTCTCTTTCATGCGTGGAATTGATGACAAAACAGACGCTTTGGATCAGCTTTCTTCTGTTACGGGCGTCTGCTCCTCCTCCGGCTCTTTTCCGATCTTCTGGACCAGACCGATGATCTGTCCGGACAGGATCACCGTCAGCAGCGAGCAGGCAAGCCGCTTCCAGTCGATGTATGTGGCCGACAGGGCCAGCACCACAAGATCGCTGATGAGATAGGCCCACTGAATGTCCCAGTGGCTCACCGCGGAAATGCTCATGGCCAGGGCGTCATCGCCCCCCGGAGCCCCGCCCGCGCGGACGCTGATGCCCACGCCCACGCCCACAAACAAGGCGCCCAGCACCGCAGCCAGCAGCGGATGCTCCGCCAGCTGGGGCCAGAGGGGATCAAATTGCTCGCACACGCCGTAGAACAGGGAAAAGCCGCCCCCGGCTACGATAGAATAGGCGATAAATTCACGCCCCAGCAGCTTCCAGCCCATCCAGTAGCAGGCCGCATTCAGGACCAGCCCCGATATGGCCGGCGACAGCCCAAACCAGTGGTGCAGAAACAAGGTCATGCCCAACACGCCGCCCTCCGTCACACCGGACAGCGCATGGACGTTGTACAGGCCAAAGGCAAGGATCGCGCTGCCCAGCAGGGCCAGCGCACACTTCTTTGGCTTTAATAGGGAAAACAAAATAACAACTCCTTTAATTTTCCACGCATGACTATTATATACAACCTGCGCTTTTTTGGCAAGTGCGCGCCTCTATCTTTCTGTGTAAAGATTTTGTGAATACAGACAAAAAACCGGGAGCCGTAAGGCTCCCGGTCCTGTTTCAGTCAGTAATTCTCCGCTTTCAGCTGGAAATACGCCTTGGGATGGGCACAGACGGGGCACATCTCCGGGGCCTGCTTACCCACATGGATGTGGCCGCAGTTGCTGCACTGCCAGATCATCTCTCCGTCCCGGGAGAACACCAGTCCGCCCTCTACATTGGCCAGCAGCCTGCGGTAGCGGTCCTCGTGCTCCTTCTCGATCTTGGCCACCTCCTCAAACAGGAAGGCGATGTGGTCGAAGCCCTCCTCCCTGGCCTCCTTGGCCATGGTGGCATACATCTCCGTCCACTCATAGTTCTCGCCCTGGGCGGCAGCCTCCAGATTCTCCGCCGTGGTCCCGATGCCGTTGAGCAGCTTGAACCAGATCTCGGCGTGCTCCTTCTCGTTGGCGGCGGTCTCCTCAAAGATCTTGGAAATCTGGACATAGCCGTCCTTCTTGGCCTTCGAGGCAAAGTAGGTATACTTGTTCCGGGCCTGGGATTCCCCGGCAAACGCGGTCCACAGGTTTTGCTCGGTCTTGCTTCCCTTCAATTCTGCCATGGTCTGGTTCATCCTTTCTGCAACACTTTTTTCGTTCCGCCCCGGCAGGCTGCCCTGTTCATCGCCGCCAGAGTGCCGGATATATAACAAGAATCATTCTTATTACATTTTTATATTAACACCAAAGCTTGAAAAAGTCAAGTGTCCCTCCGGGCATTTGCACCCGGAACCTCACCCATTTTGACGGCCCTTACGGCGTCTCCTCGTTGAATTGATCCAGCAAATCCTGGATCAATTTTTGGGCCTGTTCGTCACTGCTCTGCGCGGTGTCGGGGCTCTCCGTCTGCCCGTCTGCGCACAGGCATCACAAAAAGCTGGCACTGTTCAGGGCATCCCAAACAGTACCAGCTTTTCACTTATCGTCCCATCGCAGAAGCGGTAAAATTGCGGTAAAACCGCCTTTTATACGCTCTCAGGGGTCTCGGACGAATTACCCCAAACCCTTGCGGCTCTGGCGTTCTCGCCTCTGCGCTCCTCGATGGCTTCCTTCAGGATCATGTCCTTCACTTTCATCAAACGAATGGTATTGGCCCGCTCGTTCTCATCCAGCTTCATGGTGATATACTTGATGCTCTCCTGCATCTGGGGGATCTTCACATACTCCAGGGCATTGACCCGGCGGCGGGTCTTTTCGATCTCCTGGGCCAGGAGCTGGCTGGTCTTTTCCACCTCGGCCAGCTTGAGCATATCCGCAAAGACCTGGGACATGGCATCCACCGCGTCGTCCAGCTCGCCGCTGGTCTGGGCAAAGCCATAGGGGTAGACCTCCCCCGGGTCCTGGCTCTTGGTCTTGAAGTGATAGCGCGGGACGTCCACCGACATGATATTCTGGAAGGTCATATCCAGCTCCACAGACTGCTTGGGATAGAGCAGGGACTGCTCCAGCATCTCCGGGGACATGAGGGCGGCCGCCACGGTAAAGGAGCCGTGGGCCCGCATGAGCCCCTCCTCCACCCGTTTCCGGAGCGCCCGGTTCTCCCGCACCACGTCCATGAACTGCTTCATCAGCTCATCCCGCTTATCCTTCAGCAGCTTGTGGCCCCGTATGGAGGTCCTCAGCCGGTTTTTCAGCCGGGTCAGCTCCTGACGGGTCGGATTGACAGTCGTGCTTGGCAATTTGGTTCACCTCTTTCCGGCCGGAGCGCCTGCTGCGGCAGGCAGGGCCAGACTCAGCCCTCCTTCTTGGGCAGGTACTTGTCGATATACTCCGGCTTGATGCGCTTCAGCTCGCTCCGGGGCAGGATGGACAGCAGCTCCCAGCCCAGGTCCAGGGTCTCCTCAATGGAGCGGTTCTCGTCCGTCCCCTGGGAGACATAGCGCTTTTCAAACTCGTCGGCAAACTTGGCGTACAGCAGGTCGGTGGGGCTGAGGGCGGCCTCACCCAGGATGGACATGAGCTCCTTGTTCTCTTTTCCGGTGGCATAGGCGGCAAAGAGCTGGTTCATGGTGCCGGAGTGGTCCTCACGGGTCTTGCCTGCGCCGGTACCCTTGTCCTTCAGACGGGACAGGGAGGGGAGCACATCCACCGGCGGGTTGATCCCCTTGCGGTACAGCTCCCGGGAGAGGATGATCTGTCCCTCGGTGATGTAGCCGGTCAGGTCGGGGATGGGATGGGTCTTGTCATCCTCGGGCATGGTCAGGATGGGGATGAGGGTAATGGAACCCTCCCGTCCCATTTGACGTCCCGCCCGCTCATACAGGGTCGCCAGGTTGGTGTACAGATAGCCGGGGTAGCCGCGGCGGCCCGGGACCTCCTTCTTGGCGGCGGAGATCTCCCGGAGGGCCTCGGCATAGTTGGTGATGTCGGTCATAATGACCAGAACGTGCATCCCCTTCTCAAAGGCCAGATACTCCGCGGCGGTGAGGGCCATCCGGGGGGTGGCGATGCGTTCCACGGCGGGGTCGTTGGCCAGGTTGGTGAACAGGACCGTGCGGTCGATGGCGCCGGTGCGCTTGAACTCGCTGACGAAAAACTCCGACTCCTCAAAGGTGATGCCGATGGCCGCAAAGACCACGGCGAAGTTGGAGTCGCCGTCCAGCACCTTGGCCTGGCGGGCGATCTGGGCGGCCAGCGCCGCATGGGGCAAGCCGGAGCCGGAGAAGATGGGCAGCTTCTGTCCGCGGACCAGGGTGTTCAGTCCGTCGATGGTGGAGATCCCCGTCTGAATGAACTCGTTGGGGTAGTTCCGGGCGGCGGGGTTCATGGCCAGGCCGTTGATGTCCCGGTACTCGTCCGCCAGGATGGCGGGGCCGCCGTCGATGGGCTGGCCCATGCCGTTAAATACCCTGCCCAGCATATCCTCTGAGACGCCCAGTTGAAGGGGATGTCCCAGAAAGCGGATCTTGGACTCGGCCAAATTGATGCCGGCGGAATTTTCAAACAGCTGGACCACGGCGGAGTCGCCGTTGACCTCCAGCACCTGGCAGCGCCGGACGGTGCCGTCTGTCAGCTCGATCTCGCCCAGCTCGTCATAGGTGACGCCCTGAACGTGGTCCACCACCATCAGCGGGCCGGAGATCTCCTGGATCGTCTTATATTCCCGGATCACAGTTCTTCCTCTCCCTTCTCCGCAATGGCGTTGATCTCTTCATCCATCTCCACCATAATATTGGCATAATTATCCATATACTGGTTCGCAGGAACCGACTTAGCCCGGCCGATCTTCTCCCGGGCAGGGATGGAGAACATCTGAGCCAGGTCTCCGCCCCGCTCCGCCGCCTCACGGCAGTGGCTGTCGTACTCCCGGATGATGGTGAGCATCCGGGCCTGCCGGTCATACTCCGAGTAGGAGTCGATGTCCACAAAGGAGTTCTGCTGCAAAAAGTCCTCCCGGATCATCTTGGCGGTCTCCAGGGTGATCTGGTCCCTGGCGGAGAGGGAATCCTTGCCCACCAGCTGGACGATCTCGTTCAGGCTGGCCTCCTCCTGAAGCACGGCCATGGCCCACTCCCGGTTCTGAAGGAAGTCCTTTCCCAGATGCTCGTCATACCAGGGCTTCAGGGAGTCCAGGTAGAGGGAGTAGGAGTTGAGCCAGTTGATGGCCGGGAAGTGGCGGCGGTAGGCCAGAGAGGAGTCCAGCGCCCAGAACACCTTCACGATGCGCATGGTGGCCTGGGAGACCGGCTCAGACAGGTCGCCGCCGGGAGGGGACACCGCACCCACGGCGGTGAGGCTGCCCCGGCGGTCCTCATCGGAGCCCAGGCAGGCCACAGAGCCGGCCCGCTCATAGAACTGGGCCAGGCGGGAGCTGAGGTAGGCGGGATAGCCCTCCTCGCCGGGCATCTCCTCCAGACGGCCGGACATCTCGCGCAGGGCCTCGGCCCAGCGGGAGGTGGAATCGGCGATGACAGCCACGGCGTAGCCCATGTCCCGGAAATACTCCGCGATGGTGATTCCGGTGTAGATGGATGCCTCACGGGCGGCCACCGGCATATCAGAGGTGTTGGCGATGAGCACCGTCCGCTTCATCAGCGACTGGCCGGTACGGGGGTCCACCAGCTCGGGGAACTCCCGGAGCACGTCGGTCATCTCGTTGCCCCGCTCGCCGCAGCCGATATAGACCACCAGATCCACGTCGGACCACTTGGCCAGGGCGTGCTGCATCACCGTCTTGCCGGAGCCGAAGGGGCCGGGGATGGCAGCGGTGCCTCCCTTGGCCACGGGGAAAAAGGTGTCCACGATCCGCTGTCCGGACTGGAGAGGCACCACGGGGGGATACTTGTGCTTATAGGGGCGGCCCACACGGACGGGCCACTTCTGCATCATGGGCAGCTCCACCTGGGAGCCGTCCTCCTGCTCCAGCACGGCCACCGTCTCGGTGACGGTAAAGGAGCCGCCCTGGATGGACACGATGGTCCCCTTCATCCTGGGGGGCAACATGATCTTGTGCAGGATGGACTCAGTCTCCTGGACCGTGCCCAGCACATCGCCGCCCACCACCCGGGTCCCGGGCTGGACCGTTGGGGTGAACTCCCACTTCTTCTCCCGGTCCAGGGCGGGCACCTCCACGCCCCGGGGGAGGCTGTTGCTTCCGCTGACCTCCCGGATGACCTCCAGGGGGCGCTGGATCCCGTCGTAAATATTCTCGATCAGGCCGGGGCCCAGCTCCACGGACAGGGGCGCGCCAGTGGTGACCACCTCTGCGCCGGGACCCAGTCCGGAGGTCTCCTCATAGACCTGGATGGAGGCGGCGTCCCCAGTCATGTTCAGGATCTCGCCGATCAGGCGCTGCTCGCCCACACGGACCACGTCGGCCATGTTGGCCTCCTCCATCCCTGTGGCCACCACCAGAGGGCCGGAGACCTTGACGATCTTTCCCATAGGCTTATAACCTTCTTTCGGGTCAATTTTTATAAAATATCTGCGCCCACTGCCCGCTCCACGGCGTTGGTGACATTGGCCATGCCGATGCCCAGTGAGCCCTCCTTGCCGGGGATGAGGATGATGGCCGGGGTCAGGGCGTCCTGATACCGGGCGATCTCAGGCTGCAGCTGGGCGGCCAGCTGCTCGGTGAGGTACAAAATGGCGTAGTTCTCTTTTGCCATCCGGTGGATGGCCTGTCGGGCCTGCTCCACATCCTCCGCCGGACACACCTCCAGCCCCAGGGCTTTGAAGCCCAGCACACTGTCCGGGTCTCCGATCACTGCGATGCGATACATCTCCATCCACCTCCGCTATACATAGGTCTCCCGCAGGCGCTCCCGAATGACGGCCCCGTCCAGACCGGCCCGCCGGCCGGCCAGGATGGTGCGGATGGCCGTCAGCTCCGCCTCCTTGGCGTACAGATAGGCGATGACCGTCTCCACACCGAAGGGAACCCGCCGGGCGTCCCCCAAATAGCGGGTCAGGGCGTTGTCGCACTCCCGCTCAAAGGCGGTGAGGGAGCCGCCCGCCGGCCGGGCCGCCTTGCTCCCCAGCTCCGCAGCCTGAGCCAGCGCCCCGTTCTGGAACAGGGCGTCCAGCTCCTCTCCCCTGGCCGCGGCCAGGGTCCGCTGGGACACGCTCCCGCCGGGCAGCAGCACCTGGGACAAAAATTCGCTTCCCTTCCCGATCCGGGCCACCCGGACCGCGGCTCTCAGATTGGCCACATCCACCGCAAGGCGGACATATCCCTGGAGGAAGCCGCTCCCGGTCTCCCGGGCCAGCTGGGCCATCTCCTCATAGCAGGCCCGGTCCAGTGCCAGGTCGGCCAGCTGTGGATCGTGGGAGGCGGCCAGAGTCTCCCGGGCTTCCCGGACCGCGCTTTGAAGGCGGGGGGACAGGCCGCTGAGCTGATCCTTCTGATAGCCCTCGGCCAACTCAGACACGGGCACGCGCCCGCCGTCCAGCAGCAGGCGTCCGGCGTCGATCCCCATGGCCTCCGCCTTCACCAGCACCTTGGCGTTGTGATAGTCGTATTTCAGCCGGAATACATCCACCACCCGGGGATCGGGGGCGGCCGTGCTCAGCTCCTGAAAGGTCTCCGCCCGGGCAGCTGCCAGCACGCGCTCCACATCCTGGGCCCGTAGGCCCTCCGCGCCGCCGTAGCCGCACTCCGTGAGGACCTTCAGCGCCTCGCTCTCCTCCCGGGCGTCGATCATCCGGTCCATCCGGTCCCGGGTCAGAAGCCGGCCCTCCATGGCGTGGATCCGGGCGGAGAGGGCCAAATAATCCGTATCTTTTTTACGGGACAACATACGCCCCCCTTTCTTGGATCAGGAATTAAAAATTCGGGATCAGGACTTCCACGACCCCTGCCCCGTTCCTCATTCCAGCTTGGACGCGGGGCTCTTCTGCCGTCAATTTTCTTCTGCACGGCAGCCAATTCCCAATTCCTGACTCCTCATTCCTAATTTCCAAACAGGATCTCCGCCGCCTGCTTCTCCAGCTTCTCCCGCTGGAGGCGGAACAGCGTCTCAAAGGAGCAGTTGACCTCCACCGGGCCGTCCACCAGGATAAAGCCGCCCCGGATGGGACGGGTCTCCTCCGACAGGGAGAGCAGGCCGGTGCCGGTGATCTGGGCCGCGGCGCTGTTGACCACCTTACCCAGCAGCGCCCCCACCCGGGAATCTGTCAGCGAATCGGGCAGCTCCGGGGCCACCTCCTTCACCAGGGCCTCGTTAGCGGCCACGACGACCTGCTTGCCGATCCGGCTGCGGTCCCGGGGCGAGAACACCAGCTGTTCCCGTCCCGTGGACACCGCCTGGAGCACCATACCGGTCAGCAGCTGGATGTACTCCTCCTCCGGCAGGGCGCACAGCTTCTCCAGGGCCTGCTCAAAGGCCTCGGACAGCACCTCCTGCTTGGCGGCCAGCTCCAGCTTCCGCCGCTCCAGCTGAGCCGCGGACTTCAGCCGCTCCAGCCGCTCCTCTGCCGCCCTCCGGCCTCTGGCCAGGATGGCCGTCCGCTCCTGGTCCGCCTGGGCCTTGGACTGGGTCTGGATCTCCAGGATCTGGGCCTCGGTCTGTTCCCGCAGCTGGGCCAGCTCCGCGTCCGCATCTGCACGGATGCGCGCGGTGATCTTTTCAATTCCGTCCATACGCGCCGCTCCCTCAGCCGCTGATGTTGATGATCATCAGCATGGAGGCCAGCAGGGACAGGATGGCGTAGAACTCCACGGTGATGCACAGCACCATGCCCTTGGCCCAGTGGTCAGGCTTCTTGGCCAGGATGTTGATGGAGCCGGCGGCCACGCGGCCCTGGGCGATGGCAGAGAACAGTCCGCCCAGCGCCATGGGCAGGCAGGCGGCAAAATACTGGAAGCCCTGGGCGATGGTCAGCACGGGCAGAGTGCCGGACAGCAGGCCCATGCGGAAGATGGCAAAGAACCACACCACCAGGCCGTACAGGCCCTGGGTGCCGGGGATGACCTGAAGGATCAGGACCTTGCCGAACTTGCTGGGATCCTCGCACAGAAGGCCGGTGCCCGCCTCGCCGGCCATGCCAGTGCCCTTGGCAGAGCCGATCCCGCTGAGCACCGCGGCCAGGCCGGCGCCCAGAAGGGCCAGAGCCAGACCGCCCCAGCTGCCGAACAGGGTGCCTGCCTGCTGAAGCTCAAACATTTGAGTCAAATCGCTCGCATACATAATGGTTTCCTCCTCTTATTTGACCACGTTGTAGTATTTTGTGTTCAGATCCAGGGGGCGGAAGGGCTTTCCGCCGTCCTCATAGAATTTTCCGAAGTACTCCAGACACTGGAGACGCAGGTCGTGGACATAGCAGCCCAGCAGGTTCAGGGCGAAGTTCAGGGCGTTGCCCACCATGGAGATCACCACGAAGATGACCACGTTCCCGGGGATGGCCCCCAGGGTGTTGAACACCTGGGCGATGACCGAACCAGCCAGCATCAGGGCCATCAGACGGGAGTAGGACAGAATATCGCCGAAGTAGCCAGTCACATGGTTGTACAGGGAACCGAAGATCCCGGTGAGCTTCCCAAAGCCCTTCCCTGTGATCAGCGGTCCAGCAAACACCATGACCACGCCGGCGTACAGGACCAGGTTGGTCGTCCCCAGCGCCGCCAGGGCGATCCCGGCAAAGACCAGCCACCAGGTGACCTCCTCCCACACCGCGTCCATCCACTTCCCGTTCCGGAGCTTCTGCACGAAGCTGACAGCCATGCCTGTGACGATCTGGACGACGCCCAGGGCCATGGAGCCGATCAGGATCTGAAGGGTGTTGTCCAGCGGGGTGAACAGGGGCGGCCAGAACCACACGAAGGTGCTCTCCGGATTCAGCAGCTTCAGCAGCTGGGGGATGAAGTCCCCGAAGAAGCCGCCGGTCAGCGCCCCCATAAGGAAGGTGCTCACACCGCACAGGCCAAGCAGGGCAAAAAAGTCGTGCATCCCCTTCTGCGGCCGCGCCTTGGTCAGCACCACCACAGAGGCCAGCATCATCAGCAGCCCGTACCCCATGTCGGCCATCATCACACCATAAAACAGGATGAAGAAAGGGGCCATCAGGGGGTTGGGATCCACCGTTCCGTAGGCGGGCAGGGAATACATCTCCGTGACCATATTCAGCGGGCGGGTGAGCCAGTTGTTTTTCAGGCTCACCGGCACCTGGGGGTACTCCTCCTCCGCCGGGTCCTCCACCTGCCAGGCGCAGGGGTAGGCGGACAGCTTCTGCTCTGTCTCCTCCCACCGCTCCGCGGGGATCCACCCCTGGAGCAGGAAGGTCTGCTCCGTATCCCGGAGCCTGGCCCGGCTCTCCTCCCGGTCGATACGCACCGAGGCCCGGTCAGAGGCCCGGCGGACGTCCTCCGCCAGACCGGCCATGCCGGCCAGCTCTTCCTCTGTCTGCCGGAGCCGCTCCGCGTTTTCGGACAGCTCCTGGTCCAGACGGGCGTCATTTTCCCGGGCCGTGCCGGTCCATCCGTTCAGCGGAACTTTGGACCAGCCGAAGTCCCGCAGGGCTTCCAGGACCGCCTCCTGGGCGCTCTTGTGGCAGACCAGCAGGCAGTAACGCACCTCCCGGCTGGCGCTGGCCTGGATCAGCTGGGCCAGTTCGCTGGCTCCCTCCACCGCCTGCTGGGCCTCCTCCAGGGGGCGTGCGGCGGTCAGAGTGCCGAACTGCACCAGCATCTCACGGGTGGAACCACTCTCCAGCGGGAGATCCAGGGACAGCCAGGGGGCCAGCGCCGCCTTCCGGGCAGTCAGCTTTCCCTGCTCCGCCTGGAGCAGAGCGGCCTCCCGGTCCTTCTGGAGCACCCTCTCCACCGCCTGCATCCCTGCGGCGCAGGCGGCCGGTTCAAACAGCTCCTCCTCGGTCAGCTGGGGCCGGGGGGTGAGAAGTCCTCTGCCCTTGGCCCCGCAGCGGGCCAGCACGGACAGCGCCCGCTCCGCCGACTGCTTCTCCTCCTGAGCCCGGGCCAGGGCGGAGCCGTCCGGTGTCTGAAGCTCCAGACCGGCCGGCAGCCCCACCCAGTCTCCCGGGGGCGCGTCAGGCCGGTTTTCTGCCTCCGCCGGCTCGCTGATCTCCACACAGCCCAGCCGCTGCAAGGTGTGCAGCAACTCCTCCCGGTCGCTCCGCAGCGCCAGAAGGTGCAGCCGCTTCATTTTGATAATCGCCATCAGCTTTTCACAACCTTTTCTACCAGAAAAGCGACCGCCTGATCCAGCTGGCCCCGGGCCTCCTGCTTTTTCTCCTCACAGTCCAGCCGTGCCTGCTCCAGGACAGACGCGGTCCATTTCGCCGCTTCCTGCTCCGCCTCCGTCATCATCTGCCGGGTCTCCGCCTCCGCGTTCTGGCGGGACTCCTCCACCTGACGCCGGGCGGAGCGCTGGGCCTCCAGGATGCGCTGCTTGCTTTCGGCCGCCGCAGCCTCTTTCTCCTGCCGCACCGTCTGCTCCAGCTCAGTCACCTGTTGGATCGCTTCCACTGCCATTGACACCTCACCACCCTACGTTTGAAGCATTGCAAACAATCCTTGGATTGTATGCACCCATTGTAGGCGAAATCGCCCTAAAATGCAAGGAATTTTTCCCTATCCATCGTCTATCCTGTCAAGCCGGTTCCAAGAAAGCAGACTTTTTCCTTCCGATCTTCTAAAAACTATTCCTCTTTCCGCTGATTTTATGACTTTTTTTACAATTTGTACAAATTGTAAACTTTTATCGGCGGAGCAAAACGCAGGATGGTCCGCCTCTCCTGCACAATTTTCCGCAAAATCAGCAGGCGCAGCAGGCTCTGCGCCGTTTTTTCGACCATCGGAGGGGAGCCGGCGCCCCGCCCCGGGAAAACCGGCCCAAGGACATCTGCACCCATACCGCAGCCCTCTTGCAGAACACAGTCCGTTGTGGTACACTGGATTCCACATTGGGAGCACAGGAGGCACAACAGAAATGAACGGACAAACAGAGCCGCATTGGATCTGCGGGCTGACCAACCGCCCCCACCAGTTCTCCTATGAGAACGGCGTGGAGGTCACCTATGCGGCGCCCGGCCGGGCAGAGGGCGTGCTGACCGTTGGGCCGGACAGCATCAATCCCCACGGAAAGGTCCACGGCGGGGCGCTGGCCACTCTGGCGGATACCGTGGCGGGCTGCTGTGCCTGCGCCCGCGGGCGCAGCTGCGTGACCTCAGGCAGCACCATGGAGTTCTTGAGGCCGGCGGACGGGGACCGGATCACCTGTACGGCAGTCCCCAAAAAAGAGGGGCACACCCTGTCCGTCATCCAGGTGGAGCTGCGCAATGGGGCGGAGGCCCTGGTGGCCACAGGCACCTTCACCTTTTTCATGTTTGACCGGAAGGACTGACCGGGCGCGGCGCGAAATCAGAAAACGATCCCCCCGGGCGGAGACAGCATTTCTTCTGCTGTCCGCCCGGGGGGATCGTTTTATCTCGAATGCGATCAGGAATCGATGTAGCTGCGGACCCGGAGATGGACTCCCAGGCTCTCTGCGATGCGGCGGCTCTCCTCGATCTCCTCGGGAGCGGTCCCCTTGTCCACCACGGTAAAGATCACATGGGGGACATAGTCCTTGGCCTCCTTGGCAAAGTCCAGCATGGCCTGATAGGCCGCCTCCCCCTGGACCGGGTGGCACAGCGCCGTGTAGTCCGCGGCGTTGTTGGCGTTGAGGGAGATAGAGAGGGTGTCGATCCGGCCCTTCAGCTCCGGGATCACGTCCCTGCCGTGGATCAGGTTGGCGTGGCCGTTGGTGTTGATGCGCACCGGGGGCAGCTGCCCGCCGAAGCGTTCCTTCAGCTGGTCCACCAGCCAGAGGATGTCCTCGATGCGGTAGGTGGGCTCTCCATAGCCGCAGAACACGATCTCCCGATAGGAGCACACGTCCCTGCTGAGGAAGCTGTCCAGGGCCTCCTGCCGGGTGGGCTCCCGCTCCAGCCAGAGGGAGTCCTCCGTATAGATGGAGCCCTCCTTTCTCCCGTGACGCAGGCAGAATTCGCAGTTGCAGTTGCACTTGTTGGTGAGGTTCACATACAGCGCACCCTCATATTCATAGGTGATGGTCATACCATCCCGCCTCCTTTTTCAAATTTCAATGCGGAAAAACCGCATTCCGTTTTCCAGTGTGATCCGGGCAGCCTCCTCCGGGTCCATGCCCTTCACCCGGGCGATGGTCTCGGCCACCAGATGGACCTTGCCGGAGTCGTTGCGCTTGCCCCGGAAGGGCTCCGGTGTGAGGTAGGGGGAGTCGGTCTCCACCATGATCCGGTCCATGGGCAGCCACTGGATGACCTCCAGAGCCTTTCGGGCATTTTTATAGGTGATGACGCCGGTAAAGGACAGCATCCATCCCAGCTTCACCAGCACCTTGGCGTCCTCCAGGCTCCCGGAGTAGCAGTGGTACACGCCCCGGACCCCAGGATGGGCCCGGACCACCTCCAGGCAGTCCTGGTGGGCCTCCCGGTCATGGACGATGACCGGCAGATCCAGTTCCTCCGCCAGCTCCAGCTGCCGGGCAAAGACCTTCTGCTGAAGCTCTCTGGGGGGATTGTCCTTCCAGTAGTAGTCCAGCCCGATCTCTCCGATGGCCCGCACCTTTGGATGGGCGGCCAGGGTCCGCAGCTGCTCCAGCCAGCTGTCCTCCCACGCCCCGCAGTCGGAGGGATGGACCCCCACAGCGGCGTAGACAAAGGGGAACTGCTCCGCCAGGGCGATGGCAGTCCGGGAGCTCTCCAGGTCACAGCCCGGATTCAGGATCAGCTCCACCCCCTGCTCCGGCATGGCGGCCAGGGTCTCCAGCCGGTCGCTGTTGAAGGCCCCGGAATCATAGTGGGCATGGGTATCAAATAAACGCATGACAGGTTCCTCTTTCTCCGCACCGTCCGGCCCCGGGGCCGCCTGTGCGGCTTCTGTTTCGGCCACTATCATACCGCGATTTGCACGAAAAAGCAAGCCGCTCCCGGGATCCTCTCCGGTCGGTCACTCCACCGCGAAGCGGATCAGGAACAGATCTCCCTCCTCGCCCTCCTCGGTGCCGTTCTCGATCAGCTCCAGAAAGGCCAGGGTGAGCTCTGTCTCCTCCCGCGGCACCTCATAGACCAGCAGACCCTCCCGGGACTTTCCGGCCTCCAGGTCATACTCCCGGGGCAGCTGAGCCTCACAGTAGGGATCCAGGGGCATGGCCCATTCATCCGGACCGCAGTCCCCCCAGTACAGCTGAAAATCCGTGTCATACATGGAAACCGCCTCGTGGAAGGTATTTTTCAGCTCCAGTTCCACCACCACCAGCTTGTTCCCGCTGGAAGCAGCGTAGCCCTCATAGGACTTTCGGGTCTCCGCCTCCTCCACCGTATAGTCGAACCACCGTGTGGAGACGGCCTCCCCCAGCAGGGCCTCTGTCACTCCATTCTCCTCCTCCGGGAGCGCGCCGCACCCGGACAGCAGCATCAGCGCCGCCAGTCCCACGATCCACCCTCTCTTCTCCATGAGGCCCCTCCTTCTGCCCGGCGCCGCGGCCGGACGCCTGCTGCCTCTATTATAGAGGCTCGTCGGGAAAAATACAACCGTCAGCTTTGGGCTGTCTCCAGGCAAACGATGAGGCGTGTGCCGCCGGCACACGCCTCATTGACATTGATCTCAGCGCCCCAGCTCCTCAGCTGAACGGGGGCCAGCAAAGCTTGCCCCGTCAAAGGTGGAGACGGTGGTCTCTGCCTCCCCCTCCGCCCCGTCAAGGCGCGCCCCGCTGTCTCCATCCGAATCACTGGAAAAGGTGTAGACCATCCCGTCCGCAGTCTCCACCGTCGTGGTCAGCGTCCACTTCACAGGACTGCCCTCTACCGTGATCGCCACCTGCGTTCCTTCAGAGGATGCCTCACGGGTGTAGCTGCCCGCGTTCTCCAGCTGCCCGGTGATGTCCGTCTCCTCCCCATCCACCACCAGAATGGCCCGTCCATTTCGGTTTTCCACCGCAGCCTGAGGCAGATCCAGGACTGTGACCTGCTCGCCGTCCCCGGTGGTCAGATCCCGCCGGAACTCTCCCACCGTCACGACTGAGGTGATGTGGGCAAAAAATTCCTGTGCGGCCTCCGGGTTGGCGGCGGCCACCCCCACCACCATGGTGGCTGCGGCGGCACAGACCGCCAGGCCCGCTCCCAATGAGCGGAACCGTCTCTTTTGTGTACGATGCTCTGTCATGGCAACGATCTCCTCGATTTTTTTCTCAGGGGCCCGCAGCTCCCGGCACACTTCACAATACTCCTTGTGGTCGAACATAAACGCTTCCCTCCTGATCCTCCGCCGTCTCATCCAGCGCGCTCCTCAGACGGGCCCTGGCCCGAAGCAGCCAGGTCTGCACCGTGGATGGATTGGCTCTCATGGCGGCAGCTGTCTCAGCCACCGTCAGTCCTTCATAGTAGTAGAGATAAATGGCCAGCCGGTATTTGGGCTCCAGCGCCATCACAGCCTCCAGCAGCTCCGCCCGTTCCCCGTGCTCCGGGGCTACCAGCTCGTGCCAGTCGTCCAGTGGGACGGAGACACGCCGCCAGAAGGAACGCAGCAGCCTGCGGCTCTCATTGACCGACACCCGCAGCAGCCAGTGCTTCAAATGCGCCTCGCTCTCAAATTCCTTGCCGCATTCAAACAGCTTCAGCATGACAGTCTGCATCACATCTTCCGCATCCTCACGGCTGTTCAGCGCGTGGAATGCGACCCGGTAGACGGTGTCTCCATAGGTGCGGACCGCCTGGGCAAATGCCTCTCCGGTCAACTTGGATCACCTCCTTAGTTTGGTTCGCTTTGAAAGGCCTTTCATAGAGGAATATCCATCAGATGGCACAAAAATCTCAGGGGACTCAAAATTTTTATCTCCCGCGTAAACGTGCCGCAGAAAAACCGCCGCAGAATCGTTCCATTCCGCGGCGGTTCAAATCTGTCTATTTGGATGCGTCCGGCCCAGCGATGATGGACAGGGCCTGATAGTGGTTCCGGACCTCATTGATCTCGTGGCTGCCGCCGTACTCCCCGTCGATGGTCCAGGGAATGGGCTTCTCGCTGAGGAAGCGGAGGTGGGCAGCATGGAAGGAGAGCAGTGCGCCGCTCTCCTCCGCCGCGCCGGGGCGGAGCAGGGCCTGGAGCCCGGCCCCGATGTCGAAGATGTTCATGGGCTTGCGCACCAGAATGACCTCAAACAGGCCGTCGTTCAGGTCCACCCGGTCAGTGGGCAGATTCTTGATCCCGCCCACGGAGTAGGTGTTGCACACCATGCCATAGAAAAAGTCGTCCTCAATGGTATGGCCGTCATACTCCAGCTTCAGATGGTACGGGGTGATGGAGGGCAGGGATGCGATCCCGGCCATGATGTAGGCCAGGTGTCCAAAGGCGTTTTTCAGCTCCTGAGGGGTGTCGTAGGCCACCTCGGTAAAGGCCCCGAAGGCGGCCACATAGACAAAGGGGCGGTCGTTGAGGGTCCCGATGTCCCATTTCAGCGGCGGGGTGCTGCCGGCGGCCAGCTCCGCGGCCGGCTTATAGCCCTGGGGGATACGGAGGGTCGCTGCGCAGTCGTTTGTGGAGCCGGATGGGATATAACCCAGCAGAGGAGGCTGGGAGAGGGCGAGCAGCCCGGCAGCCGTCTCGCTCAGGGTGCCGTCTCCCCCGCAGCAGACCACCCGGTCAAACTGAGGAGCCAGCTCCCGGGTGATCCGGGTGGCGTCCCCAGCGCCCTGGGTGGGATAGATGGTGACCAGCCAGCCGGCCTTGGTAAAGGCGTCCACGATGGTGGTCACATTTCCGGTGATGGCCCCCTTGCCGGAGGTGGGATTGTATACAAAAAGCAGCCGTTTCATAAGAATTTACCTCGAGATGCCGCAGTTTCATCAGACACGTTCTGCCGGAGCAGGGCAGCTGCCGCAGCAGCAGATAGGCCATTTCCCTGGCAGTCCGATATTATTATAAGTATGTTCGTAAAAAAAGCAAGAAATTCCTGTAAACATTTTGCAAATTCTGTGTCCGTTCTATTAAAAAAGTGTAAATTTTCCGTTCAGAGGCCCAAACGGTGAAAAATACGCTCCGGAACGGCGGTCCGGCTCTTGCGTCCGGGGCGGAAAACGGTTACAATGTGGGCAGAAAACGCCGGAAATACCGCGGCGGACAGGAGGACACACCCATGGAGGAGAGAACAAAACAGCGTCCAGCCGTGCTGATCACCGGGGCGTCCCGGGGGATCGGCGCAGCGGCTGCCCGGCGGTTTGCACGGGGCGGCTGGGACGTGGCGGTAAACTACTGCCGTTCCCGGACGGCGGCGGAATCTTTGGCCGCAGAGCTGCGGGAGTGGGGCGTCTGTGCCCAGGCCATCCCGGGAGACGTCTCACGGCCGGAGGAGGCTGCCGCCCTGACCGAGGCCGCAGAGCGGGCTCTGGGTGGGCTGGACGCCCTGGTGTGCAGCGCGGGGGTCGCCGCGCCCCAGATGCTGCTCACCGATCTGAGCACCGAGGGCTGGCGGGAGCTGATGGGCACCAATCTGGACGGGGTGTTCCATGTTCTGCGGGCGGTAGTCCCGGGCTTTGTCCGGCGGCAGGCGGGCAGCATCGTCACCATCTCCTCCATGTGGGGGATCACAGGCGGCTCCTGTGAGGCGGCCTACTCCGCCTCCAAGGCGGGGATCATCGGTCTGACCCGTGCCATGGCCAAGGAGCTGGGGCCCTCCCACATCCGGGTAAACTGTGTGGCCCCCGGGGTGATCGACACCGATATGAACCGCCATCTGAGCGCTGAGGATATGGCCGTTCTGGCGGAAGAGACCCCTCTGGGCCGCATCGGTCAGCCGGAGGAGGTGGCGGAGGCCGTGTATTTTCTGTCCTCTCCCGCCGCCGGCTTCATCACCGGCC
Source organism: Lawsonibacter sp. (assembly GCA_050943915.1). GTDB lineage: Bacteria > Bacillota > Clostridia > Oscillospirales > Oscillospiraceae > Lawsonibacter. The sequence continues at coordinate 61,036 of JBMNQB010000009.1, forward strand.
AGGTGCTTCCGGTAGACGGCGGAATGGTCATCGGCTGACCGGAGCGGCAGGCGCGCCGCTCAAAAGATACTCCGCCCCGGGCTAAAAACCGGCAGGAGGGACAGAATGAACAGGGCGTTCGTTTCGGAGAGGAGGACGGGGATGCGACACACCAAATTTGACTATCGATCCTACCACGGGAGAAGGACCGCCACAGACTGGCTGAAGTGGATCGCGCTGATCCTGGCCATTCTGGCCGCCCTGGCTGTGGCCGCACTGCTGTGGGGGCAGAAATATTTCACCTACACGGACGGAGGTCTGAGACTGACTCTCCCCTTCCTCCAACAGGAAACGCCCAAGCCGGTCGACCCCGGCCAGGTAGACGTGGTGGTGGAGGAGCCCGAGCCAAAGGAGGACACCTCTCATCCGGTGGAGCCTCCCCAGCCCGCGGAGGCCACAGCGGCGGCGGCTGTACCGCTGTCCGCCCTGCTGGATGGGAGCGCCGCCACGCTTGCGGAGCAGGCAGGGGCCAACAGCGTGGTGGTGGAAATGAAGGACGCCCAGGGGCGGCTGGGCTGGCAGTCGGAGCAGCCCCTGGCCGGAGCGGCAAAACTGCCCGGGGCGGAGGCTCCCGAGATCAACAGACAGCTGTCCGCTTGGGATCAGGACAGCCTCTGCACCATCGCCCGTCTGTCCTGCTTCCGGGACGAGGCCCTGGGCTCCAACATGGCACACACCATCCGCACCGGAAGCGGCTACCGCTGGAAGGACAGCGATGGACTGCACTGGGCCTCCCCCTCTGATCCAGAGGTGCAGGACTATCTGGTGGGCCTGATGGTGGAGTTGGCCCGGCTGGGCTTTGACGAGATCGTGCTGGAGCACTGGGGATACCCCGCCCAGTCGGACGGCCCTCTGGGCAATCTCCAGTATCCGGCGGGAGCGCTGGAACCGGTTGTGACCGGCTTTCTGGCCCGGGCCGCGTCCGCCCTGGAGCCCTATGACGTCCGCCTGTCCCTGGCGGTGTCCGCCGGCCAGCTGTCCGGCGAGGATCCCGGCACCGGACTGACAACAGATGCTCTGAACGCCAGTGTGGACCGGATCTGGATGGATGGCGGCCGGACAGAGGATCTGGCCGTCCTGAACGCCTCCGGCGTGACCAGCGCCGGGGAGCGGCTGGTGTCCCGGTGCGGCGCCTTGGACCCGGAGGAGACTGGGGCCCAGGCGATTTGGACGGCAGACGGCACTTTATGACACATTGCGGCTCGACAAAACAGCACGGCGCGCCTCAACCGGCGCGCCGTGCTCCGTGTACCTGGAAAAAATCGGAGCAAGCGATGCAACGCTTGCTCCGATTTGGCAGCGGGAGAAGGATTCGAACCCTCACAAACAGAGTCAGAGTCTGTCGTGCTACCCTTACACAATCCCGCTATTTGATTCAGCCGAGCTTTTTTAACTCGTGTCCCGCAAGGACAGGTGCTATTATAGCAGACTCTCGAAAAATGTCAATAGGTTTTTTCAAACTTTTTTATTTTTTTGAAATCAGCAAAACTGCCCGCCCCGGAGCCGCCCACACACACGCCGCTCACGCAGAAAATTTATCTCCGGGCGGCTCCTGCTCTTTTCAACGGGATGGAAAATATGGTACACTGGCACAGGTGATAAAGTTATGATACGAATTCAAAATATCCCCCTGTCTCTGGACGGGGATCTGGAACAGCTGAGAAAAAAAGCGGCCCGTATTCTGGGGGTTCGCCCGGGCGCGCTGGAGGAGCTCACCCTGGTGCGCCAGTCCATCGACGCCCGGAAGAAGCAGGACGTCCACTATGTTTACACCGTGGACGTGTCCCTGCGCACCGGCGAGGAACAGGCGGTGGAGCGGACCGGGAAACGGAACGTCTCCCTGGTGCTCCCCAAGCCCTATGTCTTTCCAGAGGTGACGCGGCGCTCTCCCTCCATGCCCGTGGTGGTGGGCATGGGGCCGGCGGGCCTGTTCGCCGCCCTGTTTCTGGCCCGGAACGGGCTGCCCTGCGTGGTGCTGGAGCGTGGGCAGGATGTGGACTGCCGCACCGCCCAGGTGGAGCGCTTCTGGAGCTCCGGCCTGCTGGATCCATCCTCCAACGTCCAGTTCGGCGAGGGCGGGGCCGGGACCTTTTCCGACGGGAAGCTCACCACCGGCACCCACGATCCCCGCATCTCCGCTGTCATCGACGCTCTGGTGGAGGCGGGGGCTCCAGAGGATGTGAAGTGGTCCCACAAGCCCCACATCGGCACCGATATTCTGCGCCAGGTGGTCAAACGCATCCGGCAGGAGCTGATCGCCCTGGGGTGCGACGTGCGCTTCGGCCACTGTCTGAGCGGACTGGAGACCGGCTCCGGCGCGCTCTCCGGCGTGTGGGTCGCCTGCGAGGCGGGGCGGTACCGCCTGGATTGTGACGCCCTGGTGCTGGCCCCGGGACACTCCGCCCGGGACACCTTCTCCATGCTCCACCAGGCGGGCGTACCCATGGAGCAGAAGAATTTCGCCGTGGGCGTGCGCATCGAGCAGGAGCAGGCGGCCATCTCCATGGCCCAGTACGGTCCGTCCTGGGGGCTGCTGCCCCCATCGGACTATAAGCTTGCCTGCCACCTGCCCACCGGCCGGTCCGCCTTTACCTTCTGTGTCTGCCCCGGCGGCCAGGTGGTGGCCTCCTCCTCCGCACCGGGCCAGGTGGTGACCAACGGCATGAGCCTCCGGGCCCGGGACGGCAAAAACATCAACGGCGGCTTTCTGGTGGGTGTGGGGCCGGAGGATTTTTGTTCCTTTGGCTCCGACCCCCTGGCCGGAGTCCGCTTTCAGGAGCAGTGGGAGCGGGCCGCCTTTCAGCTGGGCGGCGGGAATTTCCACGCTCCTGCCCAGCAGGTGGGGGATTTTCTGAGCAAACGCCCCTCCCGGGGCGCGGGACGCATCCAGCCCACCTACCGCCCCGGCGTGACCTGGACTGAGCTGGACCGCTGCCTGCCCCCGGCGGTGGCGGACACTCTGAGGGACGCGCTCCCCCTTATGGACCGGAAGCTCCGGGGCTTTGCCGCGCCTGAGGGCGTCCTCACCGGGGTGGAGACCCGCTCCTCCTCGCCGGTGCGCATCCTCCGGGACGAGAGCCTCCAGTCCGCCCTTCGGGGGCTGTACCCCTGCGGGGAGGGAGCGGGCTATGCCGGCGGTATCGTATCCGCCGCCGTGGACGGGATCCGGGTGGCCGAGGCGGTGGCCCGGGGATAGCGCCCCCTGCCCCAGGCCGCCGGAGGACAAATCCCGCATTGACAAGCGGGGAGGCATGGGGGATAATAGCAGACAAGAGTCTCTCGACTTGGCATACCACACCAAAGGAGCTGTTGCGATATGACAAAGGTAAACCAGAATTTTCTAAAGCTGCCCGGCAGCTATCTCTTCTCTGAGGTCGCCCGGCGGATCTCCGTCTACTCCGCCGCCCACCCTCAGGCCAGGATCATCAAGCTGTCCATCGGCGACGTGACCCGTCCCCTGGCCCCAGCGGTCATCCAGGCGATGCACCAGGCGGTGGATGAGATGGGCACCTTTGAGGGCTTCCACGGCTACGGCCCGGAGCAGGGCTACGGTTTTCTGCGGGAAGCCATCGCGCAGCACGACTACGCCGCCCGGGGCGTGGACATCAAGCCGGAGGAGATCTTTGTCTCTGACGGAGCCAAGAGCGACTGCGGCAACATCGGCGACATCTTCGGCACAGACAACGTGGTCGCGGTGTGCGACCCGGTGTATCCGGTCTATGTGGACACCAATGCCATGGCCGGGCGGGCCGGCGAATATCAGGAGGAGCTGGGCCGCTGGTCCCGGCTGGTCTATATGCCCTGCGTGGCGGAGAACGGCTTCACCCCTGAGCTTCCCCGGGAAAAGGTGGACCTGATCTACCTCTGCTTCCCCAACAACCCCACCGGCACGGTAGCCACCCGGGAACAGCTGAAGGTCTGGGTGGACTACGCCAACGCCAACGGCGCGGTGATCCTGTACGACTCTGCCTACGAGGCATTCATCACCGAGGAGAACGTCCCCCACACCATCTTTGAGATCGAGGGGGCCCGCACCTGCGCCATCGAGTTCCGCTCCTACTCCAAGACCGCCGGCTTCACCGGCAACCGCTGTGCCTACACCGTGGTGCCCATGGAGCTGAAGCGGGACGGGGCCAGCCTCAACGCCCTGTGGAACCGCCGCCAGTGCACCAAGTTCAACGGGGTGCCCTATGTGATCCAGCGGGGCGCGGCCGCCATCTACACCCCGGAGGGCAAGGAGCAGACCCGTGCATCCATCGATTACTACCGCCAGAACGCCCAGGTGATCCGGGAGGGACTGACCGCCGCCGGTCTGTCCTGCTTCGGTGGTGTGAACGCCCCCTATATCTGGCTCAAGACGCCGGACGGGATGGGCTCCTGGGACTTCTTCGACCTGCTGCTGGACCGGGCCAACGTGGCCACCACCCCCGGCGCGGGCTTCGGCCCCAGCGGCGAGGGTTATATCCGCCTGACTGCCTTCGGCGGCGCGGAGGCCACCCGTGAGGCCGTGGAACGGGTCAAAGCGGCCCTCTGATCTCACTTCCCACAGTTTGAATGCCCCCGGCCCCGGATCTCTTCCGGCAGCCGGGGGCTTTTTCTGCGGCAGAACGGCCTGCCGCCCCCTCCTCCGCTTTTCAAACGGAGGAGAATATGGTATGATATTGTCTGCTGAACCAACCAAAAACCGGTGGATCCCCACAGCGGCGGACCGCCGGAAAGGAGCAAAAACGCATGAAGATCGTTGTGATCGACGGCCAGGGAGGCCGTCTTGGAAAGCTGCTGGTCGAGGCGGTCAAGGACCGCATCCCCCAGGCGGAGGTGCTGGCCGTGGGCACCAACGGCATCGCCACCGCCACCATGCAGAAGGCTGGGGCCGACTATGTGGCCACCGGAGAAAATCCCGTGGTCCGCGGCGTGATGGACGCGGACGTGGTGCTGGGCCCCCTGGGGATCGTGGTGGCCCACTCCATCCTGGGCGAGGTGACCCCCCGGATGGCAGAGGCCGTGGGAGGCTGCCGGGGGAAAAAGATCCTGATCCCCATGAACAGCTGCGGCGTGTCGGTGGCCGGGACCCAGGAGATGGGTCTGGCTGGGTATGTGAAGCTGGCCGCCGACCAGGCGGAAGCCTTTCTCCAGGGGGCCAGGTGACCTGTGGAGACACGCATGAATCTGCCCGGGATGGGGCCTGCCGCCCCCTCCCTGCTGGGATACGGCTGTATGCGCCTCCCCCTCCGGCCGGACGGTGCGGTGGACGAGACACAGGCCGCCCAACTCATCCACCGGGCGGTCCAGGGCGGTATCAACTATTTCGACACCGCCTGGCCCTACCACGGCGGCGAGGGGGAGCCAGTCCTGGGGCGCATTCTCTCCCGCTATCCCCGGGAGACCTATTACCTGGCCACCAAGCTGCCCTGCTGGGAGATCTCCAGCCGGGATGACGCGGCGGAGCGCTTCGCCCGGCAGCTGGAACGGCTTCAGACAGAATACATAGACTTCTACCTTCTCCACAGCCTGAGCCGGAATACCTGGCGCCGGATGAAGGAGCTGGGGGTGGTGGAACTTCTGGAGGAGGAGCAGCGCCGGGGCCGGATCCGGTGGTTCGGCTTCTCCTTCCACGACAGCTTCTCCGCCTTTGAAGAGATCCTCCGGGCCCGCAGCTGGGATCTCTGCCAGATCCAGCTCAATTACATGGACACCGAGCATCAGGCCGGCCTGCGGGGCTATGCGCTGGCGGAGGCGCTGGGGGTCCCGGTGGTGGTCATGGAGCCGGTGAAGGGAGGTTCCCTGGCCCAGCTGCCGGACGACGCCTGCGCTCCCCTGCTCCGTCTGGATCCGGAGGCCACCCCGGCCTCCTGGGCCCTGCGGTGGGCGGCCAGCCTGCCCCATGTGCAGGTGGTGCTCAGCGGTATGGGAAGTATGGAGCAGCTGGAGGACAATCTGCATACCTTTCAGGACTTCCGCCCCCTGGACCGCCGGGAACAGGAGGCCGTGGCCAAGACGGCGGAGCGGCTTCGCCGCCGGCTGAAAAACGGCTGCACCGGCTGCCGCTACTGTATGCCCTGTCCGACCGGAGTGGACATCCCCGGCAGCTTTCAGATCTGGAACGGGATGTCCATGTACCAAAACCGGGAGATCACCCGGCGGCAGTGGGAGGGGCTGGACCGGGAGGAACGGCCCGACCTGTGCTACCGCTGCGGCCAGTGCGAACGGCGCTGCCCCCAGCACCTCCGGATCCGGGCCCAACTGGCCCAGGTGACCGGGGACGTGGAAACATTCCTCCGGGGGGAACCGGACGGCTCAGAGACCGTTTGACGGTCCTCCAGTCCGCTTCATAAACGATACAGCCATACACATACAGAGAGAGGGTGCGCATCCGCGCACCCTCTCAGTCTGTCGCAAACGCGGCGCAGCCGCTTTTGCGACAGTCTCTATTCACATCCTCACAGCAGGAAACGCACCATCATCGCCAGCACCAGGATATGGACTGGATAGAACAGATAGCAGGCCGTCTGCACCCAGCGGCTGTGGTACCCCTGGCGGCCCCGGTAGAGCCAGATGGGGATCAGCGCCAGAAGGGCAAAGCCCTGCTGGGGGAACTCCACGGCCAGCCCCAGGATATGGACCCGGAGCACCAGGCCCGCCAGCAGCCCGCAGTTGATCCAGACCATCCCGGCAGCCTGGCCCAGGCGCTGCCACCAGAGGCCGCCCCGGAACAGATAGAACACCAGAACGGTGAGCACGCCGGCCCCGTAATAGTCCACCATGGCAATGGTCCCCACAAACCAGCCCGCCAGGGACACCACCGCCGCAGTCAGGAGCGTGAGCCACGGGTTCCCCCTCCGCTTCACCCGCTCTATGACCCACATACAGAACAGGGCGATCAGAAAGGTCCAGATCACATTTTGGTGGAATGGGAAAACGGGCGTTCCGGCATACATCAGATCAAAGGGGATCTCCGACAGCAGCGCCAGCAGCAGCAGGCGCAGGACGTACCGCCTCAGGTCCCGGGTGTGGAAAAAGCCCTCCACCAGCAGAAAGGCGAAGATGGGAAATGCAATACGCCCCACACAGGTCAGCCAGTTCTGGCCGGCCACCAGCGTGGCCCAGATGTGGTCGCAGAGCATGAAGGCCATGGCCAGCAGGTGGAGGGTCAGACTGCTCACACCGCCTGCACCGCGCCCGCCACAGTAATTTGCCTGCTCCATCTCAGGCCTCCTTTCCCCGCCGCTCCAGGGCGGACAGCACTTTCTTCTGAACTGGAAGCCGCTGGGACCGGCGGTACTGTCCCCGGTACCACTCCGCCAGTTCCGCCGCCGTCTCCGGCGGGAGCAGCTCTGTCAGCGCCAGAACGTGCCCCTGGGCGGCCTCCCGCATAGGGTCGGTCAACTCATGGTACCCCTCCGCCCGGCTCAGGGTCAGCAGAAACCGGGCGGTCTCCGCCGCCGCCTCCGGGGCCAGGCCCTCCCGGACGGCCCGGGCCACCAGCTCCCCCGCCGACTCATAGAACCGGAGGTGGCAGGGCTCCCGCCGGGGATCCCGGCCCAGGCCCATAAAGCCGTCCCCCGGCCGCAGCTGGGACACCGCCTGCCGGATCTCCCGGTCATATTCCTCCATACAGGCCGTCAGGGCCATCTTCAAATCATCCATGTGGTCCTCCTTCTCCCCGCACCGGGGGCCGCCAGGGCACGTCCTGGAACCGCTCGCCGCACACCATGCCCTCCACTGTCCCGGCTGTCACATCCAGAATATGGGCCAGAAAGGCGTCCGCCCGCTCCTCGGGCAGCAGAACGGTCAGGGCGATGTCCGCCCCATAGTCCGCCTCGGCGATCACGCCGCCGAAGCCCTCCGTCTCCAGCTTCACCCGCTCATACTGGGCGTAGGAGCAGGGCAGCAGCACCTCGATCCACCGGCGCACCACAGAGATCCCCGCGGCGTCCAGAGCATCCTTGGCACTCTGGGTATAGGCGCGCACCAGCCCGCCCGCGCCCAGCAGGATCCCGCCAAAGTACCGGGTGACCACGCATACCACGTTGACCACGCCCTCCCGCTGGAACACATTGAGCATGGGCTGTCCCGCCGTCCCCTGGGGCTCCCCGTCGTCGGAGTAGCGCACCGGCCCGTCCTGGATCAGGTAGCACCAGCAGTTGTGCCGGGCGTCGTAGTACCGCTTCTTCATCTCCTCGATGCGGGCCCGGGCCTCCTCCTCCCCCTCCACGCGCCAGACATGGCCGATGAAGCGGGACCGTTTTTCCACGAACTCCGTCTCACTGTGGCCCGTGGGGATGTAATATTCTGTCATGGATCCTCCTCAAGAGGGGCGGCTGGGGCCTCCTCTTCCATTGATCTTTTCCCGGTCACCGGACCTGGAGCTGTCCCAGGAGCTCTCCAATGGAGCCCGTCAGGACCAGGTCGGCCTTCCGGTCATAGGGGGTGGGGGATTTATTGATGAGCACCAGCCGGTCCCCCCGGTAGTAGTTCACCAGCCCAGCGGCGGGATAGACCACCAGCGAGGTCCCCCCGATGATGAGCAGATCCGCCTGCCGGATGTCCTCCAGCGCGCCCTCCAGCACCTGGGCGTCCAGGCTCTCCTCATAGAGCACCACATCCGGCTTGATCACGCCTCCGCAGGCACAGCGGGGGACGCCGGAGCTCTCCGCCACGGCGGACACCGGCCAGGGCCTCCCGCAGGACATACACCGGTTGCGCAGGACGGAGCCGTGGAGCTCCCACACCCGCCGGGAGCCCGCCGCCTGGTGCAGGCCGTCAATGTTCTGTGTGACCACGCTGCGCAGCCGCCCCCCGCGCTCCAGCTCCGCCAGCTTTTTGTGGGCGGCATTGGGCTTGGCGTCCAGACACAGCATTTTGCTGCGGTAGAAGCGGTAAAACTCCTCCGGCTGCCGGTCAAAAAAGCTGCGGCTCAGGATGGTCTCCGGGGGATACTGGTACTGCTGGTGGTACAGGCCGTCCACACTGCGGAAATCTGGGATCCCGCTCTCGGTGCTCACCCCCGCTCCGCCGAAAAACACGATCCTGCTGCTCTCGTCCACCCAGCGCTGCAGCGTCTCCATCCCTTCCATGGTCTCCGCTCCTTTCCAAGCATTTGGTCATAGGTCAGGGACATTATAGCATCTTCTCCCCCGTTTGACCAGAAAAACCAGAAAACTTGCATAGAGCCCTCCCTCTCCGCACATACTGTCTCCATCCTGTCACAGCGAGGTGTTCCGCATGACCACAAAAAAGCTGGGCCAACAGACTGCGGCGCTGGCCTGTCCCCCTTCCCTGCTCTCCTTCGCCAACGTGGCGGGAAAAAAGGAGGGGGAGGGGCCGCTGGCCGCCTGCTTCGACTATATCGACGGGGACGACACCTTCGGCGCTTCCACCTGGGAGAAGTCAGAGCGGGCCATGCAGCAGAAGGCCCTGGCCCTGGCGCTGGAAAAGGCGGGGCCAGGAGAGGGGCAGCTGGACTGGCTGTTCGCCGGCGACCTGCTGAACCAGTGCGTCAGCTCCTCCTTCGCCGCCCGGGAGCAGCAGTGCCCCTTCTTCGGGCTGTACGGCGCCTGCTCCACCATGGGGGAGGGGCTGGCCCTGGCCGCCATGACACTGGACGGGGGCTTTGGGCAGCGGGCCGGGGTGGTGGTCTCCTCCCACTTCTGCACCGCGGAGCGGCAGTACCGCACCCCGCTGGAATACGGCAGCCAGCGCACCCCCACCGCCCAGTGGACCGTGACCGCCGCCGGGGCCGTTCTCCTGTCCCGGGAGGGCCCTGGTCCCTACCTCACCCATGTCACCCCGGGCCGTGTGGTGGACAAGGGGGTCACGGACACCAACAACATGGGAGCGGCCATGGCCCCCGTAAGTGTTAAGCTTACACCATCCAAGTATAATGCGGTATGCGGCTTGGTTTCTACACATCATTCTCTTCAACAAGGAGGTGCAAAAGGAGCAACAGTTATGGGAACCCATAACACTAACCATTTGAAATAATAAAGCGCCGGCAAAACCGGCGCTTTATTATTTCCTACTCACTATCACTGACTTCCTAAATAATCGCCGTACCTTTATTTGGGCTTACAGACAGCGAAAAGAGGAAACACATCATAGTTCCCTTCTCTAGCACACTTTATGCCCAGTTCCTCAAGAACCTTTTCCTGGATCTCTGGTTTCAAGTCTTCCAAATAAATCTCATTTTCCATTATGCTCCTCCTCAAGATAGAACTGTTTCAGATGGACCCACTTGCAGTCCGGATAATGCCCGCGTTGGCAGGCCAGACAATTGGTAGTACAGCATTCCTCTAGCCAACATGTACGGCATGTGGTTTCACCGATGTAGTCGCTGGAAGCATACCAAAAGCCTAAAGGGTGCTTCTTGATGAGCCATCCTCCACAGATGTCACAGGACTTTTCCTCCCAAACTACATCTGTGACTTTGTCCCACTCAATCTGTTGCCCACACATTGGACAGAACCGCCACGACTCTTGATTGACACCATCACTGTGCTGCAACTTCGTTCCGCAAGTTGAACAGTAATAGCGCTTAATTACATTTGGGCGTTCTTGCTGGATTCTTGGTATCATTCTCAGTCACTCCTAACGACAGGGGCTGTAGTGCTCATGCGCTACAGCCCCATCAAATCACTTACTTCGAAATAGATGCTTGTATAAGTCGTCAATCCCTTTCTGCCTCCGACTCCAAGTAATGGGAGCAACTTCAAAGCCAGCTTCAGCCCCGAGCTCGATATAGCGATCCCGCGCTGTTCTTACCTTGTCGTTGTCCTGATAGTCAGAGTCGATCATGATATTCAACCTCTGGACCCCCAATACACTCAGTTCCTGGAGAAGCCTCTCATACTGTGAATAGCTCGGCACACCAGTAAGGCCTGCAAAGCCACACTCGTATTGGCTGCCAAGAGCGAAGTGATAGGCAAGATCTGCCTTCATAACACCCTCCGTCACACAGACAACCTCGTCGCCTTCTTGAACTCCGACATAATGAGGGCAGCATCTGGCTGGGGTACCATAGTACTTATCTACGCTGGTCAAGTTGTAGAATTTCTGGTTATAAACTCGATCCAGCCGAACCTGTATTGCCTCAATCTGACCATCATAATTGCGGTCTGGAATCATGATGCCCGACCCTCTGATGTCCAGAGTCCATTGCCCAGTCTCCTTCTGGCAATAGAATCCCGGAACACCATCCAGAACACAGCCACGCTCTAATAACTCCGTTACAATGCGCTTTAGTCTTGTTGTCGGAGTTGTGCGATAGCCCAACTGCTCAATCTCATCTTGGGTCAGGCCGCGTTCTCGTAAGGAGGCTTGATGCGTAGGACACAGGGAAAGCAGAGAAAGGAGATTGGAATAGGTGTTATCCCGGACTTCTGCTGATGCAATTGGCAACTCCACCGTCTCAATCACTCTTCGCTTCGGACTACACTCTCGCGGCTTTTCTCCACTCTCGGAGCCAAATACCTTGCAGAGTTCCTCATAGGCAGTATGGAGCGAGACATCGCAGAACTCTGCGTAAAGGTGGAGGATACCTCCACCTTTCCCGCAGCGATTGCATCGAAACACATTGTCTCGGATTTTCACATTCAAATGAGCTTTTCGATCTGCGCAAAATGGGCACCGGCAGTGTAGCTGTGTGCCGGTATCCCGTATGACTTCGATACCAAGCAAGTCCACTACCTGCTCAATGTCACATGGCAGATCTGCTATTCTGCCCATCAAAGATCACCTCCCTCATCGGGGATTCTTCAGCTTGCCATTTGACCTGCCGCCTCCAGGAGTTTGATTGCCCCCGCTTTCAGCGCGAGGTTATGGCCGGAATAGTTCTTAACATACCAAGCCAAATCACCGGGGCTCTTCATAGCAATATCCCCGAGCGTCCAACCGGAGAACTTCCCAAAGTCGATTTTCACCATCTTGGCCTGATCGACAGACATTACCTGCAGGTACTCATCCACAGTCTTCGGAGGCTCCGGCGCAGATGCTTTTGGAAGTTCATTAAAAGACTGCGCTTGGGGCTTTGTCTGCTGTTTTGGAGCAGGGACCGGAGTAGCCGACTGCACTGCTGCAAAGCTCACCGCAACGCTACCAGGATGATCATCTTCCTCATCTGGCGGCATCTTGATAGGTGCATCAGCGATGATGCTGGTTAAGGCCTCACCATTCATACAGAACTGGGTACCATACCCCGCATCTGCCAGGGCTCGGCCTTTAGCAACCGTCTCCGCAATCTCCAGGAACCGGTCACCGAAGCGTTCCTCTGTCAAGAAGCGCTGCGAGTAAGCCTTTCCAATGAACTGATCGGCAGGATCGGTTTTGTCCGCGTAGACCTTGCAGCACACAACGGCGCTCTTATCATCCAACTGCACAATCTCGGGCTCGATCTTCCCATTCGGACGGTGCAGTCGGAACCACAAAAGGCGGTATTTCACATCGAGGTAAAGATCGTTCTCGCCCTCATCGTCCACCGTATTCCTCACAAAGTCCGCCGGATTGAAGCCATCGACAGCATTGATGGCAGGGATCGCATTAACATTCAATTCACTCACGTTATTTCGCCCTTTCATAATAAATGTAGAAACGAGGTGGTTTTTGACCACCCCGTTTCCCAAAAAATTACGCCACTCGCTTACTCATCTCGCGGTTATAGTACGCCACGATTCGATCAGCAAGGACGGTATTCCGCTGACCCACATCGCACTTGTGGATCGCAATGTAAACTGCCTGGCGCTGCCCGATCAGGATCACTTTAGCCTTGGCTCTGGTCACTGCCGTGTAAAGCAGATTCCGACGCAGCATGATATAGTGCTCCTTCAGAAGCGGCACAATGATGACTGGATACTCCTGTCCTTGACTCTTATGGATTGTGAGGCAGTAGGAGAACTCAACATCCTCCATCATATCCTTCGAATAGCGCAGCTCACGCCCATCGAGCAACCGGATATCCACGAACACCTCATCGTCAACCTTTACCATGCCGGTAATCAGGCCAACATCTCCATTCGACACGCCATTCCGATTTGCCGTCTGCATGATGCGGTCACCAACACGAAAGACCCTGCTGCCGCACTTCAGTTCCATCTTCCGCTTGCTTGCAGGATTGACCAGATCCCGGATCGTCTCATTCAGCGCATTCGATGCAACAGCACCGCGCTTTCGGAAAGGCGACAGAATCTGCACATTCTCCAGACCATGCTGACTCACTTCCTGCAGATAGTTCTTGACTACCAGCTGCGCAGCGTCCTCTGCATTCTGGACCTCAAGCATCTGGAAGTCGTCACCGTACTGCAAATGGGTATCATTGTGATTGATCGCATGGGCATTTACGATGATCCGACTATTGGACGCCTGCCGGAAGATTGTGTCAAGAACTGCCGTTGGTACCTTCTCACTCCGAATCATCTCTCTCAGCACATTTCCTGCGCCAACCGAGGGGAGCTGATCAGCGTCACCGACAATCAGCAACTGGGCCCCCGGCTTGATACGTTCCAGCAGGATATACGCCAGCCTCATATCTACCATTGAGAATTCGTCCACCACGATCAGATCTGCTGGAAGCAGTTCCGTATCATTTAAGGGACTCTCCTCATCTGTGATGAGGCCAAGCGCTGAGTGCAGCGTCGAAGCAAACATTCCAGTCTGCTCTGCCATACGCCGACTTGCTCGTCCAGTCGGAGCCGCGAGAAGGATCTCATTGGAGGGATACTCCTTCTTGTAGATATCCAAAATGAACCGCAGTGTCGTCGTCTTGCCGCTGCCCGGTCCACCAGTCATAATGGAGATGGGATGCGAGAGGCAAAGCTTGACTGCTTTGCGTTGTGACGGCGCCAGCTTCTGCTTGAGCGTTTGTTCCGCCTGATCAATTTTCTCGTCCAGGTCATAGATCTCTTCGAAATCTTCCTGGAGGATCATTGAAACAATCCGCTTGGCCGCTTTGACTTCACACATGCGCTCATAGCTCAGATAGACACGGGTTCCTTCCACATAGATGCGTGACTCAAGCCTCTCATTTGAGATAGCTTGCCGAATCTCACCTTCCGATACGACCTCAGCCTCACAGTCGGAGTTCAGCAGATCATAGCAGCGGCCCACAGTCTCATCTACGCTTAAAAACAGGTGACCGGACACCCGGGCTTCATCCAGCACATAGTTGATTGCGCCGGCATACCGCATTGGGTGTTTGAGGCTCACTTTAGTCTTCCTTGCGATTGAGTCTACTGTCATGAAGCCAAAGCCTTTGATCCTGCAAAGCTGAAATGGGTCTGTTTTCACGATTTGAAGGCTCTGATCTCCGAACTCCTCTTTGATCATGGCTGCCTTCTTCATCGATACGCCGAATGGTGCCAAATAGATCATCAGGTCGCTCAGTGCCTTCGTCTCCTCATAGGAAGCGACGATGGTCTTGAGTTTGGTCCTTGCAATACCGCGTATGCTCAGTAGTTGCTGAGGGTTCTGGTCCAGAACCTCCATCGTCTTATCACCGAACTTTGCGACAATCGCCTTGGCAATCTCCGGGCCGACACCTTTGATGATGCCGCTGCTCAGATACGCCAGGACACCAGCTTGATCCGTTGGCACGATCTGTTTGCAAGTCGTAACTGACAACTGCAATCCATGTTTCGACTGCTCCCAGGTCCCATCCAATTCAACCTCGACCACATTGGTCGAGACAAGATGATACCCGACAGCGGTGAAATGGATCTTGTCATCACTGAAAAATGTGTTCTTTCTCGCTTCTTTGGGGACAGACTCATCCTGCGTGCTATATGAAAACACGCAGTAACCGTTGTCCGATTGGAAGATCGCACGGTCGAATCTGCATAACATTGTGATCACCTCTTACGCGATGGCCGCCTTGACCACCTTGAAAATTCTCGACTCCGACTGCTCCACGAACTCGTCATACACATCTGGGTACTGAGCACGCAGCGCAGACAACTTGTCTTTTGAGATGCCTTCACGATACTGCGGATTATAGGTGATTCGAAACACCTCGCTTCCGCTCTCACAAGACGCCCGACATGCAGTGCCCATCTGCTCCACGATTGGGGCATACAGGGTCTTGATCCGAGTCTCCAGCGCCTTGGATTGGGCATCCAGATTCTTTTTCTCTTCTTTGAGCGCCATAATCTCGCTGAGGCTATTGAGGAATTTTCTGTCCAGCTCCACATCCGGCTCAGACTTATCCGCCGGGCCGAAAAAGCGGCGCAGCGACTCAAGCACAGCATCGGGCTTCTCGACCAGAGGCGGCTCGACCCGAGCCAGCACATGGTTGTTCCAAAACGCCTCCAGTGCCAGGATCGTATTCTCCTCTTCCTCAACATCGCGCTCAATCTTCTGCCACACAAAGTCGTTCTCATTGTTGGAGAACAGGCAGGCGATGAAGGCGACATCGATGTTCATGACCGACATGTAGTGGCGGACCTGAAGTTCATAATGGCGTGGCACAGCGCCGTTGGCCCATTTGAACTGCATGTCATAGTGCGCGGTTTTGCACTCCAGGATTGCCTTGCGGCCATCCGGGAGCAAAACAAACCGGTCCACATCGGCGATCAGGAAGGGATACAGAGGATGCTGATACATCCAGTGGTCTTCATAGACAGTAAGTCCGGTCTTCTTGGCGAAGATTTGAGCGACCACATCTTCGAGCAAATGCCCGATCTGGAATGTGATGCTCTTATCCGGTCCTTCGACTGCCGGAACAACGCCGATCTTATCGTAGTAGAGATCGCGCGCAGTTCGATACGGAGACATATTTAGGGCGGCAGCAACATCGCTGCCGCCAATCCCTTTCTTTCTCCAGTCCAGCCACTGGTCTTCCGTCAAGGTAGTGATATCGACCAGACGCGTTGGGGTGTAATTCATGTCCAATGCCATATCTTACTCCTCCTCGCAGCGATCAAAGCCGCACTCGCCGCGCTCAGGACACTCAGCTTCTTCCAAATCCTCGAAAGAACCGAAATGGCTGATCTCACCGCAGTTGCGGCACTTGCATCTGCTCAAATCACTTTCACTATTGAAGAGGTCTCCGCTTTCATCGCAGGTGATTTCCTCTTCAAAGCACATGCCTGTCTCCGTAGAATGGATTTCGACTGAGACATGATCCTCCACACAAGCATCCACAAGGGTAATACACTCTTCCTTGTTCTGCTGCGGATAACCATCGATCAGGCACGAATAAGCAGACCAGGCGAACATCGCCACGAAGGTGTATTCTGCTGTATCTTCCGGTGCCTTGTTCTCGAATTCGGCCATAGCCTCATCGATCAGTTCCTGCCGTTTCTCATGGATAAAACTTCTTGCAAAGAATCTTTGCCCAGCTACCGTAGATGGCTCATCCTCGCTGACAAACCGTTCTATGAAAGAAGTAATTCCTTCGCGAGTCCCGGTTACTTTAACATTTCCAAACGCCCAATTAGGCATAATCGATCCTCCTAATCATTCATTTCTTTTCTTGTGTTATGAGATCCAGCTGTGCGAACATTCTCCGCCAATGCCAGATATCCCTGAAATACATCGGGGTAAGCCAGACATTTGGGCTGTTCTTGGGGATAAGTCCGTCCTCATCGTAACTTTGCGCCGGATGAAGGATGGAATCGTCGATGACCACATAGCCGGGACAGCCGAGTAGGCTCATTTGGATGTAGCACATGCACCCCGCCAAGAAGTCGATGTCTTGCGCGACATAGAAAACGGAAGTCTGATAGTTAATGTGGTTCCTTTTGCACTCGTTTGCGAAGGCAAGCAGTAATGCACCAGCCCCACAGGCAGGATCACTCACGGATACCCAGCCTTTTTCCTCTATCTGACTTTTCAGATCCTCACCCAGATTCATGGCTGCCATTGCTCTGCAGATATGGTAAGGCGTGAAGAACTGCCCCTTCCACTCATTCGCAAGGCCCAATGCCATGAACAGCTCGCCAAGCATATCCTGATCTGGATTTTGCTCCATCTCATCGACTACTTCTGCGAGCATCTGCGCTAAGACTTCCAGCTCGGAGGTTGAGTATTTTTTGCTACGCTCCAGATAGATCGCTTCGCGTTGCTCTCTGTATGGACCACCGAAAGCATTGGCAATGCTGACGGCAGACAGGACAATGAAATCCTGCCAGATATCCCACCTGGAATAGCGCCCTTCCAGAGAGTTCAGAAGCTTGATGATGGTCTTTTGTCGCTCACCCTTCGGGTGGTAAATAGCTTTACCCATCGCAATCACCACTTGAAGTCGCCGGGGTGATCGTACTCATGCCAGTTCACATTCAGTGCCCGACTGACGATCTCCTCAAGCTGTGCAATCCGCAGACCGGAAGCTCCATCACACTGGGCATCGAAGATGACATCACTCATCTGCATGAAAAGTTCATACGCAGTACAGGGGTCATCTCCGTGGATTGCCACAAAGTTGTCCATTGCCTCGTAGGACGCTTTCTTCGGCGCCCCGATGCGCTTCAGAACCCGCATCAGGGTGGTAACAGGATAGCGAATCTCAATGTTGAGGAGCTGCACCTGCTTGTCTACTGCCTTTTCAAACTGCGCATAGACAAGACCAAGCTGTTCCTCAAAATACTCCATGTCATTTCCGCTCTTATGCTGTGTCCTCAGAGGGTAGCCCAGAGGAATAATCTGACTTTTGTTTCCTGCCAGCAAGATCGGATACAGATTTGCGCCGCTCATGCCCACATCAGAGGTGGAGAATCGGAGCGCAGGGATGAGCTTTGCAGGGTTCAACCCTTTCGCAGCCACTTCCCGACGATAGGTGTCCAGAAGCTGGTCTGCCTGCCCATCCAGACGCCAGATTGCAGTGGCGATTGAGTGATCAAAATGCGCGGTCATAAACTGACTGCCAGGGTACTCTTTGTCCAGATAATCGCATACCGCCCTGAATAGTGGCAGCATCTCCATCACGGTGTAGTCTTTGGGATCACCGCCATGTACCGCAGAGACCTTCTGATCTGCAATCTTGATCAGGCTGTCGCCAGAGGCAACGCCCATGCAGTAGTTGAGGATCTCCGCAAATACAGTCTTGGAGACTTTGTTCAGTGCATGTCCGGAAATGCGGGCACGCTCCAGAACGGTCTTGATGGCACAGGAGCGGACAGGGTAGTCTTTACCATCTACCTTCAGCAGAAGGCTGGTATTCTCCATCGTGTCTTCAAGCACATCAGCCGCCCCGTTGTGGTCGTAGATCTTCATGTAGAGATCGCCGAGTGCGGATCCCTTCTCAACCGGCTCAAACCGCAGGTCCTTCGAAGGTGCCGTCATCCACTCGCTCTTTGCCTTGCGCTCACCAAGGAACTGAAAGAAGTCCCTGGGTTCGCTGAAAGAGCAGCTGAAGTCGTCCGCGAATACTTTGGTTTCCATCATTTTGTTGTTCCACCTTTCAAATGAATATTTCTCAAACCCGCAGAGCGGAATTTGGGCAAAAAAAGGCGCTTTGATCTGAGGAATCAAATCAAAGCGCAATGGGAGAGGCGAAACATGATATGTCCGCCCAGAAATGCCAGATTGTGTTGGCTCACAGCTTATGAAGCTCCGTATGGGAGATAAAATCTAATAAGTACAGAGTCAGAATATCATCCGCACCAATGAGAAGCCACTATACCTAAATCTGCTTTCCAGGCAAAAAAGGAGCTGACCCAATCAATGTGGATCAGCTCCCAATTTCATTGTCTACAGGTCGATTTCTGGTCAACCTGGGCTCGGAACGCTGCAAGATCGAATTCTACTGCCGTAGCAAGTTCCTGAATCATTCGTGGAGTAAAGTCTTCGGGTGTGGCACCGACTTCATCAAGAATCATATGCGCATGTTCCTTCGTCCAGCCGCAGAGAAGCAGCGCACCTTCTTCTGTCAACTCAATCGTCCTCCAAATGGGATTGCTCCCATCGTGTTGTATGGAACATCCCATCAGTTTGCATTGGAGTGCCTGCGTCGGCTCCGGCGGACGCATCAGAATACAAACTCTGCCCTCAGTATCACCACTCATGACCTGAAAATCATCGCTTTGATAGTGGATGACATCCTCCGAATCCTCAGCGCCAAGTTCCACAAAATTATATGCCTTGGCCATCAAGTCGCCTTTCTCCATAAGGGCGTGTTTGACAAATCGCAGAGGATCGTCGAAAAAGGTATTGGGGAGATGAATGTGCTCGTTAAAGTACCTTTGGAGTCCGGAACTATACTGCATATCCTCGCCTCCTTTACTGAACCCGGCAGCGCATCACATCCACTGCCTCGAAAATGAACCGAATGAATTCCTCATGGCTGTCAAACTCATGCAGAATGTAGCCCAATACCGGATGGAAAGAGAGGATACGATCTCCATCACTCAGCCAGCACTGATATTTTTTATCTTCACTTATCATAATACATCCTTCAATGGCACTTTGCGTTCCACAAACCATCTTCCAATGACATTTCCACTCAGGTTGGTAGAACGCTCAAAATACAAATAGGTTCTTTGCCCGTTCACCTGAATTGTATATCGGTCACCTTGTCCACCAGCCTTTGCCGCATAGGCAGGTCGAATATCAATCACACGGTCTACATCGTACTTCATGCCGTCTTCCCAGACGATCATGCGCGGCAGCATCACACCCTCTGGGGAAAAATCCACGGTAACCGAAACATAGACCTTATAAGCTGCACCCGGCAGCACAGTCAATTCAGGGGCTGCCCCAAATCGCGCTTCAGGAAGTCCCCATGCGCAATATACGGAGCTTTGATCTCAACGCCCTCACGCTGCAAAATACGCAGCTTGAAATCCAGAAGTTCAGGCGGAACACAGAGGCAGCTTGCGATTTGGAAGAAGTTCATCTGCTGCTGCAGCGCTTCAAAAACATCCTCATCATTCAAGAGGAACTCCGCCGCGAAAATGTTCGCTTCATACTCCATGCGGTCTGTATCATCCAGGAAGGTAAACTCATGGAATGCGCTGATAGCAGAGTCGCTGTGCAAATCAGCATGTCCAAGTTCATGCACAAGGATGATCCTCTGGATGCTCTCCGGCAGGTCGCTGTTGATCATGATGAGCTTGCAGCGTGAAGAGACCAAGAAGAACCCTTTGCAGGACTTCGCACTCTTCCCCATAGGCCGCTTCATGACCTGGATCTTCATTGCCCGACAGATCTCATACGGATCGTCTGTCTGGTATTTCATTTTCAAACGATTCGCTTCTTGCTTGATGGCAAACGCTAGCAACTCACTCACCTCGCTCAAAGAAAACAATGTCTGTGTGTGCAGCATAAGGATACCATACAGGGTGTCCCAAAAACCGTACAACGAGTTTTATTTCTTATAGTCTTTCCGGGTGAATGTTTCGCTGGCTCGCTTCTTATTTGCAAAATAAGCCTCCGTCACAGCCTGGAAGAAAAGTTCCTTATCCTCTTCCGGAACATCACCACCGGCAAACATCGCGCGGGTCTGTGTCAGCAGCTGCTCCACATCCGTTGCGCCTTTCTTGCCGTAGATAGCACGCGCACTCTCGATATAAGGAGCTTCCTCAAGTCCATAGGTCTCATCTTCAATCTCATCTTTGAGTAAGTAGGCCTCAGACACATTCAGGACAGTGCATAGTTTTCGAAGGTTCAACCCACGGGGCTTGGAACCGGCGGCTTCATAGCTGCTAATGGTCCGGACAGTCGTACCGACCTGATCGGCCAGGTCTTTCTGCGTCATATTCAGCGTAATGCGACGATCTCTAATTTTCTCTCCAGTCGTTTTCATATTGCAGTTCCTCTTTCTACTGATTTGGTTTGTCCTCGGAAAACTTCTATTGACAAACCGGTCTGGTATCTGCTATTGTTTCATCAACAAGAAGTTTGTAGAAGTTTTAAGAAGTTTGAGGAAGTTTAACCCCATTATATGCAGAAGAAACCTCGTTGTCAATAGGAAGTTAGTAGAAGTTTGAGGAAGTTTCGAAAACTTTTCTACGACAGGAGGAACCCGAAGCTATGGGAGAAAGAGTTGTACTGCATAGTGACCTCAACAACTGCTATGCCAGTATCGAGTGCATGCTGCATCCAGAACTTCGCGGGAAGTATATCGCCGTATGTGGCAGCACGGAAGATCGTCATGGCATCGTTCTGGCCAAAAATCAATTGGCAAAACAATGTGGCGTGAAGACGGGAGATGTGATCTGGGAAGCGAAGCAGAAGTGTCCGCAGTTGACGATTGTGCCGCCGCACATGGATCAGTATTTGAAGTTCTCCAAGATTGTGAGATCCATCTATCTGCGGTACTCACCGGAAGTAGAGTCTTTTGGCATCGACGAAAGCTGGATCGAGCTGACTGGCTCATCTCGGCTCCATCACCAGACACCTTATGAAATCGCAAATGAGATCCGCAAAACTGTGAAGGCAGAGGTCGGCTTGACCGTGTCCATCGGCGTCAGCTTCAATAAGATCTTTGCCAAATTGGGATCTGACATGAAAAAGCCAGATGCAGTGACTGAGATCACGAAGGAGTCTTTCCGGGACCAGGTATGGCCGTTACCTGCTTCCGACCTTCTTTATGTCGGGCGGGCCACGACGGAGAAACTTCGCCGTTACGGCATTCATACCATTGGAGACCTTGCGAAAGCAGATCCCGACATGCTGGTGCGGCTGCTGGGGATCAACGGAGAGAAACTCTGGATCTATGCCAATGGACTGGATACCTCTCGGGTCATGCCCTGCGATTATGATCCCCCAATCAAGAGTATTGGGCATGGAATTACCTGCAATGCGGATCTGCTGACGAAGGACGAGGTCCGGCATGTTTTTATGGAGCTTTCACAAGAAGTCGGGCTGAAACTCCGCAAACGCAATCTGGCTGCCACCAGGGTGAAGATCAGCGTCCGGGACAACACATTGGCCCATCGAGAGTACCAGGGAAAGCTGGCATTCCCCACCCAAAGCTACACAGAGATCGCAGCTGCCGGCTTCGACCTATTCTGCCAGCGGCACACCTGGAATAGCGACATCCGTTCTCTGACAATCAGTGCAATTGACTTGGTCCCGGCCGACACACCGATCCAGTTGGACCTCTGGACTGACTTTACCAAGCACAAAAAGCGACTTGCTCTGGAGCGAACGGTCGAAGATATCCGTAGGCGCTTCGGCCTGCAATCCATCAACTTTGCAGCACTCACCTCCGGGCTGAAAATGCCAGCTCATCGTGAGGTCGAATACAAAATGCCGTCTGTTATGTACCACTAAAGGAGGTATGATTATGGGCTTTGAACAAGAAATCATCAATGCCAAGCACCCAGTCTTAACCGACGGAATCGGATCCATCCACATTGAGGGATTTCATGGGCTGCAGGCAGACAAGTGTTTCTGCGTTATGGCAGAAGGATCCCGATATCACGAATACGGAATTGCGTCCGGCAGCATTCTCCTTTGCAAGCGGGCGGAACCGATCAATAACGGTGACCTCGTCGTGGTCAATGAAGATGGAATCCTCACCGTTTACCTCTACCTGAAGGACCGAAAGAAGAATGTGGACGGTGAAAAACGCATTCTTCATAATAAGTCGATGGTCTATGCGAAAGTCCTCGGATCGTTCAACTTCTACCAGTGAAACTCCCAGGCAGAAAGGATATGCAATGAGCAAATTCGAAAACTACTTGAAGAAATTTGACATCACCAGCACGCTGACAGATGAGGACATCGAGAACACGCTCGCACTGCTCCAAATCTATTCCCCCACGGTGCGTCGGACTGCCGATCGCATTGAGGAGATGGACGAGGAGTGCTACGAAGGCCGGCGTCAGTCTATCTCTGACTTCATCAACCTTGCTATCGACTACGACCACGATGCGGACCGCAAGCGCATCGCTGACCGTCTGGCAGATATGGGTCATTCCATGCAGCTCCTCTCCATTATGGAGGAGGCCCTGGTGCTTGTAAAAGGCAGTCGGCCTCATGGCGTGATGTACTACAAAATCCTCCACGCCAGATACTTTGACGCATATTGCTCTTCCAATGAAGATGCGTACCTGTCTCTGGGGATCAGCTCCTCTACCTACTACCGTCACATCAAACAGGCAATCCGCGTCTTTGCTGCAAATCTCTGGTGTGTTGTCATTCCCGATCTGATTATCAGCGAACAGATGCATGAGCAATCTCTTGAGCGCGAGTTGGGAGTCTCGTGAGAGAAAAATGAGAGACAAACCGGGAGTCAAAAAGGAGAAATACAGATAGAGAATAGATAGGAAATTGGGATTCCAATGAAATTGTAACGGACAGAGCCAGCCTCTATAATGGATTATGCTGGAGTACATATAGGCCTCTCGGGTTTTGGCCCGAGGGGCTTTTTTCATGCCTACTTGTACGCCAGTCAATCCGGGAGCAGATAGCCGACCATTCTCAGCTTATGAGAGTGGCCGGCTTTTTTGCTGCCCAAATTGGGAGCGTTATCCATGATACAGGCTGGTTACAGGGCCAGAGGCCCTCCCTCCAAGTCATTCGTCCGCATCCACCCACGAAACGACTTGGAGGTAAATATGAAAACGATCAAAATCAAGGACTACTATGGTATTTATCAGGAGATCCCCGTCAGCGATGAGATGTATGAGGAGTGGCGTGCACTGCAGAATGAAACGCAGCGTGTGCATCGCAAGGAAGTGTATCATCGGGATTGGACGCCCATGGAGGATGTTGAAGAGATGCCTGAGCATTTTGTTATCAATGAGCTGGAGGATGCGCTGATCTGGGATGAGCAGGTCGCAGCGCTCTATGCGGCCATCTCTCAGTTGACCCCCATCCAGCAGCGCAGGATCCGTATGCTCATGGATAACTTGTCCATCCGGGAAATCGCCCGTCGAGAAGGGTGCCATATGAACGCTGCACTGAACTCGGTCAATGGCGCTTTGAAAAAGCTGCGCTCGCTCCTGAAAGACTGGTAAGAAATCGACATTACAAAAACACTTAATGTGGTTGTTGTTATGGAACGACGCTATGCGTAAATACTATCAGACACATCAAGCGGACTTAACCCGCTTTGTCTTCAAATGATAGGAGGCCTTCACATATGATTATTTCTGTCGATCACGGCAATAAATCCATCAAAACGCCGCACGCTATTTTCACTTCCGGCCTGGTTATGTCGGACGGGCTTCAGGGATTCAAAACGGACTACATCGGCTGGAATGGGAAGTACTACTCGCTGACGGAGCGGCGCATCTCGTACCTGCGCGATAAGACCGAGGATGACCGGTTCTTTATTCTGACCCTCTTTGCGATTGCGAAGGAACTGGAGTATCGGAAGGTTTCTGAGACCCTGGATCCTATTGATATCACGCTCCTGGTGGGCCTGCCGCCAGCTCATTACGAACAGCTGCACAGCCGCTTTGAGCAGTACTTCCTGCGTCGGCGGGAAGCCATTGACTTTGAGTACAATGGCAAATACTACTCCGTCCGTATCATCAAGGTCCTGAGCTATCCTCAGGCATTTGCTGCCGCCGTCACGCAGTACAGCGCCCTGAAGGTGCACTCCGTCGCTTATATCATTGATATTGGCGGATTCACCATTGATGTCCTGAAGCTGCGCTTTGGCCGGCCTGACCTTGAAGTTGTGGAGAGTTTCGAAAAGGGTGTGATCACCCTCTACAACAGCATTGCCAGCAAGTGTAACTCCCAATACGCTCGCATCCTAGAAGAGTGCGAGATCGATGAGGTCATCCGGAATCAGCCTACGGTTCTGCCCGGTGAGGTACAGCAGCTGATCCGTATCATGACTTCGGACTTTCTGGCAGAGTTCTACAACTTCCTCCGTGAACGCGGTATCGATGTCAGTACCAGCAAATGTGTGTTTGCCGGTGGCGGCTCACTCCTGCTGCGCGGCATGATTGAAAGGGGTAACAAGGTAGCTTTCCCCATTTTCATCGAGGATATTCACGCCAACGCCATTGGTTATGAGGTTCTGTATCAGAGCGAGGTGGCGGCGAATGGCAAGCAATAATAAATCCCGCGTCACGCTCCAATTCAACGAGATGGACTTTCGGCACCGTCGGGCTCTTGAGATCCTACGCAAGCGGCCACGCAGCATGTCTGAGATTGTGGTCAATGCCTTACTGCATTACACGAGCTGCCCGGAAGCAGCCAATGAATTTGGCCGCGACTGGGTGGTCGGTATTGTCAAAGATGTGCTGAAGGAGATGGTTGCAAATGGAGAATTACAGCTTGGTAATCAAACAGTACCTGCGCCCCAGGAACCAGCACCAGGTCTGGACGCCAATGATCTTTCTGAGTTGGGTGGCATGATGGACATGTTCCGGACGAAAGGATAAGCCATGAGCAACAAAAAATTCGGTTATGCCCGTGTGTCTACTACGGATCAGAATGAGGACCGGCAGGTGCTGGATCTCATGGAATATGGCATTGACGAACGAGACATCTATGTGGACAAACAGAGCGGACGAAGCTTTGAGCGAACGAACTACCTTGCCTTGCGGAACACCATTCTCCGGGATGGTGATGTGTTGGTCGTGAAGAGCATCGACCGCTTTGGCCGGAATTACTCCGCAATACGAACAGAGTGGGAGTATCTCACGAAGACTCTTGGCGTGGATATTGTTGTCCTGGATACCCCGATTCTGGATACCACACAATACAAGGACCTGCTGGGCAGCGTCATTACGGATATCGTCCTCGCTGTGCTCTCATTCGGAGCACAGCTTGAGGTCGATACCAAATCCAAAGCGCAGGCAGAGGGGATCGCTGCCGCCCACTTGAAGGGTGTGAAATTTGGCCGGCCCAAGTGTAAAGTCGAAAGCTGGGATACTTACTATGGCCAGTGGAAAGCCGGCCAAATCACAGCGGTTCAATGCTATAAGCAGTTGGGGATCAGTGCATCCACCTTCTATCGGCTTGTACGAGAATATGAAACTGAGGAGAAAATGACATGAAGAAATGCTGTATATATTGCCGCATCGACGGAGCACCTACGGAAGCCAATCAGGATGCCATGCAAAGTCAGTTGCAGTCTCTGTGTGAGGCTGCTGTGTCGTTAGGTATGATCATCGCTTCGGAAATCACTGTCTATGAAAGCGGGGCCAATCCTCTACGCCAGAGTATCAAAACGCTGATCCGGGATGGTCGGCACGGCTGTTACGACTGCGTGCTGGTCGCCAATACCTCCCGCTTGGCACGCAATGCAGATGGACTCATCCAAGTGGGTCGTAAGTTGAATCACGCCGGTATTGGAGTCTACACGCCAGACGGGATAGTTCAGCTTGCACCGCCGAGCGCCTTTTTTTACTCCAGATACCATGCCAAAGGAGGAACCGTCATTGGCTCGTGAGAATCGCAATGAAGACCGAAAACAACGCATTCGGGATGCTTTTCAGGAGGGGCAAACTGTTGAGCGGATGCCGGCTCGTGAGGACATGGCGCCACAGCAGCCTGAAGATGTGGAATGCCGGGTGGCTCCCTATTGCCGCGTCAGCACGATGTCTGAAATGCAAGCGGAGAGTTTTGAAATCCAGCAGCAGTACTACAGTGAGTACATCGCCAAGCATCCTAACTGGGTCTTGGTCCGAATCTATGCAGATGAGGGTATTTCGGCGACCTCTGTTAAGAATCGCAAGGAATTCAACCAGATGATTGAGGATTGCAAAGCCGGAAAGATCGATATGATCGTCACGAAGTCGGTGTCCCGTTTTGCTCGTAATGTCGTCGATTGCATCAAGTACGCCCGAATGCTTCGCTCCCTCTCACCACCTGTTGCCATCTACTTTGAGACGGAGAACATCAACACACTATCCCAAAACGGCGAATTGCTCTTGACTGTTCTCGCAGCCTTCGCGCAGGACGAGAGTGTGAACAAATCCATCAGTGTCGCTTGGGGCATCCGACAGCGCTTTGCGAAAGGAATCCCAAAGATGGTCAAGCCCTATGGGTATCAGTGCGTGGACAACAAACTCGTCGTGGATGAAGAGGAAGCCGGCGTTGTCATCCGGATCTTTGCTTTTTATCTCGGAGGAAAAACCCCATATGAGATCGCAAAGATCCTGACGGAAGAAAGTATTCCTACCCCAACAGGTAAGTCGCAATGGACGGTATCGTCTATCACTTATATCCTCGGAAACGACAGGTATTGCGGCGATGTGATCATGCAGAAGAGCATCTGCGTTGACCTGTTCGCACATAAGCGGGTTCGCAATTTAGGTCAGGTGGAACGATACCGCATCCGCGATGTGCATGACCCTCTTATCTCGAAAGAAGATTGGAGGGAAGCAAAAAACAGAGTATCCATGCCAGACCGTGAAGCAGTCATTCTGGAGGACATCACCGGCGACGGAGTGCTGTCTTCTTTACATCCCATTCAATTCAAGGAGGACATCGATTTATGAATGCTAATCTTTACGAGTTCCGCGTTGTAAATCCGACTCTTCGGACTTTCAGCGCCGCAGAGGCTCGAATCGCACATTCTTCCATCCGATTCAACAACCTGAGCGCAGCTGAGTTGGGCTACCCTGAAATGGTTCGGCTTCTTATCAGCTCTGATGCCACCACCCTCGCCATTCAGGCCTGTGACAAAGGAGATTCGTGTGCCGTGCCGTTCATGGCTGGCCGTACTGCAGAGGATCTCAAGGGGCAAAAGAAGTGGACTACTGTGACCAACCGGATGCTCATGCACATCATCCGCACGAAACTTTGCTGGGAGAATGTGAAAACGCCTCGCCGTTTCTACGGTGTTCCTTGGCCCGAGCAATGCGCTATCATCTTCGACCTTACAAAAGTCGCCCCGCCTCGAACCAGGACTCCGAATCTCTCCGCAGAGGATATGCTCCGGGCATATGAGGTCGCTGAAAAGGGATCTCTGCTTCCCGTTACCGCCGCATGGCCTAATGGCAGAATGCCATTTGCGACTGTCCCTCCCAGTTCTGTCATCGAGGCTCAATATGTCGCTGTGAACTAATGATAGGGTCCTCTGCAACATGCGGAGGACCCTTTTCATTCACCTCTGGCCCTTGACCAAGACAATTCCGAAAAGATCAGAAAGGAACAGCAAAATGGTTTATTCAGATTTTTCCATTGAACAACTCAAGAAGCGTCTATTTTTGAAAGCTATGAAGAATTCTACACCCAAGAAGTACGCCGGGGACATGTTGGAAGCAGCAGAAGTCATTCAGCAGCTGCAGGCAAGGATCAAGAAGCTCGAAGCGGACCAGGACTAGTCCGTTCTTTGGGACGGGCTATAGAGTATACTCTATAGCAAAACTAGAGGAGATGTCTTCTACCATAGCATGTAGAAGGCGTCTCCTTTTCCATGTACGCCACTCACATGTTTTGTGTACCGATTTAGTACGGTAATACCATTTTGCTCATTTTTGTAATAGGCTTTATTTCCTATACTGGTAATAAGATAAAGATAGGCAGGATTGAGACTATGAGCACGAATCTACATGTGATGGGCAATCGAATCCGAACAGCACGGCAATTCAGAAGGCTGACCGGCGAACAACTCGCTGAAAAGCTCGGAATCGCTGTTGATTCTCTGCGGCACATTGAAAATGGTGTTAGAAGGCCGAGTTATCAGCTTCTTGATGATATTTCCGATATTCTGGATGTGTCGCTGGACTATTTGGCCGGCAAGACGGAAGCGCCTCTTGAGCGCCGGATCAGAAAAGAGTTGGAAGGCGCCGGTCTTACAAAGGCCCAAGAGGATGCAGTCGTGGAGATTGCACTGAACTCCGTCACCGTAATCAAGCGACTTGGCTGAGTGATGCACCTGCCTAAAAACGGCAGGTGCATTTATTTTTTTACTCATTGCAGGTTTCGACAGATTTCGCGCTCTGCACCCGCTATTATGTACTTATACGGTACGGCCGTACTAAATGAGTACAAAGGAGCGATGCTTCAATGAGCGTTCAGGACATGTTGAAAGAAATGAGCAGCAGAGTGTTCAATTCCAGTTATGACTCGTACATGAGGAATGCATATGACCTCTGGGCTGAAACGGATTTCAAGGAAGAAGAAAGTGACTATGCAAAAGGGGTCCAAGCCTTGGATTCTGTTCTGACAGAAGAACAGAATCAAAAGCTCAAAGCGATGGAGGAAAACTACCAGCACAACATGGAGTACGCCTCCAGGTATGGGTTTAAGGCCGGCTTGTATTCCGGATTCAGCCAGTACTTCATCGGCACTGAAGTCGCCTATGACAGTTTCGAATCGACCCTGATGAAGAACCTGATGGAGTCCCCCGGCATGACTCGGCACCAGGCTTACTACAAACGAAGCGAAGACAATTTGGCGATTGCGAATGCACTCAGAGAGTCTCTGGGCGAGAGTACTCACGAGCATGTTGTCTCGGTTGAATGCGCATGGGGTCAGAGGATCCATTCCGCAGCATGCCACGGTTTCTACTGCGGCTACCGTGCGGCACTCAACCTCATCGATGACATCAAGCCTCTGGACAGCAGCCGCATGATCCAACACACCTTGCTGCTGGAGTATCACCTAGGATATATCGGCTCTTATGAGGAAATGGAGCGTCGGAGCAAAAAGAAATCGGCATAAACCGTGTGGCAGGCCACTCCCCGTGGCCTGCCATCTTTTTCTTTCAGGGGCAAGTCTGTCCGTTCTATGGTACACCTCGTGTTGTATCCTATGTTCATAATCGAACATGAACTTTTTGGGAAGGGTGACAGAGATGTATGTTCTGATCGATATGGAATGGATCACAAATCGGTATGGTAACCATTGGCCAACGCAGCTCGCCGCCAGCCGCGTCGATGAGGCGTGGAATACAGTGGATACTTTCTCTGTGCTCTTCCGCCCGAAAGACAGCTCCTTCCAGGATTGGAATCACATGGCCTTCTCCGGTTGGGATCACCAGGACTTTATGGCGGGAGAGGCCCTGTACCCCGGCCTGGATTCTTTCCAGAAGTGGATAAGGCCGGACGATGTCCTCTGCTGGTGGCATCAGGAGGCCAATGATCTATTCAACATGTTCATCAAGATTGCTCAGGTCCGGGATCTTGTGGGCAAAGTCATCTTCCTCGGTGATTACATTTACGGTTTTCTATCTGGTCAAAAAGCCTCTGTTGGAAGCCCTTATAAACTCTGTGCAGCGAGAAATATTCCGGTGCCCGAGCCTGCACACTGCTCGCCAAACGACATCCTGGCAATCCTGGCGCTTGTGAAGGGCATCGGATTTCAGCAGCGTTACTTGCTCCAGCAACCGAAAAAGTGGGTAAAAGACTATACCGCGTTAAAAGGAACCACCGTCTTTCCTTTGCTTTACGACCCGGATGAAAATACTCTCCATCGCTCTGACTGCGAGTTGCTCCCTGAAGATAAATACCTTCCCGCCTTTACATCCT
>JBMNQB010000010.1:0-80507 GCA_050943915.1 Lawsonibacter sp.
ACCTTTCCCGCGTGGCCCCTGCCACCCTAAAACGAAACCTGGCGTTGATTAACGCCAGACCTCGTAAGGTGCTTAACTTCCGTTCTGCCCAGGAATTATGGGACTTCGAACTTTATTCCTGTTGCACCTAGTTTGACAATTCACTTTAACACATAAAATATATTTGCAAACGATGTGCAGTTTGTGGCAGTATTGGGCTGAACTATACTGTTATAAATGTGGCGCAATTATATCTTATCTGCTTGTAATGGAGTGGAAAATTGTCGATTATTCTGCTATACTCATTATGGCTAGGAAAATTATGCCTTCGATTCTCTTAATACGACTACTCGATTAAAAAGGGACGGAATCAAAAATGGCTCGAATTGACACCTTGACTGCTTATAAACTGAAATTTAATTATATGCAGCGGAACAATCCATGATCGTTATGTTAATGTTGTTAATAACAAAACGAGCATTCATAATATACTGTAATGCTACAAACGCAAATAAACAATAAATCTTTAGTAAAAAGGATAGCGCCAAGGCCTTACGACCTTGGCGCTATCTCTTCGTTTACCGCAAATACATTCCTCACCACAAAGAGGGTTCGTATCTGCGTGTTTTGGTGACCCAGCGGGGACTCGAACCCCGGACCCACGGCTTAAAAGGCAGTTGCTCTACCGACTGAGCTACTGAGTCATTTGAAAAATGAGGGGGAAGAAAAATGGCAGGGATGGCTGGACTCGAACCAGCGAGTGAGGGAGTCAAAGTCCCTTGCCTTACCACTTGGCTACACCCCTATACCGCAAGAGACGAAAAAAGCGAGGGGCCGGAGCCGCAGCTCCGGCCCTTCCGCCTTATGTTATGGGGTGGGTAAAGGGACTCGAACCCTCGACACCCGGAACCACAATCCGGTGCTCTAACCAACTGAGCTACACCCACCATCTCGGATGACAGTGAAAGGAACCGCTTCAGCGCCCAACTTCTAAAGAAGTGGCACGCCTGAAGGGACTCGAACCCCTGACCCACTGCTTAGAAGGCAGTTGCTCTATCCACCTGAGCTACAGGCGCGTATGGAGCGGGTGATGGGAATCGAACCCACGCGACCAGCTTGGAAGGCTGGGATTCTACCATTGAACTACACCCGCATGGACAGCGTGTTCCTCTCACATCAGCCTGGAAATCATAACATAGAACATGGGGGTTTGTCAATCCCTTTTTTTGATTTTCTGTTCCAAAGAGAGAAAATCCCCGGTGGAGCATCCTGGCTCCGCCGGGGAAGGTCAGAAGGGGTCAGCCCAGGGCCGCATCACAGAAGCCGCAGCAGTCCACGCCGCCGATCTTTTTGACCAGGGGGGGCAGGTAATGCTCTGTCTGGGTGATGCAGCGAGGATTGCGGCAGATGGGATGAGTGCCGATCTCCACCGGGGCGGGGTGCTCATCCCGGGGCTGGAGGGCCAGGTGTTCCAAAAGGGCCATGCGGGCGAACATCCCGTACCGGGCCTGCTGGAAATAGACGGCGCGGGGGTCGTCGTCCACATCCACGGTGATCTCGTCCACCCGGGGCAGGGGGTGCATGACCAGCATATCCGGGCGGGCCCGTTCCAGCTTGCGGCGGGTGAGGACATAGATGCCCTTGTTGCGTTCATACTCCAGGGGGTCCACGAAGCGCTCCTTCTGGATGCGGGTCATGTACAGTACATCCAGCTGGGGAATGACCGCCTCCAGACCAGTGACCTCGGTAAACCACATCTGATGCTCCCGCATAAAGGCGCGCATATAGTCCGGGACAGCCAGCTCCCGGGGAGAGATCAGAAAGAACTTGATGTCGTTGAACTTGGCCAGAGCCTTGATAAGGGAGTGGACCGTGCGGCCGTTTTTCAGGTCTCCGCACAGACCCACGCACAGTCCATCCACACCGCCTCGGAGACGGGTGATGGTGGTCAGATCCGCCATAGTCTGAGTGGGATGCATATGGCCGCCGTCCCCGGCGTTGACCACCGGGACATTGGAGTACAGGGAGGCTGCTTTGGCAGAGCCCTCCCAGGGGGTTCGCATGACGACCACATCGGCGTAGTTGGAGACCATTTTGACCGTATCCTTCATGGACTCGCCCTTGGCCACCGAGGAGGAGTTGGGATCTGCAAAGCCAAACACAGAGCCTCCCAGACGCATCATAGCCGTCTGAAAGGAGAAATTGGTGCGGGTGGACGGCTCATAAAACAAGTTGCAGGAGACACGGCCCCGGCAGGCGTCGATAAACTGCTCCGGAGCGTCAATGATCTCACTGGTCCTGGCGTACAAGCGCTCCCACTCCTCACGGGTCAAATCACCAAAGTCGATCAAATGTCGCATTGCGGCCCTTCCTTTCCTCACTTCATTCCAATTCGTGTTATTCTATCACAAAGCGCATGGGCCTTCAACCACCAAAGCGATTTTTCCCGCCCGGCGGCGTATGATTTTTCCCGGCGTATGCATTATAAGTCTGTGTGAAATAGACAGGTGCGGAGGTAGATGACTTTGGAATGGATCTGGTATTTTATCTGGTACAGCTTTCTGGGCTTCCTGCTGGAAGTGGGCTATGCGTGGTGGACCGGGGGGCGGCGGGACCGGAAGTGCCTGCTTCTGCTGCCGCTGTGTCCGGTGTATGGCCTGGGGGCCTGCGCAGTACTCCTGATGCCCCCGTGGGTGCTGGAGCGGCCCCTTTTGCTGGCGGTGGCGGGAGGAGCGGCGGCCGCCGGGGTGGAGTATGGGACAGCTCTGTTCTATGAGCGGGTGCTCCGGGTCTCCTTCTGGAATTATGACGGTCTGACGGGCAGCATCCACGGCCGGGTCTGCCTCCCCTTTGCCCTGGCCTGGAGTCTGTTGATTCTCCCCATGGTGTATCTGGTCCATCCGGCTGCGGCCCGTCTGGCGGCCGTCATCCCCGCCCCGGTGTCCTGGGTGGTCCTGGCCGCCCTGGCCGGAGATCTGGCGGTCTCTGGAGCGTCACTCCGGAAGACCGGAGACCGGGCCTGCCTGCAATGGTACCGAAGGCGGTAAAAGTGCCTCTTTTCGGGCAGGACACTGCCCAAAAAAGGGCAGACTTTTTTTGTAAGTCCCACAAAAAATGCGCATTTCCACTTCTGAAAAGGAATATTTATCACAAAAAAATAGAATATCAAGTTGGAACAGTTTTTGCTCGTAAATAAAGGGCAGAAGCCCGATTTGAGGGAAAACCACAGACGACAAAGGAAAGGACTGTTTGCAATGGATGAAAGACTTGATTTTCTGTTTTTGACAGAGGAGGAGGCTGTTCAGGCTGGAGCCAAGGATATGCCGCGCTGCATCGAAGTGATGGATGAGATGTTCAGCCTGCTGGGCCAGGGGGATTATCTGATGGGTACTCCGAACCAGAATGCCCATGGTATCAAGATCTATTTTCCGAAGGAGACACCCTTCCCCAATATGCCGGTGAAGGGTCCGGACCGCCGGTTTATGGCTCTGGTCGCCTATCTGGGAGGCCCCTTCAATGTGTGCGGAGAAAAATGGTACGGTTCCAACATTGCCAACCGTGACCGGGGCCTTCCCCGCTCGATCCTGACCACCCTGCTGAACGACCCGGATACCGGAGCGCCCATTGCGTTCCTCTCTGCAAACGCGCTGAGCTCTACCCGGACGGGGGCGATCCCCGCTGTTGGAGCCAAGTATTTTGCCAAAAACAATGCCAAGGTTTTGAGCGAGATCGGCTTTTGTTGATTTCGGCGTCGTTGAAATGAAACCGGCTCATGCCTGACGGCTTGCGGACTGTACCGCCGGTGGGGTGTCACTCTGAAGATTTGTGATTGGTTTGATGTAACTTGCGGTCTGTACTCTTGGGGAGGATCACCGGAGAAGTCGGCGATCACGGCGTGGGTGGGGCTGCACAGCGGTTACCGTTTTTCTGACTTTTCTACCACAACAGAGGAGATCACCGGCTGTTCGTTTTTGGCGATGGAGCCGTTGCGGTCGGTGGGCTTTGCGTCCGCGCAGATCGCGTCCACCACATCCATTCCGTCGGTCACATAACCGAATACAGCATAATCACCGTCCAGATAGGTGCTGTCCTCATGGACGATAAAGAATTGTGAACTGGCGCTGTCGGGATCGTTGGAGCGGGCCATGGAGATCGCGCCCCGGGTATGGGAAAGGGGGTTCTCCACGCCGTTGCTTTGAAATTCCCCCTTGATGGTCGTGCCGCTGCCGCCGGTACCATTTCCGTTGGGGTCCCCGCCTTGGATCATAAAGCCATCCATGATACGGTGAAAGGTCAGACCATCATAAAATCCGTCCTTCGCCAGGGCTACGAAATTTTCTACGGTTTCCGGCGCTGCCGCGGCATCCAGTTCCACGGTGATGCTGCCGTAGTTCTCCACCTCTATGACCGCGGTATAAGTGTTTTCCGTACCGCCTTCCGTGGATGCCTGGGGGGCGGAAGATGCTTCCTGAGGCGCTCTGTCTGCCTGATATGCCTGGCCGCAGCCCGCCAGGCAGAATACAGCTGCGCAGCATACCGTCAGTGCCGCGATTTTTTTCATGTGTTTCCGGATATCCAATGGATAGTTCCCCTTTCTTTGATGGGACTGTCCCGTGTACAGCCCGCTGTTTGAGCAAACCATCCCGAACCATCCCCCCTGGGTGCCGGAATTAGCGCAGATGGGTGGCGCCGGGTCGCCCGATCGACTCGACAGGAGAGAGTATTTCTGTTAGGATACCATGGAAAGCTGAACCCATGCTGAAATACCCCGCTTGCGAAGCCTGTGTGAGATCCGACTTTCAGAGATAGTTCAGGGATAAAGTGTATGATATCATAAATATCAGGCTTTTGTCCAAGGAGATGCAGTGATATGAAAATTTTGATCATAGAAGACGATCTGCTGCTGTCAGAATCCCTCCAGACACTGCTGACCCTGCACGGGTTTGAGACGGAGGCGGTCTATGACGGCGAGGACGGCGCAGCCTATGCGGAAAGCGGGGTCTATGATCTGCTGATCCTGGATGTTATGATGCCGAAGCTCAATGGCTATCAGACCGCCCGGCAGGTCCGGGCCCGCCGGGTCTCAACGCCCATTCTGATGCTGACGGCGAAGGGGGAGGTCCAGGACCGCATCGAGGGCCTGAATGCAGGGGCGGATTATTACCTGACCAAGCCCTTTGACAACGGAGAGCTTCTGGCCTGTATCCACGCCCTTTTGCGCAGGCAGGGCGACCAGGTTGAAGTTCTGCGCTACGGAAATACAGAACTGGATCTGACCGGCTATGTGCTCAGCGCCGGGGAAAATTCAATCCGCCTGTCGCAGAAGGAATTTGATGTGATGCGGCTGCTGATGCAGTATCGAGGGCGGAGCATCCGCAAGGACCTACTGCTCGCGCGGGTCTGGGGGTACGATTCCAACGCCACCGAGAACAATGTGGAGGCCTATGTGGGATTTTTGCGGAAAAAGCTCAAGTGCATCGGCTCTGACCTGAAGATCCGGTCGATCCGTATGCTGGGGTATCATCTGGAGGTGGAGGCATGATCCGGCGTCTGCGCATCAAGTTTGTCTGTATCAACATGGCCATCGTGACCGGGATGCTCTGTCTGATTTTTGGGATGGTCCTCCGTGTGACACAGTTTAATCTGGAGCAGGAGAGTCTTGGTATGATGCGTTCCATCGCGCTGGATACTGCCCGGCTTCCGATTCCGGGAGAGCCTGGAGTTGAGAGTCGGCTGCCCCATTTTATTCTTCAGGTGGGGCCGGGGGATCAGATCTTCGTTGCCGACAGCGGCCGTTATGACCTGAGCGACCCGAATATGCTGAAACAGCTGGTCTCTCTGTCCTCCGGTCATAAGTCCGGAGTTCTGCAAGACTATGGACTTCGTTATATCCGGATTGTCACGCCAAGTTCCCAGCGTCTGATTTTTGCGGATATGTCCAGTGAGATCAACACTATGCGGCATCTGATGCAAAACTGCCTCTTTATCGGCGGCATCAGCTTTCTGGTGTTTCTGGTCATCAGCATTCTTTTGGCCCATTGGGCGGTAAAGCCGGTGGAAACGGCCTGGGAACAGCAGCGGAAATTTGTGGCGGATGCCTCCCACGAACTGAAAACACCGCTGACGGTGATCCTCAGCAATGCGCAGATGCTCTCCGAGTGCGAAAACGACCCGGTCTTACAGAAAAAACTGACCGCCAATCTTTTAACGGTCTCCGGTCAGATGAAGGACCTTGTGACCAGACTGCTGAATGCGGCCAGGGTGGATCAGGGGCTGGAGCAGATGCAGTTTTCTCCGGTGGATTTCAGCGGCATCGTGGAGCGCTCCCTGCTCACCTTTGATCCGATCTTTTACGCCAGGGATCTGGAATTGACGGAGTCGCTCCAGGAGGGCATTTTTGTCTCGGGAAGTCCATCCCATCTGACGCAGATGGTGGACATCCTTCTGGACAATGCCCAGAAGTACAGCGAACCTCACGGGCGGACCTGCGTGGCGCTGCGCACACAGGGGAAAAGGCGCTGTGTTTTAACGGTGGAAAATGAAGGTCCTGCTATGACGGAGCAGGAGCTCCGGCAGATTTTTAAGCGCTTCTACCGGGCGGATGATGCCCGGGAGCGCACCGGGAGTTACGGCCTTGGCCTTCCTATCGCGGAGGGCATCGTCAAGGCACACCGGGGAAAGATCTGGGCGGAGAGCCGGGAGGGCCGCAATATTTTTTCTGTCCAGCTTCCTGTGGTGAATACCCATTAGGAGAAGCTCCGGGCCGCGATGCTGCGGCCCGGAGCTTCTTTTTGAACTTCCTCGGCGTCAGTTTTCAGTCATGGTTCAGTTCCGGGTGGTACAGTAAATAATGAAATACTCCTTCCGGCCGCGTCTGCCAGAGGCGGACAGAAGGAGGAAGGAGGTTTATATATGATCACAGTGGAACACCTGACAAAGCGGTATGGTGATTTCACCGCCGTGGATGACCTCTCCTTTGAGATCGGCGAGGGCCATGTCTACGGGTTTCTCGGTCCCAACGGAGCGGGAAAATCCACGACCATGAATATGATGACAGGATGTCTGTCAGCGACAGAGGGCAGCGTCCGGATCCACGGGTACGATATCTTTGAACAGCCTCAACAGGCAAAAAAACTCATTGGCTATCTGCCGGAACACCCGCCGCTGTATCTGTCGGAGACGCCGGTGGAATATCTGACCTTTGTGGGGGAGGCCAAGGGGCTGCGGGGGGAGGAACTGAAGCGGCAGATCCGGGAGGTTTTGTCTCTGACAAGGCTGGAGGCCATGAAAAACCGCCGGATCTCGGCCTTGTCCAAGGGGTATAAGCAGCGTGTGGGGATTGCGCAGGCGCTGCTGGGAAACCCAAAGATCATTATTCTGGATGAACCTACCGTTGGCCTGGACCCCATCCAGATCATCGAGATCCGGGATCTGATCAAAGAGTTGGGACAGACGCACACCGTCATTTTCAGCTCCCATATTCTCTCCGAGGTGCAGGCCATCTGCGACCAGATCCTGATGATCGCCCACGGGAAACTGGTGGCCTTTGATGAGCCCCAAAGTCTGGAGCAGAAGCTTCTTTCCCCCAATGAGATCGCCCTGACCACAGACGCTTCGGAGGAGGAGTTACAGAAAATCCTTGCAGGCGTAGACCATATCACAGGGCTGGATGTAGTCCATGAAAATGACCGGTGGTCCTGCGCCCATATCAAGACAGACCACAGCGATATTTACGCGGTCTCCCGGGCAGTCTTTTTCGCGTTTTCCAACAGCGGGTATGCCATCCTGGAGATGAGCCTGAAAAAAGGAACGCTGGAGGATGTATTCCTGGAATTGTCGGAAGCTGCGGCGGAGGAGCAGAAAACAGATGATCCTGCTCTGGCAAATGCGGAGGTGAAAAACGAATGACCGCTGTGTTAAAACATGAGCTCCGGAGCTATTTCCATTCCTTGACCGCCTATGTATTCGGAGCCTTTCTGCTGGCTTTTATCGGGTTTGGCTGTGTGCTGTACAATCTCCAGGCGGCTGTCAGCAATTTTGAGTTTGTGCTCAGCTTCAGCTGTCTGGTCTTTGTGGTCATTGTGCCGATCCTGACCATGCGGGTCCTTGCGGAGGAGCGGAAGCAAAAGACCGATCAGCTGCTTTACGCCCTGCCTGTGACTGCTGCGCAGGTGATCCTGGGGAAATATCTGGCCCTGCTCGTGGTATACCTGATCCCGCTGGCCATCATCAGCTGCTATCCCCTGATCTTTGCTCAATTTGGCGAGGTGTACCTGCCCACGGCCTATGGTTCCATGTTGGCTTTCTTCTTTTTGGGGGCCGCGCTGATCGCGCTGGGAGTGTTTATTTCCTCACTGACCGATAACCAGGGCTTTGCCGCCGGGATCGGAATCGCCGTGATCCTGCTGAACTATTACAGCGTCAGCCTCTCCGAAAGCGTGTCGGCCACGGCGTTTGGCAGCGTGATCGCCCTGGCTGTGCTCCTGATCCTGCTGTGGTTTGTGATCCGGTATCTGACCTGCAGCGAGCGGGCCGCCTGGGTCATTTGTGTTCCGCTGTACGCCGCTTTGCTGCTGGCCGGATGGATGGCCCCGGAGAAGCTGGAGGGTCTGCTGCCCGCCATGATGGAACAGCTCTCGCTCTTTGAGCGCTTCTATGTCTTTGTAAACGGCGTTTTTGACATGACAGGCATCGTGTATTTTGTCTCCGTGATCGTATGCTTCCTCTTCCTGTCTGTTCAGTCTATGGAGAAACGGAGGTACAACTGATGAAAAAGAAGTCCTTTCTCCAGCCGTTCAGGAAAGTGCCTGCCAATCGTCAGGCGCTGCGGGGCGGCTCCTACTCCCTCGCCGTCAGCGCTCTGGTGCTGGCCATCCTGGTGGTGGTGAACATCTTTGTGTCTGCCTTGCCTGCGCCTATGACCCGGTTTGACATCAGCGCATCAAAGCTCTACTCCATCACCAGCAATACCAAAGCGGTGGTCAATGCGCTGGATCAGGATGTGACCATCTACTGGATCGTCCAGTCCGGCGAAGAATACGATGTGATCGAAACTCTGCTGGGCAAGTATGAGAGTCTGTCCGACCATATCCAGGTCGTGAAGAAGAACCCCGATGTTTCCCCGACCTTTGCCCAGCAATATACCAGCGAGACGGTTCAGAACAACAGCCTTGTGGTGGAGTGCGGGGATAAGAGCCGCTTCATCGGGCTGGATGACATATACCTGGGGGAAGTCAACGTGTACTCCGGCAGCTACGAGGTGGCGGACTTTGACGGCGAAGGGGCCATCACCTCTGCCATCGATTATGTCACCAGCGAGGAGTATCCCCAGCTCTACCTGTTGGAAGGGCACGGAGAGGCGGAACTGCCTGACGCCTTTGCCGAGCAGATCGAAAAAGAGAACATGGAGACGAACCCGCTGTCCCTGCTGACAGCCAATGAAGTCCCGGAAGAAGCCGACTGCGTGGTGATCTATGCCCCGGAAAGCGATATTTCCCCCGAAGAAAAGGAGATGCTGTCCGGCTATGTGTCGAAGGGAGGAAAACTCTGGGTCAGCGCAGGAGCGGCTGAGGACGGTGCGCTAGACAACCTTTACAGCCTCCTTGCCGACTATGGTGTCACCGTCCAAGAGGGCGTTGTGATTGACCCGGACCGGGCCCATTATGCCCTCAATGCCCCCTCGATTCTTCTGCCCGATCTGGCGGCGGATGAGATCACCGATCCTCTGATCGAGGGGAACTATATCCCCGTTATGCCGGTTTCTATGGGGCTGTCTGTGAACAGCGCCGCCGGGAAGGGAACGGTGACGGAGCTGCTCACCACTTCCGATCAGTCCTTCAGCAAAGCCGCCGGTCTGACTTCCTATGAGAAGGAGGCGGGGGACACGGACGGCCCGTTCTCCCTTGGCGTTTCCATCGAGGACCCCAGCGGCGGCCAAATCGTCTGGTTTACCTCTGATCTGTTCCTGGAAGAGCTGTACAACGCCCTTTCCTCCGGGGCAAACGGGGATATGGCGATGAACGCACTTTCCTCCCTCATCGGTGAGAGCGAAGCCATGGCCATCCGCAGCAAGCCTCTGGGGTATGATTACCTGACCATCAGCGACTCCACATCCTCCCTGTTGAAAGTCCTGATGCTGGGTGTGTTCCCGCTCACATATCTTGGCATCGGGATTCTTGTGGTCGTCCGGAGAAAGAAGGTGCAAAATGCGGCAGAGTAAAAGGTTTTATTGCTTGCTGGCGGTTTTTGTCATTGTGATGGGGATCGGCCTGACACGGAATCGGAGAAAGAAGGTGTAGTATGATCGGAGAAAATCGCAGAAAACGGCTGTATCTCCTCCTAGCGGTCTTTGCAGTTCTCTGCGCGGCCACCTTTGCGCTGACCCGGACAGCGGAAGAAAAGGAGAAAATTAAAAGCAGCGGTGAGATCATTTTGGAAGTCCCCAGCGATACCGTAGAGACCCTGTCCTGGGAACACGGGGATACCAGTCTGGCGTTCCACAAGGATGAAGTCTGGCTTTATGACGAGGATGAGACGTTCCCTGTGGATGAAGCAAAAATCATGGAACTGCTGGAGCAGTTTGAGTCCTTCGGGGTCTCCTTTGTGATCGAAGAGGTCAGTGATTACGGAGTGTACGGGCTGGAAAAGCCGGTTTGTACCATCGAGTTTACAACGGAGGATCGTTCCTACACGATGAAACTGGGCGATTTCAGTGATATGGATCATGAGAGATATGTATCCATTGGAGATGGCAATGTGTATCTTGCCAAAGCTGACCCGCTGGACCGTTTCGATGCTGTGCTGGGGGATATGATCGACAACGACGAGCCGCTCTCCTATGACCGGATCTCTGGCATAGAGGTCTCCGGTGTAGATGACTACTCCATCTTCTATGCGGAGGACCACGAAGCCGCGTATACGGAGGAAGATGTCTACTTGACAGAACGAGAAGGGGCTGTCGTTCCGCTGGACAGCGACCGGGTGGAATCTTATCTGGAGCATTTAGCCATGGTGGACCTCTCCAACTATATTACCTATAATGCCGCATCGGAGGACCTGAAAACCTATGGCCTGGATACCCCGGAGCTGACGGTTTCCGTCGACTATACAGATCAAGATGCAGATGGAAATGAATTCTCTGACACCTTTACCCTGTCCGTCAGCTGCGATCTGGAGGAGCTTGCCCGGCGGAAGCAGGCGGACGCCGCAGAGCCGGAGGACACGGAGACGCCGGACGAGGAGAAGGAACTGACAGCGTATGCCCGTGTGGGCGAGTCTTCGATCATTTATCAGCTCTCCGAGGCCGATTGCCTCGATCTGATGGCCGCCTCCTTCAATGACCTGCGCCACCGGGAAGTGCTGACAGCCGACTTTAAAGATGTGGAGCAAATCGAGGTCAAGCTGGAGGGAACCGCGTACTCTTTCTCCGCAATCGGCAAAAAAGAGAACAGGAACTGGACTTATCTGGAGCGTGATGTGGAGATAGACGGACTGCAATCTGCGCTGGAAGATCTGCGGGCGGCATCCGCTGACAGCTTTACCGACGAAGCGCCGGAGGGAAAAGAGGAGATCCGCCTGACCGTATCGTTCCGCCAGGAGGACCGCCCGCCTGTGGAGATCGCCCTCTACCGCTATGATGGCGACAGTTGTCTTGCAGTCGTGGATGGAACGCCCTTCGCGCTGGTCGATCGAAGCGGCGTGGTAGACCTGATCGAGAAAGTCTACACCATTGTATTGAATTGAGCTGCCGCACAGTCTCCGGTCAAAAGGATTAAAAAATACCAAACCGGCGTTGGTGAGGTTGAGGTCGGCAGTTCGAATCCTCCTATCAGCGCAACAAAAACCGCCCTTTTCGGTTTGAACTGCCCCAGATTTTGCGGACAGCACAAAAAAGGCCCCGGCAGGCAAATAATGAGTTTTAAGCGGAGTGGCGCAGGGAGAGCGGCGCCACTCCAGTTTTTAACTGGATACGCTGGTGGTTACAGAAATAGATGTAATTGTCAATCAGCGTTCTGGCTTCATCAATGGCAGCGGGAAGATGTCGGTAGATCCATTCGGCCTTGAGGATAGAGAAGAAATTTTCTGCCATAGCGTTGTCATAGCAGTTTCCCCGTCTTGACATGGACGGAGTTAACTGTACGTATTTTGCTAATCTGAATGAGTCTCTCCTTTTGATGCCTTGCTATATCGTGGAGATAACGGCATCTAAAGTATTCACATGAATACATAAAAACAACCACACCTAATGGTGTGGTTGTTTTTATGGAATCCTGGAGAATTTAACATGCTCGGGGCAAATGAATTGCCCCTGCTCCAAGATTTTGCCTACTCCTTATTCCATCAGCTCCGCCAGACAGGCCAGGGCCTCCGGCAGGCGGGTCAGCTCGATCCCAGGGTAGCTGACCACCAGAACATGGGGCTCTCCGCCGCCGTAGTCAGACAGGAAGGACAGCCGGATCCGCCGCTCCTCCGCTGCCTGGGCCAGGCTTCGGTCCTCCCGCTCTGTCTCCAGCTGGAGCAGAAAGTGGAGTCCCGCATCCTCGCCCCGCACCTGATACCGCCCAGCCAGGGGGCTGTGGGCCAGGGCGTCCAGCACCTGGTCCCTGCGCCCGCGGTAGAAGCCCCGCATCCGGTTGACATGGGTCTCGAAGTACCCCTCGGACAGGAACCGGGCCAGTGTGTACTGCTCCATGGCGGGTACAGTGCAGGAGTAAAACCCCAGCGTCCTCTGGTACCGTTCCAGCAGCGCGGGGGGAAGCACCATATAGCTGATGCGCAGAGAGGGAGCCAGGGAGCGGGAAAAGGTGTTCATATAGATCACCCGGCCCGCCCGGTCGATGCTCTGAAGGGGCGGGATGGGCCGCCCGGTGAAGCGGAACTCACTGTCGTAGTCATCCTCGATGAGATACCGCCCCGGCTCCTCTTCCGCCCAGCGCAGAAGGCTCTGCCGCCGGGCGATGGGCATGACCACGCCGCTGGGGAATTGGTGGGACGGGGACAGGTGGACCACCTGGACCCCGGCGCGCTCCACCGCCTCCACCGGGACGCCGCCCTCGTCCATGGCCAGGGGAACACACCGCGCCCCATGGAGCCCGTAGACCTTCCCCGCCTTGGGGTACCCCGGATCCTCCACCCCATAGCTCAGGTCCCGGCCCAGCAGCTGGACGATCAGCCCATACAGGTACTCTGTTCCGGCCCCCACCACCACCTGCTCCGGCGCCACCGTGATCCCCCGGAACTGGTGCAGGCAGCTGGCCACCGCCCGGCGCAGCTCCTCCACTCCGTTGTGGGGGGAGGCCCGCAGCAGCTGTTCCCCCCGGTCAGTGAGCACCCGGCGCATCAGCCGGGCCCAGACGGTGAAGGGAAAGCCCTCGGTTCCCGCGCCGCCGCTGGTCAGATCCAGCAGCCACTCCCGCTCCGGCAGAGGGCGGGCGCAGGTCGGTCCGGAGGCGCAAACGGCCTCCCCCGGGCGCGGCCGGTTCCCAGTCTCCAGAGGACTGACAAAATAGCCCCGCTTCTCCTCGGCGTAGAGATAGCCCTCCGCCACCAGCTGGCTGTACGCGTTCTCCACGGTGGCCACCGCCACCTCCAGATGGCGGGCCAGGGCCCGCTTGGAGGGAAGCTTCTCCCCCGGCCCCAGCACCCCGTTCCAAATATCTTCTTTGATGCAGCGGCACAGATAGTCATATAGCGGCAGGCGGCCCCGCCGCTCCATGTCATAGGTCAGCACGGTATTTTCCTCCCCGGATCTGGTCTGGTAAAAATAGATCAATTTGAACCTTTCTTTCATACCAGTTTTGATTAAACTATAACTCAGGCAGAAATGCAAGAACTTTTTGATCGTGGTCCGGACCTGCATCAAAGCGAGGAGGAACAACATGACTGACAAAAAACTGCACCGGCTGGTTTTGGCCGCACTCTTCACCGCCCTGACCACGGTGATGACCATGGTGATCCAAGTCCCATCTCCCATGCAGGGCTACGTCAACCTGGGGGACTGCGGCGTACTGCTGTCCGCCTGGGTCCTGGGCCCCGCGTGGGGCGGCGCGGCGGCTGGGATCGGCTCTATGCTGGCCGACCTGCTCTCCGGCTATGCCCACTACGCCCCGGGCACCCTGGTGATCAAGACCTGTATGGCGGTGGCGGCCGCCCTGATCCTCCGCGCCTTCCAGCGGGGGGACCGCCCCTCTCTGGCGGGACAGCTGGCCGGGGGCGCGGCGGC
Organism: Lawsonibacter sp.; assembly: GCA_050943915.1. Lineage (GTDB taxonomy): Bacteria > Bacillota > Clostridia > Oscillospirales > Oscillospiraceae > Lawsonibacter. Next base: position 14,201 of record JBMNQB010000010.1, read on the forward strand.
CGGGACCATCATGGTGGCGGGCTATTTCGGCTATGCCTGTCTGCTGCTGGGCAAGGGTCTGGCGGCGGCGGCATCCATCCCGGGAAACATCGTCCAGGCGGTCTTTGGACTGGCGGCGGCGGTGGCGGTGATGCAGGTGCTGGTCCGCAGCGGGAGCCTGGTCCGGGTGCAGAACGCCTGATCCCACTTTTTCAACCATAGCGCAGAGCCCCGGACCGCTTCATGGTCCGGGGCTCTCAGACTGTTTGATCGCCGTTTGGGGCGGACAGAAGGGACAATCATCCCGTCACTTTGAAAACTGCACCGCTTTGATGGAGATGTGCATATCCTCGATGGCCTCATAGTATCCCACCGCCACCAGCAGCTTGGGATTGGTGAGCGCATCGGGATCTTTCTCGAACTTGACGGTGCGGGTCACCGTCTGCCCGGCGGGGATGTGGGTATGGATCTCGTCACTGCCCTGATTATAGGCACGGCCCAGGGTAAACAGCAGGGGATAGCTGTTGTGGTTGGTCACCGTGACACTGCAATACTCGCCGTTGCCCACCGCCATCGGGACGGCGTTTTCATAGCCCTCCTGAGAGGTATAGTCCGTGGGGGCGATGGCATAGGTGACTCCCTTCATGTCATCGGTGGGGATAGGCTCCACCTCCTGGAAGGGGGCGGCCACACTGCCGACGGCCTTCAGGGGCAGGCCGGTCAGGCCCGCGGAGGGATTGTCGGTCTCCTCGAACCCAATGCCGCCGCTCCCGGGCTTTCCGTCCCCGGGAAGGGTGGCGTCGTACCCCAGCTTCACCGTCTTGCTGGCCTGATCCCAGCCCACCTGGGTATCCAGCAGGCGGGACAGATAGGACAGGGGAACATAGGTCGTGTCGCCCCCGGTTTCGTCTGTATAGGTGATGCTGGACGGGATGGCCTGTCCCGCGTCTGTGCGCAGCTCCTCACCCTGTGCAAACACTTCCTCACTGTTCAGCCTGACATTGACCCGGCCAAAGGACACGGTCCCGGTGGCGGCCAGGGCGGTGGTCGCCAGCCCCAGCACCAGGGTGCAGCTTACCACACCGCTGAGAAAGGAAGTGATCTTTTTCTTCTTCATCATTTGAAACCTCCGTTATAAAAATATCTGTTTTCCTGCGGACCCGGCCACAGGGCCGGGTCCGCCACCGTTCCATTACCCAACGTACTCGAACTGACGGGCCGCAAATTCAAAATACATCACATGGTGGTCATAGGAAGATACATTGACCTCAATATGGTTATTCATGTCTCCATTGTTGCTGTTGTAGATCCGATATGTTTTCTGCTCGCCCTGGGGCAGCTTCAGGCGGGAATCGGCCACCTCATCCCCATCGATGTAAAAGATAGGAACAAGATCTCCGTTACCCTTCGTGTTATTGATCCACACGTTGACGGAATTTCCTTCTCCTTTCACACAATCAAACTCTTCAATAAACTCATCCTTGCCCTCATACCAATAGGCAGAGACCAGAACCTTCTCGCGGGTCATAAACTCCTCAGGGTTACCAGGAAGAATCTCAATCGTGTACTCACCGACCTGAATCGTATCAATCACAGGATCAGCCGCCGCACTGGCAGAAATGCACAGGGAAAGAGCCATCGCCATCGCAAGAACCACAGACATCAGTTTACGCTTCATGGTTTTATCTTCCTTTCTTTTGTTTTGGGAGGAACTAAGATCTTTGCGCAACACACCGGCCCACTGGAATCACCCCCTTAAAATTTACTTCTATCTATATATGTCAGAATGAATCTATTTTGTTGCACAAAAATAAAAATTTTTTAACAGTGAATTGATATTTTTTTATTTCACCTTTCCTACTCTGGAAAAATGTGATATAATGCAGAAGAAATCCCTGTTAAATCTCAGCCGATTATAGTGGGATATACCCCATAATCAGCATTGTGGTATGCAGCTGCAACCAAAACTTTTCCATTACAGCTTTCAAGTTCTTTCCATTATCTTAGTTACCCAACCACCCCCAAAAATTAGCTTCTACTTATATATGTCGGGAGGAGCGCATTTTGTTGCAGGGAAAAGAAAAAATTTTTGACGGCAAATCGATATTTTTCGATTTTCACCTTTTCTATTCTTGGAAAAGGTGCTATGATGCTAAAAAATACAAGTCAGATCTGAGGTGAGCCGCAAGTTGGACAGAGACAATGAATGGATCCGCACGCTGTATCTCCAGCTGTATGAAAAGCTGTTCCGGGTGGCCTACCGCCTGATGGGCAGTCCGGAGAGCGCTGAGGACCTGGTCCAGCAGACGTTCCTTCTGGCCCTCTTTCAAGGGGAGGCGCTGCGGGCCCACCCGTGTCCGGAGGGCTGGCTGATGAAGGCCCTGCACAACCTGGCGAGGAACGAGCGGCGACGCGCGGCCCGGCAGCAGGAGGTCCCGCTGGACGCCCTGTTTGACCAGGCGGCAGAGGCGGACAGCCCGCCGCTGGCGGAGGCCCTGCCCCGGCGGCTCTCTCCCCAGGACCGGGAGGTCCTGCTGTGGCGGTTCGAGCAGGGTCTGGACTACGGCGAGATCGCCGAACGTCTTGGCATCTCAGAAACCGGATGCCGCAGCCGGGTATCCCGGGCTGTCCGGCGGTGCCGGGCGCTGTGGGACAAAGGCCCGCGGAGGCCCGATCCCAAACAGACGTGAGCGTTCCAATTTTTGCACTTTCCCACTCTGGGGGCAGAAAAACCCTCGTCCGGGAACGGGGCATAAAATTGGGATTTATTTTTTTGATTTACCTGCAACAAATTCCCCGGTTTATGACATATCTATAATAGAAGGGGAGGAAAGGGGGCAGCTATGGATTCTCCTTTGAAGCATCATTTTGAATCGGCCGAACGGCTTGACTGCCTGGACGTCTCACCGGAGCGGCTGAATCCGATGACAGCCGCCCAGCTGGAACGGGAGCTGGAGGCCGCCCTGGAGGCCATGACGGAGGAGGAATATGACCCCGCCGTGATCGACGCGTATCTGGACGCCCTAGACCGAAAGGCCCCCACGCCGGACCACCCGGACGCCGGGACCGCCTACGCCGGGTTCCAGGCCAGGGTACAGCGGGCCGCCGGACAGGTCTCCGGCGGGCGCGCCTCCCGGCGGAGCAGGGTCCGCCTGCGCACCCTGCTCCGGGTCGCCGCGGCGGCGGCCCTGCTGACCACATTTCTGTTCAGCACCATGGTGGCGGCCCAGGCGTCCGGCGTGGACGTGTTCGGCGCCATCGCCCGCTGGACGGACAGTGTGTTCAGCTTCGGCGCTCTGCCCGGGGAGGACGCGTCCGGCTCCGGCCAGACCGCCGCCCCGGCGGCGCAGAGCAGTGAGACAGACAGGAGGGATGTCCCGGAAGAATATCAAACCGTACAGCTGGAGCTGGAGCGGCGCGGCCTGCCGCTGTATTATCCAAAGGTCCCGGAGGACTTTGCAGCAGAGGATCCGCTTCTCCATATTGATCCGGATACGGACTGCATCACCTTTGGTGTGGGGTATACCAAAGGAGACAACTCCCTTATTTTCGGCTTTGAGCAGTTTGAACACAGTCCTACTGGAATCTATGAAAAAGACGACCGCGCGGTGGAGCTGTATGAGTGCGGCGGGGTCACACACTACATCCTCGGCAATCTCAGCAGTATGACCGCGGCCTGGATCAATGGACCGGTGGAATACTGTCTTGCTGCAAACCTGTCCTCAGATGAGATCAAAGAATTGATCCAATCCATATACGAGGAGTGAAGCATTGTGAAACGGAAGCATCTTATTCCCCTGTTTTTCGTCGTGATCCTCTCCTTCGCGCTCACTACTTCAAGCCTTGCCGCGGAACGCAGGGCGAGCGATCAGATCAGTACATACAATATCGCCGTCACCCCTGTCAGCAACTCGTTACAGGTCACTTTTTCAGTCTATAGCTACTCTTTGGCGGACAAAATAGGCTGTGAAAGCATAGAGATTTATGAAAAATCCGGCTCCCGCTGGAGTCTGACGGAAAGCCTGGACGAGAACGACGCCGGCATGAGCACCAGCAACAGCAGAAAATATGTTAACACCATCTAATGCGACAGCGAGCCCGGCGTGGAGTACAAGGTCGTTGTAACCATCTTCGCGGAAGACAGCGCGGGCCGGGACACCAGGACCCAGACAAAATATGTGATCGGGGCGTAAGCCCAACCCAACCACAAAACATCCAGTCCGGCCGGCAGCACCGCTGCCGGCCGTTTTTTACAGCAAAAGAGGACAGCTTCTCAGCTGTCCTCTCTGTCCTCTTTGCATCCCCCCGCCCGGTCCGGCAGACGGCCGAAGGGGCGGTATACCGTCCAATACATGGTGATGATACAGGCCAGGCCCCCCACCAGCTGGGACACCGCCTCTGCCACGAACACCCCGTCCGTCCCCAGCCAGATTGGGAGCAGCACCGTCAGAGGGGCGTTGATCACCGCCTTGCGCAGCAGAGAGAAGAAAATTGCCTGCCGGGAGCGGCCCAGGCTGACGAACACCCCCTGCCCCGCCATCTGGAGCGACATGGGAATGAACAGACAAAAATAGATCCGCAGGGCCGGGACCCCGGCGGCCAGCATCTCCGCGTCCCCGTTGAAGATCCGGATCAGCGCCCCCGGAAACACCATGGCCGCCGCCCAGAACAGGGCTGCACAGCCCACTGTCCCCGCCACGCTGAAGCGTATGGACTGCCGCACCCGGCTGTACAGCCCCGCCCCATAGTTATAGCCCGTCACCGGCTGTGCCCCGTTGGCCAGGCCGTGAACAGGCATCATAAACACCTCCCGCAGGGAGTTGATAATGGTCATCACGCCCACATACAGGTCGCCGCCGTAGACCTGGAGGGTGGCGTTGCACACCACCTGGACCAGGCTGTTGGTCAGGTTCATAAAAAAGCCGGACAGCCCCAGAGAGACGATCTTCCGCACCCGGGCTGGCTTCAGCACCATGCACTGGGGCCGCAGGCGGAGTTCGGCCCGCCGCCCGGTGAGAAAGACCAGCACCCAAACGGCGGAGCACCCCTGAGCGATCACCGTGGCCCAGGCCGCCCCCTGCACCCCCAGGTCCAGCCAGAAGATGAAGATGGGATCCAGCACGATGTTCACCACCGCCCCAAGCCCCACCGTCATCATCCCCACCCGGCCAAAGCCCTGGGCATTGATAAACGGATTCATGCCCAGCCCGATCATCACGAACACCGTCCCCAGAAGATAGACGGTCATATAGGCATCCGCGTAGGGATAGGTGGCGTCACTGGCCCCAAACAGATAGAGGACAGGCCGCTTGAAGATCAGGAACAAGGCGGTCACCGCCCCGCCGAAGATCAGCAGGAGCGTGAAGGCGTTGCCCATCACCCGCTCGGCCTCCTCCCGATCCCCCCTGCCCCGGCAGATGGAGCACAGGGGTGCGCCGCCGGTGCCGCACAGGTTGGCAAAGCCCATGATGATGGACACGATGGGAATAGTGAGCCCCAGCCCCGTCAGCGCCAGGTGTCCCGGCAGCCGCCCCAGATACATCCGGTCCACCACGCTGTACAGCACGTTGATCAGCTGGGCCGCCGTCATGGGGACAGCCAGGGACATAATATTCTTTGCGATGCTCCCCTGTGAAAAATCGTACTCCTGCCGCGCCAAGCCGCGCCCCCCCCTGTCCGTTTTCTATTCAGTGTACACCTCCTCCGCCCTCCGCACAAGCCTTTTTTCCAAATCCCAGTCCACGGTCAGGGGACCCGCCTTCGTTACAAAAAGATGCGGCGCCGGAGGCATCCGCCTCCGGCGCCGCTGTGCCGCTATTTTCTCGCCGCCTTCAGCCGGGCCATAGCCCGGGCCAGCGCGGCCTTGGAGTTGTAATATTCCTGGATGCTCAGCTTCTGGCGCAGGCGCTCCTCGGCCCGCTCCTTGGCGGCCTCCGCCCGCTTCCAGTCGATCTCCTCCGGCCGCTCGGCGGAGGTGGTCAGCACCATCACCCGGTCGGGCATGATCTCGGCCAGGCCCTGGCTGACCACCGCATGGGTCCACCCCCCCTGGCAGCGGTACTTCAGCTCACCGGGGACCACGGCGGTGACCACCGGCTCGTGGCCGGCTTCCACCCCCATATAGCCGTCGATGGCAGGCAGGACCAGGGAATCCGCGTCCCCGATGTAGAACTGCCGGTCAGGGGTCACCACCTCCAGGTGGAAGCACTTTCCTTCCGCCATCTCACAGCACCCCCATATCCCGGGCCTTCTTCCGCACCTCGTCCACATCGCCGGTCATGCTGAAGGCGGCCTCGGGCAGACGGTCCAGCTCGCCGCCCAAAATGGCCTCGAAGCTGCGCAGCGTGTCCTCCAGCTTCACGAAGCGGCCCTCCAGGCCGGTGAAGGTCTGGGCCACCGAGAAGGGCTGGGAGAAAAACTGCTGGATGCGGCGGGCCCGCTCCACGGCAATCTTGTCCTCCTCGCTGAGCTCCTCCATGCCCAAAATGGCGATGATGTCCTGAAGTTCCCGGTACCGCTGGAGCAGCTCCTGCACCGCCCGGGCCACCTTATAGTGGCGTTCTCCCACCACGTCGGGCTCCAGGATACGGGAGGTGGACTCCAGCGGATCCACCGCCGGATAAATACCCTGCTCCACGATCTTCCGGGACAGCACCGTGGTGGCGTCCAGATGGGTAAAGGTGGTGGCGGGGGCGGGGTCGGTGAGATCGTCCGCCGGGACGTATACCGCCTGCACCGATGTAATGGCTCCGCTCCGGGTGGAGGTGATCCGCTCCTGAAGGGCGCCCATCTCGTTGGCCAGGGTGGGCTGATAGCCCACGGCGGAGGGCATCCGCCCCATCAGGGCGGATACCTCGGAGCCGGCCTGGACATAGCGGAAGATGTTGTCGATGAAGAGCAGCACATCCTGGTGCTGCTGATCCCGGAAGTACTCCGCCATGGTCAGCCCGGTGAGCGCCACCCGCATCCGGGCCCCGGGGGACTCGTTCATCTGTCCAAACACCAGGGCCGTCTTTTCAATGACCCCGGACTCGGTCATCTCCCGCCACAGGTCGCTGCCCTCCCGGGTGCGCTCCCCTACGCCGGTAAAAATGGAGTAGCCGCCGTGCTGCGTGGCGATATTATGGATCAGTTCCTGGATCAGCACCGTTTTTCCCACCCCAGCGCCGCCGAACAGGCCGATCTTGCCGCCACGGGCGTAAGGGGCCAGCAGGTCGATGACCTTGATCCCCGTCTCAAACAGGTCCACCACAGGGCGCTGGTCGGCAAAGCTGGGGGGCTGGCGGTGGATGGACCAGTGCTCCTGAGCGGACACTGCGCCCTTGCCGTCGATGGGGTCCCCCAGCACATTGAACATCCGGCCCAGCACGCTCTCCCCCACCGGGACAGAGATGGGCCCTCCCCAGGGCTTCACCTCCATGCCCCGGCCGATCCCCTCGCTGGGGGAGAGCATGAAGCAGCGGGCGGTGTCTCCGCCGATATGCTGGGCCACCTCCATCACACGCTTTTGGCCGCCCACCTCCAGCCACAGGGCGTCTTTGATCGCGGGCATCTCATCCCGGGCAAACTGAACGTCCACTACAGGGCCCTGTACCTGGACCACCGTCCCTTTACATTCCTTCATATCTGCACACACCTTTCCGGTGACATCTCACCTAGCGCTCTCCCTGGATCTGTGCCCCGCTGGCGATCTCCGTGATCTCCTGGGTGATGGCCGACTGTCTGGCCCGGTTATAGGTCAGGGAGAGGGTCCTGAGCATCTCCTTGGCGTTGTCGCTGGCCGCCTCCATGGCGGTCATGCGGGCGCTCTGCTCTGAGGAGAAGGACTCCACCAGCGCCCCGAACACCATCCCCCGGATGTAGCCGCTGGGGATGATATTGTCCAGCACCGCCTCCGGCGACGGAACATAGGTCACCTCCTGGGGTGCGCCCGGTCCCGCCGGGGGATCCCAGGGGAAGTTGGCCCGGTCCAGCGGCAGCAGGGTGCGCTCCCGCACCTCCAGCTTCAGGGGGGAGACCATCTCGGTGTACAAAATGCGCACCTCGTCCAGGCTCCGGTCCAGGAACCGCCGGACCACCTCGTCGCCGATCTCCCGCGCCCTCCGCATGGTGGGGTTCTGCACCACATGGGAGAATTCCTCCACAATGGGGATGCCACGGCCCTGAAAATAGACCCGGCCCACGACCCCCACCACAAAGAGGCTGGGATGGGGCGACTGGCGCACATACTCCTCCGCGCGGCGCAGCACGTTGTGGTTATAAGCGCCGGCCAGCCCCTTGTCTCCGCTGACCACGATATAGCCCACCTTCCGCTCCTGCGCCGGCACGTCGGTCCTCGGGTCGAAGAACTCGTGCTCCAGCTCCGGGGAGCGGTGGAGGATGTCCGCGATGGTGGCGTCGATCTTGGTGAAGTAGGGGGCCGCCCGGTCCAGTTGCCCCTTGGCCTTCCGCAGGTTGGCCGAGGAGATCAGATACATGGCGCTGGTGATCTTCAGGGTCTGCTGCACGCTTTTGATCCGGGTCCGGATCTCCTTGGTACCGGCCATTTTCGCTCCCTCCCTCTCGCCGGCGGGGTCAGGCCACCGTCAGCTTCTCCTTCTTATAGTTCTCCAGATCCGCCCGGATGGCCTCGATGGCCACGGCGGACAGGTTGCCCGTCCGCTGGACCTCCAGCACCAGCTCCCGGTGCTCCCGCTCGATGCGGTCGGCAAAGCCCCAGGCGAACTCCCGCACCTGCTCCACCGGCACGTCATCCAGCAGTCCGTTGGTGCCGATGTACAGCAAAACGGCCTGCCGGCTGACCGACATGGGCTGATAGAGGGGCTGCTTGAGCAGCTCCAGCAGATGCTTGCCGTGATCCAGCGTCTTTTGGGTCGCCTGGTCCAGGTCCGAGGAGAACTGGGTGAAGATCTCCAGCTCCCGGAAGCGGGCCAGATCGATGCGCATGGTGCCCGCGGTGCGCTTGATGGCCCGGGTCTGTGCCGCGCCGCCCACGCGGGACACCGACAGGCCCACATTGACCGCCGGCCGCTGACCGGCAAAGAACAAGTCGGTCTCCAGATAGATCTGTCCGTCGGTGATGGAGATGACGTTGGTGGGGATATAGGCGGACACATCCCCCGCCTGGGTCTCGATGATGGGGATGGCCGTCATGGAACCCCCGCCGTACTCCTGGGTCAGGCGGCAGGCCCGCTCCAGCAGGCGGGAGTGGAGATAGAACACGTCGCCGGGATATGCCTCACGGCCTGGGGAGCGCTTGAGCAGCAGGGACAGGGCCCGGTAGGCCACCGCGTGCTTGCTCAGATCGTCATAGACGATGAGCACATCCTTCCCCTGGGACATAAAATACTCCCCCATGGCCGCACCGGAGTAGGGCGCGATGTACTGCAGGGGGGCTGGGTCGCTGGCGGTGGCCGACACAATGATGGAGTAGTCCATGGCTCCATGCCTCTGGAGCGTATCCCGCACCCGGGCCACCGAGGACGCCTTCTGTCCAATGGCCACATAGATGCAGATCACATCCTCCCCCTTCTGGTTGAGGATGGTGTCCACCGCAATGGCGGTCTTGCCCGTCTGGCGGTCGCCGATGAGCAGCTCACGCTGTCCCCGCCCAATGGGGATCATGGCATCAATGGCCAGGATCCCGGTCTGAAGAGGGGTGTTCACCGGCTCCCGGGAGATCACGCCGCTGGCCTCATGCTCAATGGGCCGGGTCTCTGTGGTGCGGATGGGTCCCATTCCGTCCAGGGGCTGTCCCAGGGCGTCCACGACCCGGCCCAGCATGGCCTCGCCCACCGGCACATCGGCGGGGCGGCCCGTGCGGGTCACGATGCTGCCCTCCCGCAAGCCGGTCTCCTGGCCCAGCAGGACGCAGCCCACGCTGTTCCGGGACAGGTCCATGACCATGCCCTGAACACCGGTCTCAAACTCCACCAGTTCGCCGTACACCGCCCGGTCCAGACCCTGGATCTGGGCAATCCCGTCGCCTACGCTGATAATCCGGCCGATCTCCTGGACCTCGCCCACGGACTGGAAATCCTGGATCCGTGTCTTGAGGTTCTGGACCAGGCTGCCCATGTCGCTGCCGTCCTCCACCTCAAAGCCCTGGATCTTGGATTTCAGGCCCTCTACCAGACCCTCCAGCTCCTCGCTGTCCGCGTCAAAATCGCCCTTGAGGCCCTGGGCCAGCCGCTCCAGACGCCCCCGGACGCTGCGGTCATAGACCACGCCCTGGACCTCCAGGCGAAAGCCGCCCAGAATGGCCGGGTCGATCTTGACCTGAAGGACCACACGTTCCAGACCACGCAGGCGGCACACCGCCCGGCGCAGATCCTCCAGGGTGGCCTCATCCGGCTGTCGGGCACAGGTGACTACGCACACCGCGCCGCCCTGGGCCGCCAGCTCCAGCTGACGCAGCTCCCGCAGGATGGCCGGGAGGCTGTCCAGCGTGCCCTGCTCCAGCAGCAGAAGCACAAATGCGGTCAGCTGCTCCTTTCCCGCCAGCATGGGCGCCGTGCGGATCAGCTCCGCCTTTTCCTCCCTGGTGGTCCCCGTCCCATTCAGCGCCGGCCACAGCATGGTGTCCGACACCAGGGCCTGGGCGGACTCCTTCAGCCCCGGCGTCTCCTCCCCCATTTGATAGAGGACCGCGGCGCTGCGCTGGATCGAATCGCTCATTTCCGCTCACCCGCCTCCGACAAAAACTGCTCCGCCATGGCCCGGTCCGAATCCTGGTCCAGGGCCTGTCCCGTCACCTTGGCCGCAGCCAGAACGGCCAGCTGGGCAACCTCCTGCCGGGCGCTGCGCATCAGCTTCTCCCGGTCGGCCCGGTTCTTTGCCTGGGCCTGCTCCTGCATCCGGCGGGTATCCTCCTGGGCCTGCTCCAGAAGCGCCTGGTATTCCTGCTCGCCCCGCACCTTGGCCTGATCCACGATCTTGGCCGCCTGAGCATGGGCCTGGGAGAGCTGATCCTCATACTCCTTCCGCAGTTCCTCCGCCTGGGCCTTCTGCCGCTCGGCGCTGGAGAGCTCCTTCTCTACCAGAGCAGCCCGCTCCTCCAGGATGCGGTTGACCCGGCCGAACAGGAGCTTTTTCAGCACCACATACAGGATCAGCAGATTCAGAACGGTAAAGATCACGGTGGATAGCTGAAAATCCAACATCGTGCCTTCCCCCTTACTTCATAAACAGGATCAGCAGCGCGGTGATAAAGCCGAAGATGGCGGTGCCCTCTGCCAGGGCACAGCCGATCAGCAGAGTGCTGTTGATCTTACCGGCGGCCTCCGGCTGGCGGGCGATGGCCTCGCTGGCCTTTCCGGTGGCGATGCCGATGCCGATGCCGGCTCCGATGCCGGTAAAAACAGCCAGTCCGATTGCAAGCATTCCGATCTCCATGATAGTATGTCCTCCTTCATTTCAGCCCAGGGGCCGATCTCTGATTTATTCTTCCTCTTTGATCCCCTCGCCCACAAACAGGGCTGTGAGGAATACGAATACCACCGCCTGGATCCCGCCGTCAAACAGGTCAAAGTAGATGCTGAACGGGACGGGAACCACCGCCGGGGCCATCATCTTGATCAGTTCCATGATGATGAACGCCCCCAGGATATTGCCGAACAGCCGCATACAAAGGGCCAGGGGCCGGATCACGACCTCCATCAGATTGATGGGGAGCAGCAGGGGCATGGGCTCCATGAATTTTTTCAGCCCGCCCCGCAGCCCGTGGTACCGGAACTGCGCCCCGTAGATCAGCACCGCACTCATAATGGACAGCGCCGCCGTGACATTCAGGTCCTTGGTAGGAGGCACCAGCCCGAAGATCCCGATGATGTTGCACAGCAGGATGTACAGGGCGATGGTCCCCAGGTAGGGTGCAAAATCCGGGCCGTGGGCGCCCATATTGTTTTTGGTAAAGCCATTGAGGAACTCCACCGCCATCTCCAGGCACAGCTGGGGCTTGCCGGGGTCGCGGAGCTTCAGCCGCCGGGTCCCCAGCGCCGCCGTCAGGATCAGCACCCCCATCACCAGCCAGGACACCACCACGGACAGGGTGACCGGGACCCCCCCGAAGATCGGGATGGTGAAGGCTATGGGCGTCTGGAGTTCCTCCATCAGGCGCACTTTGATCTGTTCCAAAAAACCGCCTCCCATCGACTTCCGGCACACGGCACACACAGGCCGCCGTCCGGTTTGACGCCCCCATTGTACGGCGGCTTTCGGACTTTGGGTAGCCTTTTGTAAGTAAAAAAAGTGTGTCATCACTTTTTCGCCCCTTCCCCCTTTCAAGGGTTTGACACATCTTAACAAGCTATTTATAATAATAGTTAACCGTGATCTGCTGGATCAACCACAAAGCAGCTGATCCCCGCGGCGGCAGCCGCGCTGGACGTCCATTTCTTTCTGTCTCTGATTCTGAGGAGGGAACCCGGATGAAAGCTCACTCGCCCATGTCGATCCGCCACAAGCTGCAATCCCTCAGCCTGTTTCTGGTCCTGACCACCTCTATCCTGGGCATGGCCACCACCTTGCTGTTCTCCCTGCGCATGGAATATCAGAACCTGGACCGCAACCTGATGAACTCCGCCCAGGTGCTGGCCCAGTCCCCGGGGGTGGCTGATTTTCTGGCACACCGGGCGGACAGCTCCGTGCTCACCCACTATCTGGACGGCACCATCTCCCGCGTCCAGGACATCGATGCCATCGTAGTGGCAGACCACAACGGCGTCATCCAATACTGCCCGGATCCCGCCTTTGTGGGGACGGTCTACCCGGATGTGGACACGCTCACTGTTTTGCAGGGGAAGCTGACTGAGGTAGATACCGGCGCCGGCATCTCCGGCGCGGAGCACCGGGCCCTCGCTGCGGTCCAGGATCTGGACGGCTCCCTGCTGGGCTTTGTATCTGTGGGCATCGGGGTGCGCAGCGTCCACCAGATCGTGCTGGACACCGTGGGCTGCTTCGCCATCCTGACTTTCCTGGCCGCCGGCGTCGCCCTGGTCCTGTCCCGCAACCTGTCCCGCTCCATCAAGGACGCCCTGCTGGGCTATGAGCCGGACGCCTTCCGACAGATGTTCCACCAGCGGGAGGACATTCTGGAGACCCTGGAGGAGGGCATCATCGCCATCGACAAAAATGCGGCTGTGATCTATGTCAATCCCGCGGGGCTGCGCCTGCTCAACGCGCAGCAGCTCTCTGACGTGCTGGGCCGGCCGCTGAAGGAGCTCTATCCGGACACCCTGCTGCCCCGCCTGCTCACCACCGGGAAGCCGGAATACAACGTCCACCTCCAGCACGTCCCAGGCAGCAAGGCCGCCCTGTCCGACCGGATGCCCATCTGGGAGGATGACCAGATCGTAGGCGCGGTCGCCATCTTCCAGGACCGCACCGAGGCCACCGCCATGGCGGAGGAGCTCACCGGCGTGCGCCACCTGGTGGAGGCCATGCGGGCCTATACCCATGAGTTCATCAACAAACTCCACATCATTCTGGGCATGATCCAGCTGGGCCAGGTGGAGCAGGTGGAGCAGTATATCCTGGACATCTCCCAGATCCACCACCAGTCTGTCAGCCGGGTGATGAACCAGATCGAGGACACCGCCGTGGCTGCCCTTCTGGTGGGTAAGACCAGCCGCGCCGCAGAGCTGGGCATCAATCTGCACCTGGATCCCAGGAGCACCCTCTCCGCCGACGGACGCTTCCTCCCCTCCGGAGTGCTGGTCACCATCCTGGGCAACCTCATCGAAAACGCCACCGAGTCCCTGGACCGCTCCACCTGGAAGCAGAAGGAGATCGCTGTCTCCATCCGGGAAAAGCCGGACAGCCTGCTCCTCTGCGTGGAGGACACCGGCCCGGGCATCCTGCCCGAGCTGCTCCCCTTCATCTTTGAGCCCAACGTCTCCACCAAGGGGGAGGGGCACGGCGTGGGCCTGTCCCGGATCCGGGAGCTGGTCAACCTGTACCACGGGCAGATCCGGGTGGAGAGCGAGCCAAAATCCGGGACCGCCTTCTTCCTCTCCTTCCAGATGCCGGAGGCGGAGCATGACGGGCAGGAGGAGAGCCCCAACACATAAAGGAGTACACCATGCAGGAGACCTATCAGGCTGTGATCGTGGAGGATGACCCCATGATCGCCTCCATCGATCAGACCTTTCTGGAGCGGGATCCCCGTTTCCATCTTGCCGCCAGCTTCCGCAGCGGGCAGGACGCGCTTCCCTGGCTGCTGCGCCATCCGGCGGATCTGCTGATCCTGGACGTCTATATGCCCCGGATGACCGGACTGGAGCTTCTGCGGGAGCTGCGCTCCTTCGGTATCACCAGCGACGTGGTGATGGTCACCGCCGCCAACGACAGCAAAACCGTGGACGCCCTGCTGAAGCTGGGGGTGGCGGACTATCTGGTCAAGCCCTTCACTGCCCGCCGCTTTCAGCAGGCGCTGGATAAGTTCTGCCGCCAGCGCTCCGCCATCGCCACCCACAGCAGCGTCAGTCAGGAGGAGCTGGACCTCCTGTTCTCCGGCTCCGCCAGTCCGGAGGACGTCCCGAAGGGGCTCCAGCCCCGCACCCTGGAGCGGATCCGGACCCACCTGGCCCAGGCCCCGGAGGAGGGCTGCACCTGTGAAACCCTGGCCGCCCAGGCAGGGCTCTCCTCTGTCACCGTCCGCCGCTACCTTACCTATCTCACCCAGCAGGGCGAAGTGGTCAGCCGGGTCAACTATGACACCGGCGGCCGCCCCTCCCTCCTCTATCATCTGCCCAAGGGCCGCCCCTGATGCCGCTCCGGGCTCCGCCTGCCGGACAGCTTCTCCCGCTGGTCCGGCAGGCTCTTTTTCTTTTTTATTCCCAATGTGGAAATTTTCCCCGGTCCGACCCGAAATTTTGTTGGGCTTCGGCTTGCATTTTTCCTCCATGTCCTGTATAATGTACCCATTAAGCGAACAAGTGTCCATCCAAAGCAGACACCTTTCGCCTAACCAACACAAGCAAATCGAGAGGAGAATGAACATGAAGAAGTTCCTTGCGTCCGCACTTTCCGCCGCACTGCTCCTGTCCGCCCTGGCCGGCTGCTCCGGTTCCGGCTCTGGCGCTACTTCCGGCTCCGCTTCCGCCGGCTCCGGCGCCTCTGACGGCGACAAGGTCGTCAAGATCGGCGTGTTTGAGCCCGCCTCCGGCGACTCCGCCTCCGGCGGCAAGAAGGAAATGCTGGGTATGCAGTTCGCCAACTCTGAAACTCCCACCGTGGAGCTGGGCGGCGAGACCTACCAGGTCGAACTGGTCTATGCCGACAACGGCTCCTCCACCGATAAGGCCCCCTCCGCCGCCTCCCAGCTGGTCAGCGAGGGCGTGAGCATCGTTCTGGGCTCCTATGGCTCCGGCGTGTCCATCGCCGCCGGCCCCATCTTCCGTGACGCCGGCATCCCCGCCATGGGCGTCACCTGCACCAACCCCAACGTCACCGCCGGCAACGACCACTACTTCCGCATCTGCTTCCTGGATCCCTTCCAGGGCACCGTGCTGGCCAACTTTGCCTCTGAGAAGTTCAGCGCCAAGAAGGCCTATCTGCTGGGCGAGCAGGGCAACGAGTACGATCAGGGCCTGATCGCCTTCTTTGAGCAGGCCTTCACCGCCGCCGGCGGCACCGTGATCAAGGACAGCTTCCCCAAGAACAACTCCGACTTCACCTCTTACCTGAACAAGGCCAAGAGCGAAGGCGCTGAGGTCATCTTTACCCCCGTCTCCATCGCCTATGCCACCCAGATCATCACCCAGGCCGCCAAGCTGGGCATCAACATCCCCTTCCTGGGCTCCGACACCCTGGACGACAACAAGGTCCTGGAGGCCGCCAAGGGCACTGACGTGCAGCTGTATGTCTCCACCTTCTATCAGGAGGGCGGCAATCCCACCTTTGACGAGGGCATCAAGAACTACATCAACACCAATGCCGACGCCAAGACCGCCAACGGCGGCGACGACACCATCGCCGCGGTTACCGCCATGGGCTATGACGCCTACTATGTGGCTCTGGAGGCCCTGAAGGCCGCCGGCTCCCCCAAGTCCGCTGATGTCCAGCAGGCCCTGTGGGACGTGGAGTATGACGGTGTTTCCGGCCACATCGCCTTTGACGACACCAACGGCGACGCCATCCGCGACACCGCCTATATCAAGGTGTGCGACACCGCCGCCGGCGCCTGGACTCTGGAGAAGTCTCAGACCGCCTAAACCGTGCCGCTTGTCGGTTTGGCGGGGGCACAGCCCCCGCCAAACCGTTATTTACGGTTCCGCGCTCTGCCCCTGATTCTGGGCCGTCCTGAAAGGGACAGCGGGAGGGTCCTTTTCAAGACCGCCCAAATCCGAAAACAAGGGAGGAAACCTTTGTGGAATATGCTATTTCCGTACTGCTCTCCGGCATCTCTGTGGGAGGC
Organism: Lawsonibacter sp.; assembly: GCA_050943915.1. Taxonomy (GTDB): domain Bacteria; phylum Bacillota; class Clostridia; order Oscillospirales; family Oscillospiraceae; genus Lawsonibacter. The sequence goes on from JBMNQB010000010.1 coordinate 30,597, forward strand.
CAGTACGCCCTGATCGCCATTGGCTACACCATGGTGTACGGCATCCTGCGGCTGATCAACTTCGCCCACGGCGATGTGTTCATGGTCTCCGGCCTGATCGCCATTTACCTGACCACCATGGGGCTGCCCCTGCCTGTCACCCTTACGCTGGCCGTCCTGCTTACCGTCCTGCTGGGCTTTTTGATCGAGCGGGTGGCCTATAAGCCGCTGCGCTCCGCCCCCAGAATGTCCGTGATGATCTCTGCCATCGGTGTGAGCTATCTGCTGCAAAACACCGCCACCTTCGTCACCGGCGGCCAGCCCATGAACTATCCCACCATCCCCGCCCTTTCCAAAATGGTCACCATCGGCGGGGCCTCCACCACGCTGGTGACCGTCGTCACCCCTGTTCTGGTGATCGGCCTGGTAGTTGGCCTGGTCCAGCTTATCAACCACACCAAGATCGGTATGGCCATGCGGGCGGTGGCCAAAGACTTTGAGACCAGCCAGCTCATGGGGATCAAGATCAACCGGGTGATCTCCACCACCTTCATCATCGGCTCCGCCCTGGCAGCTCTGGGCTCCATTCTGTACTTCACCAACTACCCCTACATCACCCCCACCGCCGGCGCCATGCCCGGTCTGAAGGCCTTCGTGGCGGCGGTATTCGGCGGGATCGGCTCCATCCCCGGGGCGGTCATCGGGGCTTTCCTGATCGGCATCTGCGAAAATATCATCAAGGCGCTCCCCTTCGAGGGGGCCACCACCTTTGTGGACGCCTTCACCTTTGCCCTGCTGATCATCGTGCTGGTCTTTAAGCCCACCGGCCTGTTCGGGGAAAAGGCCACCGAAAAAGTGTAAGGGGGCGGAACTATGTTAGAGAAAAAACGAGTCAATACCGGCGCGCTGCTCGGCCTGTTCGGGGCGGTGGCCGCGCTGGCCCTGGTGATCTTTCTGGAAAACACCATCGGCCCCACCGGCCAGCTGTTCACCGTGCTGAAAAAGGGAGCCGTCTATGCCCTGGTCGCCGTATCCATGAACCTGCTCAACGGCTTCACCGGCCTGTTCTCCCTGGGCCAGGCAGGCTTTATGCTTCTGGGCGCGTACACCTACGCCATTCTGACGGTCCCCATGGCCGCCAAGGATACGGTCTACTACCTCTACGGAGGCTCGGCAGTGAAGTTCTCCCTGCCTGACCTGTTCGCCGGGATCTTTGGTGACGGGATGCTCAGCCTGACCCTGGGCGTCCTGGTGGCCATCGTCCTGGGCGGCCTGGTGGCAGCCATCTTCGCCTGGCTCATCGGCCTGCCCGTGCTGCGGCTGAAAAGTGACTACCTGGCCATCGCCACTCTGGGCTTCGCGGAGATCATCCGCGCGGTATTCCAGTGGCAGGCCCTGGGCCCCGTCACCAACGGCGCCAACATGATCACACAGATCCCCACCTTCTCCAGCTTCAATATCAAGACGGAGAGCGGCACCATCTACCTCTCCTCCGCCTTCCCCATGCTCATTATGATCCTGTGTCTGGCAGTCATCGTCATGCTCATCAACTCCTCCTACGGCCGGGCCTTCAAGGCCATCCGGGAGGATGAGATCGCCGCTGAGGCCATGGGCATCAACCTGCCCCACCACAAGATGCTCTCCTTCTGCATCAGCTCCTTCTTCGCCGGCGTGGGCGGCGCCCTGTTCGCCATGTATGCCAGCAACGCCCAGGCTATGGTTTACACCTCCACCATGACCTATGAGATCCTGCTGATCGTGGTCATCGGCGGTATCGGCTCCATCTCCGGCAGCGTGATCGCCACCTTCCTGTATGTGGCCTGCTCTGAGTGGTGGCTGCGCGGCCTGGACTCCGGCTCTTTCCTGGGGATCCAGTCCGACCTGTTCCGCAACGGCTTCCGCATGGTGGTCTTCTCCGTGGTCATTATGATCGTGGTTCTGTTCTTCCGCCGGGGCATCATGGGCGACCGGGAGATCACCGACCTGTTCAAGAAACGGCCCCGCAAGGCCGCAAAGGAGGCCGCAAAATGAGCCAGAACATTCTCCATGTAGAAAACATCACCATGCAGTTCGGCGGCGTTGTGGCCGTCAACAACCTCTCGGTGGACGTCAACGCGGGGGAGATCGTGGCCCTGATCGGCCCCAACGGCGCCGGCAAGACCACCGCCTTCAACTGCATCACCGGGGTGTATGAGCCCACCAACGGCCGGGTGGATTTTCTGGGACAGCCCATGATCCGCAACCATCCCCAGGGCAAGATGGTCAAGAGCTACTCCGGCCAAAACGCCGCCCTCTACACTGCCCACCCGGATCTGAGCGATCCGGAGGCCCTGGCCGCCATCGAGGCCGCCAAAGATGAGGAGACCCGCAGCGCGCTCCAGGCTGCATACGACAAGGAGCAGGCCGCCCGGACTGCGGCCCTGCGGGCCGCCGACCCCCACGCCTTTTCCGACCACATCCTCCGGCCTACGCCCGACCGGATCACCCATTTGGGCGTCGCCCGGACCTTCCAGAATATCCGGCTGTTTTCCGCCCTGACTGTGTTTGAAAATGTACTCATCGCCAAGCACATGAGGGCCAAGCAGAATGTATTCTCCGCCACCTTCCGCTTCAACCGTGCGGAAGAAAAGCGGATGCAGGAGGATGCTATGGCCCTTCTGGAGGAGCAGGACCTGGCCCATCTGAAGGATGAGGTGGCAGGCAGCCTGCCATACGGCCTCCAGCGCCGGCTGGAGATCGCCCGGGCCCTGGCCACCCAGCCCAAGCTGCTGCTTCTGGACGAGCCGGCCGCCGGCATGAATCCCCAGGAGACCCAGGAGCTCACCGACTTCATCCATAAAATCCGCGACGAGTACGACCTGTCTATCCTGATGATCGAGCATCACATGGATCTGGTCATGCGGATCTCTGACCGCATCTATGTCCTGGACTTCGGCAAGCTGATCGCCCAGGGCACTCCGGCGGAGGTCCAGAACAATCCTCGGGTCATCGAGGCGTATTTGGGGGTGGCAGACGATGCTGAAGATTGATGAACTGAAGGTCAGCTACGGCGGCATTGAGGCCGTCAAGGGCATCACCTTTGAGGTGCCTGAACGGAAGATCGTCACCCTGATCGGCGCAAACGGCGCCGGAAAATCCACCACCCTGCGCACCATCGCCGGGCTGGTCAAGCCTGCCCACGGACGCATCCACCTCCAGGGTGAGGACATCACCAGCCTCTCCCCCGACCGCATCGTCTCCAAGGGCGTCACCCTGGTCCCGGAGGGCCGCCGTGTCTTTCCCGACCTGACGGTGCTGGAGAATCTGAAGATCGGCGCCTATCTCCGAACAGACAGCCTGGAGGACGATCTGAACTGGGTCTATGACCTGTTCCCCCGTCTGAAGGAGCGCTCCTGGCAGGCCGCAGGTACCCTGTCCGGCGGCGAGCAACAGATGCTGGCTGTGGGCCGCGCCCTGATGTCCCGCCCCAAGATCATTATGATGGATGAGCCCTCCCTGGGCCTGGCCCCCATCGTGGTCAAGGGCATCTTCGATATTATCCAGGAGATCAACCGTCAGGGAGTCACCGTTCTGCTCATCGAGCAAAACGCCAACATGGCGCTGAAGATCGCCGATGTAGGCTATGTATTGGAGACCGGCCGGATCAGCCTGACCGGCTCCGGCCGGGAGCTTCTGGCCAACGAGGCCGTCAAAAAAGCATATCTTGGCAGCTGACCCACCTTCACTTCGGGCGCTCTGGAAACAGAGCGCCCGTTTTTTTGCCTTTGTTGTACGTTTTCAAGCAACAACCTGCATAATCCCGCCTGGGATGGGGGGATCGTTTCCCCACCATCCACAGAAGGGAGAGAACAGCATGAGTCTCTATGGGAATCGGTGCAGCATCGGAGGAGTGTCCTGTGGGATGGTCCTGCGGGGCGCGGCCAACGGGGAGTACCGGGCAGTATTCGAGCGGGAGTTTGCCTCCCTGGAGGACATCGAAGGCATCCGGTGGGACCGCCCCCAGATCCAGGGGGCGTGCATCCTGCCCGCCGGGTACGGCTTCACAGTGCGGGATATTCAGTACAGCGCGGCCACCAGGAGTTACACGGTGGTCCTCCAGGTGGCGGAGCAGTACCTGGGGGATGTAGCCGGATACCAGAGCCAGGTGGCCGAACTGGAGGAAAATCTGGCTCAAAAGGACCGCACACTGGAGGAGACCGCGGCCAGCCTGGCGGAGAAGGAGTCCGCCATCGCCCGGAAGCAGGAGACCATCGACCGGCAGGAGGAGGCCCTGGCCAAGCTGGAGGCGGCGGGAACCGCAGCCCAGGTGGACGCCCAGCTGAAGGCGGCCTATCAGGAAGGAGTGGAGCAGAATGGCTGAGATCAGGACCATTGCGGTGGAGGCGGTCCGCCAACGGGGACAGGCAGACGCCCAGGCACTGGCGGAGCGGGCAGCAGCTGGGGAGGCGGACGGCACTGAGCTCACCGCCAGTCAGGACAGCATCCCAACCTGGCGTCCGCGCGACTTTTCCAGTGTCCCCATCGGCACGCCATATAAGTGGAAGGGGCTTGTCTACAAGCTGTGGCAGCAGCATGACGCCTCCGCACAGCCGGACTGGTCCCCCGATCTGGCGGTGAGCCTTTGGGACCTGTGCCACACCACAGATCCCAAGCTGGCCGCCCCTTATGTCCAGGCCCAGGGGACCCGGGGAATGTATCAGCCGGACGAGGTCTGCACAGAGAACGGCCATGTGTGGCGGTGCACCCAGACCGACACGGTCTATCCGCCCTCTCAGCTGCCCGGCTCCTGGACAGACCTGGGGCCTTCAGAGGAGGTGCAGCGCTGATGGACTGGACGACCCTGGCGGTGGCCGGGATGAGCCTGATCGGCACCCTGGCAGGGACCTTCGGGGGAATTCTGGTGGCCAATAAGCTGACCACCTACCGCATCGAGCAGCTGGAGCGGAAGGTCAGCGAGCACAACAAGGTGGTGGAGCGCACCTACAAGCTGGAGGGGCGCATGACCGAAGCGGAGCACGACATCCGCGACCTGAAGGGGGCCGCATAAACGCTCCCACATGACAGACCAGAGAGACAGGAGGATTGGATATGGAACAGCTCTATGGGCGGCTGGCCGCCCTTCTGGCGGTAAAGAGCCTGGTCACCCTGGCACTGACGGCGGTATTTATCTGTCTGGCCCTCCGCGGGACGGTATCCGGCGGAGATTTTCTCACGGTATTCCTCATGGTGATCTCCTTCTATTTCGGGACGCAGAACCAGCGCCGGAGCGGGGAGAAGCCATGAACCGCCGCCCCGTCTCCTATCTTCAGACCGATCCCCGCTGGGCCGCACTCCCCTACCGTGTACCCGGTGAGCGCTCCACCATCGGCGGCTCCGGCTGTGGGCCCACGGCGGCGGCCATGCTCATTGAAACGCTTACCGGTCAGACCTTCACCCCGGCAGACGCCTGTGCCTGGTCGGTGGAACACGGGTACAAAGCCCTGAACCAGGGGACCTATTACAGCTATTTCGTCCCCCAGTTCGCCGCGTTCGGCATCCCCTGCGGCCAGCTGAGCTGGGTCAATACCTACGGAAAGCCGGACCACGAGAACCACAGGAAGGCCGCCGACCTTCTGCGGCAGGGTTATTACCTCATCGCCCTGATGGGCCGGGGACTGTGGACCCGCTCCGGCCACTTCGTGGTGGTCTGGTGGGAGGATGATCTGGTCCGGATCTGCGACCCGGCCTCCACGCAATATGAGCGGATGAATGGAGATCCGGCTCTTTTCCGCAGCCAGGTGAAATATTACTGGTGGGTGGATGCCAGACCGTTCCAAAAGGAGGAGGACAGCATGACACAGGAGGAGTTTCAGCGCCTGGCTGACGCCTATCTGGAGCAGCTGGGCCGCCGGGAGCCAGACCCCGCCTGGGGCGCGGAAGCCCGGGCCTGGGCCCTGGATCAGGGGATCATTGCCGGCGATGAGCACGGGGCGCCCCGCTGGGAGGCCCTGGTGACCCGCAGCCAGCTGGTCACTGTGCTCTACCGGCTGTGGGGTGGCAGCACACAGGCAGGATAATCACATAAAAAACGCAAAACGCTCCCCCCGGAGCGGCAGTACAGTCGGTTCTGCCGCTCCGGGGGGAGCGTTTCTTTTCTGCTCAGTATTTGTTCAACGGGATCTCTCCGTCATCCGTCCCCTTTTCGATGGCCCGGATGACCACGTCATAGCCATAGCTCTCATTGACCTGGATGTGGACCCGGTCGCCCACCCGCCGGCCCAGCAGCCGCCGGCCCACCGGCGACTCCTTGCTGATGAGACCCTTGAGCACATCCTGCCGCATGGTGGTGACGATCTGATAGACCTCTGTCTCGTCATCGTCCTCCATGTACACCGTCACCCGGTCATAGAGACCCACCTGGTCCGCTCCGGAGTGGTCGGAGATAACTACGGCGGTCTTGATCATATTCTCCAGAAAGCGGATGCGGCTCTCGTTGCGGTTTTTCTCCTGCTTGGCGGCCTTGTACTCAAAATTCTCGCTCAGGTCTCCGAAGGCCCGCGCCTCCTTCACCGCCTCCAGCAGCTGGGGCCGCAGAACAATCCTGCGGTGGTCCAGCTCCTCCCGCATCATCCGCAGGTCCTGCTCTGTCAATTCGTTGTGCATGGTCTGTGACTCCCTCTCAAAAGCCGGGCGGCGCTGCCGCGCCGCCCGGTCCTGTTCTTAATCCCGTTCCGTTTTAAAGGTAACAGAGACACTTCTGCTACTGGTCAAGTATACCATAGTGGCGTAGCACAAGTCAAATTCCAGGATGTCTCCCACCTGGATGGGGCGTGCCGTATTCTGCACGTCCACAATGGTGTGGTCGGAGGAGGCTCCCAGGATCTTCACCCCCGGCTCCCGGGGGACCAGGTCCTCGCACTCGCCGTAGTCCACCCGGCCCATAGCCAGGAGCGCCCGGCGGCGGTGTCCCCGGTCCACATAGGTGCGGGTGCGCCCAAAGGCGTCCACCGACAGCTCACCCACCGGATAAGATGGCTTCACCTTCGTCTCAACGACCTCCGCCCGCAGGGTGAAGATGTGCTTGTGCATGAAATCCATGTCACAGCCCCAGATCCGGCCGAAGAGGATCCCCTCCCCGATGCGCAGGTGGTTGATCCGGGAGGGTATAGTTCCGTCCAGCACCATGTGGATGGAGGAGGACGCGCCGCCGGAAATGATGTCCAGCTTGCGCCCGATGGCGGCCTCCACCCGCTCGGCCACAGCCACCAGCTGGTTCATTTTCTCCGGGGTGGCCTGGATCGTGCCGTAGCAGCCCAGGTTGGTGCCCACCCCCGCCAGCTCCAGATGGGGCATCTCACGCTCCACCTCCAGGGCGGTCTGCACCAGTTCATCCTGGTCCCAGAAGCCCTCCCGCAGGTCGCCCAGATCCACCATGAGGATCACCTTGTGGCGGCGCTTGCCTGCGGCGGCCTTCACCGCCTGCTCCATGGCCCGGAGGACCACCGGCTCGCTGTGGAGGCTGATGTCCGTCCAGCGGGCCGTCTCCTCCACCTCGGACAGCATGGGGATCCGGATCAGCATCAGGGGGACGGCGATGCCGTTCATTCTCAGGTGGTGCAGCTGCTCCAGACGGGAGGAGGCGATGCTGGAGTACCCTGCCTTCTCATAGATCCGGGCCGCCCAGGGCAGGCCGTTGAAGCCCTTGACCACGCCGGCCAGTTGGATCCCGCTTGCATCCATCCGGCTTTTCAGCGCCCGGAGGTTGTCCTCCAGCTTGTCCAGATCGACCTCGATCTGGGGATAATGCGGTTCCTTGTATTCCATAGTTTTCCCTTTCTCATTCAAAAAGCTGGCAGCGCCACAGGAGCGCTGCCAGCTTTTTTCCTGGTTTGAGACCGTGTCCGCGCGTGGGGCACGGCGTTGAAGAAAGTCAGACCGTTTCCTTACTTGGCGGCAGCCTGCTTCTTATAGGGCTTGTTGTCCAGGTCCTTCAGGGTGATGCCGATGTAAGCGCACACAGCGTTGACGACGGGCATCAGCCAGTTGAAGATGGCGTAGATACCGTACTGCTCCACACCGATGCCCAGGGTGTCAGAGATAAACACACCGCAGGTGTTCCAGGGAACCAGAGCGGAGGTCACGGTGCCGGCGCCCTCAAGGGCGGAGGACAGAACGGTGGGATGCAGGCCCATTCTGCGGTACTCCTCGGCGTACATACGGCCGGGGACCACGATGGAGATGTACTGCTCAGGCATGGTCATGTTGGAGATGACGCAGGTGATCTCGGTGAGGGTGACCAGGCCGGCAGGGCCCTTGGCCAGCTTCTTGAGCTTGTTGACGACGACCTCCAGCTGGTGGGTGCCCTCCATGATGCCGCCGAACATCATCGCGATGATGGTCATGGCTACGGAGTTCATCATACCCAGGATACCGCCGGTCTCAAGCAGACGGGTCATGGTGTAGTGCGTTTCAGGGGTCAGGGAAGTCTCCAGCAGAGCGGCAATCTCATCCGTGAAATAGTAGCCGTTCATGCCATAGTCAAACAGGGTGCCCAGGTTGCAGGCGTTGGACTGGAAAATCAGACCCAGGATCGCACCGGAGAAGATACCCAGGGTGATGCCGGGGATGGCGGGCATCTTCATGGCCACCGCCACAATGACGATGACGGGGGGCAGGAGCAGGAGGGGATTGATGTTGAACACACCGCCCTCCGCGGCGTTCAGCGCGGCGGCAAACTCAGTCACGCGGCTCATATCAGACTCGCCGCCGTGATACTGCATGGCGCCAAACACGCCGAACACAACCAGAGTGATCGCATAAGTAACAACAGTGGGGATCAACATGGCCTTCACATGGGCGATAACGTCGGTACCGGCCATAGCAGGGGCCAGGTTGGTGGTGTCGGACAGGGGGGACATCTTATCGCCGAAGTAAGCGCCAGACAGGATGGCGCCGGCGGTCATAGCGGGATTCATGCCAAGGCCAAAGCCAATGCCCATCAGGGCCACGCCCATGGTGCCCATGGTGCCCCAGGAGGTACCAGTGGCCAGGGAGGTAATGGAGCAGATCAGAACGGCAGCGATGAAGAAGATGGCAGGATGCATGATCTTCAGGCCGTAGTAGATCATGGTGGGAACGACGCCGGCATTGATCCACACGCCGATCAGGACGCCCACGATGATCAAGATGCAGATGGACTGAAGGGCCTTATAGATGCCGTCCATCATCATCTTCTCAATGCTTTCCCACTTGTGGCCCAGATACAGGGCCATCAGGGCCGCCACACAGACGCCCACAAACATAGGAACATGGACGTCCGTTCCATAAATCACGATACCGATGGACAGTATCCCAATCAGTGCTGCCAGGGTAATGCAGGACTCCCATACCTTTGGCATTCTGGGCTCTCTATTGGATTTATTCGCCTCACTCATGGATTTTTACCAACCTTTCTTTCATTACTTTGCAATAATTGCGTTTCTGATTCAGCGTTGGATTCCCGGTTTTTCCTTGACCTCTGTGAGGTCCTTTCCTCCTCTCTCTCCTTTTACAAGCTACACACAGTCAGCGCGGTCCCGGCGCGCCCGGGGCGTGTTTTCACGCCCCGGGACGCGGGAACTCACTGAAAACGTGTCACAATTCAGGGGCGCAGCGATCAGACGCCCAGCTCGGTCATGGACTCGTCCAGAGCCTTCACCACCACGTCGATCTCGGCCTCAGTGGCGATCAGCGGGGGAATGAAGCGCAGGACGTTGCCAGCGGTACAGTTGATCAAAACCTTCTTCTCGAAGCACTTGTTCACGATCTGGGGGCCGATCTCGTTGTTGGACAGCTCAGCGCCGTTGATCATGCCCATGCCGCGGACCTCGGTGATGATGGCGTGCTTCTCCTGGAGCTTACGCAGCTCGGCACGGAAGTACTCGCCCACCTTGACAGCGTTCTCCATCACGCCGCCGTTGATCATGGTGTCCAGGGTGGCTTCCGCCAGGCCGCAGGCCAGAGGGCCGCCGGCGAAGGTGGAGCCGTGGGTGCCGGGAGTCAGGGTCTTGGCAGCGTCGCCGCGGGCGCAGACCGCACCGATGGGCACGCCGGAGCCCAGAGCCTTAGCCATGGAGCAGGTATCGGGCTCCACACCGTAGTTCTGATGGGCAAACAGCTTGCCGGTACGGCCGGAGCCGACCTGGACCTCGTCGAACATCAGCAGGATGCCCTTCTCGTCGCACAGATCGCGCAGGCCCTGGAGGAACTCCTTGCTGGCGGGGCGGACGCCGCCCTCGCCCTGGACGGGCTCAGTGAGGATGGCGCACACGTCGTCACCCATCTGCTCCTTCACGGACTCCAGGTTGTTGAACTCCGCATAGCGGAAGCCCTCGGGCAGGGGGGAGAACCACTTGGGGTTGTGAACGATCTCCTGGCCGGTGGCGGTGGCGGTGGCCAGAGTACGGCCGTGGAAGGACTTCAGCATGGAGATGACCACATAGCGCTCGGGATGGCCGTGGTCCACCGCGTACTTACGGGCCAGCTTGATCTGACCCTCGTTGGCCTCGGCGCCGGAGTTGGCGAAGAGCACCTTCTCGAAGCAGCTGTTCTCGCAGATCAGCTTACAGACCTGAACGGCGGGCTCATTGTAGTAGTAGTTGGAGCAGTGCATCATGTCCTTGGCGCGGTCCAGCGCCTCCACGATGGCGGGATGATGGTGGCCCAGGCCGTTGACGGCGATGCCGCCCACGAAGTCCAGATACTTGTTGTTATCCAGATCCCAGACCCAGCAGCCCTCGCCGCGGTCCATCACGATGGGCATTCTGGCGTGGTTGCCATACAGGTATTTATCCGCAGTAGCGATGGCTTCAGCATTGCTCTTGAACTTCTCAATCATAGGGATTTCCTCCTCATATTTTAGTTCGTTGATGCCCTTTCAGGCTTACTTCCACTTAATGCCCACGCTGGGTGCGTCCTTGCCCACGGTGGTCCCGATCCCCTCGTCGGTGAATGCCTCATAGAGGATGCTGTGGGGCTTTCTGCCGTCGATGATATGGACGTTGGTGACGCCCTCCTCAATGGCCTGCACACAGCAGTCCACCTTGGGGATCATACCGCCGGCGATGGTGCCCTGGTCCTTCAGGCCCTGCACATCGGCGATGTTCAGATAGCTGATCACATCCCGCAGCTTGATGTCGTTGCACAGGCCCTCGATGTCGGTGAGGAGCATCAGCTTCTCCGCGCCCAGGGCACTGGCCAGCTTACCGGCGGCGGTATCGCCGTTGATGTTGAAGCTGTTGCCCTTTCCATCGGTGCCCACAGGGGCCACCACGGGGATGTATCCGGCGTCCAGCATGGCCTGGACGGGCGCGGCGTTCACTTCCACCACGTCGCCCACGAAGCCCAGCTCCTCGCTGCGCTGCACACACTTGTAGATGTTGGCGCTGATGCCGGACAGGCCCACGGCCTCGCCGCCGATGGCATTGATGCGGCCCACCAGCTCGCTGTTCACCTGGCCGATGAGCACCGCCTCCACCACCCGCATGATGTCCTCAGAGGTGTAGCGCAGGCCGTTGATGAACTGCACAGGGATCTCCAGCTTCTCCAGCATCTTGTTGATGCCCGGCCCGCCGCCGTGGCTGAGGACCGGCTTCATGCCCAGCAGCTTGAGCATGACCACGTCCTGGAGAACGGCGGCCTTCAGCTCCTCGTTGATCATGGCGTTGCCGCCGTACTTGATCACGATCACCTTGCCGGCATACTTCTTCAAATAGGGCATGGCCTCCATCAGCGTGGCGACCTTATTCGCTACGTCGTTCACAGCGCGCCCTCCTTTTTAAGAACGGTAGTCGCCGTTGATCTTCACATAGTCATAGGTCAGGTCGCAGCCAAACGCCTTGGCCTCGCCGTCGCCGCTGTGGAAGTTCACGATGACCGTCACGTCGTGCTCGGTGAGCACCTTCTTGGCCAGTTCCTCACTGAAATCAGTGCCGAAGCCGTTCTCCATCACCACCACCTCGCCGGCGGCGCTCTTCAGGATGCAGTCGGCCTTGGTGGGATCCACGTCGGCTCCGGAGTAGCCGGCGGCGGCCATGATGCGGCCCCAGTTGGCGTCCTTGCCGAACAGGGCGGCCTTGAACAGGGTGGACCCGGCGATGGAGCGGGCCACCAGCTTGGCGTCCTTCTCAGTGGGAAGGCCGTATGCCTCCACCACCATCAGGTGGGTCGCGCCCTCGCCGTCAGAGGCGATGCGCAGGGCCATATCCATGCAGATGCTGTCCAGCAGCTCGGCAAAGGCGGCCTTGTCCTCCTCAGTCTCGATGGCCACGCCGGAAGCGCCGTTGGCCAGCAGGAACAGGGAGTCGTTGGTGCTGGTATCGCCGTCCACGGTCATCATGTTGAAGCTCTTGTCGGTGCTCTTCTTCAGCATCCCCTGGAGCACAGCGGCATCCACCTTCGCGTCGGTGGTGATGTAAGCCAGCATGGTAGCCATGTTGGGATGGATCATGCCGGAGCCCTTGGCCATGGCGCCGATCCGGACGGTGCCGCCGGACAGCTCCATCTCATAGGCCACTTCCTTGCGGACCGTGTCAGTGGTCATAATGGCCCACGCAGCGTCCGTACCCTTGTCCTTGCTCAGCTCGGGCACGATGCGGCGCACGCCGTCCAGGACCTTCTCCACAGGGAGCTTCTGACCGATAACGCCGGTGGAGCAGACAAAGACCTCGTCCTCGCCCAGGTTCAGCAGCTTCTCCGCCTCGGTCTCCACCCGCTTGGCATCCTCGATGCCCTGGGTGCCGGTGGCGGCGTTGGCATTGCCGCTGTTGATGACCACGGCGCGGGCCTTGCCCTTCTTCAGGATCTCACGGTCCAGAATGACCGGAGCGGCGCAGAACTTATTGGTGGTGAACATAGCCGCGCAGGAAGCGGGCTGCTCAGAATAAATGATGGCCACGTCGGGCTTCTCGCTCTTCCGGCTCTTCACGCCCACATAGCAGGCGCCCGCCAGAAAGCCCTGGGGTGTGGTAACGCCGCCGCCCTCGATCAGTTTATATGCCATAAATGTCCTTCCTTTCTTCCGTCCAGACCGGACGGGCAGTTCTCACAGGATGTTTGAAATCTTCCCGGAGGGATCAGGGATACATGGGGGCGATCTTCAGGCCGGTGGTCTCGTCCAGGCCGAAGATGATGTTCATGTTCTGGATGGCCTGACCAGCGGCGCCCTTGCCGATGTTGTCGATGACGGAGCTGACCAGCAGGCGCTTGGTGCGGGCGTCATAGGTGGGCGTCATGCAGCACAGGTTGGTGCCGGCAGTCCACTTGGTCTGGACAGGCTTGTTGGCGGGGAACACGCGGACAAAGTACTCGTCCTTATAGTAACGCTGATACATCTCGTACAGCTCGTCGTTGGTGACGTCCTTGTTCAGAGTGGCATAGATGGTGACCTCGATGCCGCGGATCTGGGGAGTCAGGTGGGGCTGGAAGTTGATGAACTGCCAGGTCTCGGGCTTCATCAGATCCTTGCCGGTGAGATAAGCGATGTTCTGCTCGATCTCGGGGGTGTGGCGGTGGCTTCCGCCCAGAGCATAGGCGCAGAAGCTGTTGCTGGCCTCAGCCAGGAGCTTGTTGGGAGCGGGACGGCGGCCGGCGCCGGTGTAGCCGCTCTTGGCGTCCACGACGATGGTATTCTCTACCACCAGGCCCTCCTTCAGGGCGGGGTACAGGCCCAGAGTGGTGGCAGTGGGATAGCAGCCGGGGTTGGAGATCAGGCTCTTGCCCTTGGCCAGATCGCGCTGGATCTCGGGGATGCAGTAGACGGCCTCCTTGGTCATCTCATAGTTGGGGTGATCCAGGTGGTACCACTTCTCCCACACCTTCGCGTCACGGAAACGGATGTCAGCGCCGAAGTCGATGAACTTCTTGCCGCCGGCCAGGACCTTCTCCGCAATGCCGCACACGGTGCCGGCATCCACAGCGGTAAAGACCACGTCGCTGTCCTCTACGATCTGGGCGATGGTCTCGTCGTTGAGGGGCAGGATCTCCTGGTCGTAGAAGCCCATCAGAGCAGGATGCTCATCCTGGATCTTGCGGCCGGCGGCAAAGCTGTCGGCCAGATGAGCGACCTGGGTCTCGGGATGGTTCACCATAAGACGGAGCAGTTCACCACAGGCATAGCTGGCGGCACCACAGATGGAAAAACGGATCATGACACGATTCCTCCTTTTTGTTATTGGCCTATACTACATTGCGCGAGATTCCATTCCAGCAATCTCTACCGGCATCCGAAAGTTTTTGAATATACGGTATAGATTCTGTTGAATTTTCTTGAACCATATTATATAATTACTGGGCAGATTATACAAGAAATTCTTTTTTCTGCTTCTCATTCCATTCTGGAATGTTCTGTCCCCGCCCATTCCATCACATAAGGAGATTTGTTACCATTATGAGCATCCGAAAGTATATCGCCTATCTTAAGACCATCGAAACCGGAAGCATCACCCACGCCGCCTCGCAGCTGGGCTACACCCAGTCCGCCATCAGCCGGATGATTGCCGACCTGGAGGACGCCTGGGGGGTCACGCTGCTGACCCGAAACCGCTCTGGGATCGAGATCAGCTCCGAAGGCCTCACGCTCCTTCCCAAGCTCCAGGCCATCTGCAAGGACTATGATGACCTCAACTATGCCATTTCGGAGCTCCACGGGCTCAGCTCCGGCTCCATCCGGGTCGGGGCCTTCTCCAGCATTTCCAGCGGCCGCCTGCCCCAGATGATCAAAGCCTTCCATGAGCAGTACCCTCACATTGACTTTCAGCTCATCAACGGCGAGTACAACCAGATCACCAACTGGCTGAGGCGGGGGCTGGTGGACTGCGGCTTTGTCAGCCTGCCGGCCGCCAACGACCTGGACGCCTCTTTCCTGCTTCAGGACACCCTGGTGGCCATTCTCCCAGAGAACCATCCCCTGGCTGATGCCCCGGTCTATCCCATCGAACGGCTGTCCAGCGAGGACTTCATCAATCTGAAGGAAGAGCAGGACTATGAGATCACTAAGTTCCTGGACCACCTTCAGCAGAAACCCAACATTCGGTATGAGGTCAGCAACGACTACGCCATCCTGTCTATGGTGGAGTGCGGCCTGGGGATCAGCGTGGTCCATGAATTGATGCTCCACCCCAACCGCTATCATATTTGTCCAAAAAAGTTCGACATCCCGCAGGTGCGGGACATCGGGATCGCGGTCAAGAAAGATGTTCCACCCTCTACCATTACACGGTTATTCGTTGAACACGCCAAGCAATGGGCTAGGGAAAATCTTCCACACAAGGATGAAATCGGAACGCCCATTTGAGCATCATGTCAGAACTAAACAGGATCGTTCCCTCTTTCTTTGTTCCGTTTAGCCAATCATACCATAAACCTGCAAAAAAAGAAAGGGGAAATTGCAAAAATTTTTATTGCAATATTATCTATATTTTTAGTATAATTATTCACTCTTCCTGTCCTACTCCAACTGCCCCGCCCCCCGGTCCGTCCCCCGCTCCCGGTCCTCCCCAAGCTTGCTGCCTCTCTGCCGCCAGACCTACTCCCCCAAACACGGCGTCTGTGCCTCCCAAGCTGCTCCTACATCGCTCAGAAAACATTTTTCCTATTCAAGGGGCAAAAGAGCGCGGTCCTGTTTTTTGCAGGAACCGCGCTCTTTTTATTCATATTATCCAATTTTCTTTTCCGGAGGGGCGGGCAGTTTTTTTATTTTTCCTCCCATTCTTCCAAGCGGAAGCCCACCAGCATCCGGTCCCCGTCCACCAGGATCGGCCGCTTGACCAGCATCCCGTCCGTGGCCAGCAGGGCCAGCTGCTCCTCCTCCGTCATATCCGGCAGGCGGTCCTTCAGGCCCATGGACTTGTATTGCTGCCCGGAGGTGTTGAAAAACTTTTTCAGCGGCAGCCCGCTGGCCTTCCACCACACCCTCAGTTCCTCCTGGGTGGGGCGCTCCTCCTTGATGTCCCGCAGCGTATAGGACGCTCCCTGCTGGTCCAGCCACCTTCTGGCCTTCTGGCAGGTGGTGCATTTGGGGTAACAGATAAACAGCATAGTTGTCTCCTCCTGTCAAAACGGGCTCCGGCAGTGCGCCGGAGCCCGGATCGGGTCAATAATTCATCTGCTTGCGCCGGGACAGGTTCATGGTCCCATCCTGCATCTGGTCCAGGCTGTCCAGGCTCTTGCCGGTGCCCTCTGCCACGCAGGAGATGGCGTCCTCTGCCACATGGGTCTCAATGCCGGTGTGGGACTCGATCAGCTTGTCGAAGCCCCACAGCAGAGAGCCGCCGCCAGTCATCACGATGCCGTTGGTGGAAATATCGGCCACCAGCTCCGGGGGCGTGCGCTCCAGCACCCCGTGGATGGCCTCCAGGATCCGGCTGGAGACCTCCTCAAAGGCCTCGATCATCTCACTGGAGGAAACAGAGAACACCCGGGGCAGGCCGGTCATCAGGCAGCGGCCCTTGATCTCCATTGTGACCTCCTCCGGACGGGGGAACACACAGCCGATGGACATCTTCAGCTCCTCGGCAGTGCGGTCACCGATGAGAACATTGTGCTTTTTCCGGATATACTTGACCACAGCCTCGTCAAACTTGTCGCCCGCGATCTTGATGGAGGCAGACTCCACCACGCCGCCCAGGGAGATCACCGCGATGTCGGCGGTGCCGCCGCCGATGTCCACCACCATGTGGCCGTCCGGCTTGGTGATGTCGATGCCGGCGCCGATGGCGGCGGCCACGGGCTCCTCAATCAGGTAGGCACGGCGGGCGCCCGCCTGGATGCCGGCGTCCACCACAGCACGCTCCTCGACCTCGGTGATGCCGGAGGGCACACAGATCAGCAGACGGGGCTTGAACAGGGAGAAGGTGGTCACCTTCTTGATAAACTCCTTCAGCATCCGCTCCGTCATGTCATAGTCGGAGATCACGCCCTCCCGCAGGGGACGCATCGCCACGATATTTCCAGGGGTGCGGCCCAGCATCGCCTGGGCATCAGTGCCCACCTTCAGCAGCTTGCCGGTATTCTTATCCATGGCCACCACCGAGGGCTCCCGCAGGACCACGCCCTTGCCCTTGATGTATACCAGAACGGAAGCGGTACCCAGATCGATCCCAATGTCCTTACTGAACAGATTAAACATAGCCTTCCACCTTATCTATTTCATTCCCGGCCTGGTGCTCCCCCGCCGGTCCCTTGTGATATCACTGCTATTTTTCATTATAACGGCTCAAGCGGCGGTTTTCAACTATTATTTCGCTGTATTTCCGCCTATTTGTACCAGAGCTGTATTTCATTTTTTCCTGCCGCCCCCATCCGGAGGGCACAGCAGCACTTTTGTAGTATAGCACAGGACCCGGCGGGCCAATGTTAAGTTTTCCTTAATATTTTCCATGCTCCCCCACAAGTTCTCCCGGACGGTCCCCCCCAGCAAAATCCCGCAGGCAGGGCCGCCTTTGGGCGTCCCGCCTGCGGGGCCGGTTCTGTCATCTTTTTTTGGACAATTCCGCCACCGCGGTGTACAGCACGTCTGTGGAGGAGTTGAGGGCCGTCTCGCAGGAGTCCTGAATGACCCCCACGATAAGGCCGACCCCGACCACCTGCATCGCCATGTCGTTGGAGATGCCGAACAGGCTGCACGCCAGGGGGACCAGCAGCAGCGACCCGCCCGCCACGCCGGAGGCTCCGCAGGCACTCACCGCCGACAGAATACACAGCACCAGGGCGGAGAAAAAGTCCACCTGGATCCCCAGGGTGTTGGCAGCCGCCAGCGCCAGGATGGAGATGGTGATGGCTGCCCCGCCCATGTTGATGGTGGCGCCCAGAGGGATGGACACCGCATAGGTATCCTCATCCAGCCCCATCTCCTGACACAGCTTCATATTTACCGGGATATTGGCCGCGGAGCTGCGGGTAAAAAAGGCGGTCAGGCCGCTTCTCCACAGGCATCGGAACACCAGAGGATAAGGATTTTTCCGGATATACAGAATCGCCAGCAGCGGGTTGACCACCAGCGCCACGAAGAGCATGGTCCCCACCAGGAGGAAAATCAGCTGGCCATAGCTGAGAAGCGACCGCAGACCCAGCTGGGAGATCGAGCGGAACACAAGCCCCATCACGCCAAAGGGTGCGCAGCTGATGATCCACCGGACGATCTGGGAGGCAGCATCCGCAAGGCTGGCCAGCACCTCCTTGGTCCCCTGGGGAGCGCGCCGCAGAGCAATCCCCAGCAGCACTGCCCAAGCCAGGATCCCGATGTAATTGGCCTTCCCCAGGGCATCCACAGGGTTGGCCACAAGGTTCATCAGCAGCGTGTGCAGCACCTCGGCGATCCCGCCCGGCGGGACCACCCCCTCCTGGGCCGCAGCCAGCTCCAGCCGCACCGGGAACAGGAAGCTGGCAGCCACCGCGGTGCAGCCCGCCAGAAAAGTACCCAGCAAATAGAGAAACACAATGCGGGACAAATTGGTCTGCCTGCCCTCCCGGTGCTGGGTCAGGGCCGTCATCACCAAAAACAGGACCAGCAGCGGCGCCACCGCTTTCAGCGCACCCACGAACAGATCCCCCAGCAGGCCCACGGCAGCAGTCTCCGGCACAGTCAGGCCCAGCACGATCCCCACAGCCAGACCGCAGAGGATCCGAAGCACCAGGCTGCTCTCATTCCAGCGTTTGATCAGATCTTTCATACTCGTCTCATTTTCCTTCCTTTCAACCTGCCGCCGTACCGTCTCACCCCAGACCCAGCGGACTCAGGCCGATTCGAGGCACCATTATAGCACAGACTAGCAGCCGTTCCTATCCGCACTCTGGACAACAAATGTTCTTCATCAGCGGACAGTCCGCACAAGTCGTACAAAACATCTCCATCCGCGGACAGTCTGAGCCGCACCGGCAGCCCGCCTCCGCACCGCCCTCTGGGACTTGACAGAACTTCCGCCTCCCACTATAATGAACATTGTTCAGTTTGAGGTGATTTGATGAATACCACCGTGACATCCAGAGAGGAGATCCTGCGGACCAGCCGGGAGCTGATCCGCCAGCAGGGCTGGTCTGCGGTCAATATCCGCACCGTCGCGGCCGCCTGCGGCGTATCCGTGGGATCGATCTACAACTATTTCGACTCCAAAGCGGCACTGGCGGCCGCCACCGTGGAGAGCGTCTGGCAGGAGATTTTTCACGCCCCCGGCGACGGGGCTGCGTTCCGGGACACCCAGTCCTGCGTGCTTTGGATGTACGGACGGATGCGGGAGGGCAGTGCGCGCTACCCTGGTTTTTTTACTCTGCACTCCCTGGGCTTTCTCGGAGAAAGCCGGGCGGATGGCAAGCGGCGGATGCAGCAGACTTGGCAGCATATTCAAGACGGTCTCTGCGCCGTCCTGAAGCAGGATCCCAGGGTCCGGCCGGATGCATTTACCCCGCAGTTCACGCCGGAGCAGTTTGCCGATGTGCTGTTCTCTCTGATGCTGTCCGCCCTGCTCCGGCAGGACTATGATCCCGCCGCTGTGCTGGAGATCATACACCGGACTCTCTATTAAAATTCCCACCCCGCTGTGGGAATTTTTCCCCGGGAAAATGAACTGTGTTCAGTTCACAGCCCGCTTCCCTCCCGGACCGGGCCCGATCCCCGGCGACAACGATCCAAAGGAGCTGATCTGATGCAAGCAATCATGGAAACCCTGTTCGACGCCGCCTATCTGATCACGGTCCTCACCCTGGGGATCCGGATGGTCCGCGGCAGCGGAAGCGGCTGCCAATTCCGCCTGTTTGGCTGGATGGCGGTCATCCTGGGTGCGGGCGACGCCTTCCACCTGATCCCCCGGGCTTTTGCCCTGTGCACCACCGGGCTGGAGCATTTTACCGCACCGCTGGGGCTGGGCAAATGGATCACCTCTGTTACCATGACCGTGTTCTATGTGATCCTCTACCACGTCTGGCGGCAGCGCTACCACATTCAGGGACGGCCAGCCCTCACTGCCGCTGTATACACTCTGGCAGGACTGCGCATCGCCCTGTGTCTGCTGCCGCAAAACCAGTGGCTCTCTGCCGACCCGCCCCTCCTTTGGGGGATCGTCCGCAATCTTCCCTTTGCGCTTCTCGGCTTTCTGATGATCGTTTTGTTTTTCCGCAGTGCGGCGGCCCACAGAGACCATCCCTTTCGCTGGATGTGGCTGACCATCGCCCTGAGCTTTGCCTTCTATATCCCGGTGGTCCTGTGGTCGGATGTCTTTCCGCCCATCGGGATGCTGATGATCCCCAAAACCTGCGCCTATGTCTGGACCGTTCTGATCGGCTATACCGCTATGAAGCGGGAGTGCCACCCACGGAAAGGAGAAGCTTGATGAGACGTTTTGGAAATGCCGCCCTGGTCTATGCCGTGCTGGCAATGGCCGGCGGAGTATTTTACCGGGAATTCACCAAATGGCACGGTTTTACCGAAAAAACCACTCTCTCCGTAGTCCACACCCACTATTTTCTCATGGGGACGCTCCTGTGTCTCCTGCTGCTCCTGCTGGAGCAGCGCTTTGCCTTTGCCGGAAAGGGGGCAGGCCGGATCCTGGCCGTGTATCACGCGGGGCTCAATCTCACCTGTGGGATGCTTGTGGTCCGCGGGGTGGCTCAGGTCCTGGGCACGCCTCTGTCCTCCGGTGCGGACGCCGCCATCTCCGGTCTTGCAGGGATCGGTCACATCCTATTGGGATGCAGCCTGATCCTTCTGCTGGTCCGCCTCCGGCGTGTCCTCCCCGCCGGGCCCCACCGGGCCGCCCCGTAAGCGATCCGTGTTCCCCTTACAGCATCTGCGCCAGCCGGCCCCGCGACATGGGGTCCGGCTGGCGCTTTTTCTTTGTATTGAACGGCATCCAAGGCCCTCAGCCCTGTCCCAGAAGGACCAGGATCAGTCCATAGATCACGCTGGCGCTGATGCCGAACACCAGCACCGGACCGGCCACCACGAACAGCTTGGCCGCCGTTCCGGTGATGAGCCCCTCGCTTTTAAATTCCAGCGCCGGGGAGACCATGGCGTTTGCAAAGCCGGTGATGGGTACCAGGGTGCCCGCCCCCGCCCGCTTGGCCACCTTGTCAAACAACCCCAGCCCGGTGAGCAGCGCCGCCGCCAGGATCAATGTCACCGAGACGGCGGTCCCCGCCTGCTCCCGGTCCAGTCCCAGGGTCTGATACCACTCCATCAGCCCCTGCCCCACAACGCAGATCCCGCCCCCCACACAGAAGGCCCACGCCAGGTCCTTCCACAGGGGAGAGGGCTTCGCCCTGCTGCGCACCAGCGCATCATACTCCTGATTGCTCAGATCCATCTCCGTTCCCCCATTCCCGCCTCAGGCGGAGTGATGCTCTCCAGTATGCCCCATTCCGAAAAAATCATGCGCGCCGCATGACCCGGACAGACCCGGCATACAGTGGAACAGGCTGGACAGACCTCCGGCCCAGCCGGAAAGGTGTGGATATGGAATGGTATATGAAAAAAAGCAGCTGATCCCGGTTTTCTGCCTGACACTGCTGGCCGGGATGGGCCTGCACGCCCTGTACCGGCTCTGGCCCAACGCAGTCACCGCACTGCTCTCTCCTGTGCGTGAGAGCCTGTGGGAGCATATCAAGCTTCTCTTCTGGCCCTATCTGGCCGCCGCGCTTTGGATCTGCCGGGACCGCCCCACCGCTCTGCGGCCCTGGCTGCTGTCCCTCCTTCCGATGTGCGGATCTTTACTCGCCCTGGGCTATGTCTACCACATCGCTCTGGGGGGCGAAAGCCAGACTTTCGATCTGGCCCTCTACCTCCTGACTCTGCTGCTGGGCTTCGGACTGCCCCCGCGCTTCTCCGGCCCCTTCCGCGGCCTGCGGTGGAAAATCCCCCTGGCGGCCGCCGCAGTCCTGGGCCTCCTGTTGACAGTGTTCACCCTGTATCCACCGGACACCCCTCTCTTTTGGGATCTGTCCGGCCTCCGGACCTGGCTCCCCCATCCCCTTTGACCCCTTCCCTTCCCGCCCCTCCTCTGCTATACTGGAGGCAGTGAACAGAGAGGAGGATGTCCATGGTCCTGTTCGGTCTCCGGGGGCTCATCCGCCGGGAGCAGGCCCGGCAGCTGCTGGCCTGGTCAGTCCGGCGGCATTGGGGGTTTATTTCCCTGCCGGAGCTGGCCCAGTGGCAGCGGGGCAAGCCCTACTTCCCCCAGCTCCCCCGCTGTCAATTCAATCTGTCCCACAGCGGCGCGCTGGCCCTGTGCGCCCTTTCAGACCGCCCTGTGGGAGTGGACATCCAGATGGTGCGCCCCGCCTGGCGGGACAGCCTGATAGACCGGTCCTGCACCCCCGGAGAGCGGGCCTGGCTGCGCTCCCGTCAGGACCGCCCGGAGGATTTTGCCGCCCTGTGGGCCGCCAAGGAGTGCCTGGGCAAGCAGAGCGGCGGAGGCCTGCCCTATCCCCCTGCCCGGCTGGCCGTCCCACTGCCCCCGCCGGGCGTCCCCTTCGACCCTGGGGAGGTCTACCTCTCCCAGGGGCGGTTCCTCCGGTTCTACTTCGGCGATGGCTGGGTGGGGGCCGCCTGCGGCCTGGAGCTCCCGCCTCCGGATATTGTCTGGATCGACGCAAAAACTCTGAATGAACGCAGATAGCCGCCGGCCAGAAAGAAGCGCTCCTCCCGGGAAGGTACTTCCCGGGAGGAGCGCTCTGTTGTCTGCATTTTCCTGTCCGCGCCCGCGTCCAGCTGGAACTCACAGGCACAGGCTTCCGCCGTGATAGCAGAGATATTGGCCGCAGCGGTACTGGATGAGCCTGTCAAGCGTCTGACGGGCCTCCTCCAGATCCAGGCAAAACTCCGGATTTGCGATCGCCAGCCCGCCCTGCTCCGCCACCGCGGCATCTCCCGTTACCATATACGTACGGTCACAGGCCAGAATGGAAATATGACCCGGCGTATGCCCGGGGGAGGCGATCACCTCACAGCCCCCGCCCCAATCGAATCGTTCTCCAGGCGTGAGCAGCTCCTCCACTGGGACAGGTTCCAGCCGCCGGTACCGGTCGCAAAATTGCTCCCCAAACATCTTCTGGTCCTCCGGCAGGGTAGCCTGAAGGGCCTCAGCCTGTTGGAGGCGGAGATTTTTCCTTCTTCCGGAAATATACGGGCTCTCCGCAGCGGAGGCACAGACTGTGATCGCGGGATAGGCCGCTTTCAGTTCTGCTGCGCCCCCTATATGATCGTCATCCTGATGGGTCAAAACCAGCTTGGTCACAGCCTCCGGCCGGATCCTGTGCGCAAGGAGCTGATCCTCCAACAGCCCCAGAGATCCGGGATACCCGCAGTCCACAAGAACAATATCATGCGCTCCAAACAGCACCACGGGGAACAGATGCTGCTCCATCTCTCCAAACTGATAGTTCAGATCCAGTACCTCATACCTTCGAGCCATTGCATACTCCTTATCTCAAATGGTACCGAATGTTTTCTCCTTACTGTTTGACATGGGTCAAATCATTCAAATGACCCCGGCCAGCACCAGTGCGAAGGTCACAAAGGTGGCCAGCAGCGCCAGGGCAAACAGCAGGAACCCGGCGTTGAGCTTCTTGCCCTGTCCGCTCTGAGAGGGCGGCACCACGCCCGCCCGGCGCAGCGCGCCCACCACCGGGGGATAGAGCAGCAGGGTAGCCGCCATATTCATCCCGCCCTTGGCCAGGTTGAAGGGGAGGAACAGGGTGGGCAGAAGGGCGGCCACATCCGCCCGGGAGAAGTTGGGCATATACAGGGGGGTGATCAGGTAGTTCCACAGCAGCATCACCGCCACCAGGCACACCACGCCGCAGGCCAGGCCCAGCACCGCGCCCTTCTTGGTGTGCATCCTTTTGTAGATGTAGGAGGCGGTGCAGCAGAAGGCGCAGGTGGCCAGGGCATTCATAATGAAGCCGATGGGGCCGGTGGTGCTGATGGTGATCATCTCGATAAATGCCACCAAAATGGAGATGACCGCGGCAGCCAGGGGGCCGAAGGTGAAGCCGCCGATGCAGATCACCACATCCTTGAAATCGAAGTCCAGGAACATCACGCTGGGCATCAGTTTGGACACCAGCATCACAATATAGGCGATCCCGGTGAGCATGGCCATGCTGACCAGGGTCTTGGTGTCCCAGGCACTGCGGGCTCTGGGCCGGACGGCAGAGGAATTTGACATAGACATAAAAAACACTCCTTTTGTTTTGGTACACCAGAAAGCACAAGTCTTCCAGGTGCAAAACAATAAGGAGGTGCGCTGAACGCCTGCGGTCCCCGCAGCCGTTCCATTGTTTTCACACATCTTCTTCCATCCGGACTATTACCGTTGGTCCCGGAGTTTCACCGGGTCAGCGGGTGCAGCATCAGTTTACTGAAACCACACCCGGTCGCGGACTATACCGCCAGTGGGGAATCACACCCCGCCCTGAAGACCGTTCATTCAGTTGTCCAATTCCCATTATACTCAGATCCACCCAAATTGCAACCCCGAATTTTGTCTCCCTGCCCGGGCTGTGTCAGAGGAATTGCATGGAAAAATGACGGAAACAGGAAATCCGCTCCGGGTATAGAAGGCTGCGCCGGGACGCAAGATAGCTGCGGATGTTCCATCCAAGGCGATCATCCAAAGCAAACAGAAAACAAAACAACAAAGGAGAGAAAAGAAAATGTCCAGTAACAGCAATAACAGCAACAAGCTGGTCGTGCCCAGCGCCCGCGAGGCCATGAACAAGTTCAAGATGGAGGCCGCCAACGAGGTAGGCGTCAACCTGAAGCAGGGCTATAACGGCGATCTGACCAGCAAGCAGGCCGGCTCTGTGGGCGGCCAGATGGTCAAGAAGATGATCGAGTCCTACGAGAACGGCCTGAAGTAATCTGTCCCAACACACATGGCCTTTTTCTGAGTAGGTAACCGCCAGCCGGGTATTCCACCCCCGACCGGAGGGAGCGCTGTCAGTTGGAGCCGGCACAGAGGCCGGCGCCCGTGACAGTTTTCCTTCCCAGGGGGTGGCAATACCCGGCTCTTTCTGTTAAAATAGGGGATACTGCCCCATCCGCGGGCTGTGCGCCGTTTTTTCAGCTGTTTCCACAAAAGATAGCCTTCCAATTTAGTGAAAATAGAAAAGTACCGGGGGACGAAAAATAATTCTTTACAATATTACATTAGCGTGCTAAAATACGAAAGTACCAGGGGGTGCGGTTTGGATGGCCGCACCGCCGGATTGGAGGTAACTGAATGATGAAAAAGATGTTTGCGACGATGCTTGCCCTCTCCATGTGCCTGTCTCTGGCCGCCTGCGGCCCTAAGGACAGCGCCAGCACTTCCGGCTCTTCCGCCGGGACTTCCGGTTCTTCCGCCTCCGGCAGCCAGACGGCCGCCAGCGATGTGGACTATGTGAAGGAAAAGGGGACCCTGGTTGTCGGCATGACTGACTTTGCCCCCATGGACTACAAGGCGGAGGGCAGTGACGAGTGGATCGGCTTTGACGCCGACATGGCCAAGGCCTTTGCCGAGAGCCTGGGCGTGGAGGTCGAGTTCCTGGAGATCAACTGGGACAACAAGGCCCTGGAGCTGGAGAACAAGGGCATTGACGCCGTGTGGAACGGCATGACCCTCACCGATGACGTCAAGGCCCTGATGGCCACCTCTGAGCCCTACTGCCTGAACGGCCAGGTGGTGGTGCTGGCCGCCGATGTGGCCGACCAGTATCAGACCGTAGAGAGCCTGTCCGAACTGAGCTTCGCGGTGGAAAACGGCTCCGCCGGCATGGAGCAGGCCGAGGCCGCCGGTCTGGACTATGTGGCCATGGACACCCAGGCCAAGGCCCTGATGGAGGTCGCCTCCGGCACCTCTGACGCCGCCATCATCGACCTGCTCATGGCAGGCGCCATGATCGGCGAGGGCACCAGCTACCCCGATCTGACCTACACGGTGCAGCTCAACAGTGAGGAGTACGGCGTGGGCTTCCGCAAGGGCTCCGACCTGGTGGACGCCTTCAACAGCTTCTGGAAGGAGGCCTATGACGCCGGTACTGTCATGGAGACCGCCGAGACCTACGGCGTCCAGGAGTCCGTGATCGAGAAGTGATCTCCCGCACCACATCCCATTCCATTTCTGACAGGGCAGAGGGCCGAAAACGCCCTCTGCCCTGCACTGACCAAAATTTCCGTTGAGGTGAACCTGCGATGTATTCATTCTGGGACGTAAATGTCGCCATGCTGGAGGGCTCGGTGACCACACTGCAGATGTTCGTTCTGACGCTGCTCTTCGCCCTGCCTCTGGGCCTGATCATCTCCTTCGGGTCTATGAGCCGTTTCTCCCCCCTCCGGTGGCTGACCAAGACCTTTGTGTGGATCATCCGCGGCTCACCGCTGATGCTCCAGATCCTTATCGTGTTTTACGGCCCCGGCCTGCTGTTCGGCTGGAAGGCCCTGCCCCGCTTCACCGCGGCCCTGGTGACCTTTGTGATCAACTACGCCTGCTATTTCTCCGAGATCTACCGGGGCGGCATCCAGGGCGTGCCCAAGGGCCAGCAGGAGGCCGGCCAGGTACTGGGCATGACCAAGAGCCAGATCTTCTTCAAGGTCACTCTGCTCCAGGTGGTCAAGCGTATCGTTCCCCCCATGGGCAACGAGTTCATCACTCTGGTGAAGGACACCTCCCTGGTGCGGGTCATCTCCGTGTATGAGATCATCTGGGTGGGCGAGTCCTTCATCAAGAAGGGCATGATCTGGCCCCTCTTCTACTGCATGGTGTTCTACTTACTGTTCAGCGGCGCGCTCACCCTGGCCCTGGGGTGGTTCGAGCGGAAGCTGAGCTACTTCAAATAAGGAGGCGGCGAAATGTCTATTTTACAGGTCCAACACATTGAGAAGCATTTCGGCGACACCCGGGTGCTGGAGGACATCAGCTTTGAGCTGGAGCAGGGGCAGGCCCTGGCCATCATCGGCTCCTCCGGCAGCGGAAAGACGACGCTGCTGCGCTGCCTGAACTTTTTGGAGACCCCCGACCGGGGCCGGATCCTGGTCCGGGACAAGGTCCTCTTCGACGCAGGCGACCCCGCCACCCAGCGGGAGAGCGAGATCCGAAAAAAACGGCTCCACTTCGGCATGGTGTTCCAGTCCTTCAACCTGTTCCCCCAGTATACGGCGCTGAAAAATGTCACCCTGGCCAAGGAACTTCTGGCCCAGGAACGGCCCGATTTCAAGCAGAACAAGCGGGCGATCCTGGAGGAGATCGAGGCGGAGGGGCGTGCGCTGCTGTCCAAAATGGGGCTGGCGGAGCGGGCGGGACACTATCCTCACCAGCTCTCCGGCGGCCAGCAGCAGCGGGTAGCCATCGCCCGGGCCCTGGCCCTGTCTCCGGATATTCTCTGCTTTGATGAGCCTACCTCCGCCCTGGATCCAGAGCTCACCGGCGAGGTGCTCAAGGTCATCCG
Organism: Lawsonibacter sp.; assembly: GCA_050943915.1. Lineage (GTDB taxonomy): Bacteria > Bacillota > Clostridia > Oscillospirales > Oscillospiraceae > Lawsonibacter. The sequence goes on from JBMNQB010000010.1 coordinate 58,008, forward strand.
GGGTCTGGCGGAGCAAAAGACCACCATGATCATTGTCACCCACGAGATGGCCTTCGCCCGGGATGTGGCCGATCAGGTCATTTTCATGGACGGCGGCGTCATTGTGGAACAGGGCGACGCACACCAAGTCATTGAGCGCCCCCGTGAGGAGCGCACCCGCCAGTTCCTCTCCCGCTATGAGGAGAGTTCTGTCAGCGGGCAGTGAGCTATGACCCAATCATTCCATACAAGAACGGAGCCGGCCCCGCGGGGCCGGCTCCGTTTTATTCCATTACGATGCAGTTCAAGTCTCATCCTCGATCAGGCCATAGCCGCCGTCGTTGCGGCGGTAAACCACGGCAAAGGCGCCGTCGGCATCCTCATTCTTAAAGGCGAAAAAGCTGTGGTTCAGCAAATTCATCTGGAGAATGGCCTCGTCCCGGGTCATGGGCTTGATGGGGAAGGTCTTGGTGCGGACCACCTTGTATTCACCCTCCTCCGGCTCATCGGGGACAAAGGAGGAGATCTCCGCGGCGGCGTCCACCGTGCGCTCGAAGGCGCCCTGGCGCAGCCGCTTCTCCAGACGGGTCTTATTCTTGCGGATCTGACGCTCCAGAGAGGCCACGGCGGCGTCGATGGAGGCGCGCATATCGGCAGTGCTCTCAGAGACACGGAAGATGGTTCCGCTGGACCGGATGGTGATCTCCACCTGATTCCGGTCCTTTTCTATACTAAAGGTGATCGCAGCAGTGGCGTCCTCCTTGAAGAAACGGTCTAACTTGCCAACCTTCTTCTCCGCATAGTTGTGGATGTAGTTGGGCAGGTTCACCTTTTTGTCTGTAAACACAAACTTCATAACTGTCGCTCCTTTCGCCCCCGAGGGGGCATGAGTGGGAGGGAGCCAGGCATATCTGGGAGAGGCCGTCCCCCTCCGATGGTTTTATTATACCACAACTCTTGAAAATTTCCACTGTTTTTTGTGAAAATTTTATGAACGGCACAAGATGCTGTTTACAGGCTGCTGACGACCACCTTGCCGTCCATCACCACAAGCCGGACGCGGCTCAGCCAGTTCAGGGGGTGGCTGCTGGTGACGGTGAGGTCTGCGTCCTTTCCCGGAGCCAGGGACCCCACCCGGTGGGCCACCCCGGCCAGCTCTGCGGCCCGGATGGTAATACAGGCCAGTGCGCTCTCCGGGTCCATCCCGCCCCGAACCGCCATGGCGGCGCACAGGGGGAGGTACTGGATGGGGGTCTCCGGATGGTCGGTGCAGATGGCCGTTTTGACGCCATGGCGCTGGAGGATGGCGGGGGTCTCCAGGGACTGGTTGGCCAGCTCCGGCTTGGAGCGGTCCCCCAGGCAGGGGCCGGTGATGACTCCCGCCCCCTCCTCCGCCAGAAGATCCGGGATCAGGTGTCCCTCTGTACCGTGGACGATCACATAGCGCAGGTGGAACTCCTTGCAGATCCGGATCCCGGTGACGATGTCATCCGCCCGGTGGGCGTGGATGTGGACAGGGAGTTCCCCACGCAGGACAGGGAGCAGCGCCTCCAGCTTGGCGTCATAGTCCGGCTTCTCCTCCTCCTCATCCTCCAGGGCCCGCTCCAGCTTCTCCCGGTACTCCTCCGCCTTGGCCAGGTTCTCCCGGATCACCGCGGCGGTGGCCATGCGGGTAGTGGGAGCCTCCCGGCGCTCGTGGTAGGTCAGCTTGGGGTTCTCCCCCAGGGCCAGCTTCATGGCCGCCGGCGCCTGGAGCACCATGGCGTCCACCCAGCGTCCGTTGGTCTTGATGGCGGCAAACTGGCCGCTGATGGGGTTGGCGCTGCCCGGACCGGTGAGGACAGTGGTCACCCCAGCCTCCCGCGCCTCCTGAAAGCAGCGGTCCATGGGGTTGATGGCGTCCACCGCCCGCAGATGGGGCGTACAGGGGTCGGTGGCCTCGTTGCCGTCATCCCCCTCCACACCCACTGCGTCCCCGAACATCCCCAAATGGCAGTGGGCATCCACAAAGCCGGGCTGGATGTGCCCGCCCTGGGCGTCAAACACTTCCCCCTCCCATTGTTTGGGGCACTCCTCCATGGGCCCAAAGCCGGCGATCTTGTCCCCCCGGATCTCCACATAGCCCCCGGGGATGGTGAGTCCCTCCATGGTGTGGACCGTTCCGTTGATGATCAGCATTTCATATCCTTTCCCGGAAAGGCCGGATCCGACAAAACTTTCCGTTGACGTAACTGTTATTTTATGGTATTCTTCACTGGCAGCTCAACCAGTATCCTGTGCCGCAGGCGCCTGTGGCCCGGCGGCAGTGCGCCCCCCTTGGGGGCGCTTTTTTTATGCCGGAATCCTGCGTAAGACAAAAGGCCGTGGGGCAGAGCCCCACGGCCTTGGAACGGATCCGTCCAATCAGGAGCGGCGGCCGCCGCCCCGGCGGTTCCCGCCCTTCTTCTCCAGATAACGGAGCTCAGAGAGCTTGCTGTCGGACGCCTGCATAAACTGGCGGAGACGGTCCTCAAAGTCCGCCGGCTCCTTGGCGGCAGGCCGGGGCGCAAATCCGCCGGAACGGGGCCCGCTGGAGCGGGGACCGCCGCCGGAACGGGGCGCTGCTCCGCCCTGACGGGGCGGACGGCTGCCCTGGAAGCCGCCCTGGGGGCGCTGAGGGGGATCGTTCACCTTTTTGATGGACAAATTGATCCGGTTGGCCTGATCGATCCCAATGACCTTGACCTTGACCTCCTGCCCCTCCTTGAGGTAGTCGGAAACCTCATTGACATAGGAATAGGCGATCTCTGAAATGTGGACCAGACCGGAGCGTCCCTCCGGCAACGCCACAAACGCGCCGAACTTTGTGATTCCCGTTACCTTACCGTCCAAAATGGACCCAACACCAAACTCCATAATTTCCTAAAATATCCTCCTTGTAAATTTCCCCTCGAAGCCGCGCCCACTCGCGCCGGACACGGACCGGGGCCCCGCAGCCCCAATGGAGACAGTCAGCCCGCCACGTCGATGTACAGAGTCTCTCCCTGCTTGACATACCCTTTTTCCCGGGCGACCCGCTCCAGAGTGTCAGGGTCGTCGCTGTTTTCGATGGCGTCCCGCAGCTCCTGATTGGCCAGGCGCTGCTGTTCCACCTGAACGGCCAGCTCCTCTCTCTGACTCTGGGCGGACTGGATCTGCCCCCACAGATCCAGAAGGGAGGTGGCCATATAGATCAGAAGCACCGTGATCACCAACTTTGTCAGCAGACTGGCGCGTTTCAGACGCATTGGGCCCTCCCCCTCTCTCCCGGGCCGCACGACGGCGGGCCGTGGACTCCATTTCTTGAGTTATCTGATTTATTCTATACCATTTTCCAGCAGAAAGGAAGATATTTTTTGCAAGTTTTTTGAGTTTTTTGAGCAGCCGATTTAGTGCAAACAACGGAAGGGCCAGGATCCCCAGCAAAAAGGCGGTCAAATCGGCGATACGGTAGCCCAAAAACAGCATCCACCGGCTGAACAGCCGGAAGTAGAGCACCCCGCCCAAGAAGAGGAACAGCACCCCGTACAGCCGCACCGGGCCGCCCCAGGCCCACTGGGACCAGAGGAACAGCACCCCGGTCAGCACCAGCCAGAACAGCAGATCCAGCACCGGCCCCAGCAGGGGAACGCGCACCCGGCAGCGCAGGATACGGAACAGGTCGTACAGCAGTCCGGCGGCCAGGCCCAGGACCGCCGCCTGGAGCAGCGCCGCCTGCTGGGCGGCGATGTCCACCGTCATCCGCCGAACAGGCGGGAGAGCAGTCCGCCCCGACCTCCGCGGTCATCCTCATAGGAGAGGGCGTCCACCGCCCCCTCCACCTTCAGGTCTCCGCCGTCCAGGGACAGCTTTTCAATGTGCAGATCCTCCCCCCGCACCACCAGCGTCCCCTTGGAGGTCACCATCACAATGGTGTTTTCGTCAAAGCTCTCCACCTCCTCCACACCGGAGACGGTAAGCTGCTCCCGCCCCTCCAGCAGTATGTGGTGCGCTGCCTCCGGCGTCAGACGGCCTTCGTCATATCCCATGGACCCCACTCCTTTGTTTTTTCCCATTGTATGGGACAGAGGGCGGGGATATGACAGGGGATGCTCACTCCGTCAGCCACCGGCCCGCCCCCGGGATGCGGCCGATCAGCCAGGCAAAGGGGAGAGACAGTAGAAAATAGATCCCGGCAAACACCGGCACAGAGAGGGCCGCCCCGAAAGCCAGCGGAGACACCCCGAACCACCGGAACACCAGGGCCCAGAGCTGGTGGATCAGATAGACGCCGAATACGCACTCGCCCAGCGCATACACCGCACTGCGGCGGGAGCGCTCCTCGCTGACCCCCAGGACATAGCGGAACAGGACGCACAGCGCCACCGCAGTGCAGGCTACGCCGGGGGCGGTATAGCTGTACCACAGCTCCCGCCCACCGCCGATGAGTCTGGGCCCTGCCAGGGTGAGGACCACTCCCAGGATCCCCAGGAGGTAGATCAAAAACTCCGGGATGCGGCCGATCACATAGTGGTGCAGGTACCAGCCCGCCAGGTAATAGCCCACCCAGCCCAGCACCGCATGGATCTGGAAGCGGTCCAGCAGGATCACCAAGGCGTGGTTGGGGTGAAAAGCGGCCCACAGGGGCAGCAGGCTGGCCAGCAGGAAAGAGAGGCCCAGCAGATACAGCACCTCGCTCCGGCTGGCGGAGGCGGTGAACCGGGCCAGCAGAGGCTGGATGAGATACAGACCCACCAGGGGGTACAGCGGCCAGAGATGAAAATAGGTATTCCCCCGGGCTGCGGACAGAAGGGCGGAGCCGATCCCGCTCCAGCTCAGCGTCCCGCCGCCCAGCAGATGGGCCGCCACCGCATAGACCGCTCCCCAGAACACCAGCATACAAAAGGCGGGCAGAGCCCGCCCCAGCAGAGCGCCGGACAGTCCGCCCCGGCCGCCGCCCTCCAGGGCAGACATCCCCCACAGGAGAAAGAGGGCAGGAACGGACCAGCGGGTCAGCCCCTCATAGACTGAGAGGACCTGCCACGCCCCGCTGGCGGGGGCGGCCAGTTCCTGGGCGCCCTGGGCCAGAAGCAGCATCAAGGCCGAAAAAACGGCAAAGACCCGGAAAAATCCGGGCCAGCTGCCGCTGTGTCCGCCGGCCATCAGTCCTTCACCGGCACGATCTCGATCCAGTAGCCGTCCGGATCGGAGATAAAATAGATCCCCATGGCGGGATTTTCAAAGCACACGCAGCCCATCTCCTTGTGCTTGGCATAGAGGGCGTCGTACTGGTCCGTGACAAAAGCCAGATGGAACTCGCACTCCCCCAGATCATAAGGCTTCGGCCCCCGGTCCCGCAGCCAGGTCAGCTCCAGCTGAAACTCGGTCTCCCCATCCCCCAGATACACCAGCTGGAAGGAACCATCCGACGCGGTCTTGCGCCGCACCGGCTCCAGCCCCAGGGCATCCCGGTAGAAGGTCAGGCTCCGGTCCAGGTCCACGACGTTGAAGTTGAAATGATTAAAACGGATCATAGTGGTTCGCTCTCCCTTGTAAACCTCCGCGAAAGCAGAGGAAGTTCGCTTTTATTCTATCAGGCGGCGGGGAAAATTTCAAGTGTGGCTGGTGGGATGCACTTCTCCCAGAAGCTTGGTGTGTCCCCCCTCTGCCTTTCAGCAGAGGAGGGACACACATTTGATGATTCACTCTATCCCGTCACGATCTTATAGGATCATAGGACCGATCAAAGAATACGCCGCAACAAACACCCACGCAAAGGCCACACTGACCCAGCAGGCCTGAAGAGCCTCCTTAGTGTTGTCGCACTGTGCAGTACCCAGCTGGCCCGCAAAATTCGTTGTGGGATACATGGATCCAGTCAGACGAGTCGCCGCCAGAATGGAGACCGCAAAGCACCCCATAGGCAGACCCACCTCGGCAGCCAGACCGCCGAACATCTCCGCAATGATCTTGATCTCAGCCACAGCAGCCGCCTCGATACCAAAGCCGCCCACGATAGAGGCCGCCAGCATCACGCCAGTGGCTCCGCCGCCCTTGGCCAGACTGCCCAGCAGGTTGGAGATCGCGTCAAAACCGCCGCCCAGGGTAACCAGTTTCAGCAGAACATCAATGGTAATGAAGATCAGGAACATATTCGCCTGAGACGCCACGCCCTTGGTCACACAGGAAACCGCTGTATCAATGTCCGTCCAGGAGACCAGCGTCACCACAACCGCCAGCGCGATCATCACGATCAAGGCATAAGAGGTTCCTTGCTTTGTCAAGATTCCATATACTACCAGAAGCACAAAAGCGGCCAGGAAAGCAACTGTTGTTCTCTTCTGTTTCGGTGTGATCTTGATAGAATCCAGATGTTTGATGTCCTCATCCACAGAATAGGCTTCTTTCCCCAGGGTACGCTTCTGTGCCCGGTTGCATCCGATCCAGGCTCCCGCCAGCCAGAAGCAGCTGAAGGGCAGGACTGCCTGAAGCATCAACTGTCCATAGGACAGACCTGTCACTTCTATGGTGATCAGGGTAACGCCGGTCAGCGGGCCGACCATCAGGCCGATCTCACCGGCCACCTTGAAGAGCGTGGCCACCACAGTAGGTGTGACGCCCAGCGAGGCCAGGATCGGCAGCATGATGGGGGCAATGACTGCATTTCCGCCGCCCAGAGTGCCCAACAGGCCGCAGATCAGGATGGAGCAGATCACCAATGCCAGCTTGCCCTTTGTCGGAGTATTGACGCCGATGCGCTTAACGATCCAGTACACCAGGGTGTGAGTCACACCTGTCTCTGTCATCAGCACACCCAGTCCAGCTCCCGTCATAATGATGACGCCGATCAGGGCCGTGGTAGAACCCAGAGATGAGGAAAATGCCTTGGCCAGAGCACCCAGATCCTGACCCATCATCAGGGCCCCAAGGATGATGCCAACCATCATACCGGAGACATTGCTCCTCCCCCGGAACACCAATACGATCATGACGATCAGAGGGATCAATGCCAGCAGTGACGGCGCAGTAATCAAAGACCAACTACCAAGTTCCATACGTTTTTTCTCCCTTCTGTATTCTGATCACGCTTGTTCTCCCAAACAGGCCTGTCTTATCCTTTCCTCAACACACCTCCTGTTCTGCACTCTGTGGCCGCCCCATTCCGAAGGGCCACATTGCCTCCTACCAGTACATAATGGATTCCCTCCGGTTTCTTTACCGAATCAGTAAATTCGGAGCAGTCCCGTACCGTCTCAGGATCGAACACGGTAATATCCGCCACCGCCCCCTCTCGAAGGACCCCTCGGTCCGTCAAACCCAGGATCTGAGCCGGCAGCCCGGTGATCTTATACACCGCATCCTCCAAAGGCATCAATCTGTTCTCCCGCACCAAACGGAGGAAGCGCGGGAAGGTACCAAAGCTGCGTGGGTGAGGATCCGTACAGGTAATCGAGCGGTCATAGGAAAAGTTATAGCCATCACTCCCCACACAGATTTTCATATCCGACATGATGCGGAGCATATCCGCCTCGTTGATACAAAAATAGATGCAGGCCACTGAACTGTCGCACTGCTCCAAAACCCGGATCACAGTATCTACTGGATCCATCTGAAACTCCTGAGACAGCTGCTCCACTGTTTTACCTTCCCATTCCGGATGGTATCCGTGGGTGCTAGAGACCAGGATACTGGCAGGCCCGCCCCGGTTTTCCATCTCTTCTCCCGTTTCTTCCTTCAGCTTCTGGGTCGGTTCCTTCAGCCGCTGGATCAGCGCCGGGACACCGCCGTCATGGGCCCAGTGCGGCAGCAGCGCCGTCATAGATGTAGAGGTCGCTGTGTAGGGATACTGATCACAGGTGATGGTCAGTCCCTCCTCCCGGGCCGCCTGGATCTTCGCCAGCAATTCATCCGCACGTCCCCATTGCGGCTTACCCATCAGCTTCAAGTGGGAAATCTGAAGATGGACCCCGGAACGCCGTGTGATCTCCAGCATCTCATCCACCGCCTGGAATACTCTCGGCCCTTCACTTCTCATATGTACCGTCAGCAGCGCATCATATTCCTTTAAGACCTTGGCCAGTTCCACCAGTTCCTCGGTTTTACAGAAAGAACTCGGCGGATAAATCAGTCCCAGAGACATTCCAAAGGCGCCCGCCTCCAGTTCCCGACGCAGAAGGGCCTTCAGCCGCTCCATTTCCTCCGGCGTGGGATCCCGATCCACAAACCCCATCACTGCGCCTCTCAATGTACCGTGTCCAATCAGCTGCCCATAGTTTCCTATACAGCCGTGAGCCGTCACCGCGCTAGAATAATCGTTCAAATCATAAAGCCCCTCCAGCGACAGATCACCCGTGGGCAGTTCCAGCTGATTGAAAAAATACTCCTGATTGGACCTCCAGCACTCCGGCGTATTGGGTAGAATAGAAATCCCGCAGTTTCCTGTGATTTCAGTGGTAACACCCTGATATAGCTTGCTCTCCGTGGTATAGTCCACCAAAGGACAGGCATCTGAGTGGCTATGTATGTCGATAAAGCCTGGTGCTACCACCAGCCCAGCCACATCCAGAACTGTGTGTGCCGTCTCAGTCGGCTGATCGGTGATTTTGGCTATATAGCCATCCTGAACACAGACATCTGCCCGATAGGGTTTGGCCCTGCTCCCATCTGCCACAAGGCCATTTTTTAGAATCAGATCATACATCAACAGCAGCCTCCTCTTTGAATTTTTATAAAAAAAGGCACCGCATCCCGCCGGATCTTATGATCCGTCAAGACCAGTGCATCTCACTACTGAATAAGTCAAAAGGACAAGTCAACTTTCAACCCCATAGTAAACTACTGATGTTCAGTTTTTCTGTTTTCAAGGCTGTCCAATAGCTTCATCCGTGCCGACCTGGCCGCCATCACCACAGTCTTGGCAGAGGCTCCAAAATAATTTTCCTGGATGCACTCCCGAATTTCCTCGATGTCCCGAATCAGATTTTTTCCTTCAAATACAGACTTGATAAATTCACGCGTCAGGGAACAGACCATATTGATGTCACATCCCACAATTTCCCCAGTCTCCCGTTCCACCACAAGGATCAATACAATCAACTCATGGGTCAGATAGATTGGGTTCCGCTGCTCTGGCCTGGCCGTTCCGACCACGCAGATATGCTTGCCTGGAAGCCATTGTCCCACACTGTCTCCCCTCCCCTGCTCTCTATTATTTGAATATAATGTACTATATACCCTGTTGATTGTCAAGAAAAATATTGTGGTAACCACAGCTTTTTAGTTGTAGTTTGGATGTTTTACACCAATTTATCAGCTGTATAAACATTTCCCCCTCTGATTTCTAGCAAAATATATGCAATTATCCCAATTCGGATTTTTCCCCCCTGACTGGTCTGCTCTAAGAAAAATGCAACATTATCCTCTTATGTCTCACCCAGCCGTCATGGGTATCCTCCACAAAAAAAGACAGCCTAAGGGAAACAGGCAATCAACATACAGCCCCCCGGTGCGGATCTCTAGATCCGCACCGGGGGGCTGTTCATTCCACTGTTCTGCCTGACTTACTCCTCGTAGTCCTCATACTCCGAGGAACAGGCTCTCTGCTGGATCTTGGCCTTGGCGCAGCCACCCAGCTCGCTCAGCTTATCCCAATAAGCGATCACTGCACACACCGCAGCCGCAGCCGCCAGAGACAGGGCCACGATCTTCAGCACGAAACGCGCAACTTTCATAGATGGAACCTCCTTCATCTTCTTCGGTTGTCCATAGTGTACATGATTTTAGAAGAAATTACAATCATTTTATGGGATTTTTCCGATCCACTCCGCGGGGAATTGACGCGCCAAAAGGCGCGGGTCGCTTCGCTCCCATGTGGTCCAGACGGACATTTTCCGTTCACCGACAGGGAACGGACTCCTTACACATTAAAGCGGAACAGGATAATATCCCCATCCTGGACCACATATTCCTTGCCCTCAGAGCGGATCAGGCCCTTTTCCCGGGCGGCAGCCATGGTGCCGCAGGCCATCAGATCCTCATAGGACACCACCTCAGCCCGGATAAAGCCCCGCTCAAAGTCAGAGTGGATCTTACCGGCGGCCTGCGGCGCCTTGGTCCCCTTTGTGATGGTCCAGGCCCGGCACTCGTCCTCGCCGGAGGTGAGATAGGAGATCAGGCCCAGCAGGGTATAGCTGGCTTTCACCAGCCGGTCCAGGCCGGATTCCGCCACGCCCAGGTCGTCCAGGAACATTTTCTTCTCCTCGCCGTCCAGCTCGGCGATCTCCGCCTCCAGCTTGGCGCACACGGGGATGACCTGTGCTCCCTGCTCCTTGGCCCGCTGCTCCACCTGCTTATAATAGCCAACGCTCTCCGGGTCAGAGAAGCCGTCCTCGTCCAGGTTCGCGGCATAGATCACCGGCTTCAGGGACAGCAGCTCGCAGTCGGGATACTCCGCGGCAATGTCCACCTCCTCATAGGAGCGGGCGGACTTGCCGTCGTTGAGCCAGTCCCGCAGCCCCTCAAAGTCGGCGGCCTCCTGAAGGAACTTCTTGTCCCCCTTGGCAGCCTTCTTCGCCTTGTCGATGCGGCGCTCCACCATCTCCAGGTCGGCCATGACCAGCTCCAGGTCGATGGTGTCAATGTCCCGGAGGGGATCGGTGGAGCCCTCCACATGGATCACATTGTCGTCGTCAAAGCAGCGCACCACATGGACGATGGCGTCGGTCATGCGGATGTTGCCCAAAAATTTGTTGCCCAGGCCCTCGCCCTTGCTGGCTCCCTTGACCAGACCGGCAATATCCACGAACTCAATGACCGCCGGGGTGGTTTTCTTCGGGTGGTACATCTCAGACAGCTTGTCCAGCCGGTGGTCGGGGACAGCCACCATGCCCACATTGGGGTCGATGGTGCAGAAGGGGTAGTTGGCGCTCTCCGCGCCGGCGTTGGTGATGGCGTTGAACAGGGTGCTCTTCCCCACATTGGGCAGACCCACGATACCTAATTTCATAGCTTCCTATATCTCCTTTATTGTCAAAGGGTTCCGGCTTCCCGCCAATTCGGCTGGCCCGATCATCCCAAGCCTCGCCGCTCCGCCGTCTGCCAGCCCTCAGTCCGCCCAATGGTGCGGGCTCATACAGTAAACCACATTGTAACATAGCCTTTCCTGTTTCTCAAGGGTGCAATCTCATCAAATCTGCAATTTATATTGGAAAACCTCCGTTCCAATCTACACCGCTCCCACCATCCGGATCAGCGCGTCCAAATAGTGGGCAACGGGCTCCCCCTGCCGGAGACAGGCATAAAAGTGTCTGCGGTTCTCGTAGCCCTCCAGCGGGTAAAAGCACACGCCCTCTGGCAGATAGCTGTCCGCGCACACCATATAATAGCCGCACCGGACCGCAATCTGCCGGGCCGCCTCCATGATGTCCGTCTCCAGAAAGACCTGTGGGTGCAGACCCTGCTCCCGGAACAGACGCTCCTGGACGATCCGGGCGCTGTGTCCTGACCGCAGCGTCACAAAGGGGGCGTCCATGGCCTCGGACAGGGGGATGCTGGACCCGGACGGGACCCTCTGTGCCAGAGGGCTGCCCGGCCCGGTGAGGATCCCGATGCGCTCCCGGTGGATCAGCCGGTACTCCAGCTGTGGGTTGACCGGCTCCACCGAGGCCAGGGCCAGATCCACCTGTCCGCTCTGGACCATCTGCTCCAGATGGGCGCTCCCCGCCTCGTGGAGACGGATCTCCACCTTGGGGTACAGCCGGATAAACTCCGGCAGGACCTTGGGCAGCAGCTGAATGGACCGCTGTACGCTGATCCCGAGACGCAGCCGGCCCCGCTCCTCCCGGCGGATCTCCCGCAGCTCGTTTTCCAGGATCTCATTGGTATTCAGGATCACCTCCGCCGCATGGAGATACCGCTCGCCGGCGTAGGTAGGTCGAAATGCCTGCCCCCCGCGCTCAAACAGGGGCGTCCCCGCCTCCTCCTCGATCTGGCGCAGCATCTGGCTCAGGGAGGGCTGGGAGATGTAGAGCTTCTTGGCCGCCGCAGTCACGCCCCCCTCCTCCGCAATGGTCCTAATGTACAGCGCCTGTCTCACATTCACCGCCGACCGCCTCCGTTCAATCTGTCCAGTTTCCGCCGTTTCCGCTCTGTTTTCTTATCGATACCGCACAACAGCGCCTTGGATATGACCCATACCGCCCTATTTCCCTCTCTATTTTTCATAAATTTTTATCCAAATTTTTATCCATTTCGCCCATCCGTCCCACTTCCATCTCCATGAGGTTTTTCAGCAGACGGATAAACTCCACGGTGTACTCCGGCAGCTGCCTGCCCCGCCGGTAGGCGGCGGAGAAATCAGCCGCCAGCTGGCGTCCGCCCACAGAGAAGCGCTGGGGCGGCTGAATGAACATCATGTGCCGGAAATAGCTCTCCAGGCAGAAGGACACCCCCAGTCCGTTGGCCGCCATCTGGGCCGCAGTTTCGATGTTCCGGATCTGAGTGGTCCGCTGGGGGGACAGCCCCGCCTCCTCCAGCAGACGGTCGGAGTACTGGCGCAGGCTCTGGCCCGGGTGCTGCAAAATAAAAATTTCCTGTTCAAACTCCCGCAAATCGATCCAGGGGTGGTAAAATGTATCTCGGTACCGGGCATACCGGCAGCAGGGATGTGCGCTCTGGACCAAAAAGATCACCGGATCCCAGCAGAGATGCTCATATTCCAGCTCGCCCTCCTGGTTGACCAGGTTGCACAGCATCAGGTCCAGCTGATCCTCCCGAAGCATCTCCGTCATGGCCCGCTGATTGCCCTCCTGAACGACCACCTCCACATTGGGAAAGCGGCTGCGGAAGATCTTCAGCGCAGAGGGGATCAGGTGTGGCGAGCGGCGGATCGGGATCCCCACCCGGATCCGGCCCTGATAGCCGTGGAGGATCTGCTCCCGCTGCTGCTGGAATTCCTCCCCCAGCGCCAGGATCTTCCGGGCCTTCTCCAGATAGAGCTCCCCCAAATAGGTGGGACGCAGCGCCTTGCCCGTCCGCTCAAACAGGGGATAGCCCAGGCTGTTCTCCACCCCGGCCAGATAGGAGGACAGGGCGGGCTGGGTGATGTTCAGCTTTTTGGCCGCCTGGGTGATGCTGCCGCAGCCGGCCAGGGTCACGATATACTGCTGTTCCTTCAGATTCATGGTCTTTCTCCCCCCACAGACCCATAACTTTTTCTTATACCTGCTCTAAAAAGGCCCAATTTTACATTCCATCTGTCACTCATTATACTAAAAGTCACATGAGCCGGCAACCACTTCCTGCTCCCCTGGAACCGCGGCCGGCGGAGCAGAAGGCGGAAAACGGCGCTGTTTGTAAAAGAGGAGGAATGTATCATGGGATCCAATGCGATCCAGAAGAAGGAGAAAAAACCCTTCAAGATGCCCCACACCCTGGTCATTATCTTTATCATCATCCTGGCTGCCGTCGTGCTGACCTGGATCATCCCCGCTGGCGAGTACCTGCGGGTGGAGGATGCAGTCACCGGCAAGAAGCTCATCGACCCCTCCAGCTTCCACTATATCGATCCAACACCGGTCAATCCCCTGACCATTATGAACCATGTGGTCAAGGGCTTCTCCAACTCCATTGACCTGATCCTGGTCATCCTGTTCGCCGGCGGCGCCTTCCACATGGTGACCGAGAGCGGCGCCCTCCAGGCCTCTGTGGCCAAGGTGGCCCGCCGCTTCTCCAACCGCCTGTACATCTTCATTCCCATGCTGACCCTGGTGTTCACCCTGATCGCCACCTCCCAGGGCGTGAACCTGTTTATCCCCTTTGTCCCCATCACTCTGATGCTCTCCTACGCCCTGGGCCTGGACTCCATCGTAGGTGTCGGCATCATCCTGCTGGGCGGCGCTGTCGGTTTCTCCACCGGCACCCTTCAGATCAGCACCACCCTGCTGGCCCAGGAGATCGCCGGCCTGCCCCCTTATTCCGGCATCGGCTTCCGCTTTTTCTGCCTGCTGATCTTTTATGTCATCACCAACGCCTACCTCATCCGCTATGCCATGAAGATCCAGAAGAACCCCCAGCTCTCCCCCATGTATGACCTGGATCAGCAGAATGAGATGAAAACCAACGCCGACCTGGACTCCTTCGGCAGCATGACCTGGCGCCGCTGGGCCATCCTGGCCGCCCTGGTCCTCACTCTGGGCATCATCGTCTACGGCGGCCTGAAGCTGGACTGGAAGATGGCCAACTTTGCCTCTATGTTCCTGTGGCTGACTATCATCGTGGGTCTGCTGGATCAAAAGACCCCCTCCGCCATCGCCAAGGGACTGGTGGCCGGCTGTAAGACCATGCTGGGCGCTGCCCTCATCATCGGCCTGGCCCGTGCCATCGCCCTGATCCTCACTGCCGGCGGCATCATCGACACCATCGTCCACACTCTGGCCGGCGTGCTGGATGTAGTCCCCGCCTTCCTGCAGGCCCCGGTGATGTTCCTCATCAACATCGTGATCAACATCTTCATCACCTCCGGCTCCGGACAGGCCGCTGTGGTCATGCCCCTGTTCCTGCCCGTGGCCGATCTGGTGGGCATGACCCGTCAGACCGCCATCCTGGCCTTCAACTTCGGCGACGGCTTCTGCAACTATGTGCTGCCCACCTCCACCGCCCTGATGGGCCTGATCGGCGCTGCCAACGTGCCCTATGACCGGTGGATGAAGTTTATGTGGAAGATGTTCCTGATCTGGGTCGTTACCGGCTGTGTGCTGGTCAGCATCGCCCAGTTCATCCATCTGGCCTGACCCCCTGTTTCAAAATGCCCTCCGTCCCCTCCCGGGGCGGAGGGCCCCGGCTTTGGCAGACGCCCCGCGGCTCCTGGCCAGGCCTCTCATACAAAAAACATTGACGCCCTGATCCCATCCGGGAGCCAGAGGCATGACAAGGAGGAATCCCTTTGAAAGAACGCCTGTTTCAGGCTGTGGAAACACAGCGCTCCGCACTGACCGCCATGGCGGACAGTATTTTTGACGACCCCGAGCTGGGTTTTCAGGAGTTTCACGCCCAGAAGAAGCTGACCGACTACCTGACCCAAAGCGGCTTCCAAGTGGAGACCGGCACCGGCGGGGTAGAGACCGCCTTCCGGGCCGAGTTCTGCCACGGCCAGGGCGGCCCCCGCATCGGCCTTCTGTGCGAATATGACGCCCTGGAGGGCCTGGGCCACGCCTGCGGCCACCATATGCAGGGTCCCGCCATCGTGGGCGCCGCCAAGGCGCTGAAGGACTGCGCCGGCGGCCTCCCCTTCTCGGTTGTGGTGTACGGCACCCCTGCGGAGGAGACCGCCCACGGCAAGCTGCGGATGCTGGAACAGGGCTGTTTTCAGGATATAGACGTGGCTCTGATGATGCACGGCTCCCCCACCACCACCGTGGACGTCAAGTCCATGGCCATGTCCAAGTTTACCGTCACCTTCCACGGGAAGAAGGCCCACGCCGCCCTGAAGCCGGAGGCCGGCCGCAGTGCCCTGGACGCCCTGCTCCTGGCCTTCCAGGCGGTGGAGTTCCTCCGGGAGCACGTACCCGAGGACACCCGGATGCACTACACCATCTCCCAGTCCCCCGGCCCCGCCAATGTGGTGCCGGATACCGCCATCGGCGTGTTCGCCCTGCGCTCCTACTCCCGGCAGAAGCTGGACGGTGTGGTGGAGCGCTTCCTGAAGATCATCCAGGGCGCGGCCCTGATGGCCGACGTGACCTATGACATCAAGGAGGGAGACCGTCTGGCCAACAAGATCCCCGTGCTGAAGCTCAACGACCTGCTGATGGAGAACGCCCGTCTGGTAGGCGCTCCCCGCATCAGCCCTCCCCGGGAAAAGACCGGCTCCAGCGACTTCAGCAACGTGATGTATCAGCTGCCCGGCAGCTGCATCCGGGTGGCCATGGTCCCCGCCGGGACCTCCTCCCACTCCATGGAGTTCCTCAACGCCGGCAAGTCCGACGAGGCCCACGAGGCGGTCATGGTGGCCGCCAAGGTGCTGGCCGGCACCGGTCTGGACCTGATCGAGGACGAGGCTAAGCTGGCCGCCATCCAGGAGGAGTTCCATCAGAATCAGGCCGTCCACAACTGATCTTATCTCCGGCCCCGGGGAAGCATTCCGCGCTTCCCCGGGGTTTCATTCCATAGTTTTTACATTATGTTTTATATAAAATAAATTGTATTTGACCTATGTCAGATCCTGTGATAAGGTTCTGAACAGAAGAACACTTCCCATCAATAAAAGAAGGAGGAGCTTATATGGAGATCCAAAAAGCTGCCGTGGCCGGCACTCTGGAGTCCAGCGACGCCCAGGTGACCGTGGAGCCCGGAACGGGCGGGATCCACCTGGAGCTGAGCAGCAGCGTGATGAACCAGTATGGCCGCCAGATCCGGGCCACCGTGCTGGAGACGCTGGAGCGGCTGGGCGTCACCGACGCCCAGGTGACCGTGGTGGACAAGGGGGCCCTGGACTGCACCCTGAAGGCCCGCGTGGAGTGCGCGGTGTTCCGCTCCTGCGGGCAGTCCGCCCAAAACATTCCCTGGGGAGGTGTGGTGCGATGATCCCGAGACCAAGACCTGAGCGGTTCCGGCTGCGCCGGACCATGATGTTTATGAACGCCCAGAAGCCGGGGCTCATCAAGGACGCCTATATTTACGGCTGTGACTCCATCATGCTGGACCTGGAGGACGCGGTGGCGGAGAACCAGAAGGACGCCGCCCGCTTCTCCCTGTACCACGCTCTGAAGACCATCGACTACGGCAACACTGAGGTCATCGTGCGCATCAATGGCCTGGACACCCCCCACTGGCAGGAGGACGTCCGGGTGTGCGTGGCCGGCGGAGCCGACGGCATCCGCATCGCCAAGTGCGAGAGCGCCCAGGACGTGCTGACCGTGGAGCGCGCTGTGGAGGCCGCCGAGGAGGAGTTCGGCGTGGAGCAGGGCCGCACCCTGCTCATGGCCGCCCTGGAGAGCCCCAAGGGCATTTTGAACGCCTATGAGATCTGTGCGGCCTCGGACCGGATGTTCGGCGTGGCCATCTCCGGCGGCGACTTCCGCAAGTGTATGCAGACCGTGCCCCAGCCTGACGGCGTGGATATGCTGGCCGCCCGTGGACAGATGCTGCTGGCCGCCCGGGCCGCCGGGATCCAGTGCTTTGACACGGTGTTCACCAACCTGGACGACGAGGAGGGCTTCCGGGCCGAGGTGCTGCAAAACAAGGCCATGGGCTTTGACGGCAAGAGCCTCATCAACCCCAAGCAGATCCGCTTCGTCCACCAGGTGTTCGCCCCCACGGAGAAGGAGGTCCGCCAGGCAGAGAAGATCATCCGGGCCTACCGGGAGCAGTCCGCCGCCGGTGTGGGCGTGTTCACCGTGGACGGCAAGATGATCGACATTGCATTCATTCCCGGGGCGGAGCGCACCCTGAAGCTGGCCCGGGCCTGCGGTATGTACGAGGGGGATTTGGTATGAGAAACGCAGTAGGACGGGACATTCCCGACGCTCTGCTCACCAACGGCCGTGAGGTGTACCAGGGCAAAAACTATATGGACGGCAGGTATATTCAGAAGGCCTCTCCCCGCACCCGGCGGTATGAAAAGCCCCAGGAGAGCAAGCTGGTGGACAGCCTGACCCAGGCGCTGCGCCAGTGCGGCGCCCGGAGCGGCATGACCTTCAGCTTCCACCACCACCTCCGGGACGGGGACTATGTGGTCAACATGGTGATGGCCGCCGCCATCGAGGAGCTGGGTCTGGAGGATCTGACCATCGCCGCCACCAGCCTGGGCTCCGCCCACGACCCCATCGCCGACTACATCGAGCAGGGCAAGGTGGTCGGCATCCAGACCTCTGGCATCCGGGGCAGGATGGGCGAGGTGGTGTCCGCGGGCAAGCTCAAGACCCCCGCCGTCATCCGCAGCCACGGCGGCCGCCCCCGGGCCATCGAGGGGGGCGAGGTCCACATCGACATCGCCTTTGTGGCCGCCCCCACCAGCGACTGCGTGGGCAACTGCCGGGGGATCGGCGGCAAGAGCGACTGTGGCAGCCTGGGCTACGCCATGACCGACGCCAAGTATGCCGACCATGTGGTGGTGGTCACCGACTGCCTGGTGGACTTCCCCAACTTCCCGGCCAGCGTAGAGGCCATCGATGTGGACGCCGTGGTGGTGGTGGACTCCATCGGTGATCCGAAAAAGATCGCCTCCTCCGCCGCCCGCATCTCCCAGAATCCCCGGGATCTGATGATGGCGGAGAATGTGGCCAAGGTCATCGCCTCCACCCCCTATTTCAGGGACGGCTTCTCCTTCCAGACCGGCGTGGGCGGCCCCTCCCTGGCGGCCAACCTGTTCCTGGAACAGTATATGGATGAGCGGAACATCAAAATGGGCTGGGCCATCGGCGGCATCTGCGGCCCCATGGTGGAGCTGCTGAAAAAGGGCAAGGTGGGCAAGGTCATCGACGTGCAGGACTTCGACCTGGACGCAGTGAACTCCATCCACCAGACCCCCAACCACTTTGAAATGAGCGCCAGCCAATACGCCAATCCCGCCAACAAGGGGGCCTTTGTCAACAAGCTGGATTTTGTGGTGCTGGCCGCCCTGGAGGTGGACACCGACTTCAACGTCAATGTGCTCACCGGCTCGGACGGAGTCCTGCGGGGCGCCCCCGGCGGACACCCGGACACGGCGGCGGGCAGCAAGTGCTGTATCATCGTCACCCCTCTGACCCGCGGCCGGATGGCTACCGTCTGTGAGCACGTGGTCACCGTCACCACCCCCGGCGACTGCGTGGACGTGGTGGTCACCGACTACGGCATCGCGGTCAATCCCCTGCGCCCCGACCTGATTGCCTGTCTGGACGCGGCCAGCATCCCCCATGTGCCTATCGAGGCGCTGAAGGAGAAGGCCTACTCCCTGGTGGGCCGCCCGGACGATTTGCAGTGGGAGGACCAGGTGGTCGCTATTCTGGAGGCCCGGGACGGCACCATCCTAGACGTTGTAAGAAAAATCAAGCCCTATGATCCGGAAAACAACTGATTTTGTTTCTATTTTCTCTCATTTGTGATACCATAGCATCAACGGGGCCGCCGCGGCTGCGGCGGCCCCTGGCTGTATTTTGGAGGTACCCCCATGTCCTACACCCTGTCTGAGATTGATCTGGACGACCCCCGGGGCATGACCCAGGTCCGCGCCCTGCTGGAGCGGGAGGGCATCCGCCGGGACGGGAATCTGGACTATACCTGCGGCATCTTCGACGACAACTGGGAGCTGATCGCCACCGGGAGCTGCTTCGGCAATACCATCCGCTGTCTGGCCGTCTCCGGCAGCCACCGGGGAGAGGGACTGCTCAACCAGATCGTCAGCCACCTGGTGGAGGTGCAGCTGGCCCGGGGCAGCGCCCACCTGTTCCTTTATACCAAGCCGGACAGCGCCCGGTACCTGTCCGACCTGGGCTTTTATGAGATCGCCCGCGTGCCCGGCTCCCTGGTTTTCATGGAGAACCGGAAGGGCGGCTTCGACCGGTACTGCGCATCCCTGTCCCCAAAACCCCAGGAGGGGCAGTCTGCCGCCGGCGTGGTGATGAACGCCAACCCCTTCACGCTGGGGCACCGGCATCTGGTGGAACGGGCGGCCCATGAAAACGATGTTGTCCATCTCTTTATCCTCTCGGAGGAGGCCGGCCCCATCCCCTCCGCCGTCCGGCGGGAGCTGGTGGAGCAGGGCGTTCGGGACCTGCCCAACGTGTTCTGTCACGCCACCGGCCCCTATCTCATCAGCTCCGCCACCTTCCCCAGCTACTTTCTGAAGGACGCTGATACGGTCATCCGGACCCAGGCGGAGCTGGATCTGCTGATCTTCTGTCAGATTGCCCGACGGCTGGGGATCCGGAAACGCTATGTGGGCGAGGAACGCGCCAGCCATGTCACCCGTCTCTACAACCAGGTCATGGGCCAAAAGCTGCCCGAGGCGGGGATCCAGTGCATCCAGATCCCCCGCCTGACCCGGGACGGGGCGGCCGTCAGCGCCAGCGCGGTGCGCCAGGCCATCCACGACGGCCAGCTGGACCGCATCCGGCCCTGGGTGCCCCCAAGCACCTATGACTTCTTCACCAGCCCCCGGGGGGCGTCTGTCTGCGCCGCCATCCAGCGGGAGGCAGAGGTGATCCACTATTGAAACGGAGGTGCTTCCCGCTATGGAGCAGGAGGTCACATTGATGGAGATGCTGGGGGCCAGGGAGGCCAGAGCCAACCGCCAGCAGGAGCTGCTGGACAGCCTGGGCTGTCCGGTGATCTCCTTCACCATGAATATCCCGGGCCCGGTGAAAAACGGACCGGTGATCCGGCGGGCCTTCCGGGAAGGGCTGTTCCGCCTGGACGCCGCTCTGGATGCCGCCGGCCTGGGCGTCGTCTCCCGGGAGGAGATCGACCTCTCCACGGGCTGCGAAGCCCTGTGGGCCGTCTCCGGACCGGGCCGGACCATCAAGGAGCTGTGCGCCGCCATTGAGGACCGGGATCCCCTTGGGCGGCTGTTCGACCTAGACGTGCTGGACCCGGAGCGGGGCGGTTGGAGCCGGGAGGACCTGGGCCTGCCCCCCCGACGCTGCCTGGTCTGCGGCAGGGAGGGGAAGGGCTGCGCTTCCCGGCGGCTCCACACCGTGGAGGAGCTGCGTCACAGGACCGGAGCCATCCTGCGGGACTTTTTTGCCCGCCGGGACCGGGAGGCTCTGGCCGGGCAGGCCGCCCGCGCCCTGATGTACGAGGTGTGCACCACCCCAAAGCCCGGTCTGGTGGACCGCGCCAACTGCGGCAGCCACAAAGACATGGACCTGTTCACCTTTCTGGACAGCACCGCCTCCCTGCTTCCCTATTGGGACCGTGCCGTCTCCATCGGCCAGGAGAGCGCCGCCTGCCCCCCGGAGGAGACCTTCCGCCATCTTCGGGAGGCCGGGGCAGAGGCGGAGCGTGCCATGTTCCACGCCACTGGCGGGGTCAACACCCACAAGGGGATGATCTTCTCCATGGGCTGCCTGCTCGGGGCCGCCGGGCGGCTGTGGACCCCGGAGGGCCCCTGCCGCAGCGCCGCGCGCCTGCTGGAGGAGTGCGCCCGGATGTCCGCCCCGGCGGCGGAGGCGGCCTTCTCCGCCCTCACCCCGAAAACCGCCCGCACCTTCGGGGCCCGGCTGTATCTGGAGACCGGCCTGCGTGGGATCCGGGGCGAGGTGGCCGGCGGCTTCCCCTCCGTCCTCCAAATCGGCCTGCCCACCCTACGCGCCCTGCTGGAGCGGGGCATCAGCCTGGAGCGGGCCGGCGTGACCGTTCTCCTGGCCCTGATGGCCGGTACGGAGGATACCAACCTCATCGCCCGGGGCGGCCCAGAGGGGCAGCGCTGGGCAGCGGCCCAAGCTGGGGAGCTGCTGTCCCAGAGCCCCCTCCCCGCCCTGGAGGCGGTGGAGGCCCTGGACCGGGAGATGATCCAGAGAAACCTCTCCCCAGGCGGCTGCGCCGATCTGCTGGCCATCACCTACTTCCTCCACGCCGTCACAGACGGCTGACGGCTTTCGGCGGTCCGCTACCCGCCCCGGGTCACGTCCTGTCTCTGATACCACCGGAGGGCCTGCGCAAAGTCCTCCGGCTGAAAGTCGGGCCAGAGGCGGTCCACCACAAAGAAATCCGCATAGACCGACTGGACCGGCAGAAAGCCGGACAGACGCCGCATCCCACCCCACCGGATCACCAGGTCCACCCGGGAGACATCGCGGGAGCGGAGCTGCCCGCAGATCTTCCTGCGGCTCCCGCCGGGAGTCTGGAGCTCGGCCAGGTCCCACTCCCAGCCGTAATTCACCAGGAAATTCACTCTCATCCCCCCGCCGTTCAGGTCTTTCCGCTCCCTGTATGGCAAAAGCGCCCTGGGAAATGCGGGGGAGTTCCGGTCCCCTACCACCAGGAGAGACACCGGCTCCGACGCAATCTGCTCCACCGCCTGGACACAGGCCGCGGAAAAGGCCCGGACCTGCTCCGGAGGCCGCCCGCAGTTGTCGGTGGTAAAGCCGTAATATGTGACCTCCCGGACCCCGGCGTCCCGCGCCAGCCGCAGCAGCTCCAGCCCTGGAGCCAGCCCGTACGCATAGCCCGCCTCCTTGGCAAGGCCCGCCTGCCTGGCCCAGCGCCTGTTTCCGTCCGGGATGATCCCGATGTGCTCTGGAATCCGCATTGCATCACCTTCCTCTCCATCAGTATGGAGTTTTCTTCCATTCTTTATTCACACGGACACATCCGTCCCGCCTCCGGACCGTGCGGCGCGCATAGGCGCGCCGCACGGTCTCAGCTTGTCAAAAGGTTTTTCGGCCGTCTCCTTTTCGATGGTCCGCCGGATGTCCTCCAATGTAGGTTTGTCAATGATGTGTTACACATTGTGAAAAGCAAATAAGACCTGTTTTGGGGAGCGCCATGCGAGGGGGCGGATGGGGAAATTGTTATAAGCCCTCTCCCTGACCGCGAGCTGGGCCT
>JBMNQB010000011.1:0-73946 GCA_050943915.1 Lawsonibacter sp.
CCCGTTCCCATTCCGAACACGGAAGTTAAGCTCGCTTCTGCCGAAAATACTTGTCTGGAGACGGACCGGGAAGATAGGTAGTGCCAACACAAAAGGAAGGAACATCTTGTTCCTTCCTTTTTTCTTTCTCTAAATCTTTCGGAGGCAAAAGAATTGAGTCTCCATAAAAATTCCTATTGTGTCGAATCCTCGGGTTTGCTATAATGAAGAAAACATTATTGTAAACCAAAGAAGGAGTAGAAAATCAACATGAAACATCAGATCGGGAGGCGTATTGCCCCCTTGGCATTGGCCGCGGCCCTGGGGATCCAGCCTGTGATGGCCGCACCCTATCGGCTGAGCGTGCCCAGCGGCTATACCAGTCCCTTCATCGACGTTCAGAGCGGAGACTGGTACTATAAATATGTGGCTGTCCTGAACAGCCAGGGGATGATCGACGGCTATGGGGATGGACGATTTGGGCCCAATGATGCGCTGACCTCCGGCGCAGCCCTGGTCATGGTCCTGAAGGCCGCCGGGAGCGGCGCCATCGCCCCCAGCGGGGCGCACTGGGCCAGCGGCTACGCCGACTACGCGGTGGAGCAGGGCTATCTGACCCAGGAGGAGATCGGAGACCTGGACGCGCCCATCCGCCGGGAACTGATTGCGCGGCTGGCGGCCCGGGCGCTGGAGCTGGAGCCGTCCCAGGGGAGATCTCCCTTTGCGGATACAGACGACGGAGAGCTGACGGCCCTGTATGAGCTTGGGATCATCACCGGAAGCCAGGAGGAGGGCAAGACGGTCTTTCTGCCGGACAAGCCCATCACCCGGGCGGAGATCAGCGTGATCGTCTGGCAGGTAGACCGGGTCCACCGCTATGGAAAGCAGATCTCCCTCCAGGGGACCTACTACGACATTCTGGCGGACGTGCCGGTAAACTCCTATGATCCGGAGGGGTTTGTCCGGAAAAACGGCGTGATGTACTATCAGGAAAGCGGTGTGGATGTGGCCCGGGGTGTGGATGTGTCCGTCCACCAGGGCGAGATCGACTGGACGAAGGTGGCCGATGCCGGCATCGAGTTTGCTATGATCCGGGTGGGATACCGGGGCTACGGCAGTGAGGGCAAGATGATGGGGGACACCTATTTCCAGCGCAATATTCAGGGTGCGCTGGACGCGGGGCTTAAGGTGGGAGTGTACTACTTCTCCCAGGCGGTCACCGTGGAGGAGGCCCGGCAGGAGGCCGCCTATGTGCTGGAGCAGATCGCACCCTACCCCATCTCCTACCCGGTGGTCTTTGACTGGGAGCGGCAGAATTACTCCGGCTCCCGTACCCAGAAGGTCCCGGACACAGAGACGATGTGCCGCATGGCGAACGCCTTCTGCGAGGAGATCCAGGCGGAGGGCTACCAGCCCATGGTCTACTTTTATCAGAATCTGGCCTATAACAACTATGACCTGAGCAAGATTATGGAGCATCCCTTCTGGCTGGCCCAGTATACCGACTACCCCTCCTTCTACTATGATTTCGAGATGTGGCAGTACACCTCCAGCGGCCGGGTATCGGGGATCTCCGGAGACGTGGACCTGAACCTCCGTTTCTTCCGGGACGGGGGCAAGGACGACCTGACCGAGATTTGGAAGGACCCGGACGGCCGGGAGGACCCCCAGGAGGAGATCCAGGAGGAGCCTCGGGAGGAACAGGAGGACTCCGGCCAGGACAGTCCGGAGGAACAGCTTCCCTCTCAGGACATCCCTCAGTGAGGGGTGACACTCAGAGCATCAAATGCGGCCCCGCTATTGCGGGGCCGCATTTTTGCATAAAAAATGGGCGCTTCCCTTGTGAGATGTGGAAAAAAAGAATGGTGGCGTTGACTTTTGGAAAAACTCGTAGTATGATAATAAACAAGAATTATTCCTATTATAGTGAAATTCTGTGATATGGAGGAAATACTATGAACCGAAAGGCATTTGACCGGATCAACTACGGGCTGTTCCTGGTGGGAGCGGCTCTGGATGGGCGCTTCCAGGGGTGCGTGGTGAACTCCCTGCATCAGGTGACCTCCACCAAACCTGTCAAGTTCTCCCTGACCCTGAGCAAGAGCAACGAGACCTTTAAGGCCGTGGAGGCGGCGGGGAGCTTTGCCGCCACGGTGCTGTCCAAGGACACCCCCAAGGAGCGGATCGACCTGTTCGGCTATAAGTCCGGCCGGGTGGTGGATAAGTTTGCGGGCCTGCCAGTGGAGACCGACGGGGCGGGCAACCCCTATGTCCGGGATCACGCCCTGTCCCGGATCAGCTGCCGGATCGTGGAGAAGCTGGATCTGGGGAACTATATGCTCTACATCGCGGAGGTGACCGAGGCAGAGATCCTGGGGGATGGCCCGGCCCTGACGGTGGACGACTATAAGAACGGCGGCGGAGCCACCCCGGCGGCCGCTACGGTGTACCGCACCTTGGAGCCCAATGTGGGCTGGCGCTGCACCATCTGCGGATATGTGGCGGAGCGGGAGACCCTGCCCGACGGCTATCAGTGCCCCATCTGCCGGGCCAATAAGGACAAGTTTGTCAAAGTGTAAGGGTGTTCAGTAAAAATTCCCGGAGCCGGTGAGGTTCCGGGAATTTTTTTGCTCAGGATGAAAGATTCCAGGTCCCTGGATCGTATAGAAGGTGAAAGCGCTTTTCAGAATTGCCAGAGAGGATGTGAGCAAGATGAGATCCCATCTCAGCCGGGGGGAGGCGGAACGCCTGGTGCAGACCTACTCCGATTTGATCCTGCGCCTGAGCTTTACCTACCTGAAAAATACAGAGGATGCCAAGGACATCTGTCAGACGGTGTTCCTCCGGCTGCTGGAGAAGCCCCGGGAATTTCAGTCGCCGGAGCACGAACGGGCCTGGATCATCCGTACGGCGGTCAATGTGTGCAAGGACCAGCTGAAAAGCAGCTGGCGCAGGACGACGGTGGACCTGTCGGCGGCCTCGGACGCCCGGGCGCCGGAGGCGGAGGAGGGGAGCCTGTGGGCAGCGGTGGCGCTGCTCCCGCCAAAATACCGGACGGTGATCTATCTTTACTATTACGAAGGCTACTCTGCCAATGAGATCGCCCAGATGCTGGGGGAGAAGCCGGCCACAGTGGCCACCCGGCTCAGCCGGGGGAGAGATAAGCTGCGGACGCAGCTGGAACAGGAGGCGTTGACATGAAAACATATCGGGAGACCATGGACGAGCTGCGATTTACAGAGCAGGAGAAGGAGGCGATGGTGGACCGCCTGCTGGAGGGGGGCGGCTCCCGCCGGAGGGGACTGAATCTGCGCCGGGCGGCCGTGGCTGTGGCTGCTGCCGCTGTCCTGACGGTGGGAGCGGGGGCCGCGGTGGTCCTCACCCCGGCGGGGGAGGTATTTGCCTCAGTGCTGGGCGGAGCGCCCGCCCAGACGGAGCTGCTGGACTGGATGGGGGTCCCTGTGGGGGCCAGCGACACCCACAACGGGGTGACCATCACCGCCGACGCCATCATCGGGGACGCGTACAGCTATGCCGTTGTCTACTCCATCGTCCGGGAGGATGGACAGCCTCTGGCTGAGGACCTGGAGCCCCTGGGGAACGGTGTGCTGCCTCTGGTCTTTGATCGGGCGGACACCAGCGTAGGGGTGATAGGAGGGTCCCACGGCTCCGCCTATTTCTACGACGCTGATCCTTCAGAGCCATCCATCCAGTACGTGGAGAAAATGACGTCCGACGTGCCCCTGGAGCCGGGGACGGCCACCGCTTCCTTCCGGAACTTGTACCTGATGGGGAAGGATTTTCAGGATAAGATCCCGGTGGCAGAGGGGAAATGGAAGATCCGTTTCCAGTTCAGCTTCCCGGACAGCAGCGTCCGCCTGCTTGGCGGCCAGTCCTTCCAACTCAAAGGCATGGAGGCCGTTCTGGACGGGGTGACCCTCTCTCCCTTGTCCATCCAGGCGGACTACACCGTGAAGGAGGAGCTGGTCTGGGACAACCAGAGCCAGGAGAATGGACAGGAGAGCAAACACGACCAGGAGCAGGCCTACCGCTTCTTCGAGTCCCTGACCCTCTCCCTGACCCTGACAGACGGGTCCACGGTGGATCTGACCGGCCTGGGCGGAAGCATTGAGCCGGAGACGGGCCGAACAGTCTGCCGGAAGGGCGGCGTTTTTGAGGAGATCCTGGACCTGTCCACCGTAGAGTCCGTCACGGTGGCCGGGATCACCCTGCCGGTCACACCGTAAGGGGGGAGTGTCCCCTCCCCGAGAGGGGACACAGAGGAAAGATATTGTTGATTTTTCATCACAGAACATACGGCGGGTCATTTCTCAAATAGAAATGACCCGCCGCAGGTTCATAGAATTGAAACCCGCCGAAATTTTTGATGCAGAGACCCGAAAATATAACCATGAAAAATGATAAATATTGGAGATAACTTTATAAAAATTGACATTTATGTCTAAGTAGGATTATAATATAAATAAATATGAAGCGTTTGGATGGTATCGTCTTTTTGAAAAAAGGTGAGTCACTGTACAGGTATGTTTCGTGACAAACGGACAGGTTATACACGATCTTCCATGAACATCAGACCCATATCTTTATTTATGAGGGCGTGAATGATGGATTATGACAAATACAAACACAGGTTGATTTTGTTCGGAGAGATTTCTATTCTATGGGTTGTCCTTGGTATGTGGCTCTTTGGCTGGGGGGGCGGCAATATCAATGTAATAGACGTTGAAGCGAAAGATGTGAGCCAGATCGAGCTCCTTCGGACTACGTTTGGCAGCAAAAAAATCACGATCACAGAAGGGGAGGACATCCAAACTGTGATCGACAATGTCAATTCATTTCGTTACTCCGGGAATGAATTGAAATATTTGCTCCAGGGAAAAGCATTTGGATCAACTTTCCTGTATTATATCACAGTTTATCCCAAAGAAGGCGATGTGATCGAACTGGTTCTTTCTGCTTTGGGTGGTTATGGATTGTCAGAGACAGAAATGAGTTATTGGTTCCCAGCTGATCCCAATTTTTTTATTTCAAACACGTGTGAAGGCCCTATGACCTGGTACGATGACCTGTATGCAAAGTATAGCATTTCATAGCGGCTGATATTTGTTCTGGAAAAACAGGATGCAGTTTCTATAAAAAGAAAATACGGCGGGTCATTACAAGAACAGTAATGACCCACCGTATTTACATATTCGGGAAGTTCAGCAGTCTTTGGGCGTTCCCGCCCAGGATGCCGTCCTGTTCCTCCTGGGTGAGGGGCAGGGCACGGATGGCGGCCACAGCGTCTGTCTGGCTCTGCCAGGGGCTGTCGGTGCCGAACAGGATGCGGTGGGGGCCGAAGGTCCGGACCATGCGGAGGAACTGCTCCTGGGGCATCATGGGGATGTCCTCCGGGCGGTAGAAGCCGTCGTCCAGGGGGGCCAGATCCCCCAGGGAGTAGGAGGTGTCCAGATAGACGGAGGTGTCGGGCAGCAGCGCCTCCACCTGGTCCCAGTTCCGCCAGCCGCCCATGTGGGCCAGGATGAGGGTCATGGGGCCCACCTGGTCCAGGGCGCTGCGCACCATCCGGGGGGTGACGTGGACCACGCCGGGGAAGCCCACATCCAGTCCCGAGTGGCTGAGGACGAAAAGCCCCAGCTCTGCCGCCCGGTCCAGGATGCGGAGGGTGCGGATGTCGTCAAAATCCACCCCTTGATAGACGGGATGGAGCTTGATCCCCTTCAGGCCCAGCTCGGCCACCCGGGCCAGCTCGGCCCGGTAGTCGGAGAAGTCGGGGTGGATGCAGCCGAGGGAGAACACGCCGGTCTCAGGAAAGCGCTCATTGATCTGGGCGGAGCAGTCGTTGACATGGACCACCTGCTTGGGGGCAGTGGCCACCGGGAGGACCACGGAGCAGTTCACTCCGGCCCGGGACATGGAGGCGGTAAGTCCGGCGTTGGTGCCGTCGGAGAAGGAGCGGGTATGGGACATCTGCTCCAGCTTTGGAATGGTGGTGGCGGCCAGCCGGTCGGGGAAGGTATGGGTATGGATGTCGATGACCATGGGGATCAAACCGTTCCTTTCGTTGGTGAAGTTGGCACGGAAATACCGAAACCGTGTAGTAAGGATAGCGTACCACACGGTTTCGGCTTTGAAAAGGAAGTTTCTTGCGGACTTTCTGATGTTTTTGGGCTTATCCGGCCTTTTCTCCGTCGCCCAGGGCCTCCCGCTGGCGGACCAGCACCTTCCGGTCATAGCAGGAGAAGGCGTTGTCCACCAGGGCGGCGTCCGGCCGGGGGGTGAACAGCGAGACTGCCGGAACCAGGACCAGACCGGCCAGCATACAGAAGGCGCCGGCGTTGATGGGGGACTGGAGCAGGGCGGGGAAGCTGGGGCGGAGGAAGATATTGGCCGTCATCACCACGGTGGAGAACAGAAAGCTGGTCCAGCAGGCGGCCCTGGTGGCCTTTTTCCAGTACAGGCCGTACAGGAAGGGGGCCAGGAAGGCGCCGGCCAGCGCGCCCCAGGACACCCCCATGAGCTGGGCAATGAAGGTGACGTTGGACTTGTACTGGATGATGGCCAGCACCACCGAGATGGCGATGAACACCACGATGAGACACCGCATCACAAAGACCTGCCTCTTCTGGCTCATGCCCTTGACCAGGTGGTCCCGGATCAGGTCCAGGGTGAGGGTGGAGCTGGAGGTGAGCACCAGGGAGGACAGGGTGGACATGGAGGCGGACAGCACCAGGATCACCACCACCGCCATCAGCAGATCGGGCAGGCCGGACAGCATGGTGGGGATCACTGCGTCATAGCCCCCGGCGGGGACTCCGTTCACCACCTCCAGCTGGTGGGAGAACAGGCGGCCGAAGCCGCCCAGGAAGTAGCACCCTCCGGCCACCACCAGGGCGAACAGGGTGGAAATGACGGTGCCTGCGTCAATGGACTTCTCGCTTTTGATGGCATAGAACTTCTGTACCATCTGGGGCAGTCCCCAGGTGCCCAGGGAGGTGAGCAGCACCACGCCCAGCAGGTTCACCGGATCGGGACCGAAAAAGGAGGCGAACACGCCGGGGGCGGAGGAGACGGCGGGGTCGTTCACCTGGGCCAGCCCCTCCAGGGCGGCCAGAAAGCCCCCCTGGCTGTTGAGGACGGCCAGGATCACGGCGCAGATGCCGAAGAGCATGATGATGCCCTGGATAAAGTCGTTGATGGCTGTGGCCATATAGCCGCCTGCGATGACATAGACCCCGGTGAGCACTGCCATCACGATGACGCACACTGTGTAGTCGATGTCAAAGGCCATGCCGAACAGCCGGGACAGGCCGTTGTACAGGCTGGCGGTATAGGGGATGAGAAAGATGAAGATGATGACCGAGGCGGCCACCTTCAGGGAGGGACTGCCGAACCGCTTGCCAAAAAATTCCGGCATGGTGGCGCTGTCCAGATGCTGGGACATGATGCGGGTGCGGCGGCCCAGCACCACCCAGGCCAGTAGCGAGCCCAGAAGGGCGTTGCCGATCCCCGCCCAGGTGGCGGCGATGCCGTATTTCCAGCCGAACTGTCCGGCGTAGCCCACAAAGACCACGGCGGAGAAATAGGAGGTGCCATAGGCGAAGGCGGTGAGCCAGGGGCCTACCGAGCGGCCGCCCAGCACAAAGCCGTTGACGTCGGAGGCGTTTTTCCGGCAGTACAGGCCGATGGCCACCATCACAGCGAAAAATACCAGGAGCATAGTCAGTTTGATGAGCATAGGGGATCCGTCCTCTCAGGCTGGATTGTCCCGGGTCTGGCGCGCGCCTCCATCCCGGGAGAGGAGGCATGGAACTTGACCAGGGAATATTTTACGATTTGATGTGTTGAAGTTTAACGCAGAAAAGCGATGAAGTCAAGAGGGAAAATAAAATTTTTCAGACGACTGCGATCGTCTTGACAAAAATGGACGATTGTGATAGTCTACTAATAGACTATTGCAATCGTCTAAGGAGGAGCGGCATGGAACTGAAGCTGTTTGATTCGGAACGCAGGGTGATGGAGGTCCTTTGGGACGCCGGGGAGGAACTGCCTGCCAGGGAGGTCGCCCGGCGGCTGGAAGCCTCGGTGGGCTGGAACAAGAACACCACCTATACGGTCATCAAAAAATGTGTGGAGAAGGGAGCTGTGCAGCGGCGGGAGCCGCGATTCCTGTGCCGCCCCCTGGTGAGCCGGGAACAGGTGCGGGAGATGGAGGCGGCGGAGTTGGTGGACAAGCTCTTTGATGGTTCCGCCAGCCTGCTCTTTGCCTCTCTGGTCCACGGGAAAAAGCTGTCAGCGAAGGAAATCGACCAGCTGAAGCGGCTGGTGTCCGACTTGGAGTGAGGTGGGAGACCATGGAGCTGCTGACCATGACCCTCCAGGGGGGCGTTCTGATCTCCGTCATCCTGCTGCTCCGGCTGGCAGGCCGCTACCGGCTGCCCAGGTGGACCTTCCGATGCCTGTGGGGCGTGGCCCTGGTACGGCTGCTGGTCCCCCTGGCGCTGCCCTTCCCCTGGAGCCTGTATACAGGGCTGGAGCGGCTGGCGGATCTGGACCGGACGGCTCGAGTGGTCCAGACGGCCCCCGGCGTCCAGATGCCAGAGTCAGTACCCGTCCCCTCCCATGAGGCCCTGCTTCCGGAATTCGACGCCCCCATTTGGGAGCCGGATCGGATCCATGTCCCGGAGGCCGCGGCTGCGGCAGGGGAGGTTCCCTGGCTGACCGTCCTCTATCTGGCGGGGGCGGCGGCCCTGGCCCTGCTCTTTCTGGCTTCCTACTGGAGGAGCGTGCAGGTGTTCCGCACCGCCCTCCCTCTGACCCATCCGGCGATCGAGCAGTGGCGCGGACAGATTCCCGCCCTGCGTGGAGTGCCCATCCGCCGGTGCGACCGCATCCGTACCCCGCTGACCTACGGCCTGATCCGGCCGGTGATCCTGCTGCCCAAGGGGCTGGACTGCGGCCGGGAGGAGGAGCTGGGCTATATCCTGCGCCATGAGGCGGCCCATATCCGCCACAGGGACGCGTGGTGGAAGCTGCTGCTGTCCGCCGCCCTGTGCGTCCACTGGTTCAACCCCCTGGTGTGGGCCATGAATGTGTACGCCGGCCGGGATCTGGAGCGGTGCTGCGACGAGTCCGTCGTCCGCGCCTGCGGCCTGGAGGTCCGCTCCGAATACGCCCTGACCCTTTTGAACTGGGAGGAGCGGCGCAGCGGCCTGCTGCCCCTGTGCAGCCCCTTCAGCAAAAAAATTATGAAAGAGAGAGTGGTTTCCATTATGAAGCTGAGAAAGCAGTCGGCCACCGCTGTGGCCGTGGCTCTGGTGCTTGTGACGGGCGCCACTGCGGCCTTCGCCACCGGCCCTGCCCCGGAAACGGCGGGGAAAGCTCCCGTTTCCCAGGAAAGTCAGAACCAGATGCCGGACGCAGCCTCCCCGGAATCCGCCGCCAAGCCGAACACCATCGTCGCCGCGGCGGGAGTGAAGCCGGAGGTGGACAGCCCGTCCGCCCAGGAGGAGCCCGTGGCGGCGGAAGCCTCCCAGGAGACCGCACCGCCTGTCCAGACCGCGGTCAGCCGCTACCCCCGCAACCAGTCCGGCCAGACCTACGGCGTGTGGACCCCGGCGGACGGCTATGGGGACGTGCCCGACCTCATCTGCTTCTGCTGGGACGAGGTCACCGCAGGCTACCTGCTCCGCAGCGACCTGTACCCCTACTCCTATCCCCTGGAGACCCAAGAGCAAAAAGCAGCCTATGTGACCTGGTATACCGGGAAGTTTGGTCATCTCCAGGGCAGGACAAATGTGGGTTCCTATGGATGGAGCACCCCCCTGCTGGATCAAGAGGGGAACGATCTCCCCAACTTCTACCAGGGAATCAATGTGGATCTGGATGAGTGCACCCTCAGCGAGGCGGAGCTGTGGGACCGGCTGGAGAGCGGAAATCCGCCCCGGCCGTACCTCCCCTTCAGTTCCATTGCGCCGGAGACCATTCCCGCCGGGCAGCGCACGGTCGGCGCTCTCTCCCCAGAGGAGGCGGCCAATCCGCCCCAGGATGTGGCCCGGCAGCTTGTAAATGGGGATTACCCCCGCAACAGCAAGGGGGAAACCTATGGATGCAGGCCCTGGAGCCAGTATACCGGTTACACCCCAGACCTGATTGCTGTCGTTGCCACCGACACTGGCGCCCGCGGCTATGTGGAGCGCATTCATATGAACGGCTACTACGGCTACCCCTACCCGGTCAACACCTGGGAGGACTCCATGTCCTATATGGAGTGGCTGAAAACCCAGCCCGCGGAGCGTCAGGTCCCCGTCTATGATGCGGAGCATGAAACCGTGCTGGGCTACTACACCCAAACCAACACAGAATCCTATGAGTACGTCCACACCCCGGAGGAGATCGAGGAAGAGGTCCAGATGGTCACCGATATGATGACCAAAAACGGCTACTCCCAGCAGGAGATCGACGAGTATATCCAGCAGCTCCGGGAGGAGAAATAGGGATAAAAATTCCCGTGCAGAGGTAGAATGGGGGAGCGCCCGGAGGGCGCTCCCCCATTTGGGACGTATCTGCAACTTTACACTATACTTCCTTGCCCGGGGATGATAGAATAGACACAAGAAGCACAGAGGAGGAAGGACAGAATGGAGATCTCCGGATTTCAGTCGCTGCGGAACGGGCTGCGGGACGTTCCGCCCAGGACGGCGGTGGTGGCCGCCGCCCACGACCCACATACCCTGGAGGCGGTGTTCCAGGCCCGGCGGGATGGGCTGATCCGCCCCCTGCTGGTGGGGGAGCGGGACAAGATCCTGCGGATGGCAGAGGAGCTGGGCGCCCCCATGCCCGAGGAGGATGTGGTGGACGCCCGGGATGACAGGGAATGTGCCAGCCGATCGGTGGAGCTGATCCGGCAGGGGCGGGGCCAGCTGCTCATCAAGGGGCTGCTGCCCACCGGGACGCTGCTGGGGGCGGTGGTCCGGCGGGAGAGCGGGATCCGGGCGGCGGAGCTGCTGTCCCATGTGGCCATTCTGGACGTCCCGGCCTATCACAAGCTCATGTTCATCACCGACGGGGGGATGGTGGTCGCCCCCGACCTGGCCCAGAAGCGGGCCATTTTGAAAAATGCCCTGGACCTGTGCCGCTTCCTGGGGTATGAGGAGCCCAAGGCGGCGGTGCTGTGCGCCGTGGAGACCGTCAGCCCCCACATGGCGGAGACCGGGGACGGGGCCGCCCTGAAGGCGGAAGCGGAGCGGGGAGACTTTGGCCTCTGCCAGGTGGAGGGCCCCATCTCCTTCGACCTGGCCACTGACCGCCAGGCCGCCCAGGTGAAGGGCTACCACAGCCCGGTGGCCGGAGATGCGGACATCTTCCTGGTCCCCTCCATCACGGCGGGGAATCTGCTGGGCAAGGCCCTGTACGGCATGGCCGGGGGGAAGATGGCAGGGCTGGTGCTGGGGGCTTCGGTCCCCATCACGGTCAACTCCCGGGGGGCCGCTCCGGAGGAGAAGTACGACTCCATCGCCATCGCCGCGGCCATGGCCCGGTGAGGACTGGGCGAATACAAGATACAGGAGGAAGATCATGTCCCATCGACTGCTGATATTGAACCCCGGCTCCACCAGCACCAAGGCCGCCGTCTATGACGGGGAGCACCAGACGGCCATGAAGAGCATCGTCCACACCAACCAGGACCTGGCCCCCTACCCCAGCCTGTACGATCAGCTGGATTACCGGGTGGCCCTGGTGCGGGGCTGGCTGGCCCAGGAGGGGGTGGACCTGTCCACCCTGTCGGCGGTGGTGGGCCGGGGCGGCATCATCCCCAACATCGTGGCCGGCGGCTATCTGGTGGATGACAACCTGGCCGACTGCCTGCGGAACTACCCGGTGTTCGACCACGCCTCCAACCTGGGCGGGCTGATGGCACGGGCGTTTGCCCAGCCTCTGGGGATCCCCGCCTACATCTATGACGCGGTGACCAGTGACGAGATGGTGCCGGAGGCCCGGGTCACCGGCTTCAAGGAGGTCATGCGCACCAGCTTCTGCCATGTGCTCAACGCCCGGGCCACTTCCCACAAGTATGCAGAGACCCTGGGGCGGCGGTATGAGGATATGAACCTGGTGGTGGCCCACCTGGGGGGCGGGATCTCCATTTCGGCACACCGCCACGGGCGCATCATTGACTCGGTCTCCGACGACGCGGGGCCCTTCTCCCCGGACCGGTCCGGAAGCCTGAATATGCTCTATGTGGTGGATCTGTGCTACTCGGGGAAGTACACCAAGAAGGATATGCTCAAGAAGCTCCGGGGGGAGGGCGGGATGTCCGCCCTGCTGGGCACCCACGACTGCCGGGAGATCGAGCGCCGCATCCAGGAGGGGGACGAATGGGCCGCCCTGGTCTATCAGGCCCAGGCCCTTCAGATCGCCAAGGGGGTGGGGATCATGCTGGGCTGCTTCACCGAACTGATCGACGCGGTGATCCTCACCGGCGGCCTGGCCAACTCCAAAAAGCTGACCGGCATGGTCATCGACTACCTCCACAACCTGGTGAAGGTGGTGGTCATCCCGGGGGAGAACGAGATGGAGGCCCTGGCCCTAGGCGGGCTGCGGATCCTGAACGGCCAGGAGCAGGCCCACATCTTTCGCCCCGCCTGTTCCCTGATGTCCTGACAAAAGGCTGAAAAACGGTCCGTACCTGTGGGAGCAGGTACGGACCGTTTTGGTTTGGGTGGATGAGACAGGCTTACAGGGAGGCGGCGAGTGGGCGGCGCTCTGTGGCGGGGGAGAGGCCCAGCTCGGCCATCAGCTGGGGCTCCGGGTCCAGGTAGAGGCTGTGGCTGAAGCCGTCCAGCAGGGCGGCGTGGCCCTCATCCTGGCTGGAGATCTCCACCTCGGCCAGGCCGGGGATCTTCATCAGCCGCAGCAGCATAGCGGTGTGGCTGTCCACACTGCCGCGGCGGGTCACCAGGCCCAGCAGCTTCCGCCGGTCCAGGGCCAGTACCTCGCTGGGCAGCAGTTCATCAGAGACCAGGATCCCGGAGCGGGCGGCCAGGGGATCCGGTGTTTTCAGCCCCAGAAGGCAGCGGATGACCCGGTGGGCGATGTCCCGGATGTCTGCCCCGCGGGCCCGCATATAGGGGCTGTCCATGCCGGCGAAGGCGCTGGAAAACTCCCGTTCCACCGCCTGGACGGCGTATTCCGCCGTGGCATGGCGGCTCCGGATGGTGGTGAGGACCCCCTCCACCAGGGAGGCGTCCTCCAGCAGCATGGCGTGGATGGAGAAGATGGAGGCGGCCTGAGTGCCAAGCTCTGCACAGGCGGAGTCGTACAGGGCGGACAGCTGAAGGATGGCTTGACGCTGGGCTGTGTGGAAGCGGTGGGTCTCCTCCTCCGGGGTGAGCCGGGATTCCGGCTCCGGATGGAAGGACCTGCGCCGGTAGAAGCACAGGGGGCCAAATGCGAACTGGTCCAGGATAGATTTTCCGGTCAGGATCTGCACAGGATCACCGCCTTTGCGTGTCCGGGAGAATGTTTGGCTGGGTGCGGCTGGCTCCCGGATGTCCGGTCGACCCGCTTCATAGGGAATAAAATGGTATGCTTTGATTATAGTGTCAATTTGTTGTTTTGTAAACGGGGAATAGTGTACAACATGGGTTGTAATTATTTGGTAAATATAATGCGTGGAAAATGGATTTTGTAATTTTCTGAAAAGAGGGGGGAAAACAGAGGACCTCATGCTCGTGGTTTGGACTGCTGGGACACGCCCTGCCAGGCTCACGGCGACCTGATTGGACCAGCAGGAGCGGCAGGAATGGCGGCGCTGTGCGGAGGGCGCTGTGCATCCCCCCTCTGATGAGCACCTCCGCAGCCATGAGGCGGCCTGGCTTCCGGATCCCGGCCCGGTGAAACAGAGAATGGGCAAATCAACACTTTACAGCGTTAAATAGCCGTGCTATAATAAGGGACAAATCAGCGCCGTCCCGTCTGCACTGGGCGGCGCCGGACTGAAAAACGATTACCAAAGTACCGGGAGGTCATGTCCAATGGTTTCAAAACGTATGCTGGGGCTGGGCACTGCCCGCTCCGTGATCCGGGAGCTGTTTGAGTACGGCAATCAGCGGGCCGCTGTGGTGGGCCGGGAGAACGTGTACGACTTCTCTCTGGGCAATCCCAGCGTCCCCGCCCCCGACGCGGTCAATGAGGCGGCCATCCGCATCCTGCGGGAGCAGCCCGAGCTGATCCACTGCTACACCAGCGCCCAGGGGGATGCCGCGGCCCGCCAGCGCTTCGCGGATTCCCTCAACCGCCGCTTCGGCGGGGATTATACCGCCGATCAGTTTTACATCACGGTGGGGGCGGCGGCCTCCCTCTGCTGTGTGTTCCACGGGCTGACCTGCCCGGGGGATGAGTTCATCGTGTTTGCCCCCTATTTCCCCGAGTACAAGGTGTTCATCGAGGGGGCCGGGGCCAAAATGGTGCTGATCCCCCCGGAGACCGAGCACTTCCAGATCGATTTTGCCGCCTTTGAGCAGGCCCTCACCCCCCACACCAAGGGCGTGGTGGTCAACTCCCCCAACAACCCCTCCGGCGTGGTCTACTCCCGGGAGACCCTGGAGCGTCTGGCGGAGATTTTAAGACAGAAGGAGGAGGCGTACGGCCACCCCATCTACCTCATCTCCGACGAGCCCTACCGGGAGATCGTGTTCTCCGGCTTCCAGGCCCCCTGGATCCCCCACCTGTACCGGGATACCATCGTGTGCTACTCCTTCAGCAAGTCCCTCTCCCTCCCCGGCGAGCGCCTGGGCTATGTGCTGGTCCCCGGACAGGCGGCGGATTCCAGAGAGGTGTACGCCGCGGTGGCCGGAGCGGGGCGGTCCCTGGGCTATGTGAACGCCCCCAGCCTGTTCCAGCAGGTGACCTCCCTGTGCTGCGACATGACCGCTGACCTGTCGGTGTATGAGCGCAACTGCAAGCTGCTGGTGCCCGCCCTGCGGGAGATGGGCTACCATGTGGCTGAGCCGGGCGGGGCCTTCTACCTGTTCCCCCGCAGCCTGGAGCCGGACGACCTGGCCTTCAGCGAGCGGGCCAAGCAGTTCGACCTGCTGTTGGTGCCCGGTTCCGGCTTCGGAGCCCCGGGGCACTTCCGCCTGGCCTACTGCGTCCAGACCGAGATGATCCAGCGCGCTCTGCCCAAGTTCCAGGCGCTGGCGGACTCCTACCGCTGAGGCTGTTCGATAAACAAAACCGTCCCGACCGCATTGTGCGATCGGGACGGTTTTGTTTCGTTTAACCCTTTTTTCGGCCCTTTGTGCCCTTGGTTCCCTTTTTGGAGGCGGCGGGCTTGGCCCAGCCCGCCTTGCGGACGGGCCGGCCGGTCTGCTCCTGCTTCTCCACGGAGTGGCGGCCGCTGTACCGCTCCTTCCGGGGATCCCCCGGCCCCTTTTTGCTGCGGCCCGGGGCGGGCGTCTTCCCCTGGGGCGCGCTGTGTTCCTCCCGGCGAGGGGCGCCGGGGGCCTGTCCCTTGTCGGGGCGGATGAGGCAGCGCTTGCCGTAGCCGATCAGGTCCTCCCGGCCCGTCTTGTGGAGGGCCTCCAGCACCAGCTTCCGGTTCTGGGGCTTCCGCCACTGCATCAGCGCCCGCTGGAGCGCCTTGTCGTGGGGCGTCTTGGGGACGAACACCGGCTGCATGGTCCGGGGATCCAGGCCGGTGTACCACATACAGGTGGCCAGGGTGCCGGGGGTGGGGTAGAAGTCCTGCACCTGCTCCGGCATATGTCCCTGCTTGTTCAGCCATTCGGCCAGCTGCACCGCGTCCTCCAGGGTACAGCCCGGGTGGGAGGAGATCAGGTAGGGCACCAGATACTGGTCCTTG
Organism: Lawsonibacter sp.; assembly: GCA_050943915.1. Classification (GTDB taxonomy): domain Bacteria; phylum Bacillota; class Clostridia; order Oscillospirales; family Oscillospiraceae; genus Lawsonibacter. The sequence continues at coordinate 15,866 of JBMNQB010000011.1, forward strand.
CCGTACCGGCGGTTGAGCTTAAAATACTTCTCCCGGAACCTCTCATACACCTCGATGTGGGGTTTGCCCATATAGTCCAGGGTGTGGGCCACACAGTGCTCCGGGGCCACCTTCAGCTGTCCGGAGATGTGGTGCTGGACCAGGTCGGTGAAAAATTCGCCGCTGGGGTCCTTCATCAGGAAGTCGAAGCGGATGCCTGAGCGGATGAACACCTTTTTCACCCCGGGGATGGCCCGCAGCTTCCGCAGCAGCATCATATAGTCGGTGTGGTCGGCGTCCAGGTTGGGGCAGGGCTCGGGGGCCAGGCAGGCCCGGTTTTTGCACATCCCGTGCTTGAGCTGCTTCTGGCAGGAGGGGCGGCGGAAGGTGGCGGCAGGGCCGCCCACGTCGTGGATATACCCCTTGAAGCCCGGATGATGGGTCAGGGCGGTCACCTCCCGGATGATGCTCTCATGGCTGCGGCAGGAGATGGTCCGCCCCTGGTGGAAGGCCAGGGAGCAGAAATTGCAAGCCCCGAAGCAGCCCCGGTTGTGGGTGACGGAGAAGCGCACCTCCTCGATGGCGGGAACGCCCCCCATCTCGTCGTACATGGGGTGGGGCTCCCGGACGTAGGGCAGTTCGGCCACCCGGTCCATCTCCGGTGTGGTCAGGGGAGCGGCAGGGGGATTGACGATGAGGAACCGGTCCCCGTGCTTCTGGAGGATGGCCCTGCCCACTACTGCGTCATGCTCCAGATACTCCGTCATGTTGGCCCGGGCATAGGCGGCCTTGTCGGCGGCCACCTCCTCAAAGGAGGGGACCTCCACCTTGGGATAGGCGCACACGCCGGGGTGGCGGGCGGCCACACAGGTGCCCCGCACGTCAGTGATCTCCTCTACCGGGGTGCCGGAGGCGAGGCGGGACAGGATCTCCACCGAGGCCCGCTCCCCCATGCCATAGGTCAGGATGTCCGCCTGGGCGTCAAAGAGGATGGAGCGGCGCACCTTGTCCTCCCAGTAGTCGTAGTGGGCAAAGCGGCGCAGGCTGGCCTCCAGGCCGCCGATGATGATGGGAATGTCCCCAAAGACCTCCCGCACCCGGTTGGAGTACACCACGGTGGCGTGGTCGGGGCGCAGCCCCGCCCGCCGTCCGGGGGAGTAGGCGTCGTCGTGGCGGCGCTTTTTGGCGGCGGTGTAGTGGGCCACCATGGAGTCCAGGTTGCCGGCGGAGATCATCACCGCCAGGCGGGGACGCCCCAGGGCGGAGAAGGCCGCCGGGCTGCGCCAGTCGGGCTGGGCCAGGACGGCCACCCGATAGCCCTCGTCCTCCAGCAGACGGCCGATGATGGTGGGGCCGAAGGAGGGGTGGTCTACGTATGCGTCCCCGGTGATGATGAGGACGTCATAGCCGTCCCAGCCCCGGCGGGCCATATCCTCCCGGCTGACGGGGAGGAACAGATCGCGGTCAAAGCTCATGGTATGCCTCTTTCCTGTTTGGATTGGATGTGGGCCTGGCCGGATGGGGGCTCACAGCTGGAGCAGGATGCCCGCCCCGGCGGAGGCCAGGATGAACACGATGGGGTGGAGCTTCTTCAGGGGCGTCCACTTCATGCCCACAAAGACTGCCCCGGCCAGCAGGAGGGAGGGCCAGGAGATGGCCGGGAAGCTGTTGGGGGAGAGGTCGTCGGCCACAGTGAACACCGAGAAGGCCACACTCAGGCCGGCGGCGGCGATGAGGGCGGTGGAGGCGGGGCGGAGCCCGGAAAAGACGGCCTCCACCGTCCGGCTGTGGCGGAATTTCTGCAAAAATCCGGCGATGATCAGGATGACGATGATGGACGGGGTGATCAGGCCCAGGGTGGCCACCACCGCGCCCACGATGCCCCCCAGGCCGCCCATCCCGGAGGCGCTCCCGATGTGGAAGCCCACATAGGTGGCCATGTTGACCCCCATGGGGCCGGGGGTGGACTCGGAGACGGCGATCATGGTGGTGAGCTCCTGGTTGGTGAACCAGCCGGTGGCCTCGCCCATGTGCTGGAGGAAGGGGATGGTGGCCATGCCGCCGCCCACGGAGAACAGGCCGGTCTTGAAAAATTCATAGAACAGTCTGAGCAGGATCACCGTCCCTCACCTCCTTCCTTCCCGGGGCGGAGCAGGGAGAGCAGCCAGCCCGTTACTCCGGCCAGCACCACCAGAATGGCGGGGGAGGAGAGGAAGCCCAGCGCCGCGCCGACGGGGGAGGCGGGGTCCAGGGGCAGCAGGCTGCCTACCTCCGCCAGAGCCAGCACCGCCAGGAAGATACATACGGCGGGGGCGTTTTTCAGGGTGCTCTTTCCCAGCTTCAGCACGCTGACGGCGATCAGCGCCACCACACAGGCGTTGATGCCGCCCAGGGCGTGCTGGACCAGGGGGTAGTCGGCGAAGCTGCTGAGAAATGCGGCGATGAGGGTGATAATGATGAGGGAGGGGAACACCAGGCCCAGGGTGGCGATGACGCCCCCGGGGATGCCCCGGTATTTGTGTCCCACAAAGGTGGCCGTGTTCACGGCGATGATGCCGGGGGTGCACTGGCCGATGGCAAAGTAGTCGGTAAGCTCCTCCTCGGTGGCCCAGCCCTTCTTCTCCACCACCTCGCGCTGGAGGATGGGGAGCATGGCGTAGCCGCCGCCGAAGGTGCAGACCCCGACCTTGGAGAAGGTCCAAAAGAGATCGCAGTAGAGATTCATAGTGTTTATAAGGTCCTTTGTTCCAATCGAATTTGTTGACAGCGCCGCGGGGGACGATCCTGCGGCTTATTGCAGGCCCTCCAGCTCCTCCATCCACAGGGCGGAGACGGCGTCAGAGGGCATCCGCCAGTCGCCCCGGGGGGACAGGGTGACGGAGCCCACCTTGGGCCCGTCGGGGAGGCAGGAGCGCTTGAACTGCTGGGTGAAGAAGCGGCGGTAGAAGTTGTTCAGCCACTTCAGGATGGTGGCCCGGTCATAGGTACGGCCCAGGGCGTGCTCCGCCAGACGGAACACCTTCCGGGGCGGGAAGCCCCAGCGGACGGCGTAGTACAGGAAGAAGTCGTGGAGCTCATAGGGGCCCACCAGGTCCTCTGTCCGCTGGCTGATCTTCCCCTCAATGGCGGGGAGCAGCTCCGGAGAGACGGGGGTGTCCAGGATGTCATCCAGCACGGCGGACAGCCTGGGGTCCTCACTGCCCTTGTCGTCGGAGATAAAGGAGACCAGGTGGCGCACCAGGGTCTTGGGGATGCCGGCGTTGACGGCGTACATGGACATATGATCCCCATTGTAGGTAGCCCAGCCCAGGGCCAGCTCGGACAGGTCGCCGGTACCGATGACCATGCCGCCGGTCTGGTTGGCGATGTCCATGAGCACCTGGGTGCGCTCCCGGGCCTGACCGTTTTCAAAGGTGACGGAGTGGTCCTCCATGGACTGTCCGATGTCCCGGAAGTGGACCTTCACCGCCTCGCCGATGTCGATGCGCTTCAGGGTGGCCCCCAGCCGCTGGGCCAGCTCCACGGCGTTGTCCCGGGTGCGGTCGGTGGTGCCGAAGCAGGGCATGGTGACAGCGATGATGTCGCTCTCCGGCCGGTCCAGCAGCTTCATGGCCACGGCGGTGATGAGGATGGCCAGGGTGGAGTCCAGACCCCCGGACAGCCCCACCACGGCGGTGCGGGCCCGGGTGTGCTCCAGCCGCTTTTTCAGGCCCAGGGCGGCGATCTTCAGAATCTCGTTGCACCGCTCCGCCCGGTCCTCCGCGTCGGCGGGGACAAAGGGGTTGGGGGAGACGTACCGGGTGAGCTTGGTCTCACCCACCTTCAGGTTGAAGGGGACCCGGCTCACCCCCAGGCAGTGGGCCTCCGCCATGGGATCCCGGGCCGGGGGAGTGAAGGTGGTGTTGCGGCGGCGCTCATAGGCCAGGCGCTGTACGTCGATCTCGCTGATGGTGAGCCCGGCGGCAAAGCGCCGCTCTGCCAGCAGGGAGCCGTTCTCCGCGATGATATTGTGGCCGCTGAACACCAGGTCGGTGGTGGACTCCCCCTCCCCGGCGTCGGCGTACACATAGCCGCACAGCAGGCGGCCCGACTGCCCCGCCGCCAGATTGCGGCGGTAGTTCGCCTTGCCCACCGTCTCATTGGAGGCGGACAGGTTCAGGATCAGGGTGGCGCCCGCCCGGGCCAGGGCCGCAGAGGGGGGCTCCGGCGCCCACAGGTCCTCACAGATCTCCACCCCGATGACCAGATCGGGGATCTCCTCACAGGCCCAGATCAAACGGTCGGACAGGCACACCTCCTGGCCGCACAGAGTGATCGAGTCGTCTACATCCTTGCCGGAGGCGAACCACCGCTTCTCATAAAACTCCCCATAGTTGGGCAGGTGGATCTTGGGGACCAGGCCCAAAATCTCTCCCTGCTGGATCAGGGCGGCGCAGTTGTACAGCTTGCCGTCCCACTTGTCCCGCACCGGCAGCCCCACAGCGGCCACCAGATCCAGGTTCCGGGTGGCCTCCAGGATCGTTTTCAGGCCCTCCTCGGCCCCGCGGAGCAGGGTATCCTGTAAAAACAGGTCGCCGCAGGTATAGCCGGTGAGGCACAGCTCCGGCAGGCACAGCACCCGCACCCCCTGCTGGTCCGCCTCCCGCATCATGGTGAAGATCTGCTCCGCGTTATAATGGCAGTCCGCCACCCGGATCCTGGGGGTGCCGGCCGCTACTTTGATAAATCCGTCCCGCATAAGAAAATGACCTCCCTTGAGTCTTTCATTCAGCACAGTTATCATACTCTAAACGGGCCGGAAAAGCAAGACAGACCGGCGGAAAAACCCGGGGCGCGGGCCTGGGGCGGCGGGGAAAAAGCAGCAGGGAGCGGCCCCCGCACCGTGGGGGGCCGCTCCCGGGAGGAGACAGGAGGAATGTATCCGGATCCCTGGGTCAGTGGGCCCAGAGCCCGATGTTGAAGGTGATGAGCACCGCGTTGAAGAAGTCGATGAACATTCCGCCCACCATGGGGATGGCAAAGTAGGCCACGGGGGAGGGGCCGTACTTCTTGGTGACCACCTGCATATTGGCCATGGCGTTGGAGGTGGCGCCCATGGAGAAGCCGATGAAGCCGGCGGTCATCACCGCCGCGTCGTAATTGCGGCCCATGACCCGGAACACGATGAGGTAGGAGAATAGCACCATCACCACGCACTGGGCGACGAGGCAGAGGAGCATGGGCAGGGCCAGGTCCACCAGCTCCCACAGCTTCAGGCCGGCCAGGGCCATGGCCAGGAAGATGGACAGGAACATATTGCCCATGGTGTCGATCTCCTCGGCGGGATACTCCACCTTCATGCCGTCCATCACGTTGCGGACCACCACGGCCACCAGCATGGCGCCGATGTAGCCGGGGAAGGTCAGGCGGGTCAGGGCGGTGAGCCAGGCGCTCACCTGGCTGCCGATGCCCACGGCCAGCAGAAGGACCATGAAGCCCTTGACAAAGCGGGGGCTGCTGCTGGAGAAGGTCTCGTCCTCGCTGGCCACATCGGTGGCCAGGACCTCTGCGCTGGGCGCGCTGGCGCGCAGCGAGGCGCTGTCGGGGCGGAGCCCGTATTTGTTGATGAGCCGGCGGGCGGTGGGGCCGCCCATGAGGGAGCCGGCCACCAGGCCGAAGGTGGCGGCGGCGATGGAGACCACGCTTCCGCCCACTGCGCCGGCGGCCTCCAGCTCAGGACCGTAGGCCGCCGCCGTGCCGGGGCCGCCCACCAGGGCGATGGAGCCGCAGCCGATGCCCAGAAGGGGATCCTTCCCAAACAGGGCCATGACGCCGCCCCCCAGGAAATTCTGTACGGGGATCATGACCACGGCCACCAGCAGGCAGAGGAGCACCGCCTTGCCGCCCTTCAGCAGGGCGGGGATGCTGACGGTGAAGCCTACAGTGGTGAAGAACATGATCATAAAGACGCTCTGAAGGGTGTCGTCAAAGGTAATGGAGGCAGCTCCCGTGGAATAGAGGATGCAGTTCACGATGGAGAAGCACAGGCCGCCCACCAGAGGCGCGGGGATGCAGTAGCGGTTCAGGAAGCTGATCCTGTTGGTGATCACGCCGCCCAGCCAGAACAGGAAGGCGCCCAGCGCCACGGCGTGGTACATATTCAGACTGATCGTAAGCATAGTCTTTCAGATCCTTTCTCTTTCTGTTTTCTTCCTTCTCTTTGGATTCCTCTTGTGGTCTCCCTTTGGCCGCTCCACACAAAGAACGGCCCTGGAACAAGTCAGAAAATACTGCAAGTTAACGAAAGAGTCAAGGCATATTGTATCAAGAAAAAGCGAAAAAACGCTAAGAAATTGTTAATTATTCAAAAAAATACAAAAAACGTCAAAAAGAGACGGAGGGGGTCCCGCGGGGTGGCGGGAACAGCAAAAGCGGCGCGGACGAAATTCGTCCGCGCCGCTGAAAAGGATATTGGGAAACAGAGTCAGCCCTGATTCTGCGCCTCCACCAGGCGCACGCCGCAGTATTTCTCCCGCAGCTTGGGCTTTTCGATCTTGCCGGTGGGATTGCGGGGCACGTCGGCGAAAATGATCCTCCGGGGGCGCTTGTACCGGGGCAGATCCATACAGAACTGCTTGATCTCGCTCTCGGTGCAGGTCATGCCCTGCTTGATCTGGATGATGGCGGCGGCGATCTCGCCCAGACGCTTGTCCGGCAGGCCGATGACCGCCACATCGTGGACCTTGGGGTAGGCGGAGAGGAAGTCCTCGATCTGGACGGGGTACAGGTTTTCGCCGCCGGAGATGATCACGTCCTTCTTCCGGTCCACCAGGAAGATGAAGCCCTCCTCGTCCTGGCGGGCCATGTCGCCGGTGCGCAGCCACCCGTCCTTCAGCACCTCTGCGGTGGCCTCCGGATTGTGGTAGTAGCACACCATCACGCCGGGGCCCTTCACGCACAGCTCGCCCACGCCCCCCTGGGGAACGGGCTGGAGCTGCTCGTCCACGATCTTGACCTCCCAGCCATAGCCGGGTACGCCGATGGCGCCCACCTTGTCGATATGGTCCATGCCCAGGTGGACGCAGCCCGGGCCAGTGGACTCGGACAGGCCATAGTTGGTGTCATACTTGTGGTGGGGGAAGTAGCGCATCCAGTGCTTGATGAGGGAGGGGGGCACCGGCTGGGCACCGATGTGCATCAGCCGCCACTGGGACAGCTGATAGTCCTCCAGCTTCAGATCCCCCCGGTCCAGGGCGGCCAGGATGTCCTGGCACCAGGGCACCAGCAGCCACACGATGGAGCAGCGCTCAGAGGAGACAGCCTGGAAGATGGCCTGGGGGGAGTTCCCCTTCAGCAGAACGGCCTTGCTCCCGGTGAACAGAGAGCCGAACCAGTGCATTTTCGCGCCGGTGTGATACAGAGGCGGGATGCACAAAAACACGTCGTCGTGGGTGGTGGCGTGGTGGATGGCCTCCATCCGGGCGGACTGGGCCAGGGCGTGGTGCTTGAGCAGGATGGCCTTGGGGAAACCGGTGGTGCCGGAGGAGTAGTAGATGGCGGCCTCGTCCTCGTCGTCGATGAGCACCTTGGGGGCCATGCTGGAGCAGTTGGCGGTGGCCCGGTGATAGTCCTCGGCGAAGGAGGGGCAGGTGTCCCCCACGAAGAAGAGGAGCATCTGCTGGGAGATCTTGGGCACGATGGCCTCCACGCGGCCGATGAACTCCGGGCCGAAGAACAGCACGTCCACGTCAGCCAGCTTGAGGCAGTAGTCGATCTCGTCGGAGGTATAGCGGAAGTTCAGGGGCACCGCGATGGCCCCCGCCTTCAGGATGCCGAAGTAGATGGGGAGCCACTCCAGACAGTTCATCAGCAGAATGGCCACCTTCTGACCCTTGCGGATGCCCCGCCCCAGCAGCATATTGGCCACGCGGTTGGCCTTCTCGTCAAAGACCGACCAGGTGATGGCCCGGCGGTAGGGGACGGAGGAGGTGGGCTGGATGAGCTCATACTCCTTCCAGGTGACCCGCTGGGTCTCCTGGATCTCGGGGTTGATCTCCACCAGGGCGATCTCCTCGCCGTATAGCTTGCTGTTGCGCTCCAACAGATCCGTAATAGGCATGACAGTCAGATCCTTTCAAAACGGGGAGGGCCCCGAAACACTTCATTGATTTTACCTGTTGAAGTATCATAACCCGGAACCGGAGGATTGTCAAGGCCGTTTTCTCTGCCGGAGGGAAAATCAGCGGCAAGAAAATTTTTACGGAAAATTCAGAATTCCCCGTTTGACCTTAACGCTTTAATGTGTTATAGTATATAGCAATACGGATCGGCCCGCTCCGTCTGCGGGCCGGAAGGGAGGAAATGTCATGGCAAAGGCAGAGCGCCGGGAGCGCAGCACCGCCCTGTACGAGACAATCCTGAAGCTGAGAGATCTGGAGGAGTGCTGCCGGTTCTTTGAGGACCTGTGCACCCCCACAGAGCTCCAGGCCATGGAGCAGCGTTTCGACGTGGCTGTCTATTTGCAGCAGGGCCTGGTCTATCTGGACATCCTGGAAAAGACCGGGGCCAGCAGCGCTACCATCAGCCGGGTGCGCCGGTCCATGCTGGAAAACGGCGCCGGCGGCGTGGTGCAGAGCATCATTATCCGGGAGGGCCTGGACAAGCCGGAGCCGCCGGAGGAATGACCCGGATCCGGGATATGGGATCAAGTTTTGCATTTTGCAGGAAAGCAGGGAAAAAGAATGAAGCAGCTGATGCTGGGCAACGCGGCCGTTGCCCGAGGACTTTATGAGGCGGGGTGCGGTGTGGTCTCCAGCTACCCCGGCACTCCCAGCACTGAGATCACCGAGGAGTGCGCCAAGTACGACGAGATCTACTGCGAGTGGGCCCCCAACGAGAAGGTGGCCATGGAGGTGGCCTTCGGGGCCAGCCTGGCGGGGAAGCGGTCCTTCTGCGGGATGAAGCACGTTGGTCTGAACGTGGCCGCCGACCCCCTGTTCACCATGAGCTACACCGGGGTGAACGGCGGCATGGTCATCGGCGTGGCCGACGACGCAGGGATGCACTCCTCTCAGAACGAGCAGGACTCCCGCCACTACGCCCGGGCGGCCAAGGTGCCCATGCTGGAGCCCTCCGACTCCGCCGAGGCCCTGGCCTTTGCCAAGCTGGCCTATGAGCTGTCCGAGCAGTTCGACACCCCGGTGCTGCTGAAAATGTGTACCCGGGTGGCCCACTCCCAGTCCATCGTGGACACGAAGGAGCGGGCGGAGCGGGAGATGCTCCCCTATGAGAAGAACATCGCCAAGTATGTGATGATGCCCGGCAACGCCAAGCGCCGCCACCCGGTGGTGGAGGAGCGCACCCGGAAGCTGGCTCAGTGGGCGGAGACCGCCCCGGTCAACCGGGTGGAGGAGGGCTCTGACCGCAGGATCGGCATTATCACCTCGTCCACCAGCTATCAGTATGTGAAGGAGGTCTGCGGCGACCGCTTCCCCGTTCTGAAGCTGGGCATGGCCTGGCCCCTGCCGGAGGGGCTGATCCGGGACTTTGCCGCCTCGGTGGATCTGCTCACCGTGGTGGAGGAGCTGGACGGCTTCATCGAGGCCCACTGCCGGGCGATGGGGCTGGCCCTGGCAGGCAAGGACGTGTTCCCCTGCATCGACGAGTTCTCCCAGAACCTGGTGGCGGAGAAGCTGGGCCTGCCGGTCCACGCGGGGAGAAAGCTGGACGACCAGATCCCGCCCCGGCCCCCGGTCATGTGCGCCGGCTGCCCCCACCGGGGACTGTTCTACACCCTGAATAAAAATAAGTGTACGGTGCTGGGCGACATCGGTTGCTACACCCTGGGCGCGGTGGCACCCCTGTCCGCTATGGACATGACCCTGTGCATGGGCGGCTCCATCTCCGCCATCCACGGCTTCAACAAGGCCCGGGGCGGGGAGAGCGAGCACAAGACGGTGGCCGTCATCGGCGACTCCACCTTTATGCACTCCGGCATGACCGGCCTGGCCAACATCGCCTACAACCAGTCCAACTCCACTGTCATTATCCTGGACAACTCCATCACCGGCATGACCGGCCACCAGCAGAACCCCACCACCGGCTACAACATCAAGGGCGACCCCGCCGGGAAGATCGACCTGGAGGCCCTGTGCCGGGCCATGGGCTTCCGCCGTGTGCGGGTGGTGGACCCCTATGACCTGAAGGAGACCGACCGGGCGGTGAAGGAGGAACTGGCCGCCGACGAGCCCTCTGTCATCATCAGCCGCAGGCCCTGCGCCCTGCTGAAATACGTCAAGCACAAGGCCCCTCTGAAGGTGAACACAGACAAGTGCATCGGCTGCAAGAGCTGCATGAGGATCGGCTGTCCCGCCATCTCCATGAAGGAGGGGAAGGCCCATGTGGACTTTACCCAGTGCGTGGGCTGCGGCGTGTGCCAGCAGCTGTGTCCGGTGAGCGCCTTTGAGAGCACCGGCAAGGAGGGCTGAGAGATGGAAACGAAAAATATTATGATCGTGGGCGTGGGCGGACAGGGCTCCCTGCTGGCCAGCAAGCTGCTGGGCCATCTGCTGATGGAGCAGGGCTATGACGTGAAGGTGTCCGAGGTCCACGGGATGTCCCAGCGGGGCGGCAGTGTGGTTACCTACGTCCGCTACGGGGACAAGGTGTGCTCCCCGGTCATCGACCAGGGGGAGGCGGACTTCATCGTCTCCTTCGAGGTGCTGGAGGCCGCCCGCTGGCTGAGTTACTTAAAGCCCGACGGGCAGATCGTCACCAACACCCAGCAGATCGACCCCATGCCGGTCATCACCGGGGCGGCTCAATACCCGGAAAATCTGGTGGAGAAGATGAAGGCCGCCGGGGCCAAGGTGGACGCCCTGGACTGCCTGAAGCTGGCCGAGGAGGCGGGCTCCTCCAAGGCGGTGAACCTGGTGCTCATGGGGCGGCTGTCCCACTACTTCGACCTGCCGGAGGAGGCGTGGATGAAGTCCCTGGAGGCCTGTGTGCCGCCTAAGTTTTTGGAGCTGAACAAGAAGGCCTTCCAGCTGGGAAAAAACGCTTGATTCAATTAGGAATTAGGAGTTAGGAATTAGGAATTAGAAGTTAGGAATTAGGAATTAGGAATTAGAAGTTAGGAATTGGAGGGCGGAAATGGGAAGCGTTCTGCTGGTGGGTATGGGCGGCGCTCTGGGGGCTGTGGGCCGCTATGGGCTGAGCCTGCTGCCCTGGCGGGGGGAGTTCCCGTTGCTGACCCTGCTGACCAATCTGCTGGGGGCGGTGCTCATCGGCTTCATCGCCGGACTGGCAGGCCGCGGGCGGCTGAACCCGTCCGCCGCCCTCTTTTGGAAAACCGGCGTGTGCGGCGGCTTCACCACCTTTTCCACCTTCTCCCTGGAGAGCCTGACCCTGCTGGAGCGGGGGAAGTGGCTGCTGGGCGGGAGCTATATGCTCTTGAGTATGGCGCTGTGCCTGCTGGGAGCGGCCCTGGGACAGAGGCTGAGCCGGCTGTGACAGCTGCGATCCTTCCAGTTTGTGGTTTCCTGCCTCATGCGGGATGGGAACGGGTGAGCATCACAAGCAATGAGGAAGAACGGGAGAATGTGTTATGACAGCGTTTTTGGAGGTCCTGCTGGTTCTGTGGGGCGTGTTTGGACTATATGTTGCGGCGGTTTCTGTCGCAGGCAACTCGTCCGATGGGGTTCTTCTGCTCTTGCTGGGCGGCAGCGCCGCGCTGTTCTCCTTTGCCCTGGCCGCCGTGCTGGAACTGCTGCGGAAGAAGCGGTGAATGTCCCGCAGACCGATAAAATTGTGTTTTTTGTCCTTTTCCTCCCGGAAAAAGGACGGATTCAAAACTAAAAGCGAAGAGAGATGATCCCCATGGAACATTATTATCAGCCTGAGATCGAGTGTGCCAGCCAGGAGCAGATCCGCGCCTGGCAGGACGAGCGCCTGGTGAAGCAGGTGCGCAATGTGTGGGACAACGTACCCTACTACCGCAAAAAGATGGAGGAGAAGGGGCTGACCCCTGACGACATCCAGGGCGTGGCCGACCTGCACAAGCTGCCCTTTGTCACCAAGGCTGACCTGCGGGAGGCCTACCCCTACGGCCTGGTGGCCCGGCCGCTGAAGGACTGCGTGCGCATCCAGTCCACCTCCGGCACCACGGGCAAGCGGGTGGTGGCCTTCTATACCCAGCACGACATCGACCTGTGGGAGGACTGCTGCGCCCGGGCCATCATGGCCGCCGGCGGCACCAATGAGGATGTGTGCCAGGTGTCCTATGGCTATGGCCTGTTCACCGGCGGCCCCGGCCTCAACGGCGGAAGCCACAAGGTGGGCTGCCTCACCGTGCCTACCTCCTCCGGCAATACGGAGCGCCAGATCATGTTCATCAAGGACCTGAACGCCACCATCCTGTGCTGCACCCCCTCCTATGCCGCCTATCTGGGCGAGTCCATGAAGGAGATGGGCATGACCCCGGATCAGATCCCCCTGAAGGCGGGCATTTTCGGGGCGGAGGCCTGGAGCGAGGAGATGCGTCAGGACATCCAGAATACGCTGGGGATCAAGGCATACGATATCTATGGCCTGACGGAGCTGTCCGGCCCCGGCGTGGCCTTTGAGTGCTCCGCCCAGTCCGGAATGCACATCAATGAGGACCATTTCATCGCCGAGATCATCGACCCGGACACCGGTGAGGTGCTGCCCGAGGGCAGCAAGGGTGAGCTGGTGTTCACCTCCATCACCAAGGAGGCATTCCCCCTGCTGCGCTACCGCACCCGGGACATCTGTATGCTCACCCGGGAGAAGTGCTCCTGCGGCCGCACCCATGTGAAGATGTGCAAGCCCATGGGCCGCTCCGACGATATGCTCATCATCCGGGGGGTCAACGTGTTCCCCTCTCAGATCGAGACGGTGCTGCTCAACCACGGCTATCCCGCCAACTATCAGATCATTGTGGACCGGGTGAAGTCCACCGACACCCTGGACGTCCAGGTGGAGATGACCCCCGAGATGTTCACCGACAACCTGGGCGAGATCGACCGCCGGCAGAAGGAGCTGGTGGCCGGCCTGCGTTCCATGCTGGGTCTGGCGGCAAAGGTCACTCTGGTGGCGCCCAAGTCCATTGTCCGCAGTGAGGGCAAGGCGGTGCGCGTCATCGACAAGCGCAAGATTTAAGGAGGGTAAACCATGAGCATCAAGCAGATCTCCGTCTTTGTGGAGAATAAGCCGGGGGCCCTGTACGGGCTGACCGGGGTGCTGGCCCAGAACGGGGTGGACCTGCGGGCCCTCTCCCTGGCCGAGACCAGCGAGTTCGGTATCGTGCGGATCATTGTGGACAACCTGTACCGTGCCACCACAGTGCTGAAGGATGCGGGCTATGTCCACAGCCTGACCCCTGTGGTGGGAGTCGCCATCCCCGATGTGCCCGGCGGGCTGAACAAGGTCCTCCAGGTCCTCACCGACGCCCGGGTGAATGTGGAGTATATGTACGCCTTCCTGGGGGGGCACGATGTGGACCGGGCCTACATGATCTTCCGTGTGGCGGACGAGGGCGCGGCGGAGGCCGCCCTGGCCGCCCGGGGCATCCGCACCCTGGAGCAGGAGGAGATCGAAGCCCTGTAAGGGGGCGCTGTTCTTTCCGTGAATGACAGAAACAAAACGGATCCGCGCCGGCAGCTGCCGGCGCGGATCCGTTTCATGTTCGTATAGAGGGTGAAGGTTTCCACATTCAGAGCAGGGGTGGTGGAAAACCGGTGGTCAACGCTGTGAGGAACCGGCCTCCCGGGAGAGCTGCTGGGCGAAGGCCCGGGCCCTCCGGACCTCCTCCCCATCCAGAAAGGGGATGTCATAGCCCAGGTGCCGCTCGGCCAGCATCCCGGCAAACACCAGCCGGGAGTGCTTGCAGTACCGGCGGACGCCCTCCTGGAACAGATCGGCCCCCTGTTCCGGCGGATAGCCGCAGGTGGCCAGCACCGCGACCCGCTTTCCCTGCCACAAGGAGGGGCCCCGCGTCGCACCGTAATACTTGTTCAGACCATAGACCAGCCGGTCCAGCAGGGCCTTCATGGGCGGGGTGCAGTACCAGGAGTAGATGGGGGTGGCCAGCACGATCAGGCTGCTGTCCAGGATCACCTGCGCCACGCCGGGTACATCGTCCCGGATGGCGCAGTGCATCTCCCCAAATTCCTCCTGACAGGTACGGCAGGCCACACAGGGCCGGATGTCCAGATCATAGAGCCACAGGCAGCTGACCTGATGTCCCAGCCGCTCCAGCTCCTCCTGAAAGGGGATGCACAGGGCGTTGGTATTTCCGTTTTTTCGGGGGCTGCCCATCAGAATACAGACCTTCATGGGGCTCCTTTCCAGAGGACCACAGTTGATTTCTGCCGGCTTATGGGGAGGGCGCGGCATGGGGGGCGACAAGGCCGTATAAACTTCCGATTCAGATGTGCCTCACTTGGGAGTCGGAGGCGGAACGAAGCTTCGCACAGGGTTCCCTTACTTCCGTTTTTCTTTTAAACGCCCTGGAGGCTCCCGGAGCTGCGCAGACATCCAATTCAGATGTGCCTCACTTGGGAGTCAGAGGCGGAACGAAGCTTCGCACAGGGTTCACTTGTTGCCATTTTTCTTTTAAATGCCCTGGAGGCTCCCGGGTTCGCGCAGACATCCAATTCAGATGTGCCTCACTTGGGAGTCAGAGGCGAAACGAAGTTTCGCACAAAGTTCTTTTGCTTCCTTTTCTTTCAAGAAAAGGAAGAGAGTTTTTCGAGACCCAGTTTCAGACGGCGGACGGTCTCCTCGCGGCCCAGGATGTGGCAGATCTCCACGGCTCCGCCGGGGGTGACCGACTTGCCGGCGGCGGCGATGCGCACCGGCCACATGAGCAGGGCGTTTTTCACGCCCAGGCCCTCAGCCAGCCCCACCAGGCTGTCGTGGATCATGGCCTCGCTCCAGTTGGGCAGGTTGGCCAGCATCCCGATGGCAACAGAGAGCATCTCCCGGGAGGAGTCCAGGGTGGACTTGGATTTCTTGTTGGCGAACAGGTTCACATCATAGTCAGGCAGGGCGTCAAAGAAGTCCACCTTTTCGGGAATGTCAGTGAGCTTCTCGCACCGGGCCTGGAGCAGTCCGGCGATCTTGGCCGCGTCCAGCTTGGGGTCCTTCACCGCCTGGCGGATATAGGGCTCAGCCACCTTTGCAAACTCCTCCGGAGCCATGGCGCGCAGGTACAGGGCGTTGAAGTGGGTGAGCTTCTCGATGTCAAAGATAGCGGGGGACTTGGACACGCCGGAGAGCTCGAAGGCGTCCACCAGCTGGTCCAGGGTGAAGATCTCCTGCTCCGCCAGATCGCCCTTGGGGGACCAGCCCAGCAGGGCCACATAGTTCAGGATGGCGTCGGTGAGGAAGCCCTGGGCCTTCAGATCCTCATAGGAGGGGTCGCCGTGGCGCTTGGACATCTTGTGCTGGGCGTCCCGCATGACGGGGGAGCAGTGGACATAGGTGGGCACCTCCCAGCCGAAGGCCTGGTACAGCAGGTCGTACTTGGGGGCGGAGGACAGGTACTCGCTGCCCCGGACCACATGGGTGATGCCCATGAGGTGGTCGTCGATCACGTTGGCAAAATTATAGGTGGGAAGGCCGTCCCGCTTGATGAGCACCTGGTCGTCCAGGGTCTTGTTCTCCACCGTAATGTCGCCGAAGATGGCGTCGTGGAAGGTGGTGGAGCCCTCGGCGGGGATCTTCTGGCGGATGACATAGGGCTCGCCGGCGTCCACCCGGGCCTGGGCCTCAGCGGGGCTCAGCGCGCGGCAGGGATCCTCCGCCCGGTCAAATTCTCCGGCGTCCTCCTCCGACTCGGTCTTTTCACAGAAGCAGTAGTAGGCGTGGCCCTTCTCCACCAGAAGCCGGGCGTACTTCCCATAGGTGTCCCGCCGCTCCGTCTGGATGTAGGGGGCCACCGGACCGCCCACGTCGGGACCCTCGTCGTGGTCCAGATGGCACTCGGCCAGGGTGCGGTAAATGACCTCCGTGGCGCCCTCCACCTGGCGGGTCTGGTCGGTGTCCTCAATGCGCAGGATGAACGTGCCCTGACTGTGCCGGGCGATGAGCCAGGTGTACAGGGCGGTGCGCAGGTTGCCCACGTGCATATAGCCGGTGGGAGAGGGGGCGAAGCGGGTGCGGACCTTCCCCTTGGGGATCTTGGCCTCCATCTCCTCAAAATACGTCATGTCCAGTGCCATACTGTTTCCCTCCATCCCGGCGCTGCGCGCCGGTTTCTCTATGGTATGATGCACTATTATAGTGGATTTTCCCCCATTTGACAAGGGGTGAGCGGGCAGCTCTCCGCCTCTCTTCAGAATGGCGGAGGATAGTCCGGCGGAGCGCACGGCACATTGAACAGAGCGGAAAACTATGATACACTAAAACAGTAAACTTGCAGACTGGAAGGAGGCCGCTTTTATGAAAAATCGAAGCCATATCGCCCTGTTGGCAGGCTTTTTCGTCTCACTGGCGCTGTATGTCCTCCTGTTTTTCTGGGACCCGGCTCTGGAAGTGAGCGAACTTCATGCTGTCCTGTGTCTTTCTTTCTCCGCTGTTCCCGCTTTCTTTCTCCAGCTGTGGCTGTGCCAGCTGGAATATGTCCGCTGGACCCGCTGGCTTCCCCTGTGCGCCCTGCTCTTTGCGGCTTTGGTTGGATCCGCCTACTTATCGGGGCTCATGGGCGGCGGCTGGGACGTTTTGGGCGGTGTTCTCATCCTATGCTGGTGCGTTGCCCCGGCAGCCGGGTGCGCTTTGGGCTGGATGGCCCATGGCGGGAAGCGCGCCCGAAGGCTGGGCGCGGCGGGGCTGGCCGCCCTGCTGGCGGCCTATGCGGGGATAAAATACCTGGGCGGCCCCCGTCCCTTTTTCCTGCGGTTCGAGCTCATGGATCTGCCCGTCCTGGCCGTCCTGGCTGCGGGGGCATGGCTGCTGCGCCGGGAAAAAGAGGGTGGGAAGCGTGCCTCTGGTTGACAGAAAAACACCGCCTCCCGCCTGAAAACGACAGATCTGTGACAAAACACGGAGAAAAATGGTGTTATCCGGCAGATTGCCCAAAATTCCAGGTAAATTTTTACGAAAAAAAGAGCCGGGAAATGTTTGACAACTGGTTACGAATATGTTACAATTCGGTTACAACATGAAAATCGCATGAAAAACTCAAGGAGGAATTCCATGGCATCCGAAAAGCTCCCTCTTTCCTATAAAGGTCACCCCCTTCGCCGGAAGGACAACCTGATCTACTACGGCACGATGGCCGAGAAATATATCATCATGCTCCAGGTGCTGGCCACCCAGAAGGTGGACGATCTGGAGGTGGCCACCAAGGTGAGCGTTCAGCTTCAGCTCACCGACCCGGATCTGAAGAGCCGGGACCGTGTGGTCAAGAAAAGCGAGAAGGATAACCTCTACGCCGCAATGGACGTAGCTGCGGTCTGGCTGGACCGGGCGCTGAGCGGTAAGTAAGCCCCCTCATCCCTGTACAAATGATACTGTGTAAAGAGAGAATGGAGGAACCCCACCATGCACCTGTCCAGAGCCCTGACCGCGAAGCTGGCCGCCTGTATCCTGGCGGTCACCGCTGTGATCACCCCTTCCTTTGCCGCCTCTGTGGGCACTGTTGTGAGCGACTCCGGCCTGAATGTCCGGGCGGAGGCCAGCGCTGAGTCCCAGGTCCTCACCACCCTGTCCAGCGGGACCCAGGTGGATGTGCTGAGCACCACCGGAGACGGAAAGTGGCATAAAATTTCCAGCAACGGGATCACCGGCTTCGTGGCCGGCGACTACCTGAAGGTCACGGAGGAAAAGATCTACGGCCAGGTGGTGGCCGGGCCCCTGAATGTCCGCTCCGGCCCCAGCGCCGATGCGGAGAAGGTGGATTCCCTGTCTGTGGGGACCATCGTGGAGATCGAGGAGCTGATCGGCGGCGCCGGCGGCTGGTACCAGATCGAGGGCGGCTATGTCAGCAGCGACTATGTGGCCCAGGTGGATGCGGCGGCGGCCTCTGCTTCCGGCAAGGGCAGTGAGATCGCCCAGTATGCCCAGCAGTATGTGGGCTATCCCTATGTGTACGGCGGCTCCAGCCCCAGCGGCTTTGACTGCTCCGGCTTTGTGACTTATGTGTGCAAGCACTTCGGCTATTCTGTCAACCGCACTGCCTCCGCTCAGATGGACAACGGCACCGCCGTCTCCAAGAGCCAGCTCCAGCCCGGCGATCTGGTGTTCTTCAATAAGGGCAACAGCAGCAAGCGGGCCACCCATGTGGGCATTTACATCGGCGGGAACCAGTTTGTCCACGCCTCCACCTCCACGGTGGGCGTCATCGTCAGCGACATGGACTCCGCCTATTACGGCACCGGGTTCGTAGGCGCGCGCCGCCTGGCCTGAGTTCCGGTCCATACGAACACGTCAAATAAGCGGCAGAGCCATCACAGGCTCTGCCGCTGTCCTTTGATGCAGCAATAGAGCCCCATCTGAACAGATGGGGCTCTGCTGTTTTGTGGCGGCCGGAACTCAGTCCGGGAAGGTCTCCGCTGGATCGTGGGGGCCCTTGGGACCGGCCTGCTTGGCCTCCTCCACTCGCTTTTCCCGTTCGGCCAGGCCCTGGAGGACCTGGATGGCGTAGTCAATGGCGGGGATGGCCCGGGCGGAGCAGTACTGACGGACTTGCTTCAATTCGTGGATCGCATTCTGAGCGGTCATAAGACACGCCCCCTCTCCCTTTTTCTTCTGTTCTTATTGTAGCACGGGAAGGGGGCTGTGTGCAAGGGCGGCGGAAAAAATATCCGGTTTATCCTCTGCTGCCCAGAAGGAGCAGGACCACGGCCAGCGCCAGCAGGCAGCAGGAGAGGGGGCCGCCGGGGCGGACCGCCCCTGTGAAGGGGAGCAGGGCGGCTCCGGCGGCAGTGAGCCGTCCCATCCAGAGCAGCCGCCGTCTGGCCTCCATGGTCAATACTCCTTCCGCTCTGCGACCCGGCAGGAGAACAGGAAGGAGACCGCCAGTCCCGCCAGGGCGGTCAGGAGGAACAGGGTGAACCCCACCACGGCCTGACCGGGCTGGAGGCGGTCCAGGAAGGACAGGTCCAGAATGTCGGCCTTGGCCAGCAGGAACAGCAGGATAAAGGGGAGAAAGGTGATGGCGAACAGGAAGGGGCGGGCCTTCTCCGGCCCCAGCCGGTAGTTCAGGGGGAGCATCACATCCACAATGAACAGGGCAACACCCAGGGAGGCCAGCTGAGCCCCCAGGCTCTCCCACAGGTCGGCGGAGCCGGTGAAGGAGAGCAGGACAGCAGAGACCGCCCCGATGGCTGCCACCACCAGCAGAAGCAGGAGGACGAACAGGTAGCGTCCCCCCACGATCTGCCGGGGGGAGAGGGGGAGGGTGCGGGCATACCGGTCCCACCGGGCGAACTCGTCATAGGAGAAGGCGGAGATGGGCAGGATCATCAGGATTACCACGCAGAAGGTGGTGACAAAGGTGAGGTCGAAGATCCCAAGCAGGGCCATCCCCAGATAGCCCAGCAGGAACAGCACATACAGCCGCAGGGTCTTTCGCAGCACAAGAAAATCCTTCCAGATCAGTCCGTACACAGGGACTCCCCCTTTCCAATCAACAGCATGATGTCCTCCAGCGTGGCGGGATCCACCGTCAGGCCGGGGTACTTCTTCCGGAATGCCTCCCGGTCGGCGGTGAGGCCCTCGCAGCCGAAGGCCCCTCTCCGCACCCGCAGCAGGTCACCGGGCTCAATGCCGGCCAGGTCGCCGGCGGAGCAGCCCACCCGGCCATAGCGGTCCAGCAGCTCGTCCTTGGGCTGAGACAGGGCGACCCGGCCCTGGTGGAGGTAGGTGATGTAGTCCGCCGCCTTCTCCAGGTCGCTGGTGATGTGGCTGGAGATAAGGATGGCGTGGTCCTCGTCACAGATGAAATTCAAAAATTCATCCAGGATCTCGTCCCGGATCACCGGGTCCAGACCGGCGGTGGCCTCATCCAGGATGAGCAGCTGGGGCCGGTGGGCCAGGGCGGCGGCCAGGGAGAGCTTCATCTTCATTCCCCGGGAGAAGGTCTTGATGAAGTTTTTCCCGGGCAGACAGAATTTGTCCAGATAGTCCCGGTACAGCCCGCTGTCCCAGGTGGGATAGACGGGGGCCAGGATGCGCTCCAGGTCCCGGGGGCGCAGTGCGTCGTGGAAAAAGCACTCGTCCAGCACCACGCCCACACCGGCCTTGGCAGCCTGCTCCTCCCGCAGGTTGTCCCGCCCCAGAAGGGTGATCTCCCCCGCGTCCCGGCGGATCAGGTTCAGGATGCACTTGATGGTGGTGGTTTTTCCTGCCCCGTTTTCCCCGATCAGCCCCATGATGGTGCCGCCGGGGAGGGTGAGGTCGATATTTTGGAGGGAGAAGTCCGGATAGGACTTGCACAGCCCCTTGATCTCAATACAATTTGTCATAATTCGTCCCCTTGATACAGTAGAGTCAGAAGTTCCTGCAGTTCCGACAGGGAGAAGCCGCCCTTGCGGGCCTCATCCACGGCCTGGGCGAGGACGTCCTCCACCCGGCGCAGCTGGGCCTCCCGCAGCAGCTCCCGGTTCTGCGGGGCCACGAAGCAGCCTTTTCCCGGGACATTGTCCAGAAAGCCGTCCCGCTCCAGCTCCTCATAGGCCCGCTTGGTGGTGATGACCGAGATCCGCAGCTCCTTGGCCAGCACGCGCATGGAGGGCAGGGCGTCCCCCGCCGACAGCGTGCCGGACAGGATCTGCTCCTTGACCTGGTCCGCGATCTGCTCATAGATGGGTTTTCCGCTGGAGTTGCTGAGAATGATGTCCATATTTGATCCCTTCCAGACGGGGCGGCGGCTGTCTGCCCTGCGCACGGGTCAGGCGTCCCGGCGTCCGGTGTGCCTTTCTGATATAGTGTATATATACTATATACACAGTATATATAAAGATCACACGCCTGTCAAGAGGGAAAGTCCAGTCCAGGCAAGAAATATTTCCCCTCATTCCGGCTGGAAGGATTGACACTTCTTTTCCTCTTTACTATAATGAAATATTATCCCGGCCCTGTTCCTGTTTGGCGTGGCGCGGGACAGTATTTTATCTTTGAAAGGGGTTCTCCCAAATGAGTGACCAGCGTGTTTACAATTTCTCCGCAGGACCTTCTATGCTCCCCCTCTCCGCCCTGGAGCGCGCGGGATCAGAGATCACCAACTACCATGGTTCCGGTATGTCCGTGATGGAGATGAGTCACCGGTCAAAGATTTTCATGCAGATTTTTGAGGAGACCCAGGAGAAGCTGCGCCGTCTGATGCAGGTGCCCGACGGCTATCGGGTCCTTCTCCTCCAGACCGGAGCCTCCGGCCAGTTCTCCATGATCCCGCTGAACCTGATGGGCCGCACCGGGAAGGCGGACTACGCCGTCACGGGAAATTTCTCCTCCATCGCCATGAAGGAGGCCAAAAAGTACGGCACCGTGAACATCGCCGCCGACTCCGGGGACCGGGATCACTCCTATATCCCCGCTCAGGACCAGCTGAAGCTGGATCCGGAGGCCAGCTACTTCTACTACTGCGCCAACAACACCATCTACGGCACCGAGTGGCAGTATGTTCCCGAGACGGGGAAGGTGCCCCTGGTGTGTGATATGTCCTCTGACATCCTCTCCCGGCCGGTGGACCTGTCCAAATTCGGCATCGTCTATGCCGGAGCACAGAAGAACATGGCCCCTGCCGGGCTGACAGTGGTCATCATCCGGGAGGACCTGGCCGGGCACGAGCTGCCCTTCACCCCCCTGATCATGAACTATCAGACCATGATCGAGAAGGACTCCATGTACAACACCCCGCCCTGCTGGTGCATCTATATGCTGGGCCTCACCCTGGACTGGGTGGAGGAGCAGGGGGGCCTGGCTGGGATGGAGAAGCTGCGCACCCTGCGCTCCTCCATGCTGTACGACACCCTGGACAGCTCCAGGCTGTTCCACTGCCACGCGGAGAAGGGCTCCCGCTCCGGGATGAATGTCACCTTCCGCACCGGGGACGAGGCGCTGGACGCCAAATTCGTGGCGGAGGCCGCGGAGGCCGGCTTCGTCAATCTGAAGGGCCACCGCAAGACCGGCGGGATGCGGGCCAGCATCTACAACGCCATGCCTGTGGAGGGCGTGGAGCGCCTGTGCCAGTTCATCCGTGAGTTCGACCGGAACAACTGAGCCCCCGCAGAACGGGGCGTTCTCATTACAACATAGATTCGAGGTCTTTATTTATGTACCGCATCAAAACCTTAAATAAGATTTCCAGCGCCGGCCTGGACCTGCTGGATCAGACACGCTTCCAGGTGGGCGGCGAGGTGGAGAACGAGGACGGCATCCTGGTCCGCTCCGCCCCCATGCACGACTATGTGTTCCCGGAGGAGCTGCGGGCCATCGCCCGGGCGGGGGCGGGGACCAACAACATCCCCATCGACCGCTGCTCGGAAAACGGCATCGTGGTGTTCAACACCCCCGGCGCCAATGCCAACGCGGTGAAGGAGCTGGTCATCGCCGCCCTGCTCATCGCCTCCCGGGACATTCTGGGGGGCGCGGAGTGGGTGCAGGAGCAGGTCCACACCCCCGGGGTGGATCTGACCGCCGCGGTGGAGAAGGGAAAGTCCGCCTTCGCCGGGCCGGAGCTGTACCGCAAGACCCTGGGCGTCATCGGCCTGGGCGCCATCGGCGCGCTGGTGTGCAACATCGCCCTGGAGCTGGGGATGGATGTGTACGGCTATGACCCCTTCCTGTCGGTGGAGGCCGCCCTGCGCCTGGACCGCCATGTCCATGTGGTGAAAAATGTGGATGAGCTGTACCGGGCATCCGACTACATCACCATCCACATCCCCTATAACAGCAATACCAAGGACTTCATCAATGCGGAGTCCATTTCCAAGATGAAGGGGCAGGTCCGGATCCTGAACCTGGCCCGGGGCGGGCTGGTGAATGACGACGATATGATCCAGGCGCTGGAGTCCGGCCGGGTGGCCCGGTATGTCACCGACTTCCCCGATGAGAAGATCGCGGTGGCGCACCATGTGGTAGCGCTGCCCCACCTGGGGGCCTCCACCCCGGAGAGCGAGGAGAACTGCGCCCGCATGGCGGCGGACCAGCTGAAGGACTATCTGCTCAACGGAAACATCAAGAACTCTGTCAACCTGCCCAACGTGGCCCAGGAGTGGAGCGGGATCTCCCGGGTGTGCCTGATCCATCAGAATATTCCGGCCATGCTGACCAGGATCACCTCCATCCTCTCCGCGGAGGGGGTCAACGTGGAGAACCTGACCAACAAGTCCAAGAAGGATTACGCCTATACCATGGTGGACCTGAACAGCCGCATCAAGGACAAGGTGGCGGAGGAGCTGCGGGCCATCCCGGGCATGGTCCGGGTCCGGGTGCTGAATCATTGAGGCCGCTGCGCCTGCAATATAACGCGCCGGTGGTGCTGACCTTCTCCCTGTTGTCCCTGGGGGCGCTGCTTCTGGGGATGCTCACGGGGGGCGGGAGCACCCGGCTGCTGTTCTGTGTCTACCGGGCGCCCCTCACCGATCCCCTCACCTATGTGCGGATGTTCACCCATGTGCTGGGCCACGCCAATTATGCCCACTTCATTGGAAATATCATGCTGCTGCTGGTGATCGGGCCGCCGCTGGAGGAGAAATACGGCAGCCGGCGGCTGCTGGGCTGCATCGCGCTGACCGCCCTGATCTCCGGGCTGGTGCAGTTCCTCCTGTTTCCAGGCTCCGCCCTGCTGGGGGCCAGCGGCATCGTGTTTATGATGATCGTGCTGTCCTCCCTGGCCGGGATGCGGGAGGGGGAGGTGCCGCTGACCCTGGTGCTGGTGGTGCTCCTCTATCTGGGGGGCGAGGTGGTGGACGCTGTGACCGCCCGGGACAGCGTCTCTCAGCTGACCCACATCGTGGGCGGCCTGTGCGGCGCGGGGCTGGGCTTTGCCATGGGCCGCGGCCGCAGGCTGTAAGACAAAAACAGGGGGCGTTCCCGTTGGGAACGCCCCCTGCTTTTTGATGGAAGGATCCCGCAGCCTCAGCCGGTGATGGCCCTGGCCGCCTGCCTCAGGCGGGGGAGGGCATAGTCGAAGAACTGGCGGAAGGCGGGACAGTAGTAGTTCCGGGTCTCCGGGCCGGAGCCCTCCCAGTCCCGCCGGCACCCGCCGCGGCAGACCGGGAAATAGGGACACCCGGGGCAGTGCTCCGGGCGGAGCCGCCCCTGGGCCTGGAAGCGGCGGCCCGCCTCGCTGTTCAGCGCCTGCTCCACTGAGCAGGTGTGGAGATTGCCCATGTACCACTGGTCCAGGACAAAGAAGTCGCAGGGATAGAGGCTGCCGTCCCCCTCCACCACCAGGTAGCTGCCGCAGGCGCCGGAGGCGGCGCAGGTGCTGGGGGCCATCCCCGCCAGGATGCGGAGGTAGTCGTCAAACAGGCGGATGCTCACATACTCCCCGGCCGCCCAGTCCCGGTACCAGCAGTCGAACAGTCCGCACAGGAAGCGGCCGTAGCCCTCCGGGGTGAGGGAGAAGGGGGTCCCGCCCCGCGCCCCCTCCAGGGGGTCCAGGCAGGGGATGAACTGCAAAGGATGCCCCCCCAGCTTTTTCAGGCTCTGGTACGCCTTTTGCGGGCTGCGGGCCAGGGAGCCGGTGACCACGCACAGCAGATTGGTCTCGGCCCCGGCCTCGTCCAGAAGGGCCAGGGCCCCCACGGCCCGGCTCCAGGTCCCCTTGCCTGCCGGGTCCACCCGGTTCCGGTCGTGGAGCTCCCGGAAGCCGTCCAGAGACAGGCCCACCAGAAAATGGTGTTCCGCCAAAAAACGGGCCCACTCCCGGTCCAGGGCCATGCCGTTGGTCTGGATGGAGTGGTGGATGGTGAGGGAGGGGGGGCACAGCTCCCGCTCCAGGTCCAGAAAGGAACGGTAGAAATCCAGCCCGGCCAGGGTGGGCTCGCCGCCCTGGAAGGTGATCTGGAGGGAGCCGGTTTCTCCCACGGCCTCAGCCCCGGCGGTGAGCAGGCGGCGGACGGTCTCCGGGGCCATCATGCCCATCGTCTTTTGCTGGCGGCTGTCGGAGACGTCCTCATAAAAGCAGTACCGGCACCGCAGGCCGCACAGGCTGGAGGCCGGCTTGACCAAAAAGGTAAGATGCTTCATACAGTTCCCTCTCTTTATCTCCCGGGCGGCGCAGTCCGCGCCGGAGTACATCAGATGCTTTCAGTATAAAGGCTGACGGGGCGAAGGGCAAGGGCGGAGAAAGAAAAATTCCCCCTGTCCGCCGGGACCCGGGGAGGCGCAAGGAACCGGACGTCCCGCGGGACGTCCGGTTCCTTGCGCCTGGGGGCGGTTCAGGAGCCCTGGGGGCTCCGGTGGATCAGGGCCTGCTCCCGGATCCAGCCCAGCTTCCGCCGGTAGAACAGCACGGTGACCAGAGGGGGGATCAGGTCGGAGATGGTCTCCGCGCAGAAGGTGGACACCGCGCCGAAGGCGGCGGGCAGGGTGAACAGGGCCGCGAAATAGACGGCCTTCCGGAAGAAGGACAGGGGGAGGGAGAACTGCATCATCCCCATGCCGTTCAGTCCGTCCACAATGACGTACTGCACCGCCAGCGGGACCACGCCGATGGAGAAGATATGGATGGCGGTCACCGCCAGGGCGGAGACCCGGGGGTCCGGCGTGAAAATATGGGTGAAGGGGGCGGCCAGCAGCAGCCCCACCAGGCACAAAACGGTGGTATAGGCCAGGGAGAGGAGCAGGGTGTACTTCTGGGCCTCCAGGATGCGCTGGGGCTGTCCGGCCCCAAGGTTGTATCCCAGAATGGAAGCTGTCCCACTGGTGATGCCCCCCAGAGGCATGGTGACCACCAGCATGAAGCTCTGGGCGACGGTGGCCGCGGCCACCAGCAGGTCGCCCTGCTCCGGGCCGCCGTACCGCTGGAGCACCGCGTTGAGGGCAATGATCATCACGTTGTCCACCGCGATGATGACAAAGGGGGTCAGACCGGTGAGCAGGATGCGCAGCATGGTGCGCAGGCTGTATCCGCCGAAGGTGATGCGTACCGGCGGCACCGGACCGAACAGGAAGCGAAGCACGAACAGGCAGCTGGCCAGCTGGCTGAGCACGGTGGCGATGGCCGCCCCCTTGACGCCCAGGTCCAGCAGGAAGATAAAGACCGGGTCCAGCATGATGTTGAGCACCGCCCCCAGCATCACAGACTGCATCCCCTTCTTGGCAAACCCCTGGCAGATGATGAACTGGTTCATCCCGGTGGACAGCAGGGCGAATACCGTGCCGGTGAGGTAGCAGGAGTAGTAGTCCATGGCATAGGGAAGGGTCTCCGGGCTGGCGCCGAACAGCAGAAGGGCGGGCCGCCGGGTGGCGTAGGCCACCCCCATCAGGGCCAGAGCCAGGACGGTGAGGAGCAGGAAGCAGTTGGCCAGGATGCGCCGGGCCTCCTCCTGCCGCCCCTCGCCCATGCGGATGCTGATGAGAGGGGAGCCGCCCACCCCTACCCAAAAGGCCACCGAGCTGAGCATGGTGACGATGGGGCCGCACACGCCGGCCCCCGCCAGGGCCAGGCTGCCCACCTGGGCGATATTTCCAATGTACATCCGATCCACCACGCTGTACAGCACGCTGACGAACTGGGCCAGCATACTGGGGATGGCGATGCGCAGGACCAGCGGCCGAATGGGGTCGCTGCGCAGATCATTTTCCAACTTCATAAGGGATCCTTCTCTCCTTCTCACGCGCTCCTTGGCAGGCGGCGGACTGCCCGCCGACGGCCATTATAGCATGGAGGGAGAGAAAAAGCAAAGGACTAGCGCAGGGCCCACTGGAGCATCAGCAGAAGGCCGAAGCCGGGGGCGCCCAGGGCCCCCAGCACCAGGGCGTTGACCGGATTGACCCCCAGGCTGACGCCGATGAGGGGGCTGACCTGGCTGAACAGGGCCAGGACAGCCAGCCCCACGGAGGAGCGCACCGCCAGCCGGAGCAGCTGGCCCAGGGGGCGGCGGAGCAGGGCCAGTCCGGCCAGCAGGAGCAGTCCCAGCGCCAGCCAGGGGATGGAGGCCCCGGTCACGGGGCGCACTCCAGCTCCTTGACCCGGCGGAGCAGATAGTCGTACCGGGACTGGAGGGCCTTGATCTCAAAGACGTAGGATTCGATCAGGTCGCTGTCGCTGACGGTGTTGAAGCCGCCGTACGCCTGCTGGATGAGGGTGCGGGTGCTGGCCAGGGAGGCCAGCAGCTCCTGGCGCTCCGCCTCCCGGGCGGCGTGCTCCCGGCGGCGGGGGGAAAACAGGGCGTGGGTCATGGGAGTCTCCTTTCTCAGGGCCGCGCCGGAGGGGAGAGGGGCGCGGGAGCCTCTGTATTCTGAGGGTATGAATAGTTTGGACAAATATTCCAGACTTTAACCCGAAAGGGTGGAAGGCACATAAAAAAACATCCCCGCGGTCTCATCCGCGGGGATGTGCTGAGGGAGAAAGGGATCGGGTCACTGCTTGGGCAGGACAGTCTCGCACAGCGTCTTGAGCACGGCGGAGAACTCCGCCCGGGTGACGGTGCCCAGCGGGGCGAGGGTCTGGGTGGCTCCGGCGCTGCGTCCGGCCAGCAGGCCCTGGGCCACCGTCCATTCCATGGCCTCCCTGGCCCAGTCGGCCACCTGGTCCGCGTCGGAGTAGGGGGTCAGCGGGGCGCGCTTTTGGGTGTTCAGGCCGGTCTCCTTGGCATACCGGAAGAGGGTGAGGGCCAGCTCCTGCCGGGTAAGAGGACGCTCAGGGGCGAAGGTCACGCCGTCCACGCCGCTCATAATGTCCCGGGAGACCGCCCAGGAGACGGCGGAATAACACCAGGCGGTGTCAGGCACATCGGTGAAGTGGGTCAGGCCGCCGTCCGGTCTGCCCGCCAGCTGGAACAGGATCTGGGCCAGCATGGCCCGGGTCAGGGGCTGCTCCGGGGAGAAGCGGCTGCGGCTGGAGCCGGAGAGCAGGCCCTGGGAGACCACATAGTCCACCGCGCCGTAGTACCACGCCCCGGGCGGGACGTCCTGATAGTCGGCGGCGGAGGGGGCGGGAAGCTGGTCAAACAGATTGAGGTAGTAGCACAGCTCATAGTCCTCGCTGTCTTGGACGGAGTGGTAATTCACAGTGATCATATAGAGGATGGAGTCCGCTGCGGACTGGCCGCCGGTCATGCCGGAGAGGTGGCTGGCGCTGCCGCTGGTGGTGCGGTCCTGAATGGCGGCCTGACCCCGCTTGAGCAGGCTGGAGGCGGTGAGGGTATAGGTCTTTCCGGCGGTCAGGGCGGTGGAGACGCCGCTGCTGGCCGCGGTCAGAGCGCCGGAGGAGGTGAGCACGTCGCACACCGGGGCATCCTGGCTGCTGAGCAGTTCATACAGCCCGTCTCCGTTCAGGTCCGTGAGGTAGTCCACGGACACGGTGACCTGGGCGGTCTGGGGGATCAGGTGGAACTCCGCGTCCTTGGTCACGCGGTTGACCGGGGTGTCAAAGTCCAGGGTGTCCACGGCCTGGAAGCGGCCCCCTCCGTCCCGCTGGTACAGGGACAGCTGGAGGGTGGTCTGGGGGACGTCGGTCTCCTGGGCGGAAATGAGCACCTCTGCAAAGCCGCCGGAGGCCAGGGGGTCGGCGGCGGAGGCGGGGAGGGCCAGAGACAGGGTCATGGCAATCAGGACTGCGGCAGACAGGCCGCGTCTGAAACAAAATCGTCGCATGGATATGCTCCTCTCAAATGGGGATGGGCGGGCCGGCAGGGCCGCACGGCGCGCCTCTGGCCCTTTATTATAGCGGAGAAGGAGATAAAATGCAAGAAATACGGCTCGAAACCGGGGGACAGAGAGAAACGTAAACTGAAAAATATTGTGGTTGACAATGAGCGGAAAAGAATGTATACTGCAAAAGAAATGAGGTTTACAATATGGAGGGGTTCCTGTGGACAGACTGGAGGAAGAGATCATTGCGGGCCGGAGGCTGAGCAGCCGGGAGGAGGCTCTCCCCCTGGTGGAGGCGGAGCTGGGGGCCCTGTGCCGGGGAGCGGACCGGATCCGGGCCGCCCTGTGCGGCAGCCGGGCCGACCTGTGTACCATTGTCAATGGGCGCAGCGGCCGGTGCGGCGAAGATTGCAGGTTCTGCGCCCAGTCCTGCCACTACCACACCCAGGCGGAGGAGTACCCCTTTCTGGCGGAGGAGGAGATCCTGGCGGCCTGCCGCCGGGATGAGGCGGCGGGGGCCCGCCGCTTCTCCATCGTCACCGCGGGGCGCAGCCTGAAGGGGGAGGATCTGGAGCGGGCCCTGTCCGCCTATCGGCGGCTGCGCCGGGAGACCGGGGTGGAGCTGTGCGCCTCCCACGGGCTTCAGACTCAGGAGGAGTTTGAGCGGATGAAGGCGGCGGGGGTGGACCGCATCCACGCCAACCTGGAGACCTCCCGCCGCTATTTTCCCCACATCTGCACCACACACACCTATCAGGACAAGGTGGACAACATCCGGCGGGCCCAGGCGGCGGGGCTGGATGTGTGCTCCGGCGGGATCCTGGGGATGGGGGAGAGCTGGGAGGACCGGATCGACATGGCGCTGGACCTGGCGGCGCTGGGGATCGGCTCCATCCCGCTGAACATCCTGCGTCCCATCCCCGGCACCCCCTTCGGGGACCTGGAGCCCATCACCAATGAGGAGGTCCTCCGGGCGGTCGCCATATTCCGCTTCCTCAATCCCACCGCCTGGATCCGGATGGCCGCCGGACGGGGCCAGTTTTCCGGCGGCGGGGCGGAGCTGTTCCGCTCCGGGGCCAACGCGGCCATCACCGGGGATATGCTCACCACCACCGGGACCAGCATGGCGGGGGATACGGCCATGTTCCGGGCCCTGGGCTATCAGCTGTGACAAACCAGAGAGAAGGAGAAATTTATGATGCAGGATCCGATGATCTCCGGCGCGGCCGGACAGAAAAACAAGACGTATGCCCTGGCGATGACCGCCCTGATGGCGGCGGTGACCTGTGTGCTGGCCCCAATGGCCATTCCCATCGGGCCGGTGCCCATCTCTCTGACCAACCTGGCCATTTACCTCTCCCTGTACCTGCTGGGCTGGAAGTGGGGGACGGTCAGCTATGTGGTCTATATGCTCATCGGCATGGTGGGGGTTCCGGTGTTCTCCGGCTTCACCGGGGGGCTGGGCAAGCTGGCCGGCCCCACCGGCGGCTACATCATCGGCTTTGTGCCCATGGCGGTGCTGGCCGGACTGGTGATCGACCACTCCCGGAGCCGGGTGGTCCAGTTCCTGGGGATGGCCGCGGCCACGGCGGTGTGCTATGCCTTCGGAACGGCGTGGTTCTGCCTCTCCATGGACAGCACGGTGTCCGCCGCCCTGGGCCTGTGCGTGTTTCCGTTCATTCCCGGCGACGCGGCCAAGATGCTGCTGGCCATGACCTTCGGCCCCATGCTCCGCGGCCGTCTGGAGCGGGCCGGGCTGTACCGGAGCTGACCGGGCTGGGAGGGGGCGGTCAGCCCCCTCCCGGAAAGTTTTTATTTTCAGAAAAAAAGACTTGACAAGCGGAGCCGGGGTGCATATAATGGCACCAACAACTCAATGATGTGCAAACCTTTGAGAAAGAGGAGTAGCCGGTGCGGCAAACCCAAAGAGAGTCCCGGGTGGTGAGATCGGGGCGGGGCGCGGCCGGGCGAATGGACTTTCGAGGGCGGCTTGAACGGGGATCCTGAATGGAAGCCCAAGTAGATGCCGACGGGGACCCACCCGTTATCCACCGGGCACGCGTGATGGCGCGTGAAGCGAGCGGACGTTGCAAAACGTCAATTTGGGTGGTATCGCAGGAGTGCAGCTCTTGTCCCATGGATGGGATAAGGGGCTGTTTTTTTATACTCCGGCACAGGCCGTTGGCAGCGGCCCCTCCATCGCCCACCCGAACCAATTTCAGCCCGAAAACGGGCAATAT
Source organism: Lawsonibacter sp. (assembly GCA_050943915.1). Lineage (GTDB taxonomy): Bacteria > Bacillota > Clostridia > Oscillospirales > Oscillospiraceae > Lawsonibacter. Next base: position 46,855 of record JBMNQB010000011.1, read on the forward strand.
GGAGGTCATTGAAATGAAAAACAACACCATGAAGAAGCTTCTGACTGCGGCGCTCTCCCTGTCCCTGGCCCTGTCCCTGGCCGCCTGCTCCGGCGGCTCCGGCAGCACTGCTTCCGGCGGTTCTGCTTCCGGTTCCTCCGCCCCGGCCGGCGACGTCTATAAGGTGGCCATCGTGCGGCAGCTGGACCACGCGTCCATGAATGAGATCCGGGACGCCATCATCGCCCAGCTGGACGCCCGGGAGGCTGAGCTGAGTGTGACCATCGACTACGAGGATTTTAACGGCAACAACGACCCCTCCACCCTGTCCCAGATCGGCGCACAGATCATCGCCGACGGCTATGACGTCATCATTCCCATCGGCACCACCGCCGCCCAGCAGATGGTGGCCACGGCGGAGCCAACCCAGACCCCGGTGGTATACGGCACCGTCAGCTATCCCGAGGTGGCCAAGCTCACCGGCATCCCCTATGTCACCGGGACCAGCGACGCGCTGAACGTGGAGCTGCTGCTGGATATGATGCTGGCCCAGGATCCCGACATCCAGACGGTGGGCCTGCTCTACTCCACCTCTGAGGTGAACAGCGCCCCCGCCATCGAGGACGCCAAGGCCTACCTGGACAGCAAGGGGATCGGCTATCTGGAAAAGACGGGGAACACCTCTGACGAGATCATCGCCGCCGTCAGCTCCATGACGGGCCAGGTGGACGCGGTGTTCACCCCCACCGACAACGTGGTCCAGGCCGCTGAGCTGGCCATCGCCCCCACCCTGGCTGAGGCGGGCATCCCCCACTACGCCGGCGCCGACTCCTTTGTCCGCAACGGGGCCTTCGCCACCTGCGGCGTGAACTACACCGACCTGGGCAGCCAGACCGCCGACCTGGCGGTGGAGGTGCTCACCACCGGCCAGATCCCCGAGTATATCACCGTGGCCGGGGACATCATCACCGTCAACACCGAGACCGCCGCTGCCCTGGGCGCGGACTACTCCGGCTTTGCCGATCTGGGCTCTCAGCTGGTGGAGGTCCAGACCACCCAGGACTGAGGCTTTCCCAGACTGTGACCCGCGCCATATCCTCCGCCTCCGGGCGGAGGGTATGGCCCTGATGTATGTGAGAGGAGCGATCCATCGTGCTGACCATCATCCAGGCCGCGCTGGAGGCGGGCTTTCTCTACGCCCCTGTCGCCATGGCCCTGTTTCTCAGCTTTTCCATCTTAAATATCGCCGATATGACCACGGACGGCGCCTTCGTCCTGGGCAGCGCCGTGTCCGCCATGATGTGCCTGTCCGGACACCCGGTGCTGGCCCTTCCGGCGGGGATGCTGGCGGCGGCGGTCGCCGGGTTTGTCACCGCGTTTTTGCAGACCAAGCTGTCCGTCCCCTCCATCCTGGCGGGCATCATCACCAACATCGGCCTGTACAGCATCAACCTGATGGTCATGGGAAAGAGCAACCAGTCCCTGTTCCAGACGGATACCATCTACACCCTGGCCCAGGGGGCCGGATTCGCCGGGAGCTGGTATAAGGTGGCAGTGACCGCCCTCATCGTGCTGGCCATGGCCGCCGTGCTGGTGCTGTTTCTGGGCACCCGGTTGGGCCTGTCCATCCGGGCCACGGGGGACAACATGGATATGGTGCGGGCCTCCTCCATCAACACGAATTTCACCATCACTGTGGGCCTGTGCGCGGCCAACGCCATGACCGGCCTGGCCGGGGCCATGGCGGCCCAGTACAACACCTTCGCCGATGTGAACGGCGGTACCGGCATGGTGGTGCTGGCCCTGGCCGCCCTGGTCATCGGTGAGACCCTCATCGGCAAGGGAGGGATGGTCCGCCGGGTGCTGGGCGTGGTGGTGGGCAGCATCCTCTACCGCCTGCTCTACGCCGCCGCCCTGCGCTTCAATGTCCCTGCCGAATATATGAAGCTGGTGTCCGCCGTCATCGTGGCTGCGGCCATCGCGGCCCCTGCGGTCCGGCGGTGGGCCGCCTTCCAGCGGCGCAAGGCCGCCGCCAGAGCGGAGAGGGGAGGAATGTAAGATGCTGAAGCTGGACCATATCTCCAAGACCTTCAACCCCGGCACCGTCAACGAGAAGAAGGCCCTCAGCGGCCTGTCCCTCCACCTGGAGCCCGGGGACTTTGTCACCATCGTGGGCTCCAACGGCGCGGGCAAGAGCACCCTGTTCAACGCCATCGCCGGTGGCTTCTATGTGGACGAGGGCTCCATCACCCTAGCGGGGGAGGACATCACCTTTCAGCCGGAGTACCGGCGCAGCCGGGTGCTGGGCCGCCTGTTCCAGGATCCCATGCGGGGGACCGCCCCCCACATGACCATTGAGGAGAATCTGGCCCTGGCCTATCTCCGCACCGCCAAGCACCAGCACGCATTCTTCAGCCGTACCAGTAAGGCGGACCGGGCCCTGTTCCGGGAGCAGCTGGCCAAGCTGGATATGGGACTGGAGGACCGGATGGGGCAGCCGGTGGGGCTGCTGTCCGGCGGGCAGCGGCAGGCCCTTACCCTGCTTATGTCCACGCTGGTCCCTCCCAAGCTGCTGCTGCTGGACGAGCACACCGCCGCCCTGGACCCCGGCACCGCCGAAAAGGTGCTGCGGATCACCCAAGAGGTGGTAGCGGAGCACCGGATCACCACCCTCATGGTCACCCACAATATGCACCAGGCCCTGGAGATGGGCAACCGCACCCTGATGATGGACTCCGGAAACATCATTCTGGACGTCCGGGGGGAGGAGCGGTCCGGACTGACTGTGACCGACCTGTTGGAGCGCTTCCAGGCGGGAGCCGGAAAACAACTGGACAACGACCGGATCCTGCTGTCCTGAGGGCGGGGGAGGTTATGACAAGTAAGCATGAGGAGCACACGGCGGGGCCGTGTGCTCCTCATGCTTTGATGTTCTGCGGTGCTGAGGACGGGGCAGGTCAGCCGAACTGGCTGTTATAGAGGGCAGCATATTTTCCCTGACGGGCCATCAGTTCCTCGTGACTGCCAACCTCCTTGATGTCGCCGTCCTCCATATACAGGATCATATCCGCATCCCGGATGGTGGACAGCCGGTGGGCAATGACAAAGCTGGTGCGTCCCTTCATCAGCTCCGCCATGGCCTTCTGGATCAGGACCTCCGTGTGGGTGTCCACATTGCTGGTGGCCTCGTCCAGAATCAGGATCTCCGGGTCAGAGGCGATGGCCCGTGCGATGGTGATGAGCTGGCGCTCCCCCTGGGAGATGTTCTCCGCCCCCTTGCTCAGCACCATGTCATAGCCGCCGGGCAGCGTCTTGATGAAGCTGTGGGCGCAGGCGGAGCGGGCCGAGGCGATCACCTTCTCCCGGTCCATGCCCGGCTCTGCATAGGCGATGTTGTCTGCGATGGAGCCCTCAAACAGCCAGGTATCCTGAAGGACCATGCCGAAGCGGTCCCGCAGCTCTGCCCGGGACATCTGCCGGATGTCCACGCCGTCCACCTGGATGGAGCCGCCGTTGATCTCATAGAACCGCATGAGCAGATTGATCAGCGTGGTTTTTCCTGCGCCGGTGGGGCCCACGATGGCCACCTTCCGGCCGGGCTCCACCGCCAGGTCCACCCCCTTCATCAGCAGGCGGTCCGGGGCATAGCCGAATTGGACCTGGTGAAAGACCACGCGGCCGCTGTGCTCTTTGGGAACGGCTGGGGACTGGGGATCCGGGATCTCCTCCCCGGCGTCCAGAAGGGCAAAGATGCGCCCGCCCGCTGCCGCTGCCGCGCCGAAGCTGCCCACCATGCCTGCCAGAGAGGAGAAGGGCTCGGCAAAACGCCAGGTGTACTCCAGCATGGCCTGGACGTTGCCCACGGCGATCTTCCCCGCAATGGCCCAAAGGCAGCCGATGGCGGCGCAGACCACATATCCCATGTCATTGACCAGGGTGGTGATGGGGCTGACGGAGCCTGCGGTCACCTCGGCCTTGCGGGCGCTGTCCCGCAGGGCCTCATTCAGCGCCCGGAACTCCTTCTTTGCCTGCTTCTGGTGGTTGAAGGCCTGGACCACCTGCTGACCGTTGTACATCTCCTCCACATAGCCGTTCAGGCTGCCTAAGAGGTTCTGCTGCTGCCCGTAGTGTTTTTCACTGGCCTTCATCACCCCCGCCGCGCTCAGCAGGGACAGGGGGACCATGACCACCGGGATGACAGTCAGTGCCGGGCTGATGGCCAGCATCATCACCAGCACGCCCACGGCGGTGGTGATCTGGGTCACCGCAGAGGTGAGGTTCTGGCTGATGGCATTGTTGATGGTGTCCACATCATTGGTGATGACGCTGAGAATATCGCCGTGGGTGTGGGTGTCGTAGTAGTCCAGCTTCAGCCGGTGCATCTTCCCGTCGATGTCGCTCCGGAGCTTCTGCATCACATGGGCGGTGATCCGGGCCATGCCGAAGCCCTGGAGGAAGGTGAACAGCTGGGAGATCAGGTACAGGGCCACCAGCGCGGCCAGCAGCCAGAGAATGGTATCCCAGTAAAAGACTCCATCGGCGATGCTGGCGAACAGCGCGGTGGTCACCCGCCCGATGAGGAAGGGGGCCAGGACCATGAAGGCCGTGCTGATCACGGCGGACAGCATACAGAGGAACAGAGGCAGGCGGTGTTCCTTCAAATAACCCAGCAGGCGCTGGAATATGGCTCGGCGGCTCATGTCAGACGGCCTCCTTTCCCAGCTGGATCTCCGCGATCTCCCGGTACAGGGGACAGGTGCGCAGAAGCTCCCCGTGGGTCCCCTGGCCCACGATCCGGCCGTCGTCCACCACCAGGATGCGGTCCGCGTCCAGGATCGTGCTGACCCGCTGGGCCACCAGGATGACGGCGGCCTCCCCCATGCTCTCCTTCAGGTTTTGGCGCAGGGTCTGGTCGGTTTTCATGTCCAGAGCGGAGAAGCTGTCGTCAAAGACATAGATCTCCGGACGCTTCATCAGGGCCCGGGCGATGGCCATGCGCTGGCGCTGGCCGCCGGACAGGTTGGAGCCCCCCTGGGCGATGGGGTCGTGATAGCCGCCCTGCTTTTTGGCGATGAATTCCGCCGCACAGGCGATCCCGGCGGCGCGGGCCCAGTCCGCTTCTGTGCCGTCCTCCTTCCCGAAGTTCAGGTTGGAGGCGATGTCGCCGGAGAAGAGGACATTTTTCTGGGGCACATACCCGATGATGGAGCGCAGATCGTCCACGCGGTACCGCCGGATGTTGACGCCGTCCACCAGGATCTCCCCGAAGAGCGGGTCATAGAGCCGGGGAATCAGCTTCAAAATGCTGGATTTGCCCCGCCCCGTCCCACCGATGATGGCGGTGACCTCGCCGGGATGGGCGGAAAAGCTGATGTCCTTGAGAATGGGCTCGTCCGCACCGGGGTAGGCGAAGGTCACATGGCGGAACTCCAGCGTGGAGCGCAGGGGGCGCTGCTCAAAGGGGAAGTCCCCGTCCTGGATTCCGGTCTCTGTCTCCAGGACCTCCGCGATGCGGGCGGCGCAGGCGTAGGTGGTGGGGAACATCATGATGACCAGGGACAGCATGATCACAGAGGTCAGTACCATGCTGATATACTGGCTGTTGGCTACCAGAGAGCCCACCTCCATGGCCCCGGTGTCCACATAGTGGGCTCCAAGTCCCAGGATGGCCGCCGTGGTCACGCCGAAGATCACATTGATGGCGGGGAGGAGCAGGCTGGTGATCCGCCCAGCCGCCATGGCGGTCAGGGCGTAGTCCCGGTTGGCCTGCTGGAAGCGGCCGCGCTCCGTCTCCTGCTGGTTGAAGGCACGGATGACCCGCACCCCCTCCAGGGACTCCAGGAAGAGCCGGTTGATCCGGTCCAGCTTCCGGCGGAGCTTGACGGAATAGCGGGAGGCCAGGATCACGATGGCCGACAGGGCGGCGATCAGGACCGGGACGGCGATGGCCAGCACGGAGCTGACCTTTCCCCCAGTGGCGGAGGAGAACACCAGCCCGGCTGCCGCCATCATGGGGGCCAGGATGCCGATGCGCAGCAGCATGGAGAGAAAATTCTGCACATTGGTGATGTCCGAGGTGCTTCGGGTGACCAGGCTGGCCGTCCCAAAGCGGTCCATCTCAGCGGAGGAGAAGGTCTGTACCTTGTCAAACACACGCTCCCGGAGCTGGGAGGCGAACTGGGTGGAGATGCCGGAGGCGAGCCGGACGGAACCCAGGCTGATGAGGCAGGAGAACACGGTGATGACTGCCATGATGACGGCGAGGGTCCCGATCGTGGAGCGGGACTGCGCCGCCACCCCGCGGTTGATCATCTGGGCCAGGAGAGAGGGCAGCATCATCTGCCCGATGGCGGACAGCAGCACCAGGACCGACAGCCCGGCCACCTGCCTTCCGCTCAGCTTTACCTTGGAAAAAATCGTTTTCATGGGGTGTTTGTTTTCCTCCTTGATGTGGAATGATGGGATCAGACGGCCCCGGACTGGCGCTTTTTTGCCGCATGGGGCGCGGGGAGCCTTTACAGCCCCGGAATGTCCGTGTTACACTGGTACCATCATAAACCATCCTGTAACAGGACGGTCAAGGGGGGATTTTTGTGCTGGATCAGAGGCAGAAGCTGTTCACCATCGGCCAGTTTGCGGCCATCCATGGCGTGACGAAAAAAACGCTGATGTGGTATGACGAGGTGGGGCTGGTGACCCCCGCCGTGATCGGGGAAAACGGGTACCGCTACTACACCTATCAGCAGAGTTCCACCCTGGAGACGGTCCTCATGCTCCGGGAGCTGAATGTCCCGATCCCGGAGATCAAGGGGTTTATGGCGCACCGCTCCGCCTCCGGCATGGAGCAGCTGCTGTCCGACCGCCTCCGGGAGCTGGAGGAGCGGATCGCCCATCTGCGGACCATGAAAAAGACCCTGGTGAGCCGCCGTCAGGACATGATGGCGCTGCTGCACCTGGATCTTTCTGAGATCAGTGTGGTCCGGAAGGAAAAGAGCTGTCTGGCTGTGGTCCCGGTGGAGCAGGAGGTGCCCACAGCCGCCGATGTGGAGCGGGTGATCGGGGCGGTGAAGCGGCACAAATTGCAGAGTCTCCATGATGCGGTATACGGCTCCATGATCGCGGTGGAGCATCTGTACCAGGGATGCTATGACCGCTATGGGGCCCTGTATGTGGAGCTGCCCCGCCTCAGCACTCAAAAGGGGCTGCACATCCGGCCCGCCGGCCGGTATCTCCGGGCCTTCTGCAAGGGGCCCTGGGAGAATCTCCCGGGCCGCTATGAGGAGATCCTCGCCTATGCCGGGGCGCACGGCCTGAAGCTGTACGGCTGGTCCTATGAGACGGGGATCAATGAGAGCGTCATCGACAGCTTTGACCAATACATCACCCAGATCGAGATCCCGATCCGGGAGTAGGCCCCGGACATCACGAAAAAAGCGGCAGCCCCAGGAGAACGGATCCTGCGGCTGCCGCCAGCTTGTCAAAAAAGCCCTCCTGCAAGGAGTTCCGTCGCCCGAAGGCGACGGAATAAAATTGAATCCCGTCATTTCCGGGGGCGTGTACCTCGGAAATGACACTTCTCGCGAAAGCTTCGTCGACAATTTCGAAAGAAATCGAGACGAAGCTTTCGTGCAATCCCACTCGAAAAAGTGGCTGTGCCACTTTTTCGACAGTCTCAGGGCTCAGTCCTCCTCCACCAGCACCAGCATCCCGTCCAGGAAGCGCTTGAGGTTGGCCTTGCCCTTGGGTCCCCGGCCCTGGATGCAGGCCATCTCGGCCCGCACCTCCTGGAAGGGGAACAGGCGGGAGGCGTACAGGGTGAAGATCTCGTTGCCGTAGTCCTCCAGGCCCAGGCTGGCCAGGTGGTGCAGTCCCCGCTCCACCGCCCGCCGGGCCCTCTGCTCCATGGACTTGGGGCTGTCGCTGAGCTGGGCGCACAGGGCGCCGACCCCCACCTGACTGACCTGCTGTCCCTGCTCCAGCAGGAGCATACACAGCTCCACGATGTCCCGGGCGCCCTTTTCTCCCGCCATCCCCAGCTGGCTCAGGGTGGTCTGGATCCGCTTGCGCTGGGACTCCAGGCGGCTGCGCTGTCCTGCCGGAGCGGCCTTTTCCGCAAAGACGCTCTGGATGGTGTGGAGGTCCCGCTCATTTTCCAGCTGGCGGCGCACATTCCGGACGACCTGGCGCACCTCGATGAGGTTGATGGGCTTGTTGATGAAAAAGTCCACCCCGGCCAGATAGGCCTTGGCCACCATCTCCTTGTTGCTCACCTGGGAGATCATAATGAACTTGGCCCGGCAGCCCTGCTCCTTCAGCTCCCGCACCACCTGGATGCCGTCCTTCTGGGGCATCAGCAGATCCACCAGGATCAGGTCGGGGTCCAGGGCCAGGATCTGTCCCAGGTCCGCCGGCTCCCCGCCGCTGTCGCCGCACACGACGCCCAGCTCGTTTCCCTCCACGATGTCCTCCAGGATCCCGATCACGGAGGTGTCGTCCTCTACAATATAGATCCTCATACTGCTCCCTTCTCCAGGGCCGCCACCGGGATGGTCACCCGAAAACAGGCCCCTGTGGCGTCCGTTCCGCCGGGGACCGCCCCCGGCCCGCTGTCCACCTGGATGGTCCCGCCCAGCTCTTGGACCATGAACTCCACGGCAGGCAGGCCGATCCCCCGGCTGATGTTCCCGGTCTCCGGGTTGAACTTGGTGGAGTAGCCCACCCGGAACAGGTTCTGCATGGCCCGGGGGGAGATGCCGGGGCCGTTGTCCTGAACGGTGAACACCAGATCCTCCCGGACCAGCTGCTCCTCCACCCAGATGGCCCCGGTGCCCCGGCCGCTCTGGATGGCCTCGGCGGCGTTCATCACCAGGTTTTTCAGGATGGACATGAGGCGGTAGTGCTCCTCGGTGGAGAAGTCGGTCTCATAGTGGCACTGGATGGCGATCTGCTCCTTTGCGTCCCCCAGGATATGCCCCATGGTGTCCTGGAGGATGTGGAACAGGTCCGAGATCCACATCTGCTCATCGTTGTCGGTCCCGGTGCCGGCCACCTCGCCCTCAATGCCCCGGATGATGCTCAGGTTGTCCTTCTTGACCTCGTGGACATCCCGGGCGATGGACAGGGCCAGCTGCCGCAGCTCCTCCGGGCAGTTCTGCTCCCCCAGCTGCTCATACAGCCGGTAGGCCCGGGTCATAATGCCCTCGATGTTCTCCGCGTCCTTTTTCAAAAAATAGAGCTCATTTTTCAGGTTGGCGGTCATAAGGAACAGCCGCTGATAGCGGCGCTCGTGCTCCTCCACCAGCAAAAGCCGGCGGGAGCGGCGGATCCCCCACAGCACACCCGCCGCCAGCGTGGACCGGGCCAGCCCCAGCAGCATCAGGCCGGCCAGGGAGGTCAGGTCCGGGAACGAGCCCTTGGACAGCGTGAGGTTGATGACGTTGGAGAGCGCGTCGCACAGCCAGAAGCTCCGCCACAGCTGGGGGAGGGAAGCCTGCTCCCGGTTCCGCAGGACCAGGCAGAACAGCGCCTCATAGCAGAGGTAGAAGATGGCGCCCGGGTATTCCCGCAGCAGGATCTCTGCCGCCCCTGCGCCCCCCATCATCCCCAGAAGGCACCGCACCAGAAGCACCATGCAGCTGGTGAGCACCCCGGTATCCGGCTTCCTGCTGTCCTGCATCAGGGTCACCAGCAGCACCGGGTAGAGCACCACCGCCCCCGATACCCGGAAGCTGTCCACCCACACGTTGACGAACAGCTCGGCGCTCAGCGCTGTGGCCAGGGCGGTGAGCAGCCGCCGCTCCCACCGGGCGGCCCGACGCCGCAGGCGGCGCTTCTCCTGCTCCATGCCGGATCCCTCCTTCTCGTCTGTTTTGCCCAAATTATACCACGTTTTTTCCCCCATTCCCATAGGAAAATGAAATTTTTCTCGGCAGCCGGTGCAGGGCGTGAAAAGGCCGGGACCTCCGTGGAAGTCCCGGCCCTTTGAGTCAGATCTGCCGCCGTCAGAAGAGGAACAGCCAGGCGCACCAGATCCCGGAGGCCAGCAGGGCCCCCGCCGCCCCCCAGAAGGGACCGGCCAGCCCGGCGAACCGGCCCAGCCTCCGGTCCCAGGCCCGGCTCCCCTTCAAATATCCGTCCGCCGCCTGCCTGGCCTGGCGGAGCACCTGGTCGGCGCTGACCCCCTCCCGGGCCAGCGCCTCCTCCTTGACGATGAAGATCGCCTCCTCGAACAGCTTGGGGTCGGGTGACCGCACCAGAATGACCTGGCGGGTGATGCCCTTTACCATGTATGTCACGTCCTTTCCCGGAGCCTCGGCTCGCCCTGCTCCCATGATCTGCTGTTATTCTGTCCCGCCTGCCCCCGGGATATTCCAGCTTTTCCCCCCTGTGCCGGGGACAGGCAGGAAAAGAGGCCGGACGGCCCGGGCTCCTCTTGTCCCGGCGGGCGAACTGTGATACAATATCCCGGTTCCCGGGCGGCGGACGCCCGGGACCAGATCGGAACCAAAGAGGAATGTGTATGATTCGCTACGACGCGGGAGAATTTGACATCGCAGTCATTGGCGCGGGCCATGCGGGCATTGAGGCCGCCCTGGCCGCCGCCCGGATGGGGCTGCGTACCCTGTGCTTCACCATCAACCTGGACGCGGTGGGCAATATGCCCTGCAACCCGGCCATCGGCGGCACCGGAAAGGGCCACCTGGTCCGGGAGCTGGACGCCCTGGGAGGCGAGATGGGCCGGGCTGCCGACCGGGCCTGCATCCAGTACCGCATCCTGAACCGGGGAAAGGGCCCCGCTGTGTGGTCCCTGCGGGCCCAGGCGGACCGGCGGGAGTACCAGAAGGTGATGAAGCACACCCTGGAGCTTCAGGAGAACCTGTGGGTAAAGCAGGCTGAGGTGGTGGAGATCCTCACGGAAGGCGGCGCGGTGTCCGGGGTGGTCACCCACACCGGGGCCGCCTACCGCGTGAAGGCGGCCGTCGTGGCCACCGGGACCTATCTGGGGGGGCGCACCATCGTGGGGGAGGTGGTCCGGGACTCCGGGCCGGACGGCCTGGCCGCCGCCCTGCCCCTGACCCGGTGCTTGGTGGAGCTGGGGCTGTCCATCCGCCGCTTCAAGACTGGGACGCCCCCGCGGGTGAACGCCCGCAGCGTGGACTTCTCCAAGCTGGAGGTCCAGCCGGGGGACGAGGACGCCCAGCCCTTCTCCTTCGCCACCCGGGAGCAGCCGGCCAACCGGGCTGTGTGCTGGCTCACCTCCACCACGCCGGAGACCCACGCCGTCATCCGGGCCAATCTGGACCGCTCGCCCCTGTTCTCCGGGGTCATCGAGGGGGTGGGGCCACGGTACTGCCCCTCCATTGAGGACAAGGTGGTCCGCTTCGCCGAAAAGGAGCGGCACCTGCTGTTTGTCGAGCCTATGGGCCTGGATACAGAGGAGCTGTACATCCAGGGGTTCTCCTCCTCCCTTCCGGAGGAGGTGCAGATGAAGATGCTCCACACCATTCCCGGGCTGGAGCGGGCGGAAATGACCCGGTGCGCCTATGCCATCGAGTACGACTGCGTGGACCCCACCGAGCTGGAGCCCACCCTGGAGACGAAGAAGATCGCCGGACTGTACGGGGCGGGGCAGTTCAACGGCTCCTCCGGCTATGAGGAGGCCGCCGTCCAGGGCTTTGTTGCCGGCGTGAACGCCGCGCTGAAGATCCAGGGGAAGGAGCCGCTGATCCTCCGCCGGGACCAGGGCTATATCGGGGTGCTCATCGACGACCTGGTCACCAAGGGGACCAACGAGCCCTACCGGATGATGACCTCCCGGACGGAGTACCGCCTGCTCCACCGGCAGGACAACGCGGACCAGCGGCTGACCGCCATCGGCTGTCAGCTGGGGCTGGTGCCCCAGGCACAGCTGGAGGCGGTGGAGGCCAAATATGCCGCGGTGGACCGGGAGTGCAGGCGGCTGGAGCACGCCGGTGTGGCCCCCAGCCCTGCGCTGGAGGAGTTCCTCCACAGCCGCGGCGAGCCAGCCGCCCCCAACGGGGCACGGCTGGCCGATCTGCTCCGCCGCCCCCCCATCCGGTACAGGGAGCTGGCCCCGCTGGATCCGGCCCGGCCGGAGCTCCCGCCCGCTGTGCAGGAGGCGGTGGAGATCACCGTGAAATATCAGGGATATATCAGCCGCCAGCTCCGCCAGGTGGAGGAGATGAAGCGGCTGGAGCGCACCCCGCTCCCGGAGGGGCTGGAGTACAGCGCCATCCAGGGCCTGCGGCTGGAGGCCCGGCAGAAGCTGGACCGCATCCGCCCCAAGAACCTGGGACAGGCCAGCCGGGTGTCCGGGGTGTCCCCGGCGGATGTGGCGGTGCTGATGGTGTATTTGAAGCAGAGAAGCGGGGAGACCCCCGCGCCGCAGGACCACGCGGGAGGGCGCTGATGAAGCTGACACAAGTAAAAGGAAATACCTGGGTGCTGGAGGGGCTGGAGTTTATCCCCCTCTACCGGCTGGACGGCGGCCGCTGCATCCTGCTGGACACCGGACTGGCCCAGGAGCGGGAGGAGCTGGAGCAGGCCCTGCTGGACCACGGCCTCACTCCGGCGGGCATCCTGTGTTCCCACGCCCATGTGGACCACGGGGGGAACAACCGGTATTTTCAGGAGAAATACCGCATCCCTGTGGCCCTCACCTCCCGGGAGGCGGGGATGTGCGCCAGCCTGCTGACCCTGAAGTGCTATTTCCTTCTCCTCTCCCCGGACATGGTGGAGCAGGACGCCGCAGGGCTGGTCCACACGCCGGACGTGCTCATCCCCGACGGGGACGGCCCCTTCCCCTTTGCTGGGGCGGAGTTCCGGATCCTCCAGACCCCGGGGCACTCCGCCGGACACATTTCCACCGTCACCCCGGACGGAGTGTGCTACGCGGGGGACGCCCTTCTCTCCAGGGAGCAGCTGGACGCCAAGCTGCCCTACTGCCTGTCCCACCGGATGGGGATGGAGAGCCGGGAGAAACTGCGGGGGGTGGACTGTGAGCTGCTGATCATGGCCCACCGGGGGATCGCCCGGCGGGAGGAGCTGGACGGGCTCATTGACGCCAACCAGGCCCTGGCCCTGCGGCGGGCCGGGGAAATCCTGGCCCTGATCGACCGGCCCATGGCCGCCAGCGACATCGTCCGCCGGGTCTGCCTGTTCTACAAGCTGCTCTCCGGAAAGCCCCGCCGCGCCCTGCGGTTCGAGCGGAACATCCGCTTTTTCATCGAGTTTCTGGTGGACCGGGGGGACCTGGTCATGGAGACGCAGGACGGCGTCACGGTCTACCGCCCCGCCCGCTGAGGCGGTGGAAAAGGCTTTTTCGATAAGCTGAACTGCTCTCTGCTTCGGCAGGGAGCAGTTTTTCTTCAAAAGTGTAAAAAGTATTTGACATATTGGGGGGTATGTGCTATCTTAAAACTGTAAAAAAGATTTGACATTTCGGTGGATGAGGAGGAAGCTTGGATGGACAAGGATCTATGGATCGTCTCTCTGTTTCTGGGTGTTCTGCTGCTGTCAGCGGCCCTGATCGTCTGGATGTTCCTCTCCCTGCTCCGGTCGGAGCTGGAGGATGAGCGGCGGCAGTTCATTGTAGGCCGGGCCAGTCTGTGGGCCTTCACCGCCATGGTGGGCGCGACCCTGATCGAGACGGTGGAGACGGCGGCGGGGCTGTCTGGCGGGGTCCCGCTGTCCCCGTTTGTGCGCCTGACGGCAGCGGCTGTGATGTATGCCATCTTCCTGGGGTGGTTCAAGCACAAATACGGAGGGTGAGCGGGCTGTGGAAAATCAGATCCGGGCCCTGCGGAAGGAGCGGGGCATCTCCCAGGAGGACCTGGCCAGGCGCTGCGGCGTCTCCCGCCAGACCATCAACGCCATCGAAAATAATAAGTACGATCCTACCCTCTCTCTGGCCTTCCGCCTGGCCCGGGAGCTGGAGACGACGGTGGACGGGCTGTTCTTCCCGCCCCAGTGACGGTAGAAAGACGTTTCGACGCGCGCAGCAGAGCGGCTCCCCGGGGGGAGCCGCTCTGCGTTTCTGTTTGGGAAGAATTGGCGCTGGGCTACATCAGGACCCGCCGCAGCACCGGGGTCCGGGACAGGAGCCAGGCGGCCAGCAGAGAGAGCAGCAGGGTGGCGGGGAGCTGAAGCAACAGGCACTGTCCCGGCGTCCAGTCCGCCCCGGTCAGCCGGGCAGTCCCGGCCAGGATCAGGGGGTGGACCCAGTAGACGCCGAATACCAGGGGGGAGAGCCGGGCCCAGAGGGGGGCGGCGGGGACCGGGCGGCGCTCATAGCGGGCCCGGAGCCAGACGAACAGGGCGGCGGCGCACAGGTAGTGGCTCAGGCGGTAGCCGCTGGCAGAGGGGAGGGGGACCCCCGCCGGAGAGGCGCAGGCCCAGTTGGCCCACACGTCCCAGGCCCAGCCCAGCACGCCGCCCAGATAGATCAGGGGGCGCAGAGTGGGGCGGGGCGGCTGGCTCCCCAGCAGCCAGCCCAGCAGGAAGTATCCCGTCAGGCCCTCCAGCATGGCGGGGATGGGGCGGACTGGAATGGGGGAGAGCCCCTCCAGCAGGGGGAGCAGGGTGGTGGGCAGCAGGATGATCCCAATGAGGACCAGCACCTCGCGCCCGCTGGCGTGGTCCACGATCCGTTTCAGGAAGGGGGCGAGCAGATAGAGACCCAGCAGCAGATAGATAAACCAGATGTGGTAGCAGCAGCCCCGGTCCAGCAGGCCCTCCAGATACTCCAGAGGGGAGAAGGGGCGGCGGGCACTCCATGCATCCGCCAGGGCATAGATCAGGTTCCACAGGACCAGGGGGACCGCCAGGCGGGGGAGACGGCGGCGGTAGAAGGGACCCACCTGAAGGGTGCGGGGGTCCCGCAGGAGCAGGAAGCCGCTGAGCATGAAGAAGATGGGGACGCCGGTGCGGCTGAAGGGGTCCAGCAGCAGGCAGACATACCAGGCGGGCGTCCCCACCAGGGCCGGGTCGGAGAGCAGGGGGGCGGCGGCGTGGAGGGTGACCACCATCAGGATGGCCAGGCAGCGAAGCAGGTCCAGCTCGGCCATCCGACGGGGCGGGCCGGAGGGGGAAGTCAGGGGACGGTCCATGGACGGTTCCTCCTTTTGGAAGCTTGTGCCCCCATTATAGCGCACCGCCGGAGGAAAAGCAAAGGGCGGGGCGGCTCCGGTTGACGGGAGGGAAAGTTTTTCTTATAATGAAGAAAAACAGAGACCGGGAGGCGGCGCGGAATGAGCCGGGAAAAAGTACTGTCCCTCCTGCTGGAGCAGGGGGATTCCTATGTGTCGGGAGAGGCTATGAGCCGGGCGCTGGGCATCAGCCGGGCGGCGGTGTGGAAGGCCATCGAGGCCCTGCGGCAGGAGGGGTATGAGATCCAGTCCGCCCCCAAGCGGGGCTACCGGCTGGAGCGGGCCCCGGACCGGGTCCGGGAGGGGGAGCTGGCCGGGCCGCTGGCGGGCTGTCATGTGGGCAGCCGGCTGATGTGCCTGGACGTCATCGACTCCACCAATACAGAGGCCAAGCGCCAGGCCATGGCCGGAGCCCCGGACGGGCTGGTCATCCTCAGCGAGGAGCAGACCGGCGGCCGGGGACGGCTGGGCCGCTCCTTCCAGTCGCCCCGGGGCACGGGGCTGTACCTCTCCGCCCTGCTGCGGCCCTCCCTCCCGCCCCAGGAGGTGGTGGACTTCACCGCCTGGGTGGCGGTGGCGGTGTGCGACGGCATCCAAGCCGCCTGCGGCGTGCGGCCCAGGATCAAGTGGACCAACGACATCGTGCTGGGGGGGCGGAAGCTGTGCGGCATCCTCACAGAGCTGGGCCTGGAGAGCGAGAGCAACGCCCTGGACTACCTCATCACCGGCATCGGCGTGAATGTGAACCAGCGTCCGGAGGACTTCCTTCCGGAGGTGCGCCCCATCGCCGTGTCGCTGGCTCAGGAGCTGGGCCGTCCGGTGCGCCGGGCGGAGCTGGCGGCGGAGATCATCCGGGCGCTGGACCGGATGTACGCCGGATTTCCGGACAACAAAGCGGAGTACCTGGCCCGGTACCGGGCGGACTGCCTGACCCCGGGCAATCAGGTGCAGCTGATCACTCCTGTCTCCCGGGAGGAGGCCTTTGCCCTGGAGGTCGACGACCAGTTTCGTCTGGTGGTGGAGTATCCCGACGGCCGGCGGGCCGCCCTGTCCGCCGGCGAGGTGTCTGTCCGGGGGATGTACGGCTATGTCTGAGGATCAAAATGGATCAGAAAGACTGACAGCTTTCCCCTGTTTTTCGTCAAATCTCTCATTTTTTACAGAATATTTCTGCGAGATTGACAAAACTGTTCCGATATTATAGAATGGTTGCGGCATGAACCAGAGGTGCGGAACGCAAAAGTACCCGGATACCGTCCGGGAAAAGGGCAATCCGCCGAAGGCAAGGGGGCTTTCCCCCTCCGCCTGGGCTTGCGCTGAAGAAGCGCAAGACTGTTTTTTTCGGACGCCAGCCGGAAAAAATGCGCTGTTCATGCTGGGCGAAAGACAAGGACAACCGTCGGAGGCAGCTGCCTCCGGCGGAGCAAGGTCCCGGAGCCTTTTGCTCCGGGACCTTTTTCATTGCCCGAATACAGCGCCCGCGGGAGCGGGAGCGGATCTGGAGGAATCGAACATGGTATTTGGATTGCTGAAAGACATCAAGAACGGGGAGTACCGCACCATTGCCACCCCGGCGGAGATCGCCACCATCGTGGCGGACGGACACACCGCCCTGGTGCAGCGGGGAGCGGGGGAGAAGGCCGGCTTCGAGGATCAGGAGTATGAGAAGGCCGGGGCGCGCCTGGTGGACACCATGGAGGACATCTATGGCCAGGCCGACTTTGTCACCAAGGTGAAGGAGCTGGAGCCCTGTGAATTCCCGCTGCTGCGGAAGGGACAGATCATCTTCACCTGCATCCATCCCGCCGCCCACCCCCAGGAGGTCCAGGCCATCCTGGACAGCGGCTGCATCGCCTTCACCGCGGAGGACTGCCACCGGTACGGCTCCCCCAACTGTGAGGCCGCCGGCAAGCAGGGCGCCCTCATGGGTCTGGAGTCCATGCTGTCCATCAACGGCGGAAAGGGCAAGTTCGTCAGCGGCCTGGGCGGCGCGCCGGCTATGAAGGTGCTGATCCTGGGCGGCGGCACGGTGGGGCAGGCTGCCCTGTCGGTCCTGTATGCCCTGGGGGCCAGAGTCACGGTCATGGACATCAACATCGGGATCCTGCGCACCCTGAAGCGGCAGTACCAGGAGCGCATCGACACCATGCTGTGCACCAAGGAGAACATCGCCCGGCTGCTGCCGGAGACGGATATGGTGCTCAACTGCGTCAAGTGGCCCAAGGGCTGCAACGACTTCCTCATTGACCGGCCCATGCTGAAGCTGATGGGGAAGGGCTCTGTCATCGTGGACATCAGCAACGACGACAACGGGGCCATTGAGTCCTTCCATGAGACCACCCATGAGAACCCCCGCTATATCGAGGAGGGTGTGGTCCACTACTGCGTCAGCAACATCCCCGGCGCCATCGCCAACTCCACCTCCATCGCCTATGCTGCTTCCGTGATCCCCCATTTCCGGGCCATCCTGAATCACGGCGTGGCCGAGGCCTGTGTAAGAGACGGCTTCCTCCGCCGGGCCCTCACCGCCTACCGGGGCTACCTCACCCACGAGGAGACCAGCGCCCTCCAGGGCCGCCCCTGGGTGCGCCCGGAGGACATCCTGGGTATCGCGGACCGGCAGCTGGATCCCGCGCCTCCCGCCACCGTCACCCGCTCGGACAATTTTCTGCCCCTGGAGCAGGTGAAGCTGTGACCCCTCCGGCCCGGGCGGGCGGCTGTGTGTGCGGCGCGGCCCGGGCGTCCTGAACGAAAGAGAGGAGACATTTATGGAAGAATTGGCAAGCCTGGGGTTCATCTCTGTGATCCCCGCCATCCTGGCGATCGTACTGTCCTTTGCGACCAAGAACACCATTGTGGCCCTGGCCATCGCCTGCATCGCCGGTACGACCCTGACCGGCCTGGCCCAGGGCACGAACCTGCTGGAGAACCTTCTGCTGGGCTTCCCCACGCTGCTGAAGGAAAATCTGGGCAACACCAGCTTCTCCTGGGTCATGCTGCTGAACACCTTCATCGGCATCCTGGTGGCCTATTTCCAGAAAACCGGCGCCATCCAGGGCTTTTCCCAGTGGGTCCATGACAAGCGCCTCAGCCGCAGAGGGGCCCAGCTGGCGGCCTGGGTGCTGGGGATGTTCGTCTATTTCAGCGACTCCTTCAGCCCCCTGTTTGTGGGCTGCACCATGCGCAGCATTACGGACAAGGCCCGAATCTCCCGGGAGAAGCTGGCCTATATTGCCGACTCCACCTCCGCGCCGGTGAGCGTGCTGGTCCCCATCACCGGCTGGGCCGCCTATCTCAGCGGCCTGGCGGTGGGCGTGGGCTGCATCGCCACCCAGGAGGAGGGCTCCGCCCTGTTCCTGCGGGCCATCCCCTTCAACTTTTATCCCATCTTCGCGGTGATCCTGGTGGGACTGATCGGCTCCGGCATCGTGAAGGACTACGGGCCCATGAAGCGGGCGGAGCAGCGGGCCATGGAGACCGGCAAGGTGCTGGCCGACGGCGCGCAGCCCCTGGCGGGCAAGGAACTGACCAACATGGAGGCGTACCCCGGCTTCAAGCCCCGGGTGTTTCTCAACTTCCTGCTGCCCGTCCTGATGATCGTGACAGTGGCGGTGAGCACCTATGTGGTCTATAAGTCCGCCAAGACCATGGAGGCCTTCCTGCTGGTGGTCATCTTTATGACGGTGAGCATGATGCTCCAGGGCATTCCCTTCAAGGAGGTCATGGACACCCTGACCAACGGCATTAAGGGCGCTCTGCCCGCCGTGATCCTGCTGGCCCTGGCCTATTCGGTGAACGGCCTGTCCAAGACTATGGGCACGGCCAACTACATCATCTCCCTCACCCAGGGACTGCTGACCCCCCACCTGCTGCCCTGCATCATCTTCCTGGTGGCGGCGGTGATGGCCTTTGCCACCGGCTCCTCCTGGGGCACCTTTGCCATCTGTATGCCCATCGCCCTGCCCCTTGCCTTCAGCATGAGCGGCGGTGAGGTGACCAACCTGGTGGTGGCGGTGTTTGCCGCGGTGGCTGGCGGCGGCGTGTTCGGGGACCACTGCTCCCCCCTGTCCGATACCACCATCCTCTCCTCCATGGGCTCCGCCTCGGACCACCTGGACCATGTGCGCACCCAGCTGCCCTACGCCCTGACCTGCGGCGCACTGGCGGCGGCGGCCTATCTGGTCCTGGGCTTTGTGATGGTCTGAGCAGAGCGTTCAGACACCGCAGTATAAAATCCAAGAGGCGCTCCTGTCCCGTGGGACAGGAGCGCCTCTTAAATCAGAGCCGGATCAGCCTCCGGCCTGGGCCGCCCGCCGGGCGGCCTTTTTTCGTTTGGCAGCCAGATAGCGGTCCTCCTCGCTGAAGATGCAGCCGCAGTATTTCTGCATATAGAAGCCGTGCTCCCGGGCGAATTCCTGTCCCGCCTGGAACAGGGGGCGGAAATCCCGGTCAAGAAATTCCACGCCGTAGCGCGCTCCCATGGCCTGGGCGGTGGCCCGGATGGCCTCGTGGTTTTGGTAGGGGGAGATGAGCAGGGAGGTGGTGAAGCTGTCAAAGCCGTGCTCGGCGGCATAGCGGGCGGTCTCCTCCATCCGCACCTGATAGCAGTAGGCGCACCGTCCGTCGATGTTGTCTGCCACATGGGTGATGAAGCTGCGCAGGTCATAGGTGCCGCCGATGATCAGCTTCATGGAGATCTCCCTGGCGTACTCCTCCAGGGTGTGCTTCCGGGCCTGGTACTCGGTGTAGGGGTGGATATTGGGGTTGAACCAGAAGCCGGTGACCCCGATCCCCTCCTCCCGGAGGGCGTCGATGGGCCGGTTGGCGCAGGGGGCGCAGCAGATATGCATCAATGTATTCATGGGAACACTCTCCTTATACCGGATCCAGGATGGTGACCGCCAGTCCCTTCCGCAGGGCATAGGCCAGAGTCTGGGCGGTACCGCCCTTGGGTACCCCGTCATACACGGCCAGCAGCCGGGTGGAGCGGTCCACCATATAGCGGTTGCGCCGCATCATGCACCAGCGGTCGTACTGGTGCTGGACCAAGGTCTCATAGTTGCACCGCTCCAAAATGCCCTGATACC
This sequence comes from Lawsonibacter sp., assembly GCA_050943915.1. Lineage (GTDB taxonomy): Bacteria > Bacillota > Clostridia > Oscillospirales > Oscillospiraceae > Lawsonibacter. The sequence goes on from JBMNQB010000011.1 coordinate 67,088, forward strand.
GCCGCTGCTCCTCCTGGGGCCAGCGGCTGGCCTGGCTTTCACAGGGGCGGGCGGCCTCCAGGGTGACGCCGGGGCGTCGCTCCCGCAGGTCGAGAACGGCTTCGGCGAAATACAGGTCGGCGCCCCGGGCCATGCCGCAGATGAAATGGCGGGCCCCCGCGTCGTACTCCGCCTCCAGGGCGGCGGCCAGGCGGGTCTTTAGGTCTGCACAGCGGGGATCGTCCTCCCGGACGCCCCAGGGCAGCTTGTCCGGCCGGTGGCCGGTGAAGCAGCAGGTCTCAGTTCGCTCCAAGGCTCCCGCCTCCTCTCGCAGTGACAAGCATCGGGATCGCTCCCGTTCGACGGTAGCTATTCTATCGGAAAACCTGGGAGAAGTCAACCAGCGCCCAGTGGAGAAGAGACTTGCCAAGGCGGGCGGGAGGTGGTATACTGAAGTAGAATCAAACATCTGTACCAGAGGAGGGAAGCCCATGACGCTGATCCTGTGTGTGGATGACCGGGGAGGGCTGTCGTTCAACGGGCGGCGGCAGAGTCAGGACCGGAAGGTCCGGGAGGACCTACTGACCATGGCCGCTGGCGGAACGCTGTGGATGGACGGCTACTCCCGGCGGCAGTTCACAGAGCCGGAGGCGGCCGCCATCCGGGTGGACCGGGACCCCGCCGCCCGGGCGGCGGAGGGGGACGGGCTGTGCCTGCTGGAGCTCCAGGACCCGGAAGCGGCCCTGGAGCGGGCAGACCGGCTGGTCCTGTACCGCTGGGGACGGCACTATCCCGCGGACCGGAGGCTGGATCTGCCGCCGGCGGGCTGGCGGCTGGAGGGACAGACGGAGTTCCCCGGCCGCTCCCACGACATGATTACAAAGGAGACCTACGTCAAATGAAACGAATCAAGCAAGCTGCCCTGTCCCTGATCCTGCTGCTGTGCCTGCTGCTGTCCGCCTGCGGGACGGCCGCCCCCGCCCCGTCCTTCGACCTGGAGGACATCCCGGAATTTTCCGGCGAGCCCTATGTGGTGCTGGAGGACAACCGGCCAAATTTTCCGGAGGAGGAGTGGTCGGCGGAGCCCTTTGAGGAGTACAGCCCCCTGGACAGCCTGGGCCGGTGCGGGCCGGCCTATGCCTGTGTGGGTCTGGAGACCATGCCCACCGAGGAGCGGGGCTCCATCGGACAGGTGAAGCCCTCCGGCTGGAGGACCGCCAAGTATGACAATGTGGACGGGAAGTACCTCTATAACCGCTGCCATCTGCTGGGCTTCCAGCTCACCGGAGAGAACGCCAACGAGGAGAACCTGATCACCGGAACCCGCTATCTCAACGTGGAGGGGATGCTCCCCTTTGAAAACCTGGTGGCCGACTATGTAAAGGAGACGGAGAACCACGTCCTCTACCGGGTGACTCCGGTGTTTCAGGGGGAGGAACTGGTGGCCCGGGGAGTGGAGATGGAGGCCTTCTCTGTGGAGGACCAGGGGGAGGGCGTATATTTCCACGTCTACTGCTATAACAACCAGCCGGGGGTCTCCATCGACTATGCCACCGGGGAGAGCCGCCTGGCCTCGGAGCCGGCGGGAGAGGCCGGGACCGTGGAGACCTACATCCTGAACACAAAGTCCAAAAAGTTCCATCTGCCAGGCTGCTCCGGCGCGTCGGAAATGAGTCTGTCCAACCGGCAAGAGTTTGCCGGAGACAGACAGGAGCTGCTGGATCAGGGCTATACGCCCTGCGGCATCTGCAAGCCATAAAACTGTGCAGCATGGCGGCCCCATAGCGGGGCCGCCAGGTTTCTTTCTGAAAGCTTTCAACAGTGAAAGATTTCAGAAAGGGTCTGGAAAGATTCCTGTGGTATCATAGAGGCAGACGGGGCGGCCCGGGCTGCCCCGCCGCCAGACCCAGAGAAAGGAATGATCGATATGACGGTGTTGGAGACACGGGATCTGAAAAAATATTACGGAGCGGGGGACACCCTGGTCAAGGCCCTGGACGGGGTGGACCTCCAGGTGGAAAACGGGGAGTTCGTGGCCATCGTGGGCACCTCAGGGAGCGGGAAATCCACCCTGCTCCACATCCTGGGCGGGCTGGACCGGCCTACCGGGGGCTCTGTGCTGGTGGATGGGAAGGACATTTTCTCTCTGAAGGACGAGGAACTGACCATCTTCCGGCGGAGGAAGATCGGGTTTGTGTTCCAGGCCTATAACCTGGTGCCAGTGCTCAGCGCCTATGAAAATATCATCCTGCCCATCCAGCTGGACGGGGGCCGGGTGGACAAGGACTATGTGGGCCGGGTCATCGAGGCCCTGGGGCTGGAGCAGCGGCTGAACAGCCTGCCCAGCCAGCTCTCCGGCGGCCAGCAGCAGCGGGTGGCCATCGCCCGTGCTCTGGCGGCCAAGCCGGCCATTATCCTGGCCGACGAGCCCACCGGAAACCTGGACTCCAAGACCAGCCAGGACGTGCTCTCCCTGATGAAGATCACCAGCCAGAAATTTGCCCAGACCATGGTGATGATCACCCACAATGAGGAGATCGCCCAGACGGCCGACCGCATCGTCCGGATCGAAGACGGGCGGATCGTGGTGCGGTAAGGGGGCCCCGGCATGAATGTAGCAAACAGAAAGTGGATCCGCCGCCTCAGCTGGAAGAGTCTTCGGGCGGCCAGGACCCGGAACCTCGTTGCCGTGCTGGCCATCGCCCTGACCACGGTGCTCTTCACCGCCCTGTTCACCATCGCCCTGTCCATCAACGATGGATTCCAGCAGGCCAACTTCCGCCAGGTGGGAGGCTGGTCCCACGGCGGCTTCAAATACCTGACGGAGGAGCAGTTCCTCCAGCTGCGGGACGATCCCCTCATCCAGGAGTGGGGGCTGCGGCGCTTTGTGGGGATGCCTGTGGAGGTCCCCTTCAACAAGTCCCATGTAGAGGTGGGCTACTCCGACCCCAACCAGGCCCACTGGATGTACTGCGACCCGGTGGTGGGCCGCCTGCCGGAGGAGGGGACGGACGAGGCCGCCACCGACACCCGGGTGCTGGAGCTGCTGGGGATCACGCCGCAGCTGGGGACGGAGTTCACTCTCACCTTTGAGGTGGACGGCCATGAGACGACCCAGGCCTTCACCCTGTGCGGCTGGTGGGAGTATGACGAGGCCGTCACCGCCAGCCACGTCCTCATTCCCCAGAGCCGTGTGGAGGCTGTCCTGTCGGAGACAGGGGTCACCCCGCCGGGGGCGGACGGCATGACCGCGACCTGGAACATGGATGTGATGCTGAAAAGCGGCTCCCGCCAGATCGCCCAGGACCTGGAACAGATTTTGGAGCATCACGGCTATCAAAACCAGAGCCGGACGGCGGGGGATAACTACATCGACACCGGCGTCAACTGGGGCTATACCGGGGCGCAGTTCTCTGAAAATCTGGATCTGCCCACATTGCTGGCGGTGGCCGCCCTGGCGCTGCTCATCGGATTTACCGGCTATCTCATCATCTACAACGTGTTTCAGATCTCGGTCACCAATGACATCCGCTTTTATGGGCTGCTCAAGACCATCGGCACCACCCCGCGCCAGCTGCGGCGCATCATCCGCCATCAGGCTCTGGCTCTGTCACTGGCGGGGATCCCCCTGGGGCTGGCGGCTGGCTGGCTGGTGGGTGGACAGCTGACCCCGGTGGTCATCGCCCAGCTGGACGGTGTGGTGAGCGTGGTGTCCGTGGATCCGGTCATCTTCCTGCTGGCCGCTCTCTTCTCTCTGGTGACGGTATTCCTCTCCTGCCGGAAGCCGGGCAGGATGGCCGGCCGGGTGTCTCCGGTGGAAGCGGTGCGCTATACAGAGGGGACAGCCGGAAAGAAAACGCGGGCCCGCCGGGCCTCCGGCGGGGTGTCTCTGCTGTCCATGGCCCGGGCCAACCTGGGACGCAGCCGAGTCAAGACCGCCGTCACCATCACCTCCCTGGCGCTGGCGGTGGTGCTGCTGAATGTGACCGCCACCTTTGCCAACAGCTTTGATATGGATAAATATGTCGCTAGCTTTACCGCCAGCGATTTCATCGTGGCGGACGCGGGCCAGTTTCAGACTGGCGGCGACTTCTTCAACAGCGAAATGTCCCTGCCGCAGGCTCTTGTCGATGAGATCGGCGCCCAGGGCGGCGTGACAGAGGGCGGAAAGGTCTACGGCAGGACCAGCCCGGTGGAGGAGTTCGTCACCGAGGAGTATTACCGCGCCAGCAAAAGCTGGTGGTACGACGCGGAGCAGATGGACAGCATGATCCACTTCAAGGACCGGAATGAGGCGGGGCTGCTGACAGATACCGCGCAGATCTACGGCATGGAGCCCTTTGCCCTGGACCACCTGAAGGTGCTGGAGGGGGACCTGTCCAAGCTGTATGAGCCGGGCGGAAACTATGTGGCCGCCGTGTACAGCGAAAACGACTACGGGGAGGCGGAGATGAACAGCCACTGGGCCAAGCTGGGGAGCAAGGTCACCCTGCGCTATGTGGAGGAGTATGAGTACTATGATCCGGACACCGGCGAGGTCTATCTGGAGGATACGGACCTGAGCCAGGTGAACTGGGCGTCCCGGGCCGTGAAGTACCGGGATGTGGAGTATGAGGTGGCCGCCCTGGTGACGGTGCCCCACGCCCTGAGCTACCGCTACTACGGCGCGGACGAGTTCGTGATGAACGACCAGACCTTTATCCGGGACACGGGGACGGACGGCGTGATGTACTACGCCTTCGATACCACCGATCAGGACAACGCCGCCATGGAAGCGTTTCTGGCCGATTACACGGAAAATGTAAATCCCCAGTTCGACTATGAGAGCAAGGCCACTTATGCCGCGGAATTTGAGAGCTTCCGCTCCATGTTCCTGCTGCTGGGCGGGGTGCTGAGCCTGATCGTGGGGCTGGTGGGGGTGCTGAATTTCTTCAACGCCATCCTCACCGGGATCATTACCCGGAAACGGGAGTTCGCCGTCCTCCAGTCCATCGGCATGACAGGGCGGCAGCTCAAGACCACCCTGGTGTATGAGGGCCTGCTCTACGCCCTGGGGGCGGTGGCTGCGGCGCTGTTCCTGACTGTGGGGCTCTCCCACCTGCTTGGAAAGGCGCTGGGCAGTATGTTCTGGTTCCTCACCTACCGCTTTACCGCAGTCCCCATCCTGCTGGTGGCCCCGGCCTTTGCCCTGCTGGGTGTGCTGGTGCCTCTGGGGGTGTACCGCTCAGCGGCGCGGAGGACCATTGTAGAGCGCCTGCGGGAGGCGGAACAGGGCTGTTAAAGAGAACGCAGAGATGCACCGACCGCGGGAGAGCGGGGCAGGCAAAGGGGGTATCGGAAACATTCCGATACCCCCCGCTCATCTTACTGCGCCCAGATGAAGACCGCCTTTGGCGGCCGGAACACAAAACAAAAAGCATCTGCATTTGCAGATGCTTTTTGCAAAGGACGGTCAAAACCGATATTTTCCCGCAGTCAAAAAACGCCGCAAAGCGGCGGCCCCAAACCGAAGCCCAGCGACAGCGGGTTCGGTTTGGAGAGGAGGAGCAACAAAATGAGTGCGCTCTGACTTTTGTAAAAAAGTCGGAGTGTAATGATAGGACTTAGAAAAATCCAGTCATATCAATGGTTTACAAGTAGCAAGCAAGAGGTTTTTTATCCCATTAGATACGATAATTAGAAAGATCATCCGGCATTTCGGCAAATGATTTTGTCTGATCGGCTTCTTTTTCAAATTGTGCCTTGATTTGTTCGTTCACGCGTGCATCAAGGATTCGTACAACTTCCAAATCTTCTTCTTTGATGCTGATTTCGGCAATATCATCCTTCTCGCCGCATTGTGGAAAATTGACCAGCCAATAGCCTTTGACGCATTTGGAATAGCAAATCCATCCATACATACCTTTATGAACGCCATCTCGTGAATAGGTTTCTTTTTCAACGGTCACTCTTACATTGTCCATTTCTTGCATATTATTTACCTCCATAGGGTGTTGTCATCCTCAATTTTCCGCTTGGCTCCACCATCCAACCGGTAATGAAGGAAACCTCTCCAGTTCCATCTCTTCTTGGAATGATAACACGGATACTAATTCTTTGACCGTTCCAGTTTAATTTACCAAGAGTATATTTGCCTGCGATATATCGTTCCTTCGCCTGCCGCTCTATCTCTGCTTGTAGCCATCTTGCATCCTCGACAGTATATCCCCATTCTTTGAAGAGCTTTTCTTTATTGTGTGTTTGCAGTCCGGTTGTGTTAAACAAATATGGATCAAATTTTCTATAGTCACTGTATGCGGATGCATTTATCAGGACTACAGCATAATCAACTGGCTCTAAAGTACAGTGGCAGAATGGGTGATGCGGACAAGGTGGATGATTGGACGCCATAAAGAAACATCCATCCAGCATCAAGCACTCTTCACAGTGGGTTTTGCCTTCTGAATGGTGCGTCCATTTGACCCAGCTTGGCTGCTCTGCCGCTTTCTGCGGCAGCAGCTTTCACGTATATCGTTTGTAGTATATCATATTTCCTCCTATCATGTAAAATTAGGTTTCTACAGATAGGCTACAAAAGGAAAAAAGTTGCACATTTCTGTACAACTTTCAAAATAGAATTTACAAATTAAGTGAATTGTCAAACTAAGTGCAACAGGAATAAAGTTCGAAGTCCCATAATTCCTGGGCAGAACGGAAGTTAAGCACCTTACGAGGTCTGGCGTTAATCAACGCCAGGTTTCGTTTTAGGGTGGTAGGGGCCACGCGGGAAAGGTTTCTGCCTTTGGGATAAAACTCCCGGAGCAGGCCATTGAGATTTTCGTTTGTACCCTTTTGCCAGGCACAATAGGGGTCGGCAAAATAGACGTCACAATGCAGCCGT
>JBMNQB010000012.1:0-64494 GCA_050943915.1 Lawsonibacter sp.
GGTGGCCATACGCTTGCGGAAACCGTGTTCCTTGGAACGCTGGCGCTTCTTGGGCTGATAGGTACGAAGCATGGGGGACACCTCCTCATTTGATCTCAAGCCGGCGGACCGGCCCAACAACAGCCGTTTCCGGCTGCGGTTCACTTGGTCGTTCGGACTTTCTCCGGCCATTCCGCAAAAGGGTACAAAAACCCCTTTTCTCCTGGAACAGCGACATCCATTATAGCGGATGTATTTTCCCCCTGTCAACTACTTTTTTTATTTTCTCCCCAAAGTTTCTATATTTTTCAGGAAAATCCCACATCTTGTGTTTCTCCTCCCCTCCCAGCCATAGGAGAGAGCCCAGTTTTCCACATCCTCCCCCTCCACTGTGTCCTGCCATGGAATTTTCATACCTATAAAATAAAAAATACCCGGGAAATCCTTGCGGCCAAGGCGCTTTTTTGGTATAATAGCGGGGGAAGAAATATACATTTTTCCCCGCTCCGCCGCCCCTGCTTCGGGCTGCGGGGCCGTTCCATCGTCTGACGGGTCCCCTGCCCGGATCTGGCGCAGGGGCCTTTCTTTTGTTTTACACCCCGCGCGGCCGGACTCCGCGCGCTCCTGTTTGTCCGCCAATTCATTCAAGGAGGTTTTCCTTCCCATGAATCCTGCCGCAGATGTATGGGCCAAGGTGATCAGCCTGATGCAGCCCGACATGACCGCCACCACCATCAATACCTGGTTTGACGACGCCACCGCCGTGGCGCTGGAGGACGACCGCTTTGTCCTCTACTCCCCCACCCGCTTCAAGCGGGACATCATCGCAACCCGCTATGTCTCCAAGATCCAGGCCGCCCTGCGGGAGCTGTTTTCCTGTGATATGGATGTGACCGTCCTCACCGAGGGAGAACTGGATCAGTACCAGCAGGAGCCGGAGAAAAACGACTTCTTCCCCGGCACGGAAGAGTACACCTTCGAGCGCTTCGTAGTGGGCTCCTCCAACAAATTCGCCCACGCCGCCGCCCGGGCGGTGGCCGACAATCCGGGGCAGAGTTATAACCCCCTGTTCATTTACGGCGAATCCGGCCTGGGCAAGACCCACCTTCTGTACGCCATCGCCCACACCATCCACAAAAACCACCCGGACTACAAGGTGGTCTACATCAAGGGAGACACCTTCACCAATGAGCTGATCCAGGCCATTCGGGAGGGACGCAACGCGGAATTCCGGGAAAAATACCGGGGCGCCGACGTGTTCCTCATGGACGACGTGCAGTTTATTGCCGGCCGGGACTCCACCCAGGAGGAGATGTTCCACACCTTCAATACCCTGTACGAGCTGAAAAAGCAGATCGTATTCACCTCCGACCGGCCGCCCAAGGAGATGCTCCGCCTGGAGGACCGCCTAAAAACCCGGTTCGAATGGGGCCTGCTGGCCGACATTCAGCCTCCGGACTATGAGACCCGCATGGCCATCATCAAAAACAAGGCCATCCGCATGGGGGTGGAGCTGCCTGACTTCCTGCTCCAGCTCATTGCTGAGAACATCACCGCCAATGTGCGGCAGATCGAGGGCACGGTCAACAAGATCATGGCCTATCAGCAGCTGATGGGCGACTCCGTGGACAAGGAAACAGTGGTCCGGGCGGTCAAGGATATGTTCAAAGAGAAATCCGACATCGTCCCCACCGCAGACGTCATCATCGACGAGGTCTGCAAATTCTATAATATCGAGCCGGCCACCCTCCGGGGCCAGGGCCGTGCCAAGGACATCTCTCTGGCCCGGCAGATCGCCATGTACCAGATCCGCCGCATGACCAACCTCTCCCTGAAGGAGATCGGCAAGGAGTTCGACAACCGGGACCATACCACCGTCCTTCACTCCATCGAACGCATTGAGGACCTTATCAAAGTGGACCCGGAAAAGGCGGAGATCATCAAGGACATCACCGCAAACATCAACATCCGATATGAGTGAATAGAGCGCAGTTTTTACCGGCTCTCCCCAAAAGATCCAGGCCAGACGCCCCCAGCGGGCTTTTCCGGCCTGCTTCTTTTGACTCATTGTTATCCACACTTAAATGTGGATAACTTGTTGCATAATGTGGATAACTTGATTTCCGTGCCCACCCTGTGGAAAGCGGTTGAAAATCCTCCACACCCCCTGTGGACGCGTTTTCCTTAGGGGCTCTAAGGCTTGCACCGTTTTTCCACATTTTTTCCCCCTACGGGCTACTGTTACGAAAAATATATCCTCTCCTCTCTTTCAGAGAGCGCGGGAGGAACGCAAGGAGGCACACCCATGAAATTTTCCTGTGAAAAGGCGCTTCTGTCCGCGGCGGTGGCAACCACCTCCCGGGCTGTTGCAGTGAAAAGCTCCATTCCCGCCATGGAGGGCATCCTGATCGAGGCGGATACCCGCCTCCGCCTGACCGGCTATAACCTGGAGACCGGGATCCAGGCCGTCGTGCCCGCAGAGATCCAGGAGCCCGGCTCGCTGGTGCTCTCTGCCCGCCTGTTCGGCGAGATCATCCGGAAAATGCCGGACGACGTGGTAGTCTTTACTGCAAACAACTATATGGTGAACATCAAATGCGGTCTGTCTGAGTTCAACATTCTGGGGACAGATCCGGAGGAATTTCCGGAGCTGCCCACTGTGGATCAGCAGAACTCCCTCACCATGGAGCAGAGCGCGCTGCGCTCCATGATCGCCCAGACCCTGTTTGCCGTCAGCGACAACGAAAGCCGCCCCATCCACACCGGATCCCTCTTTGAAGTGGATCAGACCGGACTTACCATCGTGTCGGTGGACGGCTACCGCCTGGCGCTGCGCCGGGAGCCTGTGGAAAAAACCGAGGGCGCAGAGACCTTCTCCTTTGTGGTGCCTGGCTCCGCCCTGAGCGAGGTGGAAAAGATCTGTTCCGGAGAGGGACCTGTTACGGTCAACCAGGGGGCGCGCCACATCCTGTTTCAGACCGGGGAGACCGTGCTGGTCTGCCGCCGGCTGGAGGGCGAATTTTTGGCCTATCGCAACGCCATCCCCCGGAACAACCCCATCCATGTGGAGTGTGACGCCCGCACCCTGCTGGCCTCCATTGACCGTGTCTCCCTGATCATCAGCGAAAAGCTGAAAAGTCCCCTGCGCTGTGTGTTCGGCGACGGTCTGGTGTCCATCACCACCAAAACGGGGATTGGAGACGCCGCCGACCAGTGTCCCATTACCGGAGACGGGCAGGAGCTGGAGATCGGATTCAACAACAAGTATCTGATGGACGCCCTGAAGGCGGCGCCGGCGGACCGTCTGCGTCTGGAGTTCTCCTCCGGTGTAGCCCCCTGCGTCATCCTGCCTGCCGAGGGTGAGGAAAATTTCATCTATATGGTTCTGCCTGTCCGATTGAAGGCGAATTAGGAATTAGGAATTAGGAATTAGGAGTTAGGAATGAAAAAGTTCAGCAAGCCCGGAGACTATGATTCCTCACTCCCCGTTTCAAATTGGACGAAAAAGGTACTGTGCAAGCAGATTAGGAATTAGAAATGAGGAGTTAGGAATGAAAAAAGTCCAGCAAGCCCGGAGACTATAATTCCTAATTCCTCACTCCCCGTTTCAAATTGGACGAAAATAGTACTGTGCAAGCAGATTAGAAATTAGAAACGAGGCGTTAGGAATGAAAAAAGTCCAGCGAAGCGGGACGCCATAATTCCTAATTCCTCACTCCTCATTCCTAATTGAACGAAAGTGGTGTGTTATGGAGAAAGAAACTGTGAAGATCCGCACGGAGTTCATCAAGCTGCAGGATCTTCTGAAATTTGCCGGAGCGGTGGAGACCGGCGGCGACGCCAAGCTGATCATCCAGGAGGGACGGGTGGCGGTCAACGGAGAGGTCTGCACCATGCGGGGCAAGAAGCTGCGCCCTGGTGACCGGGCGGTCATCGACGGCGAGCTGGAGCTGTCCGTACAGTGATCGTTAAGGCGCTGGAACTGGAGCAGTTCCGAAATTATATTCGCTTTCAGGCGGAGTTCCACCCCCGGGTGAACCTGATCTATGGGGAGAACGCCCAGGGAAAGACCAATCTTCTGGAGGCCATCGCTTACCTCTCCTCCGCCCGGTCCCACCGGGCCCGGTACGACCGGGAGATGATCCGGCTGGACGGAGATGAGGCCCTGATCCGGGGCGCTGTGGAGAGCCGCAGGCGGGAGTTCCTGCTGGAGGCCCGTCTGGCCCGGGGCAGGCGGCGGCAGCTGTCCTCCAATGGAGTCCGTCTGAAAACCGCCGGGGAGCTGTCCGGCATTTTGAATACGGTGCTCTTCTGTCCGGAGGACCTGCTTCTCATCCGGGAGGGGGCCGCCGCCCGGCGGCGCTTTCTGGACTGTGCCATCTGCCAGCTGCGCCCCCGGTATGCCCAGGCCCTGGCGGAGTATAACCGTCTGTATGAGCACAAGACCCGCATCCTCCGGGACTGGCCGGAGAATCCCTCCCTGCTGGAGACGCTGGAGGACTTCAACGTGCGCATGGCTCAGATGGGGGCGCTGGTGATCCGATACCGGGCATATTTCGTCCGGCGGCTCCAGGAGGCGGCCCCGGCGGTGCACCGGGACTTCTCCGGCGGACGGGAGGAGCTCTCCCTGACCTATCAGACGGTGTCCTCTGTATCCGACCCCACAGCCGCACCCCAGAAGATCCTGGAGCAGCTGCGGGACCACCAGGAGCGCCACCGTCAGGCGGAGCTGGATTCCAGGCAGTGCCTGTCCGGCCCCCACAAGGACGACCTTTTGGTGGAACTGGACGGCCGCTCTGCCAAGACCTATGGCTCTCAGGGGCAGACCCGGACGGCGGCCCTGTCCCTCAAGCTGGCCCAGCGGGACATCTTCTTTCAGGAGACCGGGGAGTATCCCGTGCTGCTGCTGGATGATGTGCTCTCAGAGCTGGATGTCCGGCGTCAGGCCTTTGTCCTCAACCACATTCAGGGAGGACAGATCTTCATCACCTGCTGTGAGGAGGAGAAGCTGGAGGGCCTGGAGGGGGGCGCGGCCTTCCACATCCACGAGGGCGCCCTGGTATAACACCGAACAGGAGCGATTCTGCGGTGTCGGACCGACATCTGAAACTGCGGAGCAACCGGACGGCTCACGCCGTCAAAAGGAGTTTTTATGCCCATTGTGATCGGAATGTTTTTCCTGCTTCCCCTGCTGCTGGGGCTGGTGCTGGAGTATCTGTGCTGCCGCCTGCCCCGGCGGCGGATCTGGCGTGCCCTCCCCCCTGTCCTGGGGATCCTCCTCACCGCTCTGATTGGGGCGGGCCGGTGGAGCCTGTGGGAATCGGAGACGGTCTCTCCGGTGACACAGCTGCTGATCTTCCCCGGTGTGCCCGGGGCGGCCCTTCTGCTGGGCTGCTGGCTGGGCTGGCGGCTGTGGCGGCGGATCTGGAGGCCCAGGGTGCTGGACGGGCCATGACGTGGTTTTTTTCCACATCAGACGGGGAGAATGTGGAAAAAGAATGGAGAGGAGGCGGAAGCCGTGTATCTGCATCTGGGCCAGTCGGTGGTAGTGCCCCACAGCCAGATTCTGGGGGTGTTCGACCTGGACAATGCCAGCTGGGCCTATAAGACCCGGGAGTATCTGGAGCGGGCGGAGCAGGCCGGAAGAGTGGTCTGGCTGGGCGACGACCTTCCGCGGTCCTTTGTGGTGGTGGGCGGAGAGGCCGGCCCTCCCATGATCTATATTTCCCAGCTCTCCCCCGCGACCCTGCTGAAGCGGGCGGAGGAGAACCGGTTTGAATGATATGCGGCCCACGGGCCGCGCCGGGGACGACGGTCTATTGGGCGTTCCCGTGGAAACGAGACAGAAAGAGGGGCCGGAGCAGACCATCCGGAGGCTCCGGGCCCCCATGACCAAACGGAGGTTACTATGGCTGAAGAACTGGAACTGAACTCCACCCAGGTGGAGCATGAATACGGCGGCTCTGAGATCCAGGTGCTGGAGGGACTGGAGGCGGTGCGGAAGCGCCCGGGAATGTACATCGGCTCCACCTCGGAGTCCGGCCTGCACCACCTGGTGTATGAGATCGTGGACAACTCCATCGATGAGGCGCTGGCCGGCCACTGTACTGACATCACGGTGACCATCAACCCCGGCAACACCATCACCGTCACCGACAACGGCCGCGGCATCCCGGTGGACATCCAGCCCCAGACCGGAAAGCCCGCCCTGGAGGTGGTGTTCACCATCCTCCACGCCGGCGGCAAGTTCGGCGGCGGCGGGTACAAGGTCTCCGGCGGCCTCCACGGCGTGGGCGCCTCGGTGGTCAACGCTCTGAGCGAGTGGCTGGAGGTCCAGGTCCATAAGAACGGCCAGATCTATGAGATGAAATTCTCCCGGGGCAAGATCACCCAGGAGATGAAGGTGGTGGGCCGTACGGACCACACCGGCACCACAGTCACCTTCAAGCCTGATCCAGAGATGTTCGACACCCTGGTATACAGCTATGAGACCCTCCACACCCGGATGCGGGAGGAGGCCTTCCTCAACGCCGGACTGCGGATCCAGACGGTGGACCTGCGCCCCGGACAGGAGCAGGAGGACGATATGTGCTATGAGGGAGGTATCCGGGAGTTTGTCACCTTCCTCAACAAGAGCAAGGACCCTCTGCACAGCGATGTGATCTATATGTCCGGCGCCCGGGAGGACAGCATGGCCGAGGTGGCCATGCAGTACAATGACGGGTACAGCGAGGTCATGGTATCCTTTGCCAACAACGTCCATACCCCGGAGGGCGGGATGCATGAGGAGGGCTTTAAGCGGGCCCTGACCAACGCCCTGAACGCCTATGGCCGAAAGATCAAACTGCTCAAGGACGACGAAAAGGTGTCCGGCGAGGACTGCCGGGAGGGCCTGACCGTGGTCATCTCCGTCAAGCTCACCGACGCCCAGTTTGAGGGCCAGACCAAGGCCAAGCTGGGCAACAGCGCGATCCGCACCCTGGTGAACAACATCGTCAGCGAAAAGCTGGAGATCTATCTGGAGGAGAACCCCGCTGTGGGCCGGGCCATTCTGGACAAGGCCCTCACCGCCAACCGGGCCCGGGAAGCCGCCAAGCGGGCCCGGGAGTCCATCCGCCGCAAGACCGCCCTGGGCGGGGCCGCCATGCCCGATAAGCTGCGGGACTGCAACGAGGCCAACCCGGAGCTCACAGAGCTCTACATCGTCGAGGGCGACTCCGCCGGCGGCTCGGCCACCCAGGGCCGGGACAGCCGCTTCCAGGCCATCCTCCCCTTGTGGGGCAAGATGCTCAATGTGGAAAAGGCCCGGGCGGACAAGGTATACGGCAACGACAAGCTGACCCCGGTCATCACCGCACTGGGGGCGGGCATCGGGGACGACTTCGACCTGAACAAGCTGCGCTATCACAAGGTCATTATCATGGCCGATGCCGACGTGGACGGCGCCCACATCCGCACCCTGCTGCTCACCTTCTTCTTCCGCTTCATGCGGCCCCTCATCGAGCAGGGCTATGTGTACTCCGCCGTCCCGCCCCTGTTCAAGCTCACCCGGGGAAAGACCACCCGCCTGGCCTTCTCCGAGGAGGAGCGGGACGCCATCTCCGCCGAGATGCGGGGGGGCAATCCCAATGTGAAAATCGACATCAGCCGCTTCAAGGGCCTGGGCGAGATGAACCCCCACGAGCTGTGGGAGACCACCATGGACCCGGAGAAGCGCACCCTGCGCCGCATCGAGCTGGACGACGCCGTCCGGGCCGACGAGACCTTCACCATCCTCATGGGCGAGAAGGTGGAGCCCCGGAAGGAGTTCATTGAAAAGAACGCCAAATACGCCGTCAACCTGGACTACTGAGAATTAGGAATGAGAAATTAGGAGTTAGGAATTGCGGTGTCCGGCACAGCCGGACCATTTGAGCGAGTCAATGGAAGCGGATGCTTCCACGGATGGCAGGGGCGGCTGTTCCCATCACTCCGCCAAAGGCGGGATGCCCCCATTCTCATTTCCAGCTCCTAGTTTCTGATCTTCAATTTTCCCCGCTCTGTAAGGAGGACAACAACCCATGAGCAAAAAACCCCAATATGATCCCGAGGAGATCCGCTATCCGAACCAGAAGATCGAAATATCCCCTCTGGTTCCGGAGATGGAGCAATCCTATATTGAATATGCCATGTCCGTCATTGTGGGCCGGGCCCTGCCCGACGTGCGGGACGGTCTGAAGCCGGTCCACCGCCGCATCCTCTACGCCATGTATGAGGATAACCTGACCTCAGACAAGCCCTTCAAAAAGTCTGCCACCTGCGTGGGCGATGTGCTGGGCCGCTACCATCCCCACGGCGACCAGTCTGTTTACGACGCCCTGGTTCGTCTGGCCCAGGACTTCTCCATGCGGTATATGCTGGTGGACGGACACGGCAACTTCGGCTCCGTGGATGGCGATCCCCCCGCCGCCTACCGTTACACCGAGGCCCGGCTGTCCAAGCTCTCCGACGAGATGCTGCGGGACATTGAGAAGGACACCGTGGACTGGGACCCCAACTTTGACGAGACCCGGAAGGAGCCCAAGGTGCTCCCCTCCCGGTTCCCCAACCTGCTGGTCAATGGCTCCAGCGGCATCGCCGTGGGTATGGCCACCAACATCCCGCCCCACAACCTCACCGAGGTCATTAACGCCGTGATCTGTGTACTGGATGACCCGGAGTGCACGCTCCCCGACCTGATGGAGCACATCCACGGCCCCGATTTCCCCACCCGGGGCATCATCATGGGCCGCAGCGGCATCCGGGCGGCCTACGCCACCGGCCGGGGCCGGATCACCGTCCGGGCCCGCCATGAGTTCGAGGAATTCGGCAAGGACCGCACCCGCATCATCATCACCGAGATCCCCTATCAGGTGAATAAGCGGATGCTCATCAAGAATATGGCCGACCAGGTGGAGGACAAGCGCCTGGAGGGCATCTCCGACATCCGGGACGAGACCGACCGGAACGGTATGCGCATTGTCATCGAGTTGAAGCGGGACGCCAATCCCCAGGTGGTGCTCAACCGCCTGTTTGCCCAGACTCAGCTCCAGACCACCTTTGCCATCAATATGCTGGCCCTGGTGGAGGTCAACGGGAAGCTTCAGCCCAAGATCCTCTCCCTGCGGCATATTTTGGACGAGTACATCGCCTATCAGGAGCAGATCATCATCCGCCGCACCCGGTTCGACCTGAAAAAGGCCCAGGAGCGGGCCCACCTGCTGGAGGGCCTGCTGGTGGCCCAGGACAACATCGACGAGGTCATCCACATCATCCGCACCAGCTATGATGACGCCAAGCAGCGCCTGTGCCAGCGCTTCGACCTGGATGAGATCCAGGCCCAGGCCATTCTGGATATGCGCCTGAAGGCTCTCCAGGGCCTGGACCGGGAGAAGCTGGAGAAGGAATATCAGGAGCTGGAGGAGCGCATCGCCTATTTCAACCAGCTGCTCTCCAGCGAGGAGATGCTCCGGGGCGTGCTGAAGGAGGAGCTCACCGCCATCCGGGACAAGTACGGCGACCAGCGGTACACCGAGATCCAGGACGTGGAGGACGAGATCGACATCGAGGACCTGATCGAGGAGGAGCAGTGCGTCTTTACCCTGACTCAGGCCGGCTACATCAAGCGCACCCCGGTGAGCGAGTACGCCGCCCAGTCCAAGGGAGGTATGGGTAAGAAGGGCATCACCACCCGGGAGGAGGACACCGTGGTGGATGTGTTCACCGCTTCCACCCATGACTACCTTCTGTTCTTTACCGACACCGGCAAGGTGTACCGGAAAAAGGGCTATCAGATCCCGGAGAGCGGAAAGACCGCCAAGGGGACCAACCTGGTGAATATCCTCCAGGTGGAGCCGGGAGAGCGGGTCCAGACCATGCTCCACTTCCGGGAGACCGGGGAGGAAGAGCTCTATCTGTTCATGGTCACCCGCCAGGGCACGGTCAAGCGCCTGGCGGTCTCCGCCCTGAAGAACATCCGGGCCAGCGGTATTCGTGCCCTGACCCTGGACGAGGGCGACGAGCTGGTCTGCGTCCTGGAGACCGACGGGGCCCAGAAGATCCTGATCGCCACCCACGACGGAATGGCCGTGTGCTTTGATGAGCAGGACGTCCGGCCCATGGGCCGGACCGCTGTGGGCGTCCGGGGGATCCGCCTGCGGGAGGGCGACTATGTAGTGGGGGCCGGCCGGGCTGCCGAGGGCCGGACCGTGCTGTCTATCACAGAAAACGGCTACGGAAAGCGCACCCCTGTGGAGGAGTACCGGATCACCAACCGGGGCGGCCTGGGCATCAAGAACTATATGGTCACCGAAAAGACCGGCCCGGTGGTGGGCATCAAGGTGGTGGACGGCGGCGAGGACCTGCTGCTGGTCACCCAGGCGGGTATCCTGATCCGCACCCATGTGGACACCATCCGCACCGCCGGCCGGGCCACCCAGGGCGTCATTGTCATGCGCTTCAAGGAAGAGGGGGACAGAGTGATCTCCCTGGCCCTGGCTGACCGGGAGGAGGAATCCACAAATTCAGAGGAAAGTGTGGAAAACGCCCAGGATCCTGAGCAGGACGGAATGGAAGGAACGGAGCCGGGCTCCACGGAGGAGCCCTGACGGGCTGAGTTTAGTCAGAGGACAGAAAGGACAGAACCATGAAACTGGCAAACGCACTCTCCCAGCGCGCTGAGCTTCAGACCCGCATCCGTCAGCTGGAGGAGCGATTGAACAACAATGCGCAGGTCCAGGAGGGGGAGGAGCCCGCGGAGGACCCCGTGGAGCTCCTCCGGGAACTGGATGAGGACTACGCCCAGCTGGAGGCTCTGATCGCCCGGATCAACCGGACCAACAGTGCCACCCTGGCGGACGGGGTCCCGCTGTCCGACCTGCTGGCCCGCCGGGACTGCATGACCGGCCGCCTGGGGATCCTCCGCGGTTTTTTGAGCAGCGCCAGCAGCCTGGTCAGCCGCCGGACGGTGGGCGAGATCCGGATCCGAAGCACCGTCAACGTCCGGGAGCTGCAAAAGCAGGTGGATCGGGATGCCAAGGCACTCCGGGAGATGGATGAGACCATCCAGGAGAAAAACTGGACCACAGAGCTGATAGAGCTGTAAAAAGAGCGGCCGGGATGGGGAAGAACGCCCTCTCCCGGCGCTTTGGCAGCGGGGAAGGCGGGCGTCAAGCTCTCAGTGCCGGAGCCATTGGGCACACAGATTTGGCAACGAGCGGGGCCATTCGTTGGGTTCGACTCCCAATTTATGATAATGCCCGGTACAGTTACATGGGTATTATTACGATTGATGTTGATGACCGGACGCCGATTCCACGCGGGTGGGTTAGGGGATCAAAAAAGCCTTCCCCCCACAGGGGGGAAGGCTTTTTAATCAGGAGGCAGCCATGAAAACAGTCACCATTTATACCGACGGGGCCTGCTCCGGCAATCCGGGCCCCGGAGGCTGGGGGGCCATCCTGATGTACGGCCCCCACAAGAAGGAGATGTCCGGCGGAGAGGCGCAGACCACCAACAACCGCATGGAACTCACCGGGGCGATCTCCGCTCTCCGGGCCCTGAAGGAGCCCTGTCAGGTGGAATTGTACTCCGACTCCAAGTATGTCATCGACGCCCTGGAGAAGGGCTGGGCCAAGGGCTGGCGGGCCAGAGGCTGGGTCAAGGGGGACAAAAAACCCGCCCTCAACCCTGACCTGTGGCAGCAGCTGCTGGAGCTGTGTGACTATCACACCGTCAACCTCCACTGGGTAAAGGGACACGCCAGCAACCCGTACAACAACCGCTGTGACGAGCTGGCGGTGGCGGAGAGCAGAAAATTCCGATGATTTATCCACATTTTCTGCGGAAAATGTGGATAAATTCCGGCTCCCGACCGGAAAGCGGCCCTTGACAACCCGGGTTTTGTATATTACAATGTCACTCAAAGCAGAGACAGAGAACAGTACCCCCCGCCGGGGCGCAAGAGAGAGGATGGACGGTGCAAATCCTCCGAGGGCGGGGTGGGAAGGCCCTCTGGAGCGCGGGCAGGAAATGGCCCGCCGGTCCCCCGCCGTTACCGGGAACGAAGTGCGTGTCAGCCAGACACGAATTCAGGTGGAACCACGGACAGCTTTGTTCGCCCTGAGCCGATACAGCCGGCTCAGGGCGTTTTGATTTCAGTGTACCGAGATGTGAAGGACAAATACCTTGAGCCAAACAATCTGAACAAAAAGGAGTTTGGAACATGAAAAACAGCGAAAAGACCATGGAAAAGATCGTCTCCCTGTGTAAGGGACGGGGATTTATCTTCTCCGGCTCTGAGATCTACGGCGGCTTGGCCAACACCTGGGACTACGGCCCTCTGGGTGTGGAGCTGAAAAACAATGTGAAGAAAGCATGGTGGAAGAAGTTCGTCCAGGAAAACCCCTATAACGTGGGTCTGGACGCTGCCATCCTGATGAATCCCCAGGTGTGGGTGGCCTCCGGCCATGTGGGCGGCTTTTCCGACCCCCTGATGGATTGTAAGGAGTGCAAGGAGCGCTTCCGTGCCGACAAGGTCATTGAGGACTGGTGCCAGGAGAACAGCTTCGACCTGGGCCACAGCGTGGACGCCATGAGCCAGGCGGAGATGAAGGCCTTTGTGGAGGAGCACAATATCTGCTGCCCCACCTGCGGCAAGTTCAACTGGACGGACATCCGCCAGTTCAACCTGATGTTCAAGACCTTCCAGGGGGTCACCGAGGACGCCAAGAACACCGTCTACCTCCGCCCCGAGACCGCCCAGGGCATTTTTGTCAACTTCCAGAACGTCCAGCGGACCACCCGCCGGAAGCTGCCCTTCGGCGTGTGCCAGATCGGCAAGTCCTTCCGCAATGAGATCACCCCGGGCAACTTCACCTTCCGCACCCGCGAGTTCGAGCAGATGGAGCTGGAGTTCTTCTGCAAGCCGGGCACCGAACTGGAGTGGTTCGCCTACTGGAAAAAGTTCTGCCACGACTGGCTGCTGGGCCTGGGCATCCGGGACGAGAACCTGCGCCTGCGGGACCATGACCCTGAGGAACTGAGCCACTACTCCAACGCCACCACTGACTTTGAGTTCGTGTTCCCCTTCGGCTGGGGCGAGCTGTGGGGCGTGGCCTCCCGCACCAACTTCGACCTGACCGCCCACCAGAACACCTCCGGCAAGGATCAGACCTACTTCGATCAGGAGAGCGGCGAGCACTATATCCCCTATGTGGTGGAGCCCTCCCTGGGTGCTGACCGTGTCACCCTGGCTTTCCTGGTAGACGCCTATGACGAGGAGGTGGTGGACGCCGAGAAGAACGACGTCCGCACTGTCCTGCGCCTCCACCCCGCCCTGGCCCCCTTCAAGTGCGCCGTGCTGCCCCTGTCCAAGAAGCTGGGTGAAAAGGGCCGGGAGATCCAGGCCGAGCTGTCCAAGTACTTCATGGTGGACTATGACGACGCCGGCTCCATCGGCAAGCGCTACCGCCGGGAGGACGAGATCGGCACGCCCTACTGCATCACCGTGGACTTCCAGACTGTGGGCGACGACAAGACCCCCGCGGACAATGCAGTCACCATCCGGGAACGCGACACCATGGAGCAGGTGCGTGTTCCCATCAGCGAGCTGAAGAGCTGGCTGGAGGAGAAGCTGGCGTATTGACCGTCATTTGAGAAAACAAAAAACCGTCTGGAACAGTTTTTTGACTGTTCCAGACGGTTTTTAGCTGTGGTTTTCTAGGGATATGTGGGTCTGGAACGGCGGACAGCCGCCCGCCAGTTCACCTCCGCAGAGATTAGGTCCTGAGCCATCAGGCGCGCCCGTTTGCTCCATCTGACCAGGCCATCTTGATTTTAGAGCGACGGCGGCAGCTGCGCGGATGCGGGGTCAGTCGTTGCCCCTCCCCAAAAGGAGCACAGATCAGACCGCCAGCGCCCGCAGTGCAAAGGTAAGGGTCATCACCAGGATCCCCATGCTGGCGCAGGCATCCAGGATGAGGGCGCGCCGGCGCAGCCGCTGGCTGCGCCGGGGGCGCGGAGCAGAGGACTGGGGCAGGACGATCAGCTCAGGGCCCTCCTCCGGCTGGCTGTTCTCAGCTTGGGAGAGCTTCCGGCGGTACTGCTCCAGGTCGACGATGTTGTCTGTATGCCGGATCCAGTTCGCGGTGCTGTAATAGAGCGTCTGCATAAAATGTCCCTCCAAATCCCCCGGAAGATGCAGGGGAGCCTGATGCCGGCCTCAGAGACCGAAGCAGAACTTATGTTCTATTCAGAGAATACAACAAATGTTCGAATTTGTCAAGAGCAGTCGAACATTTTTTCGTTTTTGCACATTATCCACATAGTTTTCCACACCCGAGAAGGGAAGTCCTCCGCCTTTTTGCCGGAACTCCCCCGGTGGGAGAAGATGCAATTTTGTGTGAGTTTTTTCGAGGAACCGTTGATTTTTCTCCCCAATGGCGGTATAATACTGCGTCTGGACCTGTCAGGATGAGAGAAATGAGACGGGTCGCTTGTCTGAGATGCCCAGGACCCCAGCGGTCTTGCCGGAGATAGTAGGAGGAGCTTTGTATATGCGAAATGAGAAGTTGAGAAACATTGCCATCATCGCCCACGTCGATCATGGCAAGACCACCCTGGTGGATGAGATGCTCAAGCAGTCCGGCGTGTACCGGGAGAACCAGACCGTGGTAGACCGCGTGATGGACTCCAACGACCTGGAGCGGGAGCGCGGCATCACCATCACGGCCAAGAATACCGCCATCCAGTACGGCGATGTGAAGATCAATATTGTGGATACTCCGGGCCACGCCGACTTCGGCGGCGAGGTGGAGCGCATCCTGAAGATGGTCAACGGCGTCATCTTGCTGGTGGACGCCGCAGAGGGCCCCATGCCCCAGACCCGCTTCGTCCTGTCCAAGGCCCTGGAGCTGGGCCATCGGGTCATCGTGGTGGTCAACAAGATCGACCGCCCCGACCAGCGGGTGTATGAGGTCATCGACGAGGTGCTGGAGCTTCTGATGGATCTGAACGCCACCGATGAGCAGCTGGACTCCCCCATGCTGTTCTGCTCCGGCCGGCAGGGAACCGCCTCTGTCCAGCCCGATGTGGCGGGCAGCGACCTGAAGCCTCTGTTTGACACCATTCTGGAGTATATTCCCGGTCCGGAGTCCGATGTGGAGGCCCCCTTCCAGATGCTGGTCTCCTCCATCGATTACAGCGAGTTCGTGGGCCGTATCGCCATCGGCCGCATTGAGCGGGGCACTGTCAAGCAGAACCAGGAGATCGCGGTGTGCAATTACCACGCCCCCGACGCTGCCCCCAAGAAGGCCAAGGCCACCGCACTGTATGAGTTCGACGGTCTGGCCAAGGTCCCCGTCACTGAGGCCACCGCCGGCAGCATCATCGCCATGAGCGGCATCGGCGATGTGACCATTGGCGACACCATCTGTGTTCCCGACTGCGTGGAGCCCATCGAGTTTGTAAAGATCTCCGCCCCCACCATCGAGATGACCTTCTCGGTCAACGACTCCCCCTTCGCCGGGCGGGAGGGTAAGTTCGTCACCAGCCGCCAGCTGCGGGACCGCCTGTTCCGGGAGACCTTGAAGGACGTGTCCCTGCGGGTGAACGAGGTGGAGAGCTCCACCGACTCCTTCAATGTGGCCGGCCGCGGCGAGATGTCCCTGTCCATCCTGATGGAGACCATGCGCCGGGAGGGCTATGAGTTCCAGGTCTCCCCTCCCCGTGTGCTGTATCAGGAGATCGACGGTGTGAAGTGTGAGCCCCTGGAGCGCCTGGTGGCCGACGTGCCCAACGACTGCGTGGGCGCGGTGATGGAGAAGATCGGCTCCCGCAAGGGCGAGTTCCTGTCCATGAACCCGGTGGGCAGCCGCACCAAGCTGGAGTTCCTGGTCCCCTCCCGGGGCCTGTTCGGCTACCGCAACGAGTTTTTGACCGACACCAAGGGCGAGGGCATCATGGCCTCCGTCTTTGAGAAGTACGCCCCGGTGAAGGGTGAGATCCAGCGGCGGAGTACCGGCTCCCTGGTGGCCTTTGAGACTGGCGAGGCGGTGACCTACGGCCTGTTCAACGCCCAGGAGCGCGGCATCCTGTTCATCGGCGCGGGCGTCCCCGTGTACGCCGGCATGATCGTGGGCGAGACCCCCAAGGCGGAGGACATCTCGGTCAACGTGTGCAAGAAGAAGCAGCTGACCAATATGCGTGCCTCCGGCTCCGACGACGCCCTGCGCCTGACCACCCCCCGCACCCTCTCCCTGGAGCAGTGCCTGGAGTTCCTGGCGGATGACGAGCTGCTGGAGTGCACCCCGGAGAATCTGCGCCTGCGCAAGCGGGTGCTGGACCACGGGGAGCGGATGAAGCTGGCCTCCCGGAAGAAGGGCTGAACCCCGGCACGTTCTGAGCGTATTCTGGAATGAGAAAAGCTCTGCGTCCTGTTTTGCACAGGATGCAGAGCTTTTTTGCGCCTTTTTCCAGGCAAAAACGGGATGTCAAAGCAAAACGCAGGAAAAAACGGTGTGTTTTCCACAAATGATCCGGAAAATGTGGAAACAGATGTGAGAGCATGGGCGGCAGGAGGACATCCTCCCCTGCCGCCCTGTTTGGACGCTTCTGCCTTCAGCCGTTGTTCTCATCCCGGACCAGGTCCAGGATGATGTCCACGCATTTCTCAATGCCGATCAGCCCGGAATCCAGGGTGATGTGGTAGTTCTGGGCCATGCCCCACTCCCGGTCCGTGTAGTGCTTGTAATTCACCCTGCGGCGGGTATCCTTATCCGTCAGGCGCTTCTCCGGGGACTGCTCCGACTCGCCGTACAGGCGGACGATGCGGTCAGCCCGGAACTCCATGCTGGCGTGGATGAAGGTGTGGAGGCAGTCGTCCCGGTCCTTCAGGATGTAGTCGGCGCAGCGGCCAACAATGACACAGGGGCCCTTGTCCGCCAGGTCCCGGATCACCCGGTGCTGAATGGTCCACAGAAAATCAGAGGCGGACATCCCGCCCATGGCCCCGGGGACGCCGCGGCCCAAAAAGGCGTAGGCAAAGCGGTTCTTGCTGGGGGCGAACTCCCCCTGCTCCTCAATGAACTTGGGGTCGAAGCCGCTCTCCAGCGCCACCTGCTTGACCAGCTCCTTGTCGTAGTAGGGAATGTTCAGCCGCTGGGCGACCGTCTTGCCGATGGTGCGTCCGCCGCTTCCAAATTCGCGGCTGACGGTGATGATCTTCTTTTTCATAGCCGAAACCTCCTTGTGATGATGGGCGGCCTCCGGAGCGTGGACGGGACTGCGGCTGGGGAGAAGCGCACCGCCCTTGGAGATACCCCTATTATAATGCGTACGGAACAAAGCCACAAGCACAGAACGCGAAAGCTTGCAGGGAAACGTCAAAAAATTCTTGACAATACCTAGAGATACAAGGTATTCTATACCTAGAAGAACAAGGTATGATCTGGGCGGGAGCTTTTCCCGGGAAAGGAAGGACAGCCATGAAGCTGGATAAAGGATTGGTGGCGGGCAGCAGCACCCTGCTGGTGCTCTCTCTGCTGGAACACGGCGACCTGTATGGGTATCAGATGATCGAGGAGCTGGCCCGGCGCTCCAATGACGTTTTTCAGATGAAGGAGGGGACTCTCTACCCCATTCTCCACGGGCTGGAGAAGGGCAAGTATCTCTCCTCCTATGAGCAGCAGGCGCCTACCGGACGGATGCGGAAGTATTATAAGCTGACCCGGAAGGGGCGGGAACTGCTGGCGGATAAAAAAACAGAGTGGGCTAGGTTCCATCAGGGTGTGGAGGACGTGCTGTCCGGCGGGGCAAATGCCCTGGGGATGGCGTGACCGGGATGGCTGGGGGCAGAAGGCTTCCCCAGCTGAGCCGGGGTCAGAGGACAGTACGGAATTTTATTATTTTTTTCCTGGCGCTGGCATTGTGGTGGGCGCTGCCCAGAATACCGCTTTGGATGGTGGAGCGGGGGATCCGCACTGCGGCGGAGGCACAGGGCGTCCCAGAAGGGGATGTCCGAGTGCTTTGGACGGGATCCGTCCCGTGTGAGTCAGGAGATGGCGGGCATCTCCCCTTCTATCCGAACGGTCTGCCTCTGGTGTTGGCCCAAGGGGGCGGCAGGCTGTGGATGGGCTATCTGACGACCTATGAGGGAGACACCCATCTGGGCGGTGTCCGCAGCTGCCCGGAGCCGGAGGGACCGGCCCTGATCTATCTGGTGGAGCCAGGAAACGGCGGGCTCCTGCCGGACGATCCCCTTGTTGGAGCGTGGGCGGCGGCGGTGCAGCTGGAGCCCACAGCGGCAGTGGTGAGGCTGGCGCTTCCCCAGGGGAGCGGATACCAGGTTTCAGAGGAGAAAAAAGCAGGTGACGCGGTGATCCTGTTTCCCATTCCAAAACAGGTCCTGGAGTCCGGCCAAGGGGCGGCGCTTCCGTATGTGCTGGAGCAGACAGATCAGGAGGGCGCGTTGCTGGAGACTGTTTCGGGAACACTCACTGCACCGTGGAGGTGATGGGATGGACTGGAGCACTGGGAGCGGCCTGGACCGGTGGCTGGACGAGGCCACCAGAGGCATCCGCTTCGGTCCAGACCGGCGGGCGGTCTCGGAGGAATTGGCCGCCCACCTGGAGGACAAGACAGCCGACCTTCAGCGGATCTTCCCGGATATGACGGAGGCGGAGGCCCGGGAGCGGGCGATCTCGGAGATGGGAAATGCCACGGAGCTGGGGAAAGAATTGGCGAGGATCCACAAGCCCTGGCTGGGGTGGCTGTGGGCGGTCTCCTGCGTGTTCCTTTGGGCCGCGGGGATCATGCTCACGTTTGGGATGTTGGTGCTTTGGCGGTTGATTTGAGTCAGGAGGACGGCACGTCGTGGATGGATACAACAGAGAGCGGGAGAAACGGTGGCTGGCCCTCGCAACGGGAGGGATCCGTTTTGGTCCGGACCGGCGGGCGGTCTCGGAGGAATTGGCCGCCCACCTGGAGGATAAAACCGCCGACCTTCAGCGGATCTTCCCGGACATGACGGAGTCAGAGGTGTGGGACCGGACGCTGAAAGAGATGGGCGACCCCAGAGAACTGGGTAAGGAGCTGGCAAAGATCCACAGGCCCTGGCTGGGCTACTTATGGCGGGCCAGTCAGGCTGCGCTGGCGGCAGCCCTGCTGGTACTGGTGCTGGTGGGGATCCATGTGATAGGCGGCAGCTCCGCCCTGGGAGGCTGGTACGGCCGGGAGAGCAGCCGGAGAGAGAATCAGGACGGGATCGTCCTGTTGGCGGCAGGAGAAGAAACCGTGGAGCTGGAGGGGTGTACCCTGTCCCTGGACGAGGCAGTCCTCTGGTCCGGTCCAGATGGGGAACGGACCATGGAGCTCTGCCTGCGGGCGGACAGCCTGCGCTTTTGGGAAAAGGGCGGCCGTCAGGTTAAGCATATTACCGCCACAGACGATTTGGGATCCCATTACGCCAGTGAATGTGAGTGGAGTGTGAGAGCGGCATCCCTGCGCAGGCATATTTATGTATATCTGGACGGCTGGGGGCCGTTTCATCAGAGCTATCGCGTGCAGGTGAGGGGCATCGCTCCGGAGGCGGAATGGATCCGCCTGGAGTACCGGCTGCTGGGGCGGAGCTTCTCCCTGAATGTTGATCTGACCAAGGAGGCGGAGGCATGAAGAAGAAATATCGGATGAGCCGGGGGGCCAGGCTGGCCCTGAATCTGGTCCTGCTCTGTGTCCTGGTGGTGTTTATCTGGGGCCTGCTGGGCTTCTCCTCCCCTACCCTGCGTGGCAGATTCCGCAGGGTCGCCCAGGCCAACTGGGCAGACCCGCTGGAGGTCCAGGGCGTGCTTCCGTGTGACGGCCAGCGCTGGGTGCTGGCCGCCGGACAGGATCAGGTGATCCTGTGGCAGGATGGGCGGGACGGCCTGGAGTACTGGCCCCGGGTGCTGGACGGGCCTACGCTGGTCCCCGTGCCGGAGATGAGGACGGCGCAGGAAGAAATCTGGGTGGCGGCGGCGGATGTGCCAGCAGGGACAGCCTCCGCCCAGCTGGAACTGACCGTGGGCTGCTGGTACCGGAAAAACGGGACCTCCGGCTTGACCTTCAGCAGCCAGCCGGAGCAGCCCGGGGATATGCCGCCGCTGACCCAGCAGTGGGAAAAGACCTACTCCGCAGCGGGAGAACTGCTGAAGGACGGGGCGGTCCTGTTCCATATCGCCGTGGAGGAGGATCCGGATGAAGGCGGGCCCCCGGAGGACCTGATCCTGAGCGACGCCGATGAGTGGGATCTCTATTGGAGCGGCCCGGACCGGAGAGGCGTGGACTGCGCCATGGAGGCGGTGTTTTATGATGCAGCGGGCCGGGAACTGGAGCGGGCCGCTCTGGCCACCACGGAGGAGGGAGGCGGACCATGGACGGGAGGATGAACGGCTGTGAACAGTGGCTGGACACAGCCACGGCGGGGATCCGCTTCGGCCCGGACCGGCGGGCGGTCTCGGAAGAATTGGCCGCCCACCTGGAGGACAAGGCGGCCGACCTTCAGCGGATCTTTCCGGATATGACGGAGGAGGAGGCCTGGGAGCGGGCCACCTCAGAGATGGGGGACCCGGCGGAGATCGGAAAGGAACTGGCGAGGCTCCACAGGCCCTGGCTGGGGTACTTATGGCGGGCCAGCAAATGGGGTGCGGCCACCCTGGTGGTGCTTCTCGTGGCGATCAATCTTTTCCTGAGCGACCACTTTCAATCGTACGGGTATTCTCTCTGGGGCAGGGAAAGCACCGTGTACGGACGGACGGAGGGAGAGAAAATCCAGATGGGGGGCTATACCTTCCAAATTGTCGGGGCGGCCTGTCTGGATTACCCTCAGGACTGGAGAGAGAGCAGGGACCGTGTGCAGGTGGCCTTTCGGGTGTCCACCCCTCGGTTCTGGGAACGGATCAATGAGGGCGCCCTCCAGTCTGCCCTTACCATGACCGGACCGGGGGACTGGAGCTATGGGATGGACAGGGCACTGCTGGAGCAGGATCCGGAGACGATGAGCGACCGGATGGTATGCGGCCTCCAGAGGGCTGAGTGGGGCCTGTTTCACGACACCTATGCGGCCTATGGAGATGTGGAGTGGTCAGAGGGCGAGTCCATCTGTCTGAAGTTTCACTTCGGAAAGGGCAGCTTTACTCTGACGGTTGATGACCTGGAACGGGTGGTGATGGAATGATAGAGAAGCTGCGGGCCAAATGGGAAAAAAGCGGGCTGAAGTCCTGGACAGCAGGAAAAATTCACCTCAGCCGGGGAAAGAAGCTGGCCCTCAATCTGGTGATCATCGTACTGGTCGGGGGGTGGCTGTGGGGGCTGGCGGGCTGTCCCCTGCCCACAGTGGAGATGGAGTTCCGGCGGCTGGAGCGGCAGTATCTGCTGCCCCGGAGCGAGGTGGCATACCGGAGCAGATTCTGGAGTGCTGGCGGCGTTGGGGAGATCCAGAGCCGGGATGGAGCCTACCTCAGTGTATTTGAGCCGTTTATAGTGGGTGTGGCCCAGGACCGGGCCTATTCTGTCACACTGCGCCAGCCCGGATGGCACACGGTGACAGCCGTCCCTCTGGGTGAGAAACCGACCCCAGTCCCGGTGGAGAGTGTGATCGCCAGAGTCCCAGAGCCCGGGAAAACATGGATGAGCGGGTGCAACCTCCTGTTTCTCCAGATCCCGCGGGAGACGGCCCGGGCGGAGCTGGATGTGGATGTCACGCTTTTTAGTAACGAGCAGTTTACCCGCCGTGCCCAGGAGGGGCTCTGCCTGGAGGACGGCGTGTGGCTGTTTTCCCTGGAACCTCCGGAGGGAGGGTACTCCGGGGACTGGTGTGAGGGAGCGGTATATACCCTCCGGCTGTACCGGGAGGATGGAGAGCCCCTTCTGGAGCAGAGCGGCGTCATAGAGACCGACTGATCCGTCGTGTGCGGTACGATGGCCGCCGCAGCCAGGAAGCCGCGCCTGTCTTTCCGGAAGCAGACGGGGCCGTTAAAACGCCGTAGGGGCGTCCCCGGTTTATGGGAACGGCCCCGTCCGGGGCAGACACGATCCCGCACCCTCTGCCACGGCTGGTCGGAACCAGGCGCGGCGGTGAAACCGTACAAACCGAAATTTTGCACCGCACCAGGGCCCAGTGGCCCGGAAGGAATTAAAACCCGGAACCGCACTTTGCGCGCCGGAAATTTTGCAGAGGGGCGTAGGGGTATCCTCCGTAAATGGGGGTCCGGGGGAGAACGAACTGGAGCCGGAGGGAATCTGTTCCCGACGGCGATGTGAGTCTCCCTCGGCGGCGTTTTGCCTTCTTTGCCGCCACAGGCAAAGGAGGTCGCCCCGCAGGGCGAAACCCTCAGAGTAGAAAGAAATCCGTCTGAAAAAACGGTGGGCGGCCCCATGGGGCCGCCCCTACAATGTCTTAGGAAGAACGCAGCAAAATAAGAGTCGGGAGGGGCTTGCCTCTCCTCCCCAAAGGGTGACGGGGAGACATTCTGGGGCGAAGGACGGACCAGTCCGGCGCTGAAAAAGGCTGGCCTGGCAGGATGCCCAAAGAAAACGGGCAGAAAACCCGGGAAAATTGGCGTGCCTGCGCTGAAAAATTTTCAAAACACCCTTGACACACACGGGGGTGTTGATGTATGATACCAAAGTCCCTGTATGGGACAACTGCGATGATGCGGGAGATTGCTCGGAAACGAGGTAACTTCCGCGGAGTATGTCCGAGCTAGAATCGGGCGGCTGAAGGACCTGGGCACGGCGTATATCGCTGTGGTTGGGTGGAACCGGCCTGCTTGTCGCGCCGGTTTCTTTCATGCCACGGAGTGATACGCACGAGAACGTGGACAGGAACTTCACCGTACGGAGCGTGAAGGACAAAGAAATTCACTTCGTATGTATTTAAGGAGGAAACAACCCATGGCAGCTCAGAAAGAAATGATCCGCATCCGCCTGAAGGCTTACGATCATCAGCTGATCGACCAGTCCGCTGAGAAGATCGTGGAGACCGCCAAGCGCACCGGCGCCACTGTCTCCGGCCCCATTCCCCTGCCCACCAAGAAGGAAGTCGTCACCATCCTGCGGGCCGTCCACAAGTATAAGGACAGCCGTGAGCAGTTTGAGCGCCGCACCCACAAGCGCCTGATCGACGTGGTCAAGCCCTCTCCCAAGACCGTCGAGGCCCTGATGAGCCTGGAGCTTCCCGCCGGCGTGGAGATTGAAATTAAGCTGTAATTCATCGTCTGAGCCGTCGCGTACAGCGATCAGGCAAGGCGTGAGGTCAGATTGATTTCACCTTATCCCTTTGTTGTACCGCAGTCCGCCGCATTTTGAGGCGGACGGGTCAAGTCGCGAGAGCAATACCAGCTCAATGGGTAACTCTCCCGACCAATAACCTTTAATAGGAGGAAAATCCAACATGGAGAAAGCGATCATCGGCAAAAAGATCGGTATGACCCAGATCTTCGATGAAGCTGGCCGCGTGGTCCCCGTGACCGTGATCGAGGCCGGCCCCTGCACTGTGGTGCAGAAGAAGACCGCCGAGAAGGATGGCTATGAGGCCATTCAGCTGGGTTATGAGACTGTTCCCGAGCGCAAGCTCACTAAGCCTGAGGTCGGCCATCAGAAGAAGGCCGGTCTGACCGAGTTCAAGAAGGTCCTGAAGGAGTTCGCTCTGGAGGACTGCTCCAAGTACGAGGTGGGCGACGAGCTGAAGGCTGACGTCTTTGCCGCGGGCGACCGCGTGGACGTCACCGGCATCAGCAAGGGCCACGGCTTCCAGGGCGTTGTCAAGCGCCACGGCGCCGCCATCAAGCGCATGACCCACGGCGGCGGCCCTGTCCACCGTCATCAGGGTTCCCTGGGCGCCGGCACCACCCCCGGCCACATCTACAAGGGCCGTGACGGCGCCGGTCAGATGGGCAACGAGCAGGTCACCGTCCTGAATCTGGACGTGGTCCAGGTCGATCCCGAGCTGGGCATCATCGCCGTGCGCGGCGCCATCCCCGGCCCCAAGGGCGGCGTGGTGTTCCTGCACAACAGCGTGAAGAAGTATGTCGAGCCCAAGGGCGCCGCCGGCATCTCCAACAACCCGCAGAAGGCTTCCGGCCGCAACCCGCAGAAGGCTTCCGCCCGCAACAAGTAAGGAAAGGAGAGTGTAAATCATGGCAAAAGCGAATGTATTCAACATGGCCGGCCAGCAGGTCGGCGAGATCGAGCTCTCCGAGGCTGTGTTCGGCGTCGAGCCCAACCAGGCTGTGGTCCATGAGGTGGTCAAGAACCACCTGGCCAACTGCCGTCAGGGCACCCAGAGCGCGCTGACCCGTGCCGAGGTCTCCGGCGGCGGCAAGAAGCCCTGGCGTCAGAAGGGCACCGGCCACGCCCGTCAGGGTTCCACCCGCGCTCCCCAGTGGACTCACGGCGGCATCGTGTTCGCCCCCAAGCCCCGGGATTACAGCTACACTCTGAACAAGAAGGTCAAGCGTCTGGCCCTCAAGTCCGCTCTGTCCGCCAAGGCCGCTTCCGGCGACATCCTGGTGGTGGACGGCCTGAAGCTGGATGAGATCAAGACCAAGACCATGCGCGACTTCCTGAACGCCATCGAGGCGGGCAAGTCCGTGGTCATCACTCCTGAGGTCGATCAGGTGGTCGTCAAGTCCGCCCGGAACATCCCCGGCGTGGTCACCACCACCGCCAAGGTCCTCAGCGTGTACGACATCGTAAACGCCAAGCGCCTGGTGGTCGACAAGGCCGCCCTGGCCATCATCGAGGAGGTGTTCGCGTAATGACCGCTTATGATATCATCAAGCGCCCCATCATCACCGAGCAGTCCATGGCTGATACCGAGATGAAGCGCTACACCTTCGAGGTGGCCAAGAACGCCAACAAGATCGAGATCGCCAAGGCTGTGGAGGAGATCTTCGGCGTCAAGGTCGCCAAGGTCAACACCCTGAATATGCAGGGCAAGATGAAGCGCATGGGCGCCCGGCCTGCCGGCCGCCGTCCCAGCTGGAAGAAGGCCATGGTCACCCTGACCGCCGATTCCAAGACCATCGAGTTCTTCGAGGGTATGGTGTAAGGAGGAAATTGAACAATGGCTATTAAGACTTTTAAGCCCACAACGCCCTCCCGCCGTCACATGACTGTGTCCGCCTTCGAGGGCATCGATAAGAAGGCCAAGCCCGAGCGCAGCCTGACTGAGGTCCTCAGCAAGCACGCCGGCCGCAACAGCTATGGCCGCATCACCGTCCGCCACCGCGGCGGCGGCAACAAGCAGAAGTACCGCATCATCGACTTCAAGCGCGATAAGGAAGGCAAGGCCACTGTGGTCAACCTGCAGTATGACCCCAACCGTTCCGCCAACATCGCCCTGATCGAGTACGAGGACGGCGAGCGCCGCTATATCCTGGCCCCCAACGGCCTGAAGGCCGGCCACATCATCATGACCGGTCCCGACGCCGACATCCTCCCCGGCAACTGCCTGCCCATCGCCAACATCCCCGTGGGTGAGGAGATCCACTGCATCGAGCTCTACCCCGGCAAGGGCGCTCAGCTGGTCCGCGCCGCCGGCGTGGCCGCTCAGCTGATGGCCAAGGAGAACGGCATGGCTCAGGTCCGTCTGCCCTCTGGCGAGGTCCGCTATGTCCGCGAGAACTGCAAGGCCACCATCGGCCAGGTGGGCAACACCGACTGGGCCAACATCCAGATCGGTAAGGCCGGCCGCAAGCGCCACATGGGCTGGCGTCCCACCGTCCGTGGCTCTGTTATGAACCCCAACGACCACCCCCACGGCGGTGGTGAGGGCAAGAGCCCCGTCGGCCGTCCCGGCCCTGTCACCCCCTGGGGCAAGCCCGCCCTGGGTTACAAGACCCGCAAGACGAAGAACCGCACTGACAAGTTCATCGTCAAGCGCCGCAACGCAAAGTAAGGAGGGAGTAAAAGATGAGCAGAAGTATCAAGAAAGGCCCCTTTTGTGCTCCCGAGCTGCTGAAGCGGGTCGACGA
This sequence comes from Lawsonibacter sp., assembly GCA_050943915.1. Classification (GTDB taxonomy): domain Bacteria; phylum Bacillota; class Clostridia; order Oscillospirales; family Oscillospiraceae; genus Lawsonibacter. Next base: position 26,007 of record JBMNQB010000012.1, read on the forward strand.
GATGAATCAGACCGGCGAGAAGAAGGTACTGAAGACCTGGAGCCGCGCCTCCACCATCTTCCCCTCCTTCGTGGGTCACACCTTTGCCGTCCACGACGGCCGCAAGCACGTGCCCGTCTATGTGACCGAGGATATGGTCGGCCACAAGCTGGGCGAGTTCGTTCCCACCCGCACCTTCAAGGGCCACGCGGGTTCCAAGACTGGTAAGTAAGGAGGAGAGAAACGATGGAAGCAAAAGCCAACCTGAAATATCTGCGGATCTCTCCCCGTAAGGTGAAGATCGTCCTGGATCTGATCCGGGGCAAGGACGTGGCCACTGCCACCGCGATCCTGATGCAGACCCCCAAGGCTGCCTCTGAGCCTGTGCTCAAGCTGCTGAAGAGCGCCGCGGCCAACGCGGAGAACAACCACCAGATGGACCCTGAGAAGCTGTATGTGTCCGCCTGCTATGCCAACCCCGGCCCCATCATCAAGCGCATCATGCCCCGCGCTCAGGGCCGCGCGTACCGCATCAACAAGCGCACGTCTCATGTCACCATCGCGGTGAGCGAGCGCTAAGGGAGGAGGAACAATATGGGACAGAAAGTTAATCCCCACGGCCTGCGCGTGGGTGTCATCAAGGATTGGGACTCCCGTTGGTACGCCAAGAACGAGCTGGTGGGCGACCTGCTGGTCGAGGACAAGAAGATCCGCGACTACCTGAAGAAGACTTTGTACGGCGCCGGCATCCCCAAGATCGAGATCGAGCGGGACAATGCCAAGGTCCGTATCTACCTGCACTGCGCCCGCCCCGGCGTCGTCATCGGCAAGGGCGGCGAGGAGATCAAGGCCATCGAGGCCAAGCTGGTCAAGATGATCGGCAAGCCCGTGGACCTGAAGATCGTCGAGGTGCGCAACGCCGATATGAACGCCCAGCTGGTGGCTGAGAACATCGCCCAGCAGCTGGAGAAGCGCATCGGCTTCCGCCGCGCGATGAAGAATGCCATGGGCCGCGCCATGCGCGCCGGCGCCCGCGGCATCAAGACCTGCTGCTCCGGCCGCCTGGGCGGCGCTGAGATCGCCCGCACCGAGCACTATCACGACGGCACCATTCCCCTGCAGACCCTGCGTGCCGACATCGACTACGGCTTCGCTGAGGCCGCCACTACCTACGGCCGCATCGGCGTGAAGGTGTGGATCTACAAGGGCGAGGTCCTGACTCAGGCCCTGCGCACCACCCCCCGCACCCTGGATACCAGCAAGCCCTACCAGGAGCGCCGCGAGCGTCCCCGCCGCGACCGCCGGGACGGCGACCGCCGCCAGGGCGGGTTCAACCGTGACCGCCGCCAGGGCGGGTTCAACCGTGACAACAACCGTGGCCCCCGCCCCGCCGGTCAGGCCAATGCTCCTAAGGAAGGAGGCGCTCAGTAATGCTGCTGCCTAAGCGCGTAAAATACCGCCGCGTTCACCGCGGTCGCATGAAGGGCAAGGCCAGCCGCGGCAACACCGTGACCTACGGTGAGTTCGGCCTGATGGCCACCGAGCCCAGCTGGATCACCAGCAACCAGATCGAGGCCGCCCGTATCGCCATGACCCGCTACACCAAGCGTGGCGGTAAGGTGTGGATCAAGATCTTCCCCGACAAGCCCGTCACTGAGAAGCCCGCTGAGACCCGAATGGGTTCCGGTAAGGGCTCCCCCGAGTACTGGGTGGCCGTGGTCAAGCCCGGCCGCGTCATGTTCGAGATCGCCGGTGTCTCTGAGGAGGTCGCCCGCGAGGCTCTGCGTCTGGCCAGCCACAAGCTGCCCGTCAAGTGCAAGATCGTCAAGCGTGAAGAGACCGAGAAGGGTGGTGAAGCGTAATGAAGGCCAACGAAGTTCGTAAGATGTCTGCCTCCGAGCTGGAGAGCAAGCTGGTGGATCTGAAGAAGGACCTGTTTAACCTGCGCCTTCAGCACGCTACCAATCAGCTGGATAACCCCGTGCGCATCGCCGAGGTCAAGAAGGACATCGCCCGGGTCAAGACCATCATCCGCGAGCAGCAGCTCGCCGGCCGCTAAGAGGAGGAATAGAAGATGGAAAACAGAACTTCTTCCCGTAAGACCAGAGTCGGCCTGGTGGTTTCGGACAAGATGGATAAGACCGTCGTGGTCGCCATCGCCGACCGCGTGGCCCATCCTCTGTACAAGAAGATCGTAAAGAGAACCTATAAGCTGAAGGCTCACGATGAGAACAACCAGTGCGGCATCGGCGACCGTGTCCGTGTCATGGAGACCCGTCCCCTGTCCAAGGACAAGCGCTGGCGCGTGGTTGAGATCATCGAGAAGGCGAAATAAGGAGGTGCCGGCATGATTCAGGAAGAAAGCTATCTGAAGGTCGCCGATAACACCGGCGCCAAGGAAATCAAGACCATCCGCGTGCTGGGCGGCTCCAGCCGCAAGTTCGGCAACATCGGGGATGTGATCGTGGCTTCCGTCCGCAAGGCTCAGCCCGGCGGAACTGTGAAGAAGGGCGAGGTCGTCAAGGCCGTTATCGTCCGTACTTCCCGCGGCGTGCGCCGTCCCGACGGCTCCTACGTCCGGTTCGACGACAACGCCGCCGTCCTCATCAAGGAGGACAAGAATCCCCGCGGCACCCGTATCTTTGGCCCTGTGGCCCGCGAGCTGCGCGACAAGGATTATATGAAGATCCTGTCCCTGGCTCCCGAAGTGCTGTAAGGGAGGATAATGAGCATGAATAAAATGAGCATCAAGAAGGACGACCTGGTCGTCGTCCTGTCCGGTAAGGACAAGGGCAAGCAGGGCAAGGTCCTGGAGGTCATGCCCAAGAGCAGCAAGGTGATCGTGGAGAAGGTCAACATGGTCTCCCGCCACACCAAGCCCCGCAAGCAGGGCGAGCAGGGCGGCATCCTCCAGAAGGAGGCCCCCATCTACGCCTGCAAGGTGCAGAAGGTCTGCCCCAAGTGCAACAAGCCCACCCGCATCGGCCACAAGGTCGAGGGCGACAAGAAGGTCCGCATCTGCAAGAAGTGCGGCGCCGAGATCTGAGAGAGGAGGAGTGAATCGAAATGGCTAACACCCCTAACCTGAAGAAGCTGTACCAGGACGAGGTCGCTCCTGCTCTGATGCAGAAGTTTGGCTATAAGTCCACCATGCAGATCCCCCGCCTGGAGAAGATTGTGGTCAACGTGGGCTGCAGCGAGGCCCGTGAGAACGCCAAGGTGCTGGACGCCGTGGTGTCCGACCTGACCACCATCACCGGCCAGAAGGCCGTGATCACCAAGGCCAAGAAGTCCGTGGCTAACTTTAAGCTCCGTGAGGGTATGCCCATCGGTGCGAAGGTTACCCTGCGCGGCAACAAGATGTGGGAGTTCCTGGACCGCCTGTTCAACGTGGCCCTGCCCCGCGTCCGCGACTTCCGCGGCATCTCCGCTGACGCCTTCGACGGCCGCGGCAACTATGCCCTGGGCGTCAAGGAGCAGCTGATCTTCCCCGAGATCGAGTACGACAAGATCGACAAGATCCGCGGCATGGACATCGTGGTCTGCACCACCGCTAAGACCGATGAGGAGGCCCGCGAGCTGCTCAAGCTGGTCGGCGCTCCCTTCGCCGGCCGCTAAGGAGGAGGAAACGTTATGGCTAAGAAGTCTATGATCCTGAAGCAGCAGAAGGAGCCCAAGTTCTCCTCCCGCCGCTATAACCGCTGCAAGCTGTGCGGCCGTCCCCACGCCTATCTGCGGGACTACGGCATCTGCCGTATCTGCTTCCGTGAGCTGGCCTACAAGGGCCAGATCCCCGGTGTGAAGAAGGCCTCCTGGTAAAAACCGTTCCCGCCCGGGCAGGGGGCCGGGGCCCAGCCCCCTCTCCCCTCCCCCGCTGGCGTGGTCCAATATCGTCTTGAAAGGAACCGGCTGTGTCTCACAACCGGTTCCTTCCTGACAAAAATGAACCACGCGTCCGGGTGTGCGAGGCTAAAAAACCTTGCATTTCAGATATAAATGGGGTATAATCAAGTGCTTGCGCGCCCAGGGCCCTGAAAATAGGGCACACCCGGCGCCGTGGGCGAAGGCCCAGACCCGTAATTCGGGGAGTTTTCCCGGTTTACGGGGTTTGCGCGTTCAAATCAGTTTGGTCAGATCCGCTTCGGCGGTTTTGATAATCGCGCCAATGGCGCAAAGGCGGTCAACAGGTCGGAGAGATTGCCTGCTCCCCGATACCTTATCGCCTGTACCGGCACGGAAACGGCCGGTAATCTGTAAGAGGAGGTAAATACTCATGCACATCACGGATCCCATTGCGGATATGCTCACCCGCATCCGCAACGCGAACAACGCCAAGCATGACACGGTGGACATCCCCGCTTCCAACATGAAGAAGTCCATCGCCCAGATCCTGCTGGAGGAGGGCTACATCAAGAACTTCCAGCTGATCGATGACGGCACCCAGGGCGTTATCCGCGTCACCCTGAAGTACGGCGCCGGTAAGGAGAAGGTCATCTCCGGTCTGCGCCGCGTGTCCAAGCCCGGCCTGCGCGTGTACGCCGGTGCGGACGAGCTGCCCAAGGTTCTGCGCGGCCTGGGCATCGCCATCGTGTCCACTTCCAAGGGCGTCATGACCGACAAGAAGGCCCGCGAGGCCCATGTCGGCGGCGAAGTCCTGGCATTTGTCTGGTAAGGAGGGTTATAGGAATGTCTAGAATTGGTAGAGCTCCTATCGCCGTCCCTGCCGGCGTGGAGGTTAAGATCGAGGCGAACAATGTCGTGACCGTCAAGGGCCCCAAGGGCACCATGACCCGGCAGTTCCACCCCAACATGAAGATCGAGCAGGAGGGTGAGGTCATCCACGTCACCCGTCCCAACGACGCCAAGGAGAACCGCTCTCTCCACGGCCTGACCCGCACCCTGATCCACAACATGGTGGTGGGCGTGACCGAGGGCTATAAGAAGGAGCTGGACGTCAACGGCGTCGGTTACCGTGTGGCCAAGGAGGGCAACAAGCTGGTTATGAACCTGGGCTTCTCCCATCAGGTCATCATGGAGGAGATCGAGGGCATCACCATCGAGGTCCCCGGCCCCAACAAGATCATCATTCACGGCTGCGATAAGCAGAAGGTGGGCCAGTTTGCCGCCGAAGTGAGAGAGAAGCGTCCCCCCGAGCCTTACAAGGGCAAGGGTATCAAGTATACTGACGAGGTCATCCGCCGCAAGGCTGGTAAGACCGGCGCCAAGAAGTAAGAAGGAGGTGTGCCACTATGATCAACAGACCCGATACTCGTTCCCAGCGCATCAAGCGCCACAAGCGCGTGCGTGCTAAGATTTCCGGCACGCCCGAGCGTCCCCGCCTGAACGTGTTCCGCAGCGAGACCAATATCTATGCCCAGATCATCGACGATGTGACCGGCAAGACCCTGGTCTCCGCTTCTTCCCTGGAGAAGGACTTCTCCTGCGAGGGCACCAAGACCGACGCCGCCAAGCAGGTGGGCGTCACCGTGGCCGAGCGTGCCAAGGCGAAGGGCATCGACACCGTGGTGTTCGACCGCGGCGGCTATGTGTACCATGGCCGTGTCAAGGCTCTGGCCGAGGGCGCCCGTGAGGGCGGCCTGCAGTTCTAAGGGAGGAGGAAACGACAATGGCTAGATTTGAGAGAGAACCCAGCGAGTTCGTGGAGAAGCTCGTTTCCCTGAACCGCGTATCCAAGACCGTCAAGGGCGGCCGTATCTTCAAGTTTGCTGCCCTGATGGTGGTGGGCGATGAGAAGGGCCGCGTGGGCTTTGGCCTGGGTAAGGCCTCTGAGGTGCCCGAGGCCATCCGCAAGGGCATCGAGGACGCCAAGAAGAACATGATCACCGTGTCCCTGTCCGGCACCACCATCCCCCACGAGGTGATCGGTGAGTTCGGCGCCGGCCGCGTGCTGATGAAGCCCGCCGCCCCCGGTACCGGCGTCATCGCCGGCGGCGCGGTCCGTGCCGTGCTGGAAGCGGTCGGCATCAAGGACATCTACACCAAGTGCCTGCGCTCCAACAATCCGCAGAACGTGGTCTCCGCTGCTTTTGAGGGCCTGAAGTCCCTGAGAAGCCCCGAGGAGGTCGCCCGCATCCGCGGCAAGAGCGTGGACGAGATCTTGGGTTAAGGAGGGCGTTCACAATGGCTAATCTGAACATTAAGCTGGTCAAGAGCCTGAACGGCCGCATCGCCAAGCATAAGGCGAACGCCGAGGCTCTGGGCCTTCACAAGATCGGCGATACCACCGTGCAGCCCGACAACGCGGCTACCCGGGGCAAGATCGCTCACATCGGCTACCTACTCCAGGTGACCGAGGAAAACTAAGAGGAGGCGCGAGACAATGAATCTGCATGAACTCTCCCCCGCCGCCGGCTCCAACACCAAGGCGTACCGCAAGGGCCGCGGCGAGGGCTCCGGAAACGGAAAGACCGCCGGCCGCGGCCAGAAGGGCCAGTGGTCCCGCTCTGGCGGCGGCGTCCGCGTCGGCTTTGAGGGCGGCCAGATGCCTCTGGCCCGCCGCCTGCCCAAGCGCGGTTTCCACAACATTTTCGCCAAGCCCCTGGAGGCTGTGAACGTATCCGTCCTGGAGAAGTTCGAGGACGGCGCTGTGGTCAACGCCCAGGCGCTGCTGGAGAAGGGTATCCTCTCCAAGTGCGAGTACGGCGTGAAGATCCTGGGCAATGGCGAGATCACCAAGAAGCTGACCGTTCAGGCTTCCGCCTTCTCCGCCTCCGCCAAGGAAAAAATCGAAGCTGCAGGTGGTAAGGTGGAGGTGGTCTGATTATGATCAAGACCGTCCGGGACGCCTGGAAGATCCCTGAGCTGCGCAAGAAGATCCTGTTTACCATCTTCGCGCTGCTGATTTTCCGCCTGGGCGCCGCCATCCCTGTCCCCTATATCAACTCCCAGGAGCTGGAGATCTATCTGGCCGCTCAGAGCGGCACCATCCTGGGCCTGATGAACGCCATGAGCGGTTCGGCCTTCTCTATGGCCACCCTCTTTGCCCTGTCCATCCAGCCCTATATCAACAGCTCCATCATCATCCAGCTGCTTACCGTGGCCATCCCCGCTCTGGAGCGCATGGCCAAGGAGGGCGGCGAGGAGGGCCGCAAGAAGATCGCCTCCATCACCCGTTACACCACCGTGGCCATCGGCCTGATCCAGGGCTTCGGCTATTACAGCCTGATCAACAGCTACGGCCTGGTGGATACGGAGGGGCTGCCTGCGCTGTGGGTCGGGATCGTGATCGTCCTGTCCTTTACCGCCGGCTCTGCCTTCCTGATGTGGCTGGGTGAGCAGATCACCGAGTTCGGCATCGGAAACGGCATCTCCATCATCCTGTTTGCCGGCATCGTCTCCCGCTTCCCCCACATGGTCAGCGATATCTACCACGGCGTCACCGCCTGGATGGATCCCCTGACCCAGGAGGAGTTCACCGCTATGAACTGGAGCGAGGCCCAGATCGCTGCCTACCAGAAGAGCCTGCTGGCCCCCTGGATGGTCGCGGTCGTGGCGCTGGGTATGCTGGCCCTGGTGGTGTTCATCGTGTTCATCTCCAACGCCGAGCGCCGCCTGCCTGTGCAGTATGCCAAGCGGGTGGTGGGCCGGAAGATGTACGGCGGACAGTCCACCCACATCCCCATCAAGGTGAACATGAGCGGCGTTATGCCCATCATCTTCGCCCAGTCCATCGCCTCTCTCCCCGCTACCATCGGCGCTTTCGCCGGCTGGACGCTGGAGAGTCAGGGCTTTGGCGGCGGTCTGATGCGGCTGTTCGACACCAGCAAGCCCTTTTACAGCGTGCTGTACTTCCTGCTGATCGTGGGCTTCAGCTATTTCTACGCCACCATGCAGTTCAACCCCATTGAGGTGGCCAACAACCTGAAGAAGAACGGCGGCTTTATCCCCGGCTTCCGTCCCGGCAAGCCCACCGCCGACTTTATTCTGAAGGTGCTGAACAAGATCACCATGTTCGGTGCGCTCTACCTGTCGGTGATCGCCATTGCGCCCATCATCACCGGCAACCTCTTTGGATACAGCTCCCTGGCCATCGGCGGCACCTCCGTGATCATCGTGGTGGGCGTCGCTCTGGAGACCGTGAAGCAGATGGAGGCCCAGATGCTGATGCGGCACTATAAGGGCTTCCTGGAGTAAGTTTGGGAGATGTCACAGTTATGGGTATGAAAATGATCCTGCTGGGTGCTCCCGGTGCGGGCAAAGGCACCCAGGCAGAGGTCCTCTGCCAAAAGCTGGGGATCCCTACCATATCCACCGGCAATATTTTACGCGCAGCCATTCAGGAGGGCACTCCGGTGGGGCTTCAGGCCAAGTCCTTCATGGACGCAGGCAAGCTGGTCCCAGACGACGTGATCATCCAGATCGTGGCCCAGCGCATTGCACAGCCTGACTGTGCAGACGGCTTTATCCTGGACGGGGTGCCCCGCACCATCGCCCAGGCCGAGGCTCTGGATGCCGCGGGCGTCCGGTTTGACCGGGTCCTCTCCCTGGAGATCACCGACGAGGAGATCGAGGAGCGGATGTCCGGCCGCCGGGTGTGCAGCAAGTGCGGCGCGTCCTTCCACATCCACGCCCGCCCCACCAAGGCGGAGGGCGTGTGTGACAACTGCGGCGGCCCTGTGGTCCAGCGGGATGACGACAAGCCGGAAACGGTGCGTCACCGTCTGGAGGTCTACCATCAGCAGACAGAGCCCCTGAAGGGCTATTATCAGGCCAAGGGCCTGCTGACGCTGGTGGAGAACCGCCCCACCATTGAGGCCACCACCCAGGCGATCATGGAGGCGCTGCAATCTTGAAGGGCATTGAAATGATTTCCATTAAATCTCCCCGTGAGATCGAGGCCATGCGTAGGGCCGGGCGGATCACCGCCCAGGCCCGGGCCCTGGCCGGCTCCATGGTGGCCCCTGGGGTCACCACCCACGAGATCGATACGGCGGTGCGCCGGTTCATCGAGAGCCACGGCGCAAAGCCCTCCTTCCTGGGCTACGGCGGCTATCCCGGTTCTGCCTGCATCTCCGTCAATGACGAGGTGATCCACGGCATCCCCGGCCCCCGAAAGCTTCAGGAGGGCGACATCGTCAGCGTGGACGTGGGCGCCTTCATCGGTGGGTTCCACGGGGACTGCGCCGCTACCTACGCCTGCGGCGCCGTCAGCGCCGAGGCGGAGAAGCTCATCGCTGTGACCCAGCAGAGCTTCTGGGAGGGCATCAAGATGGCCCGTCAGGGCTGCCGGGTGTCCGACATCGGCCACGCAGTCCAGGCCTATGTAGAAGCCAACGGCTTCTCCGTGGTCCGGGACTATGTGGGTCACGGCGTGGGCAGCAAGCTCCACGAGGCCCCCGAGGTCCGCAACTTCGGACCGGCGGGACACGGCCCCCGGCTCCAGCCGGGCATGACCATCGCGGTGGAGCCCATGGTCAACGTGGGGACCTGGCAGATCAAGGTCCTGCCCGACGGCTGGACCGTCAAAACGCTGGACGGCTCTCTGGCCGCCCACTATGAAAACACGATCCTCATCACCGAAGGTGACGCCGAGGTCCTCACAGTCACCGAGGATGGAGCCTATGTTTGATTACACGGGCCAAATCGTCCAGGCGACCGCCGGACGGGACAAGGGCGGTGTGTTCTGTGTCGTTGGTATGGACCAGCGGCAGGAGCGACTGCTGCTGGCGGACGGGAAACGAAGAAAGGTCTCCCGGCCAAAGGCAAAGAAGCTGGGCCATGTACGGCAGCTGGCCGAAGCCCAGCAGGAGTATGACCACCCGGCCATCCAGAAGCTGAGACAAGGGGAACCGGTATCAGACCGAGAACTGAGAAGGGCGCTGGCCGCCTTCAAGGAGGGAATCACGCTTGGCGAAAGATGATATGATCGAGCTGGAGGGAGTCGTCACGGAATCCCTGCCCAACACCACGTTCCATGTGGACATTGGGAACGGACACATCATCCTGGCACATATTTCCGGTAAGCTGCGCATGAACTTCATCCGCATCCTGCCGGGCGACAAGGTGACTGTACAGATGTCACCCTACGACCTCACCCGAGGCCGTATTACCTGGCGTTCTAAGTAACTATTAACGACCGAATCGTCCGGCTTTTCTTGGAAGCCTTGCCTTCCGAGATCCGCAAACTCCCGTCCCCCCGCAGGGACAGCGGCCACAGGCCGCCCCAAAGCGAAGCCCAGCCGCAGGCGGGTTCGCTTTGGAGAGGAGAAACAGCGGAGTGATTGAGCCCTTGCATTTATGCAGGGGCGAAGGATACGGAGCTTGTTTCGACGAGACGGGGCCATAAAGGCATTCATCAGGAGGTTTTAACAATGAAAGTCAGACCGTCCGTGAAGCCCATGTGCGAGAAGTGCAAAGTCATTAAGCGCAAGGGCAAAGTCATGGTAATTTGCGAAAACCCCAAGCATAAGCAGAGACAAGGTTAATTGGAGGTGCTGTAATAAATGGCTCGTATTGCCGGTATTGACCTGCCGAAGGAGAAAAGAATTGAGATCGGCCTCACTTATATCTACGGCATTGGGCGCACCAGCGCCAACAAGATCCTGGCCCAGGCCGGGATCAGCCCCGACGTCCGTGTGAAGGACCTGTCCGAGGAGGACGAGGCCAAGCTGCGTGAGATCATTGGCCACGACTACACCGTGGAGGGCGATCTGCGCCGCAACGTCGCGATGGACATCAAGCGGCTGACCGAGATCGGCTGCTACCGCGGCATCCGCCACCGCAAGGGGCTGCCTGTCCGCGGCCAGCGTTCCAAGACGAACGCCCGTACCCGCAAGGGTCCCAAGCGTACCGTCGCCAACAAGAAGAAGTAAGGAGGGATACACATGGCTGCAAATACCAAGGGTAAGAAAGTGGTGCGTAAGCGCCGCGAGCGTAAAAACGTGGAGAAGGGCCAGGTGCATATCCGTTCCTCCTTCAACAACACGATGGTGACCGTCACCGACCTGCAGGGCAACGCCCTGTCCTGGGCCTCCTCCGGCGGCCTGGGCTTCCGCGGTTCCCGTAAGAGCACTCCTTTTGCTGCTCAGACCGCCGCTGAGACGGCCGCCAAGGCCGCCATGGAGTACGGCCTGAAGACCGTCGAGGTCTATGTCAAGGGCCCCGGCGCCGGCCGTGAGGCCGCCATCCGGGCGCTGCAGGCCGTGGGCCTGGAGGTCACCCTGATCAAGGACGTGACCCCTGTTCCCCACAACGGCTGCCGGCCCCCGAAGCGCCGTCGTGTCTGATCTGGAAGAAGGAGGTTTTGTCAGATGGCTAGAAATATGCAGCCCATCGCCAAGCGGTGCAAGGCTCTGAACCTGTCCCCTGCCGCCATGGGCTATGCCAAGAAGAATACCAACCGCAACCCCAAGGGTCAGATGCGGAAGAAGCAGTCCGAGTATGCCCTTCAGCTGACCGAGAAGCAGAAGGTCAAGTTTGTCTACGGCGTCATGGAGAAGCAGTTCCATATGTACTATGAGAAGGCTTCCCGTATGCCCGGCAAGACCGGCGAGAACCTGCTGACCCTGATCGAGCGCCGCCTGGACAACGTGGTGTACCGCCTGGGCTTCGCCATGACCCGCCGCGAGGCCCGTCAGCTGGTGACCCACGGCCACTTCACCGTGAACGGCCAGCGGGTGGACATCCCCTCCTTCCTGGTGAAGGTGGGCGACGTCATCGAGGTCCGGGAGAAGAGCCGTTCCTCTGTGAAGTTTAAGCGCCTGCTGGGCGAGGACGCCGTGGTCGTCAATGTGCCCAAGTGGCTGGATCATGCGAAGAATACCCTCCAGGGTAAGGTCGTGGCCCTCCCCGCCCGGGACGACATCGACTTCCCCGTGGAAGAGCACCTCATCGTCGAGCTGTACTCTAAGTAAGAAACGAGATCTGCGGGCCTCCGGCCTGGCCGGTTTTGGTCAGGCCGAAGGCCCCGGGGTGTCTTTGAAACCCGTGTTCCGCGGGCTCTGGAGCGCCCCCGAGCAGTCAGACTTAGAACGACCCTCAGATATTGGTGAGCTGAATCAGACGGCCTAGCCCGCCGTCGAGAAAAGGAGGGTATCATAGCATTATGGTAGAAATCGAGAAGCCCCGCATTGAATGTGAGGAAATTCCTGGCGACAGCTCCTACGGCAAGTATGTGGTGGAGCCCCTGGAGCGCGGCTACGGCACCACCCTGGGCAACTCCCTGCGCCGGATCCTGCTGTCCTCTCTGCCCGGCACCGCGGTGACCTCCATCAAGATCGCCGGTGTCCAGCATGAGTTTTCCACCATTCCTGGTGTGAAGGAGGACGTGACCGAGATCGTCCTCAATATCAAGAGCATCATCGCCAAGCTCCACTGCGAGGAGACCAAGACCGTCCATATCGAGGCCTCCGGCGAGTGCGTTGTGACGGCCGGCGACATCAAGGCGGATGCCGACGTGGAGATCCTGAATCCGGATCTGCACATCGCCACCCTGGGCGCCGACGCCACCCTGTCCATGGAGCTGACTTTGTCCCACGGCCGCGGCTATGTCCCCGCCGACCGGAACAAGCCCGCCCAGACCATCATTGGTCTGATCCCCGTGGACTCCATCTACACCCCTGTGCGCAAGGTCAACTATACGGTGGAAAACACCCGCGTGGGTGACGCCACCGACTATGACAAGCTGACGCTGGAGGTGTGGACTGACGGGACCATCGATGCCCGGGATGCAGTTTCCCTGGGCGCCCGCATCCTCTGCGACCACTTCACCCTGTTTACCGACCTGTCCGAGACCATGGGCAGCCGGTCCACCGTGGTGGAGAAGGCCGAGACGCAGCGGGACAAGGTCATGGAGATGACCATTGACGACATGGATCTGTCCGTCCGCTCTTATAACTGCCTCAAGCGTGCCAACATCAACACGGTGGAGGATCTGATCTCCAAGACCGAGGAAGAGATGATGAAGGTGCGCAACCTGGGCCGCAAGTCCCTGGAAGAGGTCATCAACAAGCTGGCGATGATGGGCCTGTCCCTGTCCAGCGACGACAACAACTGAGCACACCGCCCCCCAGCCTGTCCCCCGGGACGGGCGGAGGCGTATGCGATTCGGGATCGTGGCGAAGGTATGTAACGTTCCGCTTCCCATGCCGCCCAGCTGGGCGGTCCCTGTGGGGTCCCGGGCCAATGGCCGAATGAACGAATTTGAAATGGATCTCGCCACGCGAGGTCAGAGGAGTGTTTCTCATGTCTCAGAAGAACCGCAAGCTGGGCCGCACCAGCGATCAGCGTCGGGCCATGCTCCGCGCCATGGTCACCTACCTGCTGGAGAATGGTCAGATCAAGACCACCATCACCCGGGCCAAGGAAGTGGCTCCCGTGGCCGAGAAGATGATCACCCTGGCGAAGAAGAATGACCTGGCCTCCTACCGTCAGGCTCTGGGCTACATCACCAAGGAGGATGTGGCCAAGAAGCTGTTCCAGGAGCTGGGCCCCAAGTATGCTGAGCGCAACGGCGGTTACACCCGCGTTGTCCGCATCGGCCCCCGCCGCGGCGATGCCGCCGAGATGGCGATCATCCAGCTGGTGTAATTCCACACCGAAGCAACGAGATCCCGGCCCGACAGGGCCGGGATTTTTTCGCCGAAATACAAAAAGGCGCAGGAACACCCCTCAGGGTGTTCCTGCGCCAAAGGAGCGCGGGGTCCTATGGATGATAAGGCCGCCGACTCAGCGGATCAGCCGGCAGGGGCTGAGAGACCGGAACTGTCGGGTCATGGTGAGGCAAAGGTCGTTGTAGTAGTCCAGATAAGCTTTTTTCTGCTGCCGCTGGATGCGCTGGCGGTCCTGGAGTAGCTTCCACTCCGCGCAGCATTTGTGACAGCCGGGCTGATAGTTGGGACAGGTACCCTGACAGGGAAGCATGATCGACACCTCTCTCACAAAACTAGGCTTTTGAGCTGAAAGGAAAAACAGCAGGCTCCAGAGGGCAGAGCGCGTGTAGACGCGCAGCCGCTATGGACCTGCTGTTCGTTGGGGTGCGGAGGGAAAAGCGGGAGACAGAATCCCGCCTGGGGCCCGCGTGATGACGTCCCGGCGCTGAGCTGTCATGGAAACTCCTCCTTCCGCACTTCAGAAGCTGATACCATTGTAGCAGACTTCCGGCGGCTTTTCCAGACGATTTATGTAAAAAGTATATGAAAAGTTTTCCAAAGTGGAAATTTGAGAAAAAACGGGCCGGCGTACCGAAAGTACGCCGGCCCGTCTGCCTGGGGCTCAGGAGTAATAGACCTCGGTCACAGCCTCGGTCTGGGTGGAGGGGCCGGAGAAGTGGTCGGGGCCGCTCTCTCCGCGCTCCAGGGCCTCAGCCTCCCGGTTCGTGGGAGCCAGGTGAGTCTCGTCCAGCACCCCCAGTTCGTGGAGGAGCGCCAGCGTGTGGCTGGCCTGGGGGGTGAGCGTGATGGAGAAGGAGGAGCCATAGGAGGAGATACCTTCATCCTCAGGCTCCGGAGGAGCCTCATAGTCAAAGTACAGATCGGTGGCGCAGGTGTTTTCCATCCGTGCGCTGCTGCCGTCAAAGAGATAGCGGACGCCGATCGTCCCCTCGGCGAAGTCCTGGCGCATGGCCTGCCACAGCTTCTCGGTGGAGCCGTCGATGTAGACGGTCTCGTACTGCCCGGTCTGGGTGTTCCATACATCATCCAGATAGGCGGACAGCAGGCGGAAGTTGTCCTCGATGTCCTGGAAGTGGTACATCTGCTCCGCATTTTCCCGGTCAGAGAGGAGCTGCTCCGCCGCCCAGGTGAGGGTCCCCTCCACGCCGCGGTCGGACTCCACGATGGGAAGGGCAGAATAACTCCGTTCCAGGGCCGTGCCGTCGGCCAGCTCGTAGTGCAGATCCAGATAGAGGTACTCCGTATAATCCTGAGGATCAGACTCCTCTTCCCTGTTCTCCTCCTCCAGTGCCAGGGCGGCGCGGTGGAGCTGGAGCACCAGAGCGATCTGCTCCGGGTCCTCCAGGGTAAGCCCACGCCCCTGCCCGTCGTCATAGGGGGCGCTGTGCAGGCCTTGGAGGGTGACCGCGGCGACCTGATCGGCCTGGGGCACCCGGCCCTCAAAGCCGTACCAGTCGTAGTGGACGCTGAGGGAGAGGAGCACAATGACAGCAGCCAGAGGGACCGCCCCCTTCCAGGCTGCCAGCACCCGGAAGGACTTCCGCAGGAGCATCTCCGCGGCGAAGTAACCTGCCAGCCCCCAGAACAGGATCCAACCCATCAAAGTCAGGCTGGAGAGAGCGGACAGCAGCTCATAGGTGAACATTCCGCCGGTGAGTCCGGCGCACAGGGCCACCCCATACTTGAACAGGGGACGGACCAGCTTGACCGCCACCACATCCCCGGCGGACTCGATGTGCCGGGAGCGGTAGATCAGCAGGGCGGCGATGGACAGGGCCGCGCCTGCGGCGGCGTAGACCGCCACCAGGCCGGGCTGGTAGAGCACGAGGGCGTCGTTGCGTAACATGACGGAAACCGCATTGGAGAGGACGACGGGCGGGGACAGGTAATCCACCAGCTCCCACACCGGAGAGGGGAAGGACTGAAAGCCGTAGAGGAACAGATGGCACACCGACTCCGCCAGCAGGGTCACCACATAGGCCAGGATATTCAGCACTCCGTAGAACACCGGCAGGGCGGCCAGATGGCCGGTAAACATGGCGCAGAACACGGCGAAGGAGTAGAAAAAGAGGCACAGCCCGCTCTGGGCCAGCAGCCACTGGACCAGGGGCCAGAGGGCCAGACAGCCCATGGCGGCCTCTGTGGCAGCGGTGAGGATAAAGACGGCCAGCTGAGGCAGCAGCAGGAAGGAAAGCCCCGCCAGGTACTGGGTGAGGAACAGGGCCTCCCGCCGGAGGGGCAGGGCGTGCATCATGCACGCTGAGCGGCTGGAGTACAGATAGGAGAACACCGCCATGGCGCACACCAGTCCCATCACCGCCGCCAGGGCGACACCCACCTCCAGCAGATAGGGGATCTGGCTGACCGCGTTTTGCAGGCGCTCCGCCAGCTCCTCCGGGGTGGACGAGCCCTTCCAGCGCATGGCGTCCGCCCACAGGCGCAGGGGCAGGACCAGCGTCCACCCCGCTGTGTACAGGGCCCAGATCGGCCAGAAGCGAAGGAATGTCTTGCGGAAGAGCGCTGTGTTAAAGAACGATGTCCCGGACCGCATAGTCCTCACCTCCCAACTCATAGATAAAGATCTCCTCCAGAGACAGGGGCAGGGCCTCCATCAGCATGGGGGAAAAGACCGCCACCCGGCTTTTGATGACCGCCGGTTCTCCCCGGACGATCAGAGTGTGGACCCGCCCCAGCTGGGTGACATGGAGCACGTTCAGGTCCGGAGGCAGCTGGGGCAGCTGCCCGTCAGGAAAGACCACCTGAAGCTTCAGGATGTTGTCTTGAAGGTCGGTGAGGGAGCGCTCCAGCAGCACCTTGCCGTGGGACAGGATGCCCACATGGTCACACACATCCTCCAGTTCCCGCAGGTTGTGGGAGGAGACCAGCACGGTGGTCCCCCGCTGGGCCACGTCCCCCATGAGGAGGGACCACACCTGCCGCCGCATCACCGGATCCAGGCCGTCCACCGGCTCATCCAGCACCAGGATGTCCGGCATACAGCACAGGGCCAGCCAGAAGGCGGACTGCTTCTGCATCCCTTTGGACAGGCGGCGGATGGGCTGCTTCTCGTCCACGGCAGGGAAGGCGTCCTTCAGGGCCTGGTACCGCTTGTCATCGAACTGAGGGTACAGCCCCCGGTAGAACTTCATCATGTCCCGGGTGGAGGCCGACAGGAAGTAGTACAGCTCGTCGGGGATCCAGGCCATCCGGCTCTTCACGGCGGGATTTTCATACACCGGCTGACCGTCCACCCGCACAGAGCCGGAGTCCGGCCGGTAGATACCGGTGATGTGCCGCAGAATGGTGGACTTGCCCGCGCCGTTGGGCCCCACCAGGCCGTAGATGGAGCCTCCCTCCACCGACATGGTCAGGCCGTCCAGGGCCCGGAAGCCGTCAAAGCTCTTGACCACGTTGTTCACTTGGATCATTGTACTTCCCCTCCTTCCATTGCCCGCACCCGGGCGGTGAGCTGTTCTCCGGTGACCCCGAGATAGAGCAGTTCAGCGGTCACAGTGTCGAAGCGCCCCAGCAGAGCGTCCCGCCTACCCTGGTCCACCCCGGTGTTTGGCGCGGCAAAGGAGCCCTTCCCCGGGACGGAGCAGACATAGCCCTCTGCCTCCAGGGACTCATACGCCCGCTGGATGGTGTTGGGGTTGATGGCCAGACTGCTGGCCAGGGCGCGCACGGAGGGGAGCTTCTCCCCTTCCCGGATCACGCCGGTGACCATCAGGCGGCGCAGGCCGTCCCGCACCTGCTCGTAGATGGGCCGGGCGTCCCGATAGTCCAGATTCAGCATACCATATCCTCCCTTCTGCTGCGGGATCCGCGATGGAGCGGGACCCGCAGCTGTATGAACTGTATTAGTACACTAAGTGTACCCAGGAGGCGGGGGAAAGTCAATTAAGAACTGTTTAAGATTTTCTTAGGATGGGAGGATAAAAATACCCGAACGGGACGCCGCACACGGCGTCCCGTTCGGGATCACAGGGACAACAGAGGAGGAATCAAACGTGGAAGCAGATCAGGGCTGTGCCATATAGGGGTAATTGATGGCAGGAGAGGGAGAGAAGGACTCCTTGACCGCGTGGGCGCTGAGCCAGCGGATCATATTCAGGCCGGTGCCGGCCTTGTCGTTGGTGCCGGAAGCCCGGGCGCCGCCGAAAGGCTGCTGACCGACGATGGCGCCGGTACATTTGTCGTTGATATAGAAGTTGCCGCAGGAGTTGCGCAGGGCCCGTTCCATCTTGACGATGGCCTGACGGTCCTGGGCAAATACCGCGCCGGTGAGGGCGTAGGGGGAAGCGGTGTCACAGATGCGCAGGGTCTCGTCCAGCTGGCTGTCCTCGTAGACATAGATGGAGAGGATGGGGCCAAAGATCTCCCGGACCATGGACTCATAGTAGGGGGAGTCGCAGCGGATGACGGTGGGCTGTACGAACCAGCCCTTGCTGTCGTCATAGGTGCCGCCGGCCACGATCTCACACTCGGGAGAGGCGGCGGCCCGGTCGATATAGCCCTTGCAGGTCTGGAAAGAGGCCTGGTCGATGACGGCGGCCATAAAGGTATCGAACTCCTGGACGTCGCCCACCTTCAGGGCGGCAGTTTTCTCCTTCAGACCCTGCTTTACCTGGGGCCAGATGCTGGCGGGGATGAAGGCGCGGGAACAGGCAGAGCACTTCTGGCCCTGGAACTCGAAGGAGCCGCGGACCAGGGCGGCCACCAGGGGTTCCACGTCGGCGGAGGGGTGGGCGAAGATATAGTCCTTGCCGCCGGTCTCACCCACCAGACGGGGGTAGTTGGCGTAATCGGCGATATGCTCGCCCACCTGCTTCCAGACGCTCTGGAACACGGCGGTGGAGCCGGTGAAGTGGAAGCCGGCCATCTTGGGATGGCTGACCACATACTGGGACATATCAGAGCCGGCGCAGGGGACGAAGTTGATGACGCCAGCGGGCAGGCCGCACCACATCAGCAGCTTCATGTAGTAGTAGTTGGACAGCACGGCGGTGCGGGAGGGCTTCCAAACGGAGACGTTGCCCACGATGGCGGGGGCAGTGGGCAGATTGCCGCCGATTGAGGTGAAATTGAAGGGAGAGATGGCGCAGATAAAGCCATCCAGAGGCCGGTAATCCTGGCGGTTCCAGATGCCGTCCACGCTGAGAGGCTGGTCCTTGAAGATCTCCTGGGCGGACCAGACACCGAAGCGGAGGAAGTCGGCCAGCTCGGCGATGTCGATCTCCGCCTGGAACACGGTCTTGGACTGCCCCAGCATGGTGGAGGCGTTGAGCACCTGGCGGTAGGAGCCGGTGATCAGATCGGCGGCCTTCAGGAAGATGGCGGAGCGGTGCTCCCAGGGCATCTCCTCCCAGGCATCCTTAGCGGCCAGAGCCGCGTCTACGGCCATTTTCAATTCCTTCTCCCCTGCCATGCAGCACTCAGCGATGACGTGCTGATGGTCGTGGGGGATGGTGACCTGGATGGTCTTGTCCGTCCAGACCTCCTTCCCGCCGATGATGAGGGGGATCTTCACCACCTGAGCGGACTGCCGGGCCAGTTCGGCCTTCAGCTCTGCTCGCTCCGGACTGCCGGGCAGATAGCCCTTAAAGGGGTCGTTGGCGGGTTTGGCAATGGTAAAATAGGCGTTGGGCATGGTAGTTCTTCCTTTCTGAGCGTGTTAAGAGATAAAGTTACCCAAGAAGATTGGGGAGGAATGTGACCAGAGGAGGGATCAAGGCACAAAGTGCCATAGAAATCAATAGGGCACCGGCAAAGGGAACCATTGCTTTTGCAGTACGAAGAACCGGAGTTTCTGCAATGCCGCTGGCAACAAACAGCAAATTTCCGACGGGAGGAGTAATGCCGCCTACCGTAGTCATCATTACCATCACAACGCCGAACTGGATGGGATCAATTCCATATTGCTTCACAATAGGAATAAAGAGTGGGGTCATAATTGTGATCATAGCAGTGTCTACAAGGAAGCAGCCCATAATTAGGAGGGTTCCCAGGATAATAAAGATGATGGCAGTGCTGTTGGAGGTTAGGCTGGACAGGAATGCCACCAGAGCCTGCGGGAGGCGTTCAATGGTCAAGATCCAGCCAAGAGCCTGAGAGGTGGCGATGATGTACATGATGGAGGCGGAGGTGAGTGCACCATTGATCAAAATAGAAGGAATTTCTTTCAAAGGGAGCTCTTTGGTCAGCAACCCTACAAGAAGTCCGTAGAGAAGACCGATAGCGCCAGCTTCAGTAGAAGTAAAGATACCGGTCATGATACCGCCCACAATAATAACAGGCATTAAAATTGCTAGTGCAGACCCTTTAACTGCAGCGACTTTTTCTGAGGTGCTGGACCGTTCACGGACGGGATAATTTCGTTTTTTAGAAATCACATAGGCGATAACCATAAGACTGATACCCATGATAATACCAGGGATAATACCGCCTAAGAACAGTTTTCCGACAGAATCTCCTGTGATAGAAGAATAGATGATGAAAGCGATGCTGGGAGGGATGATTGGCCCCATACAGGCGGAGCATGCGGTAACAGCGGCACCAAAGCCAGCATCATACCCATCTTCCTTCATGGCGGGAATCAACATACCGCCGACAGAAGAGGCTGCAGCCACGGAAGAACCGGACAACCCCGCGAACAGCATACTGGCCAAAATCGTAACATGGGCCAGACTGCCTCTAATATGCCCCATCAGCGCGGTCGAGAGACGTACGATACGCTTTGTAATGCCAGCTTTGTTCATCAGCTCCCCGGCAATGATGAACAGAGGAACTGCCAGCATGGTAAAGCTGGCCGAGGAATTGTACATTCTTTGGGCCAAAAGTGTACCGGGAATATCCCCGCCCATGACCAGATACAGCATAACGGCAGATCCGGTAGCAAAGGTAATGGGCACACCGATCAGCACCATCACCAAAAAGGAAATTAACATCACAGTAGTTAATCCGCTCATGCTGTGCCACCCTCCTTTTTCCGGCCGGGATCATTTTCCGGCGCATAGGTTACAAAGAAATCATACGCAGCGACCCGAACAACATTGACAGCCATAAAGAAACAGGAGATCGGAATCGCCAAATATACATGATAATAACTCAGACGAAGAGTAGAAGTGACCTGGTGGGCAAAGGCTACCGCCATATCATAGCCCTGGAATACCATATAAACAGAGAAGGTAAACATGATAGCATATATTACCAGGTACCAGTAACGCTTGATTCGAAATGGCAGGTATTCAAGAATGATGTCGATGGTAATGTGTTTTCGATCTGTAACGCAGACTGCGGCACCTAAAAAGATTGAGAGGAAGAACAAAAGATTACACGCTTCCTGAGACCAGACCAAGGAGTTTTGCAAGGCATAGCGGAAAAAAACCTGAAGCAGACAAATGACCACAAATCCACCGGTTGCACAGCAAAGCAGGAATTTTAGAATCTTATCGTAAATATCGAATATGGCTTTCACAATATCGCCTCCTCAACTTAAAGACAACTGGTCCATTTCAAATATATAACTTAGCCCATGGCGCGAATTTCTTCTACAATAGACGGATCGAAAATGTTATTGATAGATTTTTCGATTGCTGGCTGGGCCATCTGTGCGACTTTGTCCATTTCTTCGTCAGATAGCTGGATCGTCTCCACATTAGCTTCGGCCAAACGTTCTTTATAGCCTGTGAGATTTTGGTTGAATACACGACGCTGTTCTGCACAGGCATCATCAAAGGCGCGTGTTACGATTTCCTGCTCCTCTGGAGTCAAACGCTGGTAGGCGTGTTCACTCATCAGAAAGCAATCGATCGTATAGGTATGGCAGGTTTCCACACAGTAATCGACGACCTCTTGCAAGTTATTGGACAAGACACTTTCCAGACCAATCTCAAAACCGTTTACTACACCGGTCTGCATAGCGGTGTAGATCTCATTAAAGGCGGTGACTGTAGGATTTGCGTCCAATGCGTTGAACAAATTGATGAGACCGGCAACATCGGCGACTCGCATAGTCAGCTTAGAGAAATCACGGGCACTCCGTACCTCGGCAGTAGTATAAACATTGCGGGGACCACAATCGATCATACCAAGTGTTCGAATGCCCTGTTCCTCGAGAAAGTTCTGCTGTACCTTCTGGCTGACTTCGCTTTCCCAGAGTGTCACTGCATGTTCAGGGCCAAAAATAGTAAAGGGAATATCATATAATACAAACTCTGGCTCAAAATTCTCCACAGAGGAAGCGCTGACATACCCCATCTCGATCGTACCGAGCATCATACTCTCTACGAAATCGCGCTGTGAACCAAGTTGTCCGGAGGGATAGATTTCTACGACAACAGACCCATTGGTTTCATCTTTGATCCGATCTGCAGCTTTCTGTGCCATTTCGGTAGTGAGCGCATTGGGGGCGATTTCCAATGCTAACTTCAGGATCTTTGTATCATTTTCTCCCGTGGTCCCGCAGGCGGTCAGGCTAAGTGTGAGGAGTAGAGACAAGCCTGCAGCCGCGATGCGGCGAAAGGATCTTTTCATATCTAAAATACCTCCTTTTCGTCCTTACATTTCGTATGGAATGGGCCTCCAGGGGCAAAATGCGGCGATGAACGAGTCCTGTACGTAGATGCGGTGTAACAGCATTTGAAGACGATGCATCAAATGCTGTATACACCAGAAGATTTCAAATTACAGCAGTCCGAATTCCTTTAACAGACTGTTGATCAAATCGCGTGTCTCTTGGGAGGGCTCAGATGGAATGGGTGTGCAGGCAGTACCGGCGGGTAAACCAAGCTGGCGCATGGCGTATTTGATGGGACCGGGATTCGCTTCACGGAACAAGGCTTTGAACAGAGGAATATACTTTTTGACCATATCGGTAGCTTCTTTATGCTGACCGGCCATAGACTTATCATAGAGCTCGATCCAAATTTTTGGGACTACATTAGCGGTGGCAATGATTCCGCCACAGGCGCCATAGGCCATAACGCTGGCCGCCAGGAACTCTTCACCGCTCAGGACAGAGATGCGATCACCTACTCGGCGAAGCAGGTCGATATTCTGACCCAAATCAGGAGAACACTCTTTGATACCCACCACATTTTTTGTAGTATTTACGATAGTCTCCACAGTCTCAGGGGTCATATTGACGCTTGTCCTATATGGAATATTATAGAGGATAATGGGAGTGGTGACTGCCCGATCAATCCGCTGGAAATAATCGATAATTCCAGGCTGAGAAGGACTAAGGTAGAAGGGAGTCAGGACCAAAAGCGCATCGACACCCTGAGCTTCGAAAGCTTTACAGGCTTTCAGACACTCGCCAAAGCCGGGTTCCAGAACACCTGCGACCACAGGGACACGGCCTGCAGCCTGCTCTTTGGCAATTCGAACCGCGCGCTGCCGTTCTTCAGCGCTGAGAGCAGCATATTCGCCAGTGCCACCCAGCATGACCAGTCCATGGATACCGCTGTCGATTTGGATGTCGACTAACTGGCGGAGTTTACCTTCGTCTACCTGAAACTGGTCAGTCATGGGAGTGACAAGAGCGGTCAGGATACCTTCAAACTTCATGATTTTGGACTCCTTTATAAAAATATTTGATGATACATAATAGAAGAGAATAATGTCTTACAGTTTTTTCTCGTTCAATTGTCTTTGGTTGACAACATTCAGGGCAAATCTTCCACCGCCGTCAATTGCCTCTGCAATAGACTCTGCACCAAGAATTGCCTGATCAGCCATTAGAGTTTTATGGGTGCCTGCTACATGCGCACTGACCAATATATTCTCTAGAGTAAACAGGGGATTATTTGCAGGGGTGGGCTCCTGCTCAAATACATCTAGAGCAGCTCCAGCAATTTCGTGGTTTTTCAGTGCAATGTAGAGTGCCTGTTCATCCACAATGGGCCCACGGCCGACATTAATGAAAAATGCACTCTCCTTCATCTGATTAAACTGCTGGGTGGAGAACATGCCGCGGGTCTGTTCTGTCAGGGGCATATGTACCGTGACAAAATCGGCTTCTGCCAGACCATCTGCAAGCGTTTCGACTTTACGTAGTCCTGCTTCAGACATAAGTTCAGCCGAAAGGTAAGGATCATATCCCAGCAGTTCCATACCGAGAGCACCCGCCCGTTTGGCTACCTGACGCCCGATATTTCCGGTGCCAACGATTAGTAGCTTGCTCCCCATGATCTGGACGCTGTTGAAAGAAGGCTGGTTAAAAGATTTCCACTGGCCTGCCCGAGTAGTGATGTCATTCCACCGGAGGTCCCTGCCCAAAGCCATAATAAAGGCAATGGTATGCTCGGCCACAGCTAGAGCACCCAGAGAGAGGTTAGCCACTTTGACGCCATTGCGGGTGGCGGCAGTTACATCAATATTGTCTACGCCGATGCCGTTTTCCACGACCATTTGAATGCTTGGACAGGAATCAAAAATTTTACCCGTGATTTTTTCGATGCGGACGAACATTCCTACGATTTCATGCTCATTGATTTGTTTGATCAATGCATCTTCCGATGGATCTTGAGCAATGAAAACCTGAAAACCAAGTTCCTCCAGCCGCTGTTTTGCGTTGGGATGGAGTGTAGGATTTGTGATTAGAATATTTCGGCTCATGTTGCATCATCCTCCCCAAAGATGTGGTTCAGCACAAAGATAATATTGCAGGATTGCTTCTGCCGCTATCATAACTCACTATTGACTTTTAGTAAATGTCATAATATTATAAATTATATTGAGAAAAATTCATTAAAGAAAGGGGGATTCTTGTGTCATTATCGGCATATCATCTATTTTCTACGATTGCAGAATACGGAAATATGACAAAAGCTGCAGAAGCACTTCATATTACGCCCTCTGCGGCCAGTCATGCAATCAGTGCTCTTGAGCGGTCATTTGGATTTCCTCTCCTGTACCGTGATCGGAATGGTGCTACACTGACAACAGATGGGAAATTGCTTTTGCCGCAGATTCGATCCATTTTATCACAAGAAAAAAATTTGCAAGAGTATGTGTCTCAGATTAAAGGATTGGAGAAAGGGTGCGTGAGCGTCGGGGTGTTTGATAGTGTGTGCAGAAACTGGATTCCGAGAATTTTACATACGTTTTACAACAAATACCCTCATATTGAGGTAAGAGTCTACCAAGAAGGGTATCGGGCGATTGAAAATATGCTTTTAGAAGGGACGTTGGACATCGGATTCCTCTCGCTCCCAACGTCTTCAGAGCGTTTCTCTACGATCACGCTGGCTCATGACAGATTGTTGTGTGTCACACCCCCAGATTATGTGCCACCGAACAAAACGTATGTTACGTTGCAAGATCTGGAGGAGATGACATTGATTTTGCCTCAGCGGGGCTATGATCATACCACACGAACTTTTTTGGCAGAGAATCAATTGCAACAGGACGAAAGGTACTTTATTACTTTGGATAATTCTGTGATTGCACTGGTAGAAAATGGACTTGGATGCAGTATTATGCCGGAACTGGTGCTTCAAAATTGCGCAGGGAATTATAAGGCACTTCCGTTGGAAAATAATATTTATCGCACAATAGCACTGGCTACTGTGCGAGGAAAAACTGTATCACTTGCAAGCGAGAAAATGATACAGGAAATTCGAGATCAGGTGAAACTCTTTTGAGACAGTGTTGAAACAAATTCAATGCAGGCAAAAATGAGTAAAAATCGTCATAATAAACAAAATAGAAGGGAAACAAAGAAGGAAATAAAACAAAAATAATGGATCATTCGAAAAAAGAATTCAGAACTTGAAAAAATGCCATATTTCGAGAGAGAAATATAAGAAAAGAAAACTTGCAAAAATGAGAAAAAGGAAACAGTCGATGCAGGTGGGGAAAGAACCAGAAGAAAATACCGATTTTCTTTTTATTTATGGAGGAAATAGAAATTGAAAAATAGACTGGGTATGTGTATGATTAAGGTGAACAGATATTCCTGAGTTTAAGACTTGAAGGAGGACCAGCAATATGTTTTCATCCATCGGCTTTATCGGAACAGGTACCATGGGCACGGCGGTGGCCCGGGCGGCGGTCAAGGGGGCCCAGGGCGCGCCGGTATTTCTGGCCAACCGGACCCGGTCCAAGGCGGAGGCGGTGGCCCGGGAACTGGGAGTGCAGACGGCGGATAACGAGACGGTGGCCCGGGAGTGCAGCCTGATCTTTCTGGGGGTGAAGCCCCAAATGATGGAGCAGATGCTCTCCGGGCTGGTTCCCATTCTGAAGGCCCGGAAGGACCGGTTCGTGCTGGCCTCCATGGCCGCTGGGCTGGACGCCCGGCGCATCCAGGAGATGGCGGGCGGCGCATATCCGGTGATCTGCCTGATGCCCAACACCCCGGTGGCGGTGGGTGCAGGCGTAGTGCAGTACTATGGGGTGGACACCACCGAGGAGGAGCTGTCCGATTTCCAGACCCTGTTGTCCGCCGCCGGCATGATCGACCGGGTCAACCCGGACCGGCTCAACGCGGCCAGTGCGGTCTCCGGCTGCGGCCCGGCATTCTGCGCCGTGTTCATCGAGGCCCTGGCGGATGGTGGCGTGGCCTGCGGCCTGCCCCGGGACAAGGCCCTGGCCTATGCGGCCAAGACGGTGGAGGGCACGGCCCAGCTGATGCTGGAGAACCACGCCCACCCCGGCCAGCTGAAGGACGGAGTGTGCTCCCCCGGCGGCACCACCATCCAGGGCGTCCGCACCCTGGAGGACCGGGGCTTCCGCTCTGCGGTGCTGGAGGCGGTCATCGCCGCCTATGAAAAGACCATCGCCCTGGGTCAGTGACCAGGCGTGACCGGACGGCCGCCTCCGGCGGACCGCTCCACAGGAAAGGGGCTGTTTGTACATGAGAATCGTAGTCAAAGTGGGGACCTCCACCCTGGCCCACGCCACGGGCCGAATGAACATCCGCCATGTGGAGGATCTGGCCAAGGTCCTCAGCGATCTGAAGAATGCGGGCCATGAAGTGATCCTGGTCTCCTCCGGCGCCATCGGCATGGGCGTGGGAAAGCTGAATCTGCCTGGAAAGCCCAGCGATATGCCCACTAAGCAGGCCGCCGCCGCAGTGGGCCAGTGTGAGCTGATGTACACCTATGACCGGCTGTTCCTCCAGTATAACCATACAGTGGCCCAGATCCTCCTCACTGGCGAGGATGTGGACCACGCTGAGCGCCGGCAGAACTTTGAAAATACCCTGGAGCGCCTGCTGGAGCTGGGGGCTCTGCCCATCATCAACGAGAACGACACCATCGCCACCGCTGAGATCAAGGTGGGCGACAACGACACGCTGGGAGCCATTGTGGCCTGTTCAGTCCATGCAGATCTGTTGGTCCTGCTCAGCGACATTGAGGGCCTGTATACCGCCGATCCCCGGAAGGACCCGGAGGCCCGGCTCATCCCTGTGGTGGAAGAGGTCACCCCGGAGATCGAGGGCCTGGCGGGCGGCGTAGGCTCCGGCCTGGGCACCGGAGGCATGGCTACCAAGCTGCGGGCGGCCAAAATGGTCACCGCTGCGGGCTGTGACATGATCATTACCAACGGGGAGCGGCCTCAGGTGCTGTATGATGTGACGGACGGAAAAGCGGTGGGGACCCGTTTTTTGGGGAAGAAATCAGGAATTATGTGATCACAAATCGGAATATCAAAAGCATAAATTACAAAATAAAATCAAATTCTGGCCCGTGGGCCTGTTCCAGGAGCGGAGGCGGGCCAGAGGCGGAAAGATTTGAAGAGGGTGACGTCAATGACGACAATGGAACTGCTGAAGAAGGCCAGAGGTGCCAAGGGGGCCATGGCTCTGGCGGATACGGAGCTGAAAAACCGGGCTTTGCTGGAGATGGCCCGTGCCCTGGAGGACGGCACAGCGGACATTCTGGCAGCCAACGAGAAGGACCTGGAGGCGGCCCGGGGAACTATTTCCGATGTGATGCTGGACCGGCTGGCCCTGAGCCCCGAGCGCATCGCCGGCATGGCCCAGGGGATGCGGGAGGTGGCCGCCCTCCCCGACCCGGTGGGAGCGGTGCTGTCCCGGGTGGAGCGGCCCAACGGGCTGGTGATCGAAAAGACTGCCGTCCCCATGGGGGTCATTGCCATCATCTATGAGAGCCGTCCCAATGTCACCAGCGACGCCGCCGCCCTGGCCCTGAAGGCGGGCTCTGCCTGTGTGCTCCGGGGCGGAAAGGAGGCCCACCGCTCCGCCGCCGCCATCGTGGCAGCCCTGAAGGCGGGACTGGCCGCCGCCGGCCTGCCGGAGGACGCGCTCCAGCTGGTGGAGGACACCAGCCGTGCCTCTGCCAATGAACTGATGACGGCCAGCGGCTATGTGGACCTGCTCATCCCCCGGGGGGGCGCGGGCTTGATCCGGGCCTGCGTGGACAACGCCACCGTCCCGGTGATCGAGACGGGTACCGGCATCTGCCACATTTATGTGGATCAGTGGGCCGACCAGGGGATGGCCCTGGACATTCTGGAGAACGCCAAGTGCTCCCGCCCCAGCGTGTGCAACGCCGCAGAGGTGTGCCTGGTGGACCGCAAGATTGCAGGAGAGTTCCTTCCCAAGCTGAAGGCGCGGCTGGTGGACGGCCGGGCGGCGGCCGGACAGCCTGCGGTGGAGCTGCGTCTGGACGAGACAGCTGCCGCCGTGATCGACGGTGCGCCCGCCGGGGAGCGGGACTTTGACACCGAGTTCCTGGACTACGTCCTGGCTGTCCGGGTGGTGGACGGTGTGGAGGGGGCAGTGGCCCATATTGCCGCCCACTCCACCGGCCACTCCGAGTGCATCGTCACCGGAGACGAAAAGGCGGCCCATGCCTTCCAGCGGCAGGTGGACTCCGCCGCCGTGTACTGGAATGCCTCCACCCGATTTACCGACGGCGGGGAATTCGGCCTGGGCTGTGAGATGGGGATCTCCACTCAAAAACTCCACGCCCGGGGCCCCCTGGGTCTGGCGGAGCTGTGTACTTTCAAATTTATCGTCCGGGGGAGCGGCCAGATCCGGTAAAAATTTCTCCGCCTTCCTTGCTTGTGTCTTTGTTCCCTGCGCATTATAATAGAGAGAGGGCCGGACTGGCCGATGTTCTTTTGGATGCCGGCTCCCCGCGGCTGATCCGCGGAGCTGTGTATCATATCCCAACGACTGCCGTTTGACAGAAAGGACTGATTCCATTGAACCATTATCTTGAGGAGTTCTGCCGGACTACGGAGGAGCTTTTGGGTTCTGACGCCGTACGCATGATGGGACGGTGGAAGCACCACGGCCATATCAGCACGCTGGACCACTCCCTGTTTGTCGCCTACTGCTCGTATCGGGCTGCCCGCGCCCTGCGGCTGGATGAGACCGCCGCCGCCCGGGCCGGCCTGCTTCACGACCTGTACCTCTACGACTCCCGGGACGCGTCGGCACACCCTGGCTGGCAGTGCTTTGACCACCCCCGCGCGGCCGCCCGAAACGCGGCGGAGCTCACCGCGCTCTCTGAGAAGGAGCGCAACATCATCCTGTCCCATATGTGGCCCTTAGGCGGCCAGCTTCCCCGCTCCTGGGAGGCATGGCTGGTGGACCTGGTGGACACTCTGTGCGCCGGCCTGGAGCTGGCCCGCATCTATCACCCCGGACGCCTGCGGGAGCGGCTGGGGGTCCAGCCCCTTCTGGAGGAGGAGCTGGCCGCTGCTCCCTGCTGACAGCTGGACGGCCGCCGTCCCGGTTCTGACCGGGGCGGCGGCCGCGCTGCGTTCTGAGGTATCTTGCCCAGAAATCAGAGAATCCTGACTTTTTAAAAATTTTTCGCGGATTGTGGCAAAAAGCCAGAAGGATATGCTATAATGGGGGCGGAAGAGAGAAAAACGACTTTGGAAAGAGAAACTTTTCCCCTCTTTTTTTGATCTTTCTCAGGAGGTAACCAGTTTATGGATGATTTTGCCGCAAAACGCCAGGCTCTGCTGGAGTCCGGCGTGCGGATGATGGACCCGGACGCCGTCTATGTGGAGGCGGGCGTCACGGTGGGAGCGGGCACTCTGCTGCTCCCCGGGACCATTCTGCGGGGGAACACGGTGGTGGGAGAGAACTGCGAGATCGGACCCAACACCATGCTCACCGACTGCACCGTGGGGGATGGCGCTGTGATCAACTCCTCCCAGTGCAATGAGAGCGTCATCGAGGCCGGCGCCCATGTGGGCCCCTTCGCCTATATCCGCCCCAACTGCCGCGTGGGCCGGGATGTAAAGGTGGGGGACTTTGTAGAGCTGAAAAATTCCACCATCGGAGACGGGACCAAAATTGCCCACCTCACCTATGTGGGGGATGCCGATGTGGGACGCCGGGTGAACTTTGGCTGCGGCACGGTGCTGGTCAACTATGACGGCAACCGGAAATACCGCACTACCATTGGGGACGACTGCTTCATCGGCTGCAACACCAACCTGGTCTCCCCGGTCCATGTGGGGGACGGGGCCTACACCGCCGCCGGCTCCACCATTACGGAGGATGTACCCGCCGACGCCCTGGCCATCGCCCGGGCCCGCCAGGTGGAGAAGCCGGGCTGGGCGGCCGCCCACCGGGCCAAGAAGCCGCAGAAGTGAACCAGACCCTGACCGCGGCGCTGGGCCGCGAATACGGAACACAGTGAGAACCGCAGGAAGCGATAACAGGGGCTCCCCTCCGGGGCGGGCTCCGCAATAAATGGAAGGAAGTTGAGTATGATCACACACGGGAAGAGCATCAAGATTTTTACCGGCAACTCCAATCCCAACCTGGCGAAGGCCATCTGCCAGGAGCTGGGGGTCCCCCTGGGCAACTCTGAGGTCGGGTCCTTTGCCGACGGCGAGAACTTTGCCTCCATCTACGAGACCGTCCGCGGCGCGGACGTGTTCGTGGTCCAGTCCACCTGCCCCTTTGAGAAGGACGGCCGTCTCCACTCGGTGAATGACTCCCTGATGGAGCTGCTCATTATGATCGACGCCCTGCGCCGCGCCTCCGCCGGCCGGATCACCGCCGTGGTCCCCTACTTCGGCTACGCCCGCCAGGACCGCAAGACCAAGCCCCGCGATCCCATCTCCGCCAAGCTGGTGGCCAATATCCTCACCCGCGCCGGCGCGGACCGGGTGCTGACCATGGACCTGCACGCCAACCAGATCCAGGGCTTCTTCGACATTCCGGTGGACAACCTGCTGGGCTCCCCCATCTTTGTCAATGAGTTTATCCGCAAGTTTGCCGCCATTCAGGACGAGACCATGGTGGTCTCCCCCGACGTGGGCTCTGTGGCCCGCGCCCGCGCCTTTGCCCAGAAGCTGGGGATGCCACTGGCCATCGTGGACAAGCGCCGCCAGAAGGCCAACTCCTCTGAGGTCATGAACATCATCGGCGACGTCACCGATAAGCACGTCATCCTGCTGGACGACATGGTGGACACCGGCGGATCCCTGTGCCACGCGGCCAAGGCCCTGGTGGACATCGGCAAGGCCAAGAGCGTCACTGCCTGCGCCACCCACGGCCTGCTCTCCGGCCCCGCCATCCAGCGCATCACCGACAGCGTCATCGACGAGGTGGTGTTCCTGGACACCATCCCCCCCAAGGCCGGTGTCGCCGCCTGCGAGAAGATCCGTTACATCTCCGTGGCCCATATGTTTGCCGAGGCCATCAGCCACATCTACGAGGAGACCTCTGTCTCCCGTCTGTTCTCCTGAATACCACCCTGCCGAACCGGAGGGGACGGGCGACGCCCGTCTCCTCCTTTTCTGAGCAAAGAAAGGACGACCATGTTTTTCCGAAAGAATACCGGCGGCGCCGAGTGGCTGCTGGTGGGTCTGGGAAATCCCGGGACCCAGTATGAGAATACCCGGCACAATGTGGGCTTTTTGGTGGCCGACGAGCTGGCCGAGCGCCAGAATGCCCCCATCCAGCGGCTGAAGTTCAAGGCGCTGACCAATCTGCTTACCATTTCCGGGGAAAAGGTGTTGGTGATGAAGCCGGTGACCTATATGAATCTGTCCGGAGAGGCGGTGCGCCAGGCGGTGGACTTTTATAAGATCCCGCCGGAGCGGGTGCTGGTGGTGTCGGACGACACCGCCCTGGCGGTGGGCCGCCTGCGCATCCGCAAGGGGGGCAGCGCCGGCGGACACAACGGCCTGAAGAACATCATCCAGCACCTGGGCACCGACCAGTTCCCTCGGGTCCGGGTGGGGGTGGGGGAAAAGCCCCATCCCGACTACGACATGGCGGACTGGGTGCTGGGCAAGTTCCAGGGGGAGGACAAGAAAGCCATCGACGGGGCGGTGAAGCGGGCCGCCGATGCGGTGGAGTGCCTTCTGAAGGAGGGGCCGGACCGGGCGATGAACCGCTTCAACGGATGAGGGGCCGCGCCCCAGAGGAGGGAAGCCTGATGGCGGAACAGCACACGCTCCGGGTGATTGCCCGGATCCACAGCGATTTTCCCACAAAGTTCGGCATCCCGCGGCAGAGCGGCCTGGTGGAGGAGCTGCGCGCCGCGGTGGTCTTTGAGCCGGAGTACCGCAATCCGGACGCCCTGCGGGGGCTGGAGGGCTTCTCTCACCTCTGGCTCATCTGGCAGTTCTCCCAGGCGGTGCGGGAGAGCTGGTCCCCCACGGTGCGTCCCCCGCGCCTGGGGGGGAATGTCCGCATGGGGGTGTTTGCCACCCGTTCCCCCTTCCGCCCCAACCCCATCGGACTGTCCTGTGTCCGGCTGGAGCGGATCGGGCAGCATCCCCAGTGGGGACCGGTGCTCTGGGTGGCAGGGGCCGACCTGATGGACGGCACTCCCATCTATGATGTGAAGCCCTATCTCCCCTACGCCGACTGCCGCCCCGAGGCGGCGGGGGGATTTGCCAGCCAGCCCAAGGCGGCCAGCCTCCGGGTGGAGTGTCCCCCGGAGCTGCTGGAGCCGGTGGAGGAGGGCCGCCGGGCCGCCCTGCTGGGCGTGCTGGCCCAGGATCCGCGCCCCACCTACCAGCACGACCCGGACCGGGTGTACGGCCTGGCCTTCGGCGGCTGGGAGGTGAAGTTCACGGTGGCGGAGGATGTGCTCACCGTCCGGGAGATCGCTCCATGGCGGCGTGAGCCCTGAGCCGCGGGACAGACAGCGGTATATGCCCGGCTCCGCGCCGGGAGACAGCAAGAAGGCACCGGCCTGCCCAGGCCGGTGCCTTTTCTATGCGGAACGGCTGGAGGACCATCCCGCAGTATAGACGTCATAAAATCTGCTGAATTTCAGCCAGACTGCCCACCACATGATCTGCCCGGGATACATCCAGCGCAGACACGGGCTTTTTTTGATAGAGGCAGGTGTGCATCCCATATCCCGCGCCGCCCGCTATGTCCGAGGAGAGGGAATCGCCAATGATCATGGTATCTTCAGGCGATAGGTTGGGAAAGCCGCTGCTCCGCAATTCTTTGAAGCAGAAGTCAAAAAAAGCTGGGCTCGGTTTTTGCGCGCCGATTTGCGATGAGATAAAAAAGTGTGAGAAAAAATCATACAGCTTCCCCACGCGGAGCCGATTGATCTGCTGTTCATAGGGGCCGTTGCTGGCGATGCACAGCCGGTACCGGCGGCTGAGGTACTCCAGCAGCTCCACAGCCCCCGGCTCAGGCACCGCGCTGAAAAACAGCTTGTCTCTGAAATACCGCTCAAAGATCCGGCCATCAAAGGAGATGCCCAGCGCGTGGAAGATCGTATTCCATCGGATCTCGGTCAGTTCTTCAAAGGAGAGCGTCCCCTGCTCGATCTGCGCCCAAAGGCCGTTGTTGATCCGTTCAAATACAGGGAACATGGTCTCTGTATATGGTTTCAGGCCATACTGTGCAAAGCCGTCCCGCATGGCCTCTTTGACATATCCTGAAAAGCTCAGGAGGGTGTCGTCAATGTCGATCAAAACGACCTGGATCATGTTGTTCTGCCCCTCTCTGCGATCTTACCCATTGATTTTATCACAGAGAGGAAGGACTGCGCAAGCAGGAGAAACACAGGCACAGCGGCTTCCGCCGCTGTGCCTGTGTTCGTTTGATCTGAGGCCGGTCACGGGGTGACAGAGATCCCCAGGATATGCTGTCCCAGGGCGTCCAGCAGCAGGATGTGGTCCGCGCCGGGATCCAGGAGGACCGCCCGGCGGACGCCGCCCTCCACGGCCCGGCAGGCCAGCTCCAGGGCCTGGTCCGTCTCCAGAGGAAGCTCCCCCGCCTTGCGCAGCTCAGCGGCCCGGGCCAGGTCCAGGTGAAGCAGCTCCACCTGACGGTCCACGCCCAGGGCCAGGGAGGGCTCCGGCGCGGTGAACAGCACCAGCCGGTGGGCCCGGGTGGCCTGGGCCACAGCCAGGGCCTCCTCCTCCCCGCCCTCCAGAACAGGGAGGAAGCCTCCATCCAGCAGGGTGTCCAGCACCTTGGGCCGGACGGTGAAGCCGGTATCCGCCCGGTGGAGCAGTCCGCCGTCACCGGCGGAGAGGGTGACGCCGTTTCCTGACAGGGCGGCGGGCAGGGGGCCGCCCCCACGGCGCACCAGGACCATCCGGACACCGGCCCGGCTCAGGGCTGCGGCATCTCGGGCCGCGGCCTCCTCTCCGCCGGGGGGACAGCAGACCACCCAGAGCTCCTCCCGCCGGGCCTCCAGGGCGGGGAGGATGGACAGCATGGCCCGGGCAGGGCTCTCCCGGTCCAGCCCCCGGCGCAGGTCGTACTCCTGGAGAAAGGCCTGGACATACTCCACATCGGTGGGGGTGTCGATGTAAGCGGTCCCCCGCTTCTGGCGGGTCTCCCGTCCCTTGCCGGTGAGGAGCAGCACCGCGGGGCCGCTGCAGTCCAGCACTGCTTGACGGATGGCCTCCCCCCGGTTGGGGATGATGCGGACGGGACAGCCCTCCTTCTCCACATGAGGGGCGATCTCCCGGCAGATGTCCAGGGTGTCCTCCTCCCCGCTGTCCTCCTCGGTGAGATAGACCCGGTCGCACCAGTGCCCTGCGGCCTCCCCCAGATCCCGGCGGCGGTCGTACGCCTTTTTTCCGGGACAGCCGAACACAATGGCCATCTCCCGGCCGGGATACTCCGCCCGGACGGAGCGGAACAGGGTCTCGAAGGACAGGCGGTTGTGGGCGTAGTCCACAATGGCGTGAAGGCTTCCGTCGGCATTGGCGTAGGTCTCCATCCGCCCGGGCACCCGGGCCCGGACCAGGCCGTCGTACACGGCGGCGGGGGGGACATGGAGGGCGTGGCACACCGCGATGACGCCCAGGGCGTTTTCCACATTGAACAGTCCGGGCATGGTCAGGCGGAACTCCCGCTCATACTGGGGGGTGCGGACGTGAAAGACGGTCTGGCCGTCCTCCTTCCGGACCTGGCTGGCATAGATGTCGGCCTGGGGGTCCCGCTGGGAGAAGGTGAACACGGGCTGGCCCGCCTGCCGGGCGGCCTCCAGGATCCGGCCGGCGTGGTCGCTGTCCAGATTGACGCAGTTTACCCCGGCCTGGGCAAAGATCTTCAGCTTGGAGGCGAAGTAGTCCTCAAAATCCGGGTGCTCCACCGGGGAGACATGGTCATAGCCGATGTTGAGGAAGCAGGCGGCGGCGAAGCGGGTACACAGGGTGCGGTGGTATTTCAGGGCCTGACTGGACACCTCCATGGTGAGGTATTCCAGCCCCGCGTCGGCGGCGTGGGCCAGGTGGCGCTGGAGGTCCAGGGGCTCCGGGGTGGTGAGGTGGGACTCAAAGCGCTCCACCCCGTCATAGGTGTCGATGGAGGAGATGACGCCGGTCTCCCCTCTCCCCTGTCCGGCCTGCCAGACGTCCAGGACGGATTTCAGATAGTAGGTGGAGGTGGACTTTCCCTTGGTCCCGGTGAAGCCCACCACCTTCAGCCGCCCGGAGGGGCGGTCGTAGCACAGGTCGGCCAGCAGGGCCATGGCCCGGCGCAGATCGGTGAGCCGCAGGCCGGGGAGGGGGCAGCTGGGATAGAGGATCTCGCCGGCGTAGAGGAAGGCCCCCCGTTCCCGGGCGGCCTCCAGAAATTCCTCCCGGAAATGGGAGCCTTTACAGAGAAACAGGGTGCCGGGGACCACATTCCGGGAGTCACAGGAGACCAGGGACACCGGAGCGCTCCGGTCCAGGGAGTCCGGGATGGGATCGGCCAGAAGGCCCTCCTGCTCCAGCAGGGCCAGATAGTCCCCCAGGGGACGGATGGGATAGGACATGGGAAAATACCTCCGGTGACTTACTTCAAAAAGATCTGGCGCAGGGGCCGGCCGCAGGCCTGGACCGCGCGCTCGGCCAGAACGGCCATGGCGTCGGTATAGAAGCGGGACAGATGGTGCTGGTTGGCAAAGACGGACAGTTCGGTGCAGGCCAGCACCCCGCAGTCACAGCCCTGGTCCTCCAGATCCCGGTGAATGGCGGCGAACTTGTCCGGGTCTCCGGGCCGGCCAGCCTTTACATCGTCATAGATGAGGGACATGACCAGCTTCTGGGCTTCGGGGGAGGGAGTGACCGCCTGGATGCCGAAGGCGGCGAACTCCTTCTGATACAGCCCGGTGTGGATGGTGCCGTCGGTGGCCAGGATGCCGGGCCGCTTCAGCCCCTGGGCGGTGAGGGCCCGGGCGGTCTCCCGGATCATGTGGAGGATGGGGATCCCGATCTGCTCCTGCACCCGGTCCAGGAAAAAGTGGGAGGTGTTGCAGGGGACGGCCAGCACGGTGCAGCCGCACTGCTCCAGCAGGCGGGCGTCTGCCAGCAGCCGCTGATAGACTGTCTCCCGGTCCGCTTCGCTGCCCAGGATGGCCCCAGTGCGGTCAGGCATCTGGCAGTCGGACAGGATCAGGGCGTTGACGTGCTCCTGGTCGCTGCGGGCGTCGGTGCGGTCGATGATATACTGGTAAAAGGTATTGGTGGCCTGGGGACCCATGCCGCCGATGATACCCAGTCGGTGTTCATTCATGGGGACGCTCCTTCTATTCGTTCAGGGTGCGGCGGACGCCTTTGCCCGGACCAGCTCGATGGCTTCTTTTCCGGTGAGGTGCTGGATGGTCAGCTCCGCGATGCAGAAGGCGGAGAAAAAGCGGTCGATCTCCCGCTGGTGATCGGCCTGGGACTGCTCCGGGGCATACCGCTGGGACA
Source organism: Lawsonibacter sp. (assembly GCA_050943915.1). Taxonomy (GTDB): domain Bacteria; phylum Bacillota; class Clostridia; order Oscillospirales; family Oscillospiraceae; genus Lawsonibacter. Next base: position 62,732 of record JBMNQB010000012.1, read on the forward strand.
GCAGGAGGATGGCCCTCTGCTTCTCCTCCGGGTCATCCACCACCCGGACCGTACCGAAGGCGATGGCGCTGCGGAAATAGGTGGTGTACTCCCGGGGGACCACCTCGTCCCGGTCCACCACACAGAAGGATGCCTTGGGACAGGCGCGGACGGCATCCAGCTTATGCCCGCTGCGCGCCCAGTGGAAATAGAGGGCTCCATCGTGATAGACGTAGCTCAGAGGGACCCCATAGGGGTAGCCCCCATCTCCCAGGACGGACAGGACCCCGGAGGTCCCCCGGGTCAGGACGGCCTCCGCCTCCTCCCGGGTCAGCTGCTGTCTGCTGCGGCGCATTTCACGGAACATGGCTTATTCCTCCGGCTTTTGATTGTACTGCTGAAAGCGCTTCAAATTGCCCAAATGGTTTTTCAAAACGCGGAGGCGGCGCTTGAGCGCGGCGTCCTGCCCGTACACCAGGGAGTGGGAGTCCGCCCCTGCCTGGATGAGGGCCTTCATCTCCTGATGGTAGCGCTTGGGGGTGAAGTCAAAGGCGACCTTTTTGGGCACCATCCGCCACAGGGAGCGGTTGCTGGTGATCAGGAAGGGCAGCTCCCGATGCTCCACCCGGTCCTCCACCACCAGGCGGGCGATGTTGTGCCCCGCCCCGGTGACATAGTAGTTGCTCCGCCCCTGGCGGCAGTTGATCTCAAAGGCCTTATATTTTCCGTCCCGCTGGTCGTACTTGATGTCGAAGTTGGAAAAGCCGGTGAAGTGCAGATCTTCCAGCATGGACTTGATCTTCAGGGAGAGGGCCTCGTCGTGCTCGGTGATGATGACGGCGTGGTTTCCGATGCCGTGGGGGGAGTGCTCCTCCAGCAGGACATGGCCCAGGCACATCAGCTTTACCTGGCCGTTCCGGTCGGAGTAGTTGGTCAGGACCCGCATATAGGTATCGTCCCCGGGGATGAACTCCTGAAGGACCATGTGGTCGGGGTAGCCGGCGGCGTACACCTGGTCCAGGGCGGCAAGCAGTTCCTCCCAGCTCTGGCAGACATAGACCTTGGCCAGCTCATGGACCCCGGTGGCCCAGTAGGCCACACTGTCGGCGGGCTTGGCGATGTAGGGCGGGCCCCAGGGCAGGGTAAAGTCGTGGCCCATGGACTTGTCGTAAATGAAGGTGGCGGGGTGGTCGATGCCGTACTGGTCGCACAGCTGGTAAAACTTCTCCTTGTTGATCAGGGTGTCCAGAAGAGCCCCGTCGATATAGGGGGCGACCACGTTATCCGGCAGCTGGTCCTTGCAGTGGGCGGCCAGCTGTACATAGCTGTCCCCGCAGCCCAGCAGAAGGACGGTCTTGTCCGGAAATTCCTGGGCCACCGCCCGGACGTTGCGGCGGAAGGCGTCGGCGCTCTCGTTGTCCGGACAGACGCGGTAGTCCAGAATGGCGCTGCCGTGGCAGGGGAAGGAGGGGTACTTGCCGAAGGCGATGCTGCGCACCCCATAGGCCTCATGGAAGGCCCGGGCCACGCTGTATACGTTGATGTCGCCGCCGAAGAGCAGCGGCTGGAAATTCAGGTCAGACAATGTAAAACACCTTCTTGGTTGAATTAGGAGTTAGGAGTTAGGAATTAGGAGTTAGGAATTAGGAGTTAGGAATTAGGAGTTAGGAATTAGGAGTTAGGAATTAGGAGTTAGGAATTAGGAGTTAGGAATTAGGAGTTAGGAATTAGGAGTTAGGAATTAGGAGTTAGGAATTAGGAGTTAGGAATTAGGAGTTAGGAAT
>JBMNQB010000013.1:0-61946 GCA_050943915.1 Lawsonibacter sp.
CCACCGGGGAAAATCCGTTGAAGGGCTCGCCGGAGCGCCGCAGGATCAGGGTGCTGATGGCGGTGACCAGGGCGGAGTTGACCAGGGCGGCTCCAGGTCCCGCGATGAGCACATAGTCGGTGATCAGAGCGTCCTCTGTAAGGATGATGGTGGACAGACCATGCAGGATGCCGGAAGGGGTGTCCAGGATCAGTCCAAACAGGGCGAGGAGGGCGGCATAGGCCAGAAAGAGGCCGTACAGCCGTTCATAGCGGGTGTGCTCCGTCATGCTGTCCCTCCTTGTCATGGGGTGTTGGGACCATCCGGGGACGCCGCAGCGTGAAAATAGGCCCGGGTCTCCTCCGCGTTGCGGCGGATCTCCTGAGAGAGCGCCTGGAGGGAGGGGAACTTCTGCTCCCCGCGGATGCGGTGGTAGAACTCCATCCGCAGCTCCTTGCCGTACAGGTCCCCGTCAAAGTCCAGGATAAAGCCCTCTACGGTGACCCGGCCGTCATTGTCCTCCACGGTGGGGCGGACACCCACATTGGTGACCGCGATATAGGAGCGGCCCTCCACCCAGACCCGGGTGGCGTACACCCCGAAGGCGGGGACGATCACCTGGGGCGGGACCTGGAGGTTTACGGTGGGAAAGCCAAGGGAGGAACTTCCGATCTTTTTTCCATGGGTGACCCGGTTGGTGAGCACATGGGGGTGGCCCAGAAATTCCACCGCCCGGTCCATCTCCCCCTGGGCGACCAGGGTGCGGATATAGGTGGAGGAAATGGTGATCCCCTCCCGCTCGATCTTGCCAATGATGTCACAGCCGACGCCCAGCTGGGCGCATATCTCCTGAAGGCGCTGGGGGTTTCCCTTGCCCATATAGCCGAAGTGGAAGTCGTGGCCCGCCACCACATGGACCACACCCAGCTCACGGACCAGGTACTCCGTGATAAAATCCCGCCAATCCATGCGCATCATCCCGTCGAAGCTGGAGACGATGACCTCCTGGATGTGGTAGCAGGAGCGCATCAGCCAGACCCGGTCCTCCACAGAGCTGAGGAGCGGGACGTGCTGGCCGGTGATGGCCGCAGTGGGGCTGCGGTCGAAGGTGAAGGCGGTGGGGACGGCGTCCAGCTCCCGTGCGCGCTGGGTCACCCGTTGGAGGAGGGCCCCATGCCCGGTGTGGACGCCGTCAAAAAAGCCGAGGGCGATGACACGTTTTGTTTTGTTCAAGCTGTTTCTCTCCTTTGCGATGGGGGTGCGGAAGGGATCAGGTCACTTCATAAAAGCTTTTTACAGTGGTCAGAACGCCCTGCCGGACCTGGCTGAGGGCCAGAAAGCCCCCGTCCTCTCCATAGACCCGGTACTCTCCCTCCGCTGTGCCGGGGAGGGGGAAGGCCATCCCGTTACGCACCTTTTTCTCCAGGGCAGGGGGAAGGGTGAGGGGAGGACGGTCCTGAAAATAGGTGTCCACCGGCAGCAGCAGGGAGTGGGGCTCCGGGTGGGACAGGACCCGCTCCAGAGGGAGGGCTTGCTCCAGGGAAAAGCCGGCGGCCATGGTGCGCCGCAGGGAGAACATGGTGCCGCCGCAGCCCAGGGCCTGGCCGATGTCGTGGCAGAGGGTGCGGACATAGGTGCCCTTGGAGCAGCGCACCCGGATCAGAAAGCGGTCCGGGCCCAGGACGTCCTCCACCGTGAGGGAGTGGATGGTGATGGGGCGGGGAGGGCGCTCCACCTCGCGGCCCTTTCGGGCCAGTTCATAGAGCTTCTTGCCCTGGATCTTGATGGCGGAGTACATGGGTGGGACCTGCTGGATGGGGCCCCGGAAGCGGGGCAGGACAGCCTCCAGCTCCCCGGGGGTCACTGCGGCGGGCCTCTCCTCCAGCACTGCGCCGGAGGTGTCCTGGGTGTCGGTGACCAGGCCCAGCCGCAGCCCGGCCAGATACTCCTTCTGCCCCTCAGAGGCGAACTCCACCGCCCGGGTGGCCCGCCCCACAAAGACGGGCAGCACGCCGGTGGCCATGGGGTCCAGGGTGCCGGCGTGTCCGATCCGCCGCTCGCCCAGGCAGCGGCGCAGCCGGGCGCACACATCCATACTGGTCCAGTCCTGGGGCTTATCAATGATCAAAATTCCGTTGGCCATAGCGCCTCCTGTCAGACCTGGCGGCCCTGGACCTGGCGGATGGCGGCCATCAGGACCTCTTTGGTCTGCTGGATGTCCCCCTCCACCGTGGCTCCGGAGGCTGCGGCATGGCCGCCGCCCCCCAGAAGGGCGCATACGGCGCTGGCGTTCAGCTGCTTCGGGTCGGTGCGCAGGGAAATCTTACAGCGGCCGGGCTTCAGCTCCCGGATGGTGACGCCGGTCTTAACGCCCTCCACCTGGCCCACAAAGGCGGCGATGTCCTCCGCGTCCGCCTCCGTGGCCTGGAGCCGGGCCAGCATCTCCAGACTGATGGCGGCGATGGCGATCTCGCCCCCGTCGTGGAACTCCATGGAGTCGGTGAGCAGGCTCTCCAGACGCAGGCGGCGGAAGCTTTTGGTGCGGAAGTGGCGCTTGTTCAGGTCCGCCGCGGGGATCCCCGTGTCCATCAGGGCGGCGGCCACCCGGTGGGTGTCGGCAGAGGTGTTCCCGTATACGAAGCAGCCGCAGTCGGTGGATACGGCCACATACAGGGGCTGGGCGATGTCAGCGGTGACAGGGCCCAGCTGCCGCAGGATGTCGTACATCAGCTCGCCGCAGGCGGCCCGACCGGCGTCCAGACAGGTCTCCCGGGCGAAAAACTCCTGGGACGGGTGGTGGTCGATGGCAAGATCCACCCGGGGGAGGTAGGGCAGGGCATTGTCCGGGAACAGGCTCCGGGCGGCCATGTCCACAGAGACCACCGTGTCCGGAAGAAACTCCTCCGGGGCCAGGAGCCCCTCCAGATAGGGGGAGAACAGGGGGGTGATCTCCGGGTTGGGCAGGACGTGGGCGGTCTTGCCTAGAGTGCGGAGGGCGCGGCACAGGGCGGCGGCGCAGCCGACGGTGTCGCCGTCCGGGCGGACGTGGGTGAGGATCAGGTACCGGTCATGGGCGGAAAGGAACTCCGCCGCCTGAGTAGGGGAGATGGTCATGCCTCATCCTCCTGATCCTCGCCATAGTGGTTGTCCGGGTTGACCGGCTTGACCACCTGGGGGTCCCGGAGCAGGGAGAGGATGTGGGCTCCCTGGTCGATGGAGTCGTCGGGGACGAAGGACAGCTCCGGGGTATTGCGCAGGTTCAGAGAGCGGCCCAACTCCCGGCGGAGCCAGCCACTGGCGGATTTTAAGCCCTTCAGCACCTGGGCCTCGCTGCTTTTGTCCAGGACGCTGACATAGATCTTGGCGTATTTCAGATCAGGGGTGGTGCTGACCGCGGTCACGGAGATCATCCCGGTGACCCGGGGATCCTTGACGCCGGGGATCAGGGCGGAGAGCTCCCGCTGGATCTCCTCGTTGATGCGTCCGATTCGATTGCTTGCCATAGTATGCTCCTTTCAAGGGGGCGGAGCCCCCGGTTCAGATCTTGATGGTCAGACAGGTCTGTTCCCGCTCGAAAAGCTGCTCCAGAGTATCTGGCTCCAGAGCGGCCAACGGCCCGGTGAAATGGAAGGCCCTGGCCGGGCCGTCACCCACCCACAGATTCCACAGCTCTGCGGTCTCGCCGGGGCGGAGGTATTTTGTCAGATAGGCCCGCAGCTGGTCCGCGTCCTCCTCCGTGGCCCGCAGGTCCAGTTCGTACTGGAAGGGCTGCATGGTCAGCCCCAGCTCCTCCACGCCGCGGCGGTAGTATTGGTGTGTTTGGACGGAAAAACCGTCCTCAGTCACCGGGCCGGCGGGAGTGCTCCGGATCCGGCGGCTGCCGGAGCAGTACAGAGGGAGGGAATGGTCGGCACACAGCAGGATAACGGCGCTCATGTTGATTCCTCCATAGCACAGAAACAGGGCGGGGGCACAGACGTCCGCCCGCCGCATGATACAATTCTATTATACAATGATTTTTTCCCAATGAAAAGGGAAAATTTCGCCGGACAACGGTGTAAAACAGCGGGAGGTCTGGATCAGAACTCCCGCTGTTCCGGTTGGAGGCGGCCTGTTAATCCTCCAAAAAGAAGATTTCGTCCACATGGAGCTCCAATAATCTGGAGATTTTCATGGCCAGCTCCAGGGTGGGATTGTATTTGTCGTTTTCGATGGCGATGATGGTCTGACGGCTCACACCCAGCTGCTTCGCCAGATCCTCCTGGCGCAGTCCGGAAGCCTTTCTCAGCTGCTTGACGATATTTTTCATGGATCACCGCGCGCTTATCAGGATCAGATAAGTGCCAACGGACAACACGACGGCGGTGACCACGATGCCTGCAAGGACAGTTTGCGCCAGCCGGTTTGGCTCTTGATATTCCTCATCGCCGGCAACCATTTTTTGCTTCATCGAGATTTGTGAGAAGGATTGGACACATACCGCCAGACATAAAATGAGGGAGGGCAGCGGCTGATGCTCCACGCCGTGTGCAAGCGTCTGATAGCTGTTGTACAGAACCCACAGGCACAGGGATATGATGGCCGCCTTATATCCCCGTTCCATAGAGCGCAGCTGGATCTCCCGGTCCATCTCGTCCATTTTTTTCATGCGGCTACCTCCGTTCCGTGATGCAGAAGCATCGTTAAGATGTTAAAACTTCTTTACATTTAGAGGATAACAGACACAGAAGAAAATGTCAAGACATTTTAACATTTTCTTTCGAGGCTGCGCCGATTTCTGCAAAGTTGCCTCAAATGGGCTGTAAAGCAGAGGAGCGCCCGGGCGAATATTATTCGCCCGGGCGCTCCTCTGCGATGTCGCCTCCCTTGGTGTCCTTGGACTTCTCATCAGTTAAGGAGTTTGGTAGATACGAAAAAGCACCCGCCCCATTTTTGATGGGGCGGGCACGATTTTGAAATTGGATCCCTTATCCATGAATGAATTCGCCCTGCGCAAATCTCCGCCTGCGGCTTCGATTTTACACGCCCAAAGGCGCGCCGCGCTGAGCGCGGTACTCGTGCGGCATCAGCGCTCGATCTCCTCCATGATGAAGGCCTCGATGATGTCGCCCTCCTTGATGTCCTGGAACTTCTCGAAGGTGATGCCGCACTCGTAGCCGGCGGCGACCTCCTTCACGCTGTCCTTGAAGCGCTGGAGGGAGGCGATGGCGCCGTCGTAAATGACGATGTTGTCCCGGAGCAGGCGCATCTGGGCGTTGCGCTGCATCTTGCCGTCCAGCACATAGCAGCCGGCCACCATGCCCACGCCGGTGATGCGGAACACGTTGCGGACCTCGGCCCGGCCCAGATCCACTTCCTTGAACTTGGGGGCCAGCATACCCTTCATGGCAGCCTCGATCTCATTGATGGCGTCATAGATGACCCGGTACATCCGCATATCCACATTCATCCGGGCGGCGGTGTCCTTGGCGTTGGCGTCGGGGCGGACATTAAAGCCCACCACGATGGCCCCGGAGGTGGCGGCCAGAGTGACGTCGGACTCGTTGATGGCGCCCACGGCGCAGTGGATGACCCGGACCCGGACTTCCTCGTTGGTCAGCTTCTCCAGAGAAGCCTTGACCGCCTCGGCGGAGCCCTGGACGTCCGCCTTGACGATGACGTTCAGGTTCTTCATCTCGCCGGCCTGGATCTGGCTGAACAGGTCCTCTAGCGTGACCTTGCCCACGTTGTTGTTCAGCGCGCTCTTCTGCTCGTGCTTGCGCTGCTCCACCAGCTCGCGGGCCATGCGCTCGTCAGCCACAGCGTGGAAGTCGTCGCCCGCGCCGGGCACCTCGCCCATGCCGATGATCTCCACGGGTACGGAGGGGCCGGCCTCGGTGACCTTCTGGCCCTTGTGGTTGGTCATGGCGCGGACGCGGCCCACAGCGGTGCCGGCGATGATCACATCGCCCTGATGCAGGGTGCCGTTCTGGACCAGCAGGGTGGCCACGGGGCCGCGGCCCTTGTCCAGGCGGGCCTCGATGACCGCACCGTGGGCGGAGCGGTTGGGGTTGGCCTTCAGCTCGCGCATCTCGGCGGTGAGGACCACCATGTCCAGCAGATTGTCGATGCCCATGCCCGTCTTGGCGGAGATGGGGCAGATGATGGTGTCGCCGCCCCACTCCTCGGGTACCAGCTCGTACTCGGTGAGCTGCTGCATGATCCGGTCGGGGTTGGCGGTGGGTTTATCCATCTTGTTGATGGCCACGATGATGGGGATCTCAGCGGCCTTGGCGTGGTTGATGGACTCCACGGTCTGGGGCATGATGCCGTCGTCGGCGGCCACCACCAGGATGGCTACGTCGGTGATCATGGCGCCCCGGGCGCGCATAGCGGTGAAGGCCTCGTGTCCGGGGGTGTCCAGGAAGGTGACCGGGCTACCCTTGACGTCTACCTGATAGGCGCCGATGTGCTGGGTGATGCCGCCCGCCTCGCCGGAGACCACGTTGGCGTGGCGGATATAGTCCAGCAGAGAGGTCTTTCCGTGGTCGACGTGGCCCATGACCACCACCACGGGGGCGCGGGGCTGAAGATCCTCCTCCTTGTCCTCGGTGGTGTCGATCAGCTTCTCCTCGATGGTGACCACGACTTCCTTCTCCACCTTACAGCCCAGCTCCATGGCCACCAGGGCGGCGGTATCGTAGTCGATGATCTCGCTGAGGGAGGCCATCACACCCATCTTCATCAGGGCCTTGACCACCTCGGCACCGGTCTTTTTCATGCGGGAGGCCAGCTCGCCCACGCCGATCTCGTCGGGGATCATCACCTTCAGCGGGGCCTTCTTGGCGATCTCCAGCTGGAGGCGGCGCATCTTCTCGGCCTCCTCCTGCTTGCGCTTGTTGCCGGGGCCCTGCTGGCGGCCGCGCTGGCGCTGGGCGTTGCGGCCCTGGAACTTCTGCTTGCCGCCGCCCTGCTGCTGACGCTCGGTGGTGAAGCTCTCCAGCCGCTCGTCATACTTATCCAGGTTCACCGCGCCGCTGCCGCGGGTGTCCACCACCTTCTTGGCGGGGATGCGGGAGGTGGGCTGGCTCTGGACGGCCTGCTGCTGGGGCTTGCTGCCGGTACGGGCCTGCTGCTGGACGGGAGCCTGCTTGCCGCCCTGGGGGGCAGCGGCCTGCTGGCCGTGGGCGGGCTGCTTGGGGGCTCCGCCCTTCTGCTGTGCGGCAGGGGCCTGCTTGGCCTGCTGTGCGGCGGGCTTGGCGGGCTCATGGTATACGTCCTCATAGATGGAGGCGATGGACTCCACCTGATTGTGCTGGGTCAGATATTCAAAGACGATGGCGAGCTCCTGCTCGGTCAGGGGCTGCATATGGTTCTTGGGGGGATGTCCGTATTGGGTGAGGATGTCCATGACCTCCTTGGAGGGGAGCTCCTTGGAGCCATGCTTGAAATCCTTTGCGACCTTGTGAATGGGATATTTGATCATCATATTCGGAAGCCACCTCGTTTCTTAGGGATTGTGCCGGAACTTGCCGGACAGCCTGCGGCCGCCGGGGCCGGGCTTATGGGGACCGCCGGAGCGGGAGGAGGGGCCGGAGCCGGTCCTACCGCCGGGGGCGGAGGGATGGGGAGCGGAGCCGCCGCGGGTCTTGCGCGGAGGCTGTTTGCCCTTCTGAGCGGGCCGGCCGCCCTGCTTGGGCGGTTCGTTCCGCTTGGGCGGGGGCGGAGCCCAGGGGGCCTTCTTGCCTTCACGGAGGTTTTTTTCGTGCTGCCGCTGCTCCCGCTGCCGCTGAAGGACCCGGTCAGCCTTCTCCCGGAGCTGCTGTGCGGCGGGGCCGTAGCGCTCCGGAGCGCGGGCGGCCAGCTTCTGGGTGAGGGAGGCGGCAAAGCCGGCGTCCGTCAGAGCCAGCATGGCGCAGGAGCCGCGGCCCAGGGCGAAGCCCAGCTCCGCCTTGGTGAAGGGGACCTCCAGCCACAGGACATTTCCAGCCTCACCGAAGTGGGCGGCCCGGCGGCAGGTGTTGGGGGCGGCGTCGCTGGCCAGAAGGACCAGACGGGCCTGTCGGGCGCGGCAGGCCGCGCCTACCGGTTCCTCGCCGATCTCCAGGCGGCCGGCCTTACGGGCCAGGCCCAGCAGGTGGAGAATGGGATCATTGGTCATCTTGGGGCACCTCCTTCATCTGGGCCTCCAGTCCGGCCCAGACCTCGTCTGGCAGCTGGGCGGAGAAGGCGCGTTCCAGGGCCCGGCTCTTCTTGGCCCTGGCCAGGCAGGCAGGGTCGGGGCACAGGTATGCCCCGCGTCCGGGCAGCTTGCCCTTAAAATCCAGAGAGACCTGCCCCTCGGGGGAGCGGACCACCCGGATCAGTTCTTTTTTGGGCTTCATCTCCCGGCAGCCCACGCACTGGCGCATGGGAATTTTCTTGGGCACGTTCTGCACCACCCTTCTGTGAATTGGCAATGGGGAATGAGGGGCTTATGCCTCCTCTGCGGCAGCGGCCTCCTCAGCGGGGGCCTCCTCCAGGGCCTCGGGGGCCTGGATGGGCGCCTCCTCCGCAAACAGGTCCTCCTCCGGCGCCTCGATGGGCTCCAGGGGGGCGGAGGCAGGCTTGATATCGATCTTATAGCCGGTGAGCTTGGCGGCCAGGCGGGCGTTCTGACCCTCCTTGCCGATGGCCAGGGACAGCTGATCATCAGGTACCACCACGCGGCAGCTCTTGCCGTCGGGGAGGGGCTCCACGCTGATCACATCGGAGGGGGCGAGGGCGGCGGCGATATAGGCTGCCGGATCCTCGGACCACTTGATGATGTCCATTTTCTCGCCCTTGAGCTCCTCCACGATGGTGTTCACCCGCTGGCCCCGGGGGCCGACGCAGGCGCCGATGGGATCCACGTTGGGATCGGCGGACCAGACCGCCAGTTTGGTGCGGGAGCCGGCCTCACGGGAGATGGACTTGATCTCCACAGTGCCGTCATAGATCTCCGGGACCTCCAACTCGAACAGGCGCTTGACCAGTCCGGGATGGGTGCGGGAGATGATGACCTGGGGGCCCTTGGTGGCCTTGCGGACCTCTACCATATAGACCTTCAGGCGCTGGCCCTCGACATAGGTCTCGCCCCGGACCTGCTCGTTGACGCCCAGATAGGCGTCGGTGAACTCAGAGCCGGAGCTGATGCGCACCGTGGCCGCGCCGTTGCGGGGGTCGATGCGGGTGACCACGCCGGTGAGCAGCTCATGCTCCTTGGAGGAGAACTCGTCGTACACCATGCCCTGCTCGGCCTCCCGGATGCCCTGGATGATGACCTGGCGGGCGGTCTGCGCGGCGATGCGGCCAAAGCTTTTGGGCTTGACCTCGATGCGGATCACATCTCCCAGCTGGGCACGGGGGAGGGCGGCCTGGGCCTCGGCCAGGCTGATCTCACAGGCGGGGTTGTCCACCTCCTCCACCACGTCCTTCTTCAGGAACATCCGGACGGTGTTGGTCTCTGGATTGGCGTCCACCACCAGGTTGTCGCCCACGCCCTCGTGGTCCCGCCGATAGGCGGACACCAGCGCCTGGGTGATCTTTTCCATCATGTAGCCGGGCTTAATGCCCTTTTCCTGCTCGATCTGAGCGATGGCGGCAAAAAACTCCTGGCCGTCCAGCTCATTATTGTTGACCTTCTTGGTCGTTTTCTTAGCCACGATCGTTTCCTCCTAACGCTAAACTATCAAGACAAGCCTCAGAAGCGGGGATAGAGCCGCACCTGGGCCACCTCTTTCTTTTCAAAGGACATGGGCTGGCCGCCCACCTCCAGGACCACGTCTCCGTCCTGCCAGGACTGGAGCAGGCCCACAAAATCCTTCCGGCCGTCCCGGGCCCGGTAGAGGCGGACCTCCACCTCGCTGCCCTGGAACTGGGCGAAGTGCTCCGGCTTTTTCAGCACGCGGTCCGCTCCGGCGGAGGAGACCTCGAAGGTGTAGCTCCCCTCGATGGGGTCAGCCTCGTCCAGCTTGTCGGACAGGGGGCGGGAGACTGCCTCGCAGTCCTCGATGGAGACGCCGCCCTCCTTATCGATGTAGATCCGCAGGAACCACTCGCCGGCCTCCTTGACGTACTCCACATCCCACAGGGAGCAGCCCGCCGCCTCAACAAAGGGGAGGGCCAGCTGGGCCACGGTATCCGTTACCTTTGCCATAAAAGAAAACCTCCTGTCCCCGTCCAGACCGCCTGAAACAGGGAGGTCCGGGCCGTTTGGTCAATCAAAAAGAGCGGAGCCGAAACCCCACTCTAGCCAATACTACCATAATTTACGTTCCTACTATATCACAGCCAGGAAAGGATTGCAAGGGGGTCGGGAGGATATTTTTCCCCCGGCCCCCTGATTTGACAGCAGAAATTCGGCGCCTGCTCCTCTCAGTCCTCCAGAGGCAGGCCGGACAGCCACCGCCGGGCCAGATCCAGGGCGTGGTGGGCGGTCTGGGTGCGCAGGCGGCTGCGGACCGGGCGGCCGCCCAGGTGGAGGGGCCGGACGTGAGTGCCGTCCGGCGCGGCGATGGCCACGAACATGGTGCCCACCTCGTTGCCCCGGTCGTCCCGGTCGGGGCCGGCCACGCCGGTGGAGGCCAGGGCCAGGTCACAGCCCAGGGCCCGCCGCGCCCCCTCCGCCATGGCTCGGGCCACGGGCCCGGACACCGCTCCGTACTGGTCCAGCAGGGACTGGGGAACGCCCAGAACGCCGTGCTTGACCTCGTTGGTGTAAGAGACCACGCCGCCCTTGAACACCTGGGAGGCCCCGGAGACGTCGGTGAGCCGCTTGGCGATCAGGCCGCCGGTGCAGCTCTCCGCGGCGCCCAGGGTGAGCCCCCGGGCCTTCAGGCCCTCCAGCACCACATACTCCAGGGAGGGGACGTCCACGCCATAGACCAGGGCGCCGAACCGGGCCTTCAGCTCCTCTACCTTGGGGAGGAGGAGGGCCTGGGCCTTCTCCTGGGTGGGGGCCTTGGCGGTGACCCGCAGCTCGCACTCCCCCTCCTTGGCGTAGGGGGCCAGGGTGGGGTTGGACATGGCGTTCATCTCGTCCCGAAGCTGGGCCTCCATGGCGGACTCGCCGATGCCGAACAGCTTCAGGGTGTGGGAGGCGATGACCCCCTCGGACAGGGCCTGGAGATAGGGGACCGCCCGGTGGTGGAACATGGGGCGGCACTCGCTGGGGGGGCCGGGGAGCATGATGACATGGACGCCGTCCGCCTCGAAGGCACAGCCGGGGGCGGAGCCCCAGTCGTTGATCAGGACGGTGCTCCCCTCGGGGACCAGGGCCTGCTGGAAGTTGTTTTCCGTCAGGGGGCGTCCGGTGACCCGGGCGTAGTCCTTGATGCGCTCCAGAGATTCCTGGTGATAGACCAGCTTTTTTCCAAAAACCCCGGCCAGGACGTTTTTGGTCAGGTCGTCACAGGTGGGACCCAGGCCGCCGGTGGTGATGATGATGTCGGCCCGGCTCCGGGCCAGCTCCACCGCCTCCCGGGCGCGCTGGGGGTTGTCCCCCACCACCGTGTGCCAAAACACGTTCAGACCCAGGGCGGACAGCCCCTGGGAGAGCATCTGGGCGTCGGTGTTGGCGATGCTGCCCAGCAGCAGTTCGGTGCCCACCGACAGGATCTCGACCTTATGCGACACAAAAAAGACCACCTTTCGGAGTGATGCTGCGGCAGATCCGCAGCGTGTGGAAGAAGAAAAACAGCGCGGGCGGCCTGCCGGGGAGACGGGCCGCCCGCCGGAGCAGCTGGATGGGATGGGCCTTACAGATTGACCTGGACCCGCTCGATGCCGTCCACAGCCGCCTGAACCATGGCCTCGATGTCCAGGGCCTGCTCGTCGGCCTCCACCTCGCCGGGCATGGGGCGCAGGCGGGGGTGGCGGGGGGTGAACACGGTGCAGCAGTCCTCATAGGGGAGGATGGAGGTCTCAAAGGTGCCGATCTTCCGGGCGATTTGAACGATCTCCTCCTTGTCCATCCCGATGCAGGGCCGCAGGATGGGCAGCTCCACCACAGAGCCGGTGACCAGCATGGCGTCCATGGTCTGGCTGGCCACCTGGCCCAGACACTCGCCGGTGACCAGGGCCTTGGCCCCGCACCGCTTGGCCACCGCCTGGGAAATGCGCATCATAAAGCGGCGCATGATGATGGTGAACAGCTCCTCGGGGCAGGAGCGGCGCAGCTCCTCCTGAATGGCGGTGAAGGGGACCACATGGACGGTGAGGCGGCCGGTGTAAGGGGTGAGCAGGCGGGCCAGCTCCAGCACCTTCTCCTTGGCCTCCGGGGAGGTGTAGGGGTAGGAGAAGAAATGCACCATCTCCAAAGCCACCCCCCGCTTGGCGATCATCCAGGAGGCCACCGGGCTGTCGATGCCGCCGGACAGCAGGGAGACCGCCCGGCCGTTGATGCCCACAGGCAGGCCGCCCGCCCCGGGCTGGGGCTGGGCGTGGACATAGGCGGCGTAGTCCCGGACCTCGATGTAGACCGTCAGCTCCGGGTGGTGGACGTCCACCTCCAGGTTATCGTAAGCCTCGTGGAGCTCGCCGCCCACATACTGGCTGAGCTGGATGGAGGTCATGGGGAAGGATTTATCCGCCCGCTTGGTCTCTACCTTAAAGGTCCGGGCGGTCCGGAGCTGGTCGTCCAGAAAGTCCCGGGCACAGGCCAGAATGGCGTCCTTGTCCTTCTCACAGGGGCGGGCCAGGGAAAGCCCCGCGATGCCGAACACCTTGGTCAGGGCCTGGTAAGCGCCCTGCACGTCGCAGCTGTCGTCCTTGGGCTCCACATAGGTGGCGGACTGCCGGGTATACACCCGGAACTGGCCGTAGGGGTGGAGGCGGCGGTGGATATTGGCCTGTAATTTATCCTCAAAGCTGCGGCGGTTCAGGCCCTTCAGGACCAGCTCGCCCAGCTTGAGCAGAATGATCTCGTTCATGTCAGTCCCTCTCTCGTCTTTCATGGTATCCAATGGAAATCGAACCTATTATACCGATGGGCGGGAGAAATGTCCAGAAGAAACGGGGAGAAAAGTGAGACCGTCAGAAATCGTGTCTGGATCCGCAGCCGGAGCCGAGAGCTTCAAACACCTGGACGATGGCCTCGATTTTTTGAAAGCACTCGGGGTCGGACAGGGTATCATCCTGTAAGATACTGCGGATCTGGCACAGCGCCTGATAGCTGGCCGACTCCAGCAGATCCTGGGCTGTGAGCGCCAGACCCGGAAACGAGACGGCGATCTGCCGCCTCTCCAGCAGCTTGGACAGCAGTTCAACTGCGAACTCCATAAGAAATCGCTCCTTTTTTCAGAATAGGACCAGAACTGGTCCTATTATAGCATCGCTTTTCCATAAAATAAAGGAGAAGATTTCACTGGAGGAGAGGCAGGTGACCGCGGGTGGGGGAGCAGAAGATCAAACAGGACCGGATCCGGATCGGCGAGAATATCCGCCGTCTCCGGCTGGAGCGGGGACTGGGGCAGACGGAGATGGCTCGGAAGCTCCAGCTTGCCGGTGTGGAGATGACCCGGGAGACCCTGGTGAAGATCGAACGGGGGACACAGCATATCACGGCCAGCCAGCTGCGTGGGATCCGGGACCTGCTGGGCACGACCTATGACATATTGTTGAAGGAAACCCCTTGAACCTGCGGCCGCCGCGGTTCAAGGGGTTTTTGCTGTCATTTGCCGGGGAGCAGGACGGAGTCGTTCTGGACTCCGGATTTGAAATGCGCTTTTTGGCCTGCGGGACTCCAGTACCCGGCGTCTGGGCCGCGGGGGAAGGCTAGCGGCGGAGATACTCCGGCGGGCGGTATTGCAGGGCCTCAGCCAGGTGCTGGGGCTGGATGTCCGGGGAGCCGTCCAGGTCGGCGATGGTCCGGGCCACCCGGCGGATGCGGTC
Organism: Lawsonibacter sp.; assembly: GCA_050943915.1. GTDB lineage: Bacteria > Bacillota > Clostridia > Oscillospirales > Oscillospiraceae > Lawsonibacter. Next base: position 13,870 of record JBMNQB010000013.1, read on the forward strand.
ATAGCTGCGGGCGGTGAGGCCCATCCGGGCGAAGGCCCCCCGCATGATCTTCTGGCAGGGGTCGTCCAGAGCGCAGAACTGCTCCAGGGCGGACGGGTCCATCTGGGCGCTGCACCGGCAGCCCTCCCGGCGGTTCTGGACCGCCCGGGCCCGGTCCACCCGCTCCTTCACCGCGGCGGAGGGCTCCCCAGGCTCCCGCTGGGCCAGCTCCTCAAAGTCCAGGGCGTCCACCTCCACGAACAGGTCGATGCGGTCCAGCAGAGGGCCGGACAGGCGGGAGAGGTACTTCTGCACCTCGTTTTCTGTACAGCGGCACCGGCCGGAGGGGTGGCCGTACCAGCCGCATTTACAGGGGTTCATGGCACACACCAGCATAAAGCGGCTGGGGTAGGTCACAGAGCCGGAGGCCCGGGAGATCTGCACCTGACCGTCCTCCAGGGGCTGGCGGAGCACCTCCAGCACATCCTTCTGAAACTCAGGAAGCTCGTCCAAAAACAGGACCCCGTTGTGAGCCAGGGAGATCTCGCCGGGGCGGGGATTGGCCCCGCCGCCGGACATCCCAACGGCGGAGATGCTGTGGTGGGGGGAGCGGAAGGGGCGGCGGGTAATGAGGGGGCGGCTGGAGTCGGTCAGCCCCAGCACCGAGTGGATCTGGGTGACCTCCAGGGCCTCCTCCCGGGTCAGGTCGGGCAGGATGGAGGGCAGGCGCTTGGCCAGCATGGATTTCCCGGAGCCCGGCGGCCCCACCATCAAAATGTTGTGGCTGCCTGCCGCGGCGATCTCTAGGGCACGCTTCACCGGGGCCTGCCCCTTCACCTGGGCGAAGTCGGGGCCGGGTTCCGGTTCCCAGGCGCCCTCCCAGCGGGGGGCGGGGGAGATGGGCTCCTCCCCGGTGAAGTGGCGCACCAGCTGGGGGACGTCGGCCACGGGATAGATCTCCGGCCCTCCGGCCAGGGTGGCCTCGGCGGCGTTTTCCCTGGGGACGAAGAGCTTCCGGATGCCCAGCTCCCTGGCGGCCAGGGCCATGGGCAGCATCCCCGCGCAGGGGCGCAGCTGTCCCGACAGGGAGAGCTCCCCCAGAAAGGCGCAGCCCTCCTCCCGGAGCCTCAGCTGCCCCCCGGCGGCCAGCAGCCCCACCAGAATGGGCAGATCGTACAGGGTGCCCAGCTTCTTCACATGGGCGGGGGCCAGGTTGACGGTGATCCGGCTGACCGGGAAGGTGAAGCCGCAGTTTTTGATGGCGGAACGCACCCGCTCCCGGGCCTCGTTCACCGCCGCGTCCGGCAGGCCGACGATGGTGAAGGCGGGCAGACCGCCGGACAGGTCGCACTCCACCGACACCGGATAGCCCGTGATGCCGTGGAGCCCGAGAGATTGGACAGGATAGACCATGGAGAGCGCCTCCTCGACCGGTTGGGGTCAATAAGTGATTTGGGATGAAAGCACCGGGCCAGAGTCCGGAAACGCGGGGGAGCACAGGGAAAACAGGGCCCTAATTTGTACCCATTGTAAGCTTTTGCAAGAATTATTGCAATAGGAACGGGTATTTTTGTGTATAAAAAGAATAAAAAAACCCGTCGAATGAATTTACAAGTGGTACAAAAAGTGATAAACTAAAGGACGCCAAGAAGATCCAGCCGCCCCCAACTGCCCGGGGGCGGTGCTGTCATGTGATTTTATAAGTAAATACTTATGATGATCATAACCATTTCCGACATAGGTTTTTTGCCGGGAAGACAGTAAAATAGGGCAGAGAACCGTCCGGAGGAGAGGGCCTGCGGGCCTTGTCCTCTGCACAGTATCACTGATTAAGGAAGAAAGTAGGGAACTCTATGGCAAGAAAGTTCAAAACCATGGACGGCAACAACGCTGCTGCATACGTCAGCTATGCGTTTACTGAGGTAGCCGGCATCTACCCCATCACTCCGTCCAGCCCCATGGCCGACTATGTGGACCAGTGGGCCGCCCAGGGCCAGAAGAATATCTTCGGCACCACCGTGAAGGTCATCGAGATGCAGTCTGAGGCCGGCGCCGCCGGCACCGTCCACGGCTCTCTGGCCGCTGGTGCTCTGACCACCACCTATACCGCCTCTCAGGGCCTGCTGCTGATGATCCCCAATATGTACAAGATCGCCGGCGAGCTGCTGCCCTGCGTGTTCCATGTCTCCGCCCGTACTGTGGCCGCCCAGTCCCTGAACATCTTCGGCGACCACTCCGACGTCATGGCCTGCCGCCAGACCGGCTTTGCCATGCTGGCCGAGGGCAACGTGCAGGAGGTCATGGACCTGGCTCCTGTGGCCCACCTGTCCGCCATCAAGGGCCGCGTCCCCTTCATCAACTTCTTCGACGGCTTCCGCACCTCTCACGAGATCCAGAAGGTCGCCATCTGGGACTACAAGGATCTGGCCGAGATGGTGGACATGGACGCTGTGGAGGCCTTCCGCAAGCGCGCTCTGAACCCCGAGCACCCCACCATGCGCGGCTCCCACGAGAACGGCGACATCTTCTTCCAGCACCGCGAGGCCTCCAACAAGTTCTACGACGCTCTGCCTGAGATCGTCGAGGAGTACATGGGCAAGGTCAACGCCAAGCTGGGCACCGATTATCAGCTGTTCAACTACTACGGCGCTGCCGACGCCGACCGCGTCATCATCGCCATGGGCTCCATCTGCGACGTGGCTGAGGAGGTCATCGACTATCTGAACGCCCATGGCGAGAAGGTCGGCCTGGTGAAGGTCCGCCTGTACCGCCCCTTCCGCGCGGACAAGCTGCTTGCCGCCATCCCCGCCACCGCCAAGAAGATCGCGGTCCTGGACCGCACCAAGGAGCCCGGCGCTCTGGGCGATCCTCTGTACCTGGACGTGATCACCGCTCTGGCCGGCGCCGGCATCACCGACAAGACCGTGGTGGCTGGCCGCTACGGCCTGGGTTCCAAGGATACGCCTCCCAAGAGCGTGTTCGCCGTGTATGAGAACCTGGCTCAGGACGCCCCCAAGAACCACTTCACCATGGGCATCGTGGACGACGTCACCAACACCTCCCTGGTGGAGAAGGACGCCCCCAACACCGCCGCGGAAGGCACCATCGAGTGCAAGTTCTGGGGCCTGGGCGGCGACGGCACCGTGGGCGCCAACAAGAACTCCATCAAGATCATCGGCGACCACACCGACAAGTATGTTCAGGCGTACTTCCAGTACGACTCCAAGAAGACCGGCGGCGTGACCATCAGCCACCTGCGCTTCGGTGATCACCCCATCCGCAGCCCCTACTACATCAACAAGGCTGACTTCGTGGCCTGCCACAACCCCTCCTACATTGTGAAGGGCTTCCCCATGGTCCGCGACGTCAAGCCCGGCGGCACCTTCCTGATCAACTGCCAGTGGTCTGACGCCGATCTGGAGAAGCATATGCCCGCCGAGGCCAAGCGCTACATCGCCGCCAACAACATCCAGGTCTACACTCTGGACGCCATCGACCTGGCTGCCCGCATCGGCATGGGCAAGCGCACCAACACCATCCTTCAGTCCGCCTTCTTCTCCCTGGCCAAGGTCATGCCCCAGGAGGAGGCCATCCAGTACATGAAGGACGCCGCCACCCGCTCCTACCTGAAGAAGGGCCAGGACGTGGTGGATATGAACCACAAGGCCATCGACGCCGGCGCCACCGCCTATAAGAAGTTCGAGGTCCCCGCTTCCTGGGCTACCGCCGAGGACGTGAAGAAGGAGAGCGGTCACACCGGTCCCGCCAAGCTGGTGGACATGGTCAACAAGATCCTGGATCCCGTGGACCGCATGGACGGCGACAGCCTGCCCGTCTCCGCCTTCGAGGCCCATGTGGACGGCACCTTCGAGCTGGGCGCTGCCGCCTATGAGAAGCGCGGCGTGGCCGTGTCTGTCCCCGCCTGGGACGCCACCAAGTGCATCCAGTGCAACCAGTGTTCCTTCGTCTGCCCCCACGCCACCATCCGTCCCTACGCTCTGACCGAGGAGGAGGCCAAGAACGCCCCCGAGGCCGCCAAGATCGTGGACATCAAGGCCGGCAAGGGCAAGGGCGTTTACAAGTTCGCCATCGCGGTCAGCCCCCTGGACTGCATGGGCTGCGGCGTGTGCGCCAAGATCTGCCCCGTGGGCGCTCTGACCATGGTGCCTCAGGAGCAGGAGGCCGCTCAGCAGGACGTGTTCAACTACATGGTGGCCAACATCGCCGCCAAGGAGGATGTGGCCGACCTGACTGTGAAGGGCAGCCAGTTCAAGAAGCCTCTGCTGGAGTTCTCCGGCTCCTGCGCCGGCTGCGCCGAGACCTCTTATGCCCGCCTCATCACCCAGCTGTTCGGCGACCGGATGTACATCTCCAACGCCACCGGCTGTTCCTCCATCTGGGGCGGTCCCGCCGCCACCTCTCCCTATGCCACCACGGCTGAGGGCAAGGGTCCCGCCTGGGCCAACTCCCTGTTCGAGGACAACGCCGAGCACGGCCTGGGTATGTATCTGGGCCAGAAGGCCATCCGTGAGCGCCTGATCGCTCAGATCAAGGGCATGGCCGAGTCTGACAAGGCCAGCGAGTCCTTCAAGGCCGCCTTCCAGGCCTTCCTGGACACCAAGGACGACAGCACCGCCAACGCTCCCGCTGCCAAGGCTCTGATCGCTGAGCTGGAGAAGGCCGCCGCTGAGGGCTGCCCCGTGGCTCCCGCCGTCCTGGCTGAGAAGGAGTACCTGTCCAAGAAGTCCGTGTGGATCTTCGGCGGCGACGGCTGGGCCTATGACATCGGCTTCGGCGGCGTGGACCATGTCCTGGCCTCCGGCGAGGATGTCAACGTCTTTGTCTTCGACACCGAGGTGTACTCCAACACCGGCGGACAGGCCTCCAAGGCGTCCAACATCGGCCAGGTGGCTCAGTTCGCCGCTGCCGGTAAGACCATCGCCAAGAAGAGCCTGGCGGAGATCGCCATGACCTATGGCTATGTGTATGTGGCCCAGGTGGCCATGGGCGCCAACATGAACCAGACCCTGAAGGCCATTGCCGAGGCTGAGGCCTATCACGGCCCCTCCCTGATCATCGGCTACGCCCCCTGTGAGATGCACAGCATCAAGGGCGGCATGACCAACTGCCAGGGCGAGATGAAGAAGGCTGTGGAGTGCGGCTACTGGAACCTGTTCCGGTTCAACCCCGCTCTGAAGGCCGAGGGCAAGAACCCCTTCACCCTGGACAGCAAGGCTCCCGCTGGCGGCTATCAGGAGTTCCTGATGAACGAGGCCCGCTACTCCAGCCTGACCCGCTCCTTCCCCGACCGCGCCAAGGAGCTCTTCGCCCTGAACGAGGAGACCGCCAAGGCCCGTTACGAGAAGCTGCTGCGTCTCCAGAAGATGTACGAGGCCTGATCCCGGCCTGCGCCTGAGATCAAACCCGAATGAAACCGGGGCGGATGTGATCCGCCCCGGTTTTTTTACACAGGACCCTCTTTCGCCTCGTGGTCGAGAGAGGGTCCTGCTGCATCCAGGGCCCAAAAGCGGGGGCAAAAGACGCCCTGGAAGAAGTTGCAATCCGACTGTTTTTTTGCTATAATTATAATCTATTTTTATGCCCATCAGTCCAAATGGAGGTCGGGGATATGGCTCCGGCAAGAATGAGGTGTGCAAGTTGTACTTAAAAGCGCTTGAGATCCAGGGGTTCAAATCCTTCCCAGACAAGACGGTCCTGACCTTCGGAGAGGACATCACCGCCATTGTCGGGCCCAACGGGTCGGGAAAATCCAATATTTCAGACGCCATCCGCTGGGTCATGGGGGAGCAGTCCACCCGGACCCTCCGGGGGGGCAGGATGGAGGATGTGATCTTCGGCGGCACCGCCAGACGGAAGCAGACGGGCTATGCCGAGGTATCTCTGGTGCTGGACAATACCGCCCATATCTTTGATATGGATGAGAGCGAGGTCATGGTGACCCGGCGGTACTACCGCTCCGGGGAGAGCGAATACTACATCAACCGCCGTTCTGTCCGCCTTCGGGATGTGAACGAGCTGTTTATGGACACCGGCCTGGGCCGGGAGGGCTACTCCATCATCGGACAGGGACGCATTGATGAGATCCTGTCGGTGAAGTCTACCGACCGCCGGGAGATGTTCGAGGAGGCGGCGGGGATCTCCCGCTTCCGCCACCGAAAGGAGGAGGCGGAGCGGAAGCTGGAGCGCACCGACGAGAACCTGCTGCGGATCAACGACAAGATCGACGAGCTGGAGCTCCAGGTGGAGCCCCTCCGGGAGCAGAGCGAGCGGGCCAAGCGGTTCCTGATCCTCCGGGACGAACTGAAGGGGCTGGAGATCTCGGTTTGGCTGGACACGCTGGAGCGGCTCCGGGCGGGGAGCATCAAGCTGGAGACCGACTATAAAGAGGCAGTCCGGCAGAAGGAGGCCGCCGAGCGGGCGGTGGAGGAGCGCTTTGGCACGGCGGAGGCCCTCTCGGCTCGGATGCGGGAAAAAGAGGTGGAGGCCGACCGGCTGCGCTTTGCCATTCAGGGCAGAGAGGCCACGGTCCGGGAGCTGGAGTCCTCCATCGCCGTGCTGAAAAGCAGCATCCAGCACAATCTGGAGAATACGGCCCGCATCCGGGAGGAACTGGAGCAGCGGGAGGGGCGGCAGGACAGCCTCTCCGGCCAGATCGCGGAGCGGAGCGGCCGTTTGGCAGAGATCGACAGGCAGCTGGAACAGGTCCGGAGAGAGGCAGAGGAGAAGAACGCCGCCGCCCAGGAGGCCCTGCGCTCGGCGGGGACACTGGCCCGGGAGCTGGAGGAGCTGCGGGGAAAGGAATCGGTCAAGACAGCGGACGCCCATCAGGCCAAGGCCCTGCTGTCCGCCCTGGCCGCCGCCGCCCAGGAGGTGCTGGACCGGGACGAGGCGGTGCGCCAGGAGCTCAGCCGGCTGGACCGGCGGCAGGAGGAAGCGGGGGCGGAGTCCTCCGCTGCGGAGAAAAAGCTGCGGGAGGCCCGGGAGGAGCGGGACGCGGTGAAAAACGTGATCTCCGGCTATACCCTGCGGCTGGACGGGCGGAAAAAGAAGGCGGATCAGGCCAGAGAGCGCCATGTCCGCCTCAAGATGGAGGAGAATGCCCTGACTGCCCGGATCCGGATGCTCACCGAGATGGAAAAGCTCCACGAGGGGTACTCCAAGGCGGTGAAGCTGGTCATGGGAGAGGTTCAGAGGGGGACGCTGCACCACATCCACGGCCCGGTGGCCGGACTGCTCCATGTGCCGGACCGGTATACAGTGGCCATCGAGACCGCGCTGGGGGGTGCGATGCAGAACCTGGTGGTGGACCGTGAGGAGGACGGAAAGACCGTCATTCAGTATCTGAAGCGGCGGGACGGAGGCCGGGCCACCATCCTGCCCCTCAGCTCCATCCGGCCCGGCGAGCTGCGGGAGGCGGAGAGCCTGTCCAGGGAGCCCGGCTTTGTGGGGGTGGCGGACCAGCTGGTCCAGTTTGATCCCCGGTACCGGGCGGTGTTTTCCAATCTGCTGGGGCGTGTAGCGGTGATGGAGGATCTGGATGCGGCCATCGCGGCCGCCCGGCGGTATGGCTACCGGTTCCGGATCGTCACCCTGGACGGCCAGGTGCTCAATCCGGGAGGTTCCATGACCGGCGGCTCCGCCAGCCGCAGCGCCGGGATCCTCAGCCGGGCCAACGAGCTGGAGCGGCTGAATGTCCAGAGCGCCGGCCTGCGGGAGCAGCTGGAGCAGGCGGAACGGGCCCTGGAGGAGACGGAGCGGGAGGCGAAGGGGGCCGCCTATGAGCTGGAGACTGCCCAGGCACAGCTCCGCGAGTGGGAGGATGCGGTCCTGAAGGCGGAGGCTCAGGTGGAGCACTGCCGCAGTGTGGCCGCCTCTCTGGAGGAGCAGAAGGAGAGCCAGCGCGGCGAGCTGGAGCAGCTCCAGGCCCGCACCGGCGAGATCGAGCGGGACACCCAGCAGGCCCGGGACCGCATCCGGGAGCTGGAGGGGGAGGCCGCCGCCCTGAAGAGCGAGGCGGATGGCAAGGCCCGGGGCCAGAACGATTTGCAGACGCGGTCGCTGGCCCTGACTCAGGAGCTCTCTCAGCTCACGGCGGGGCTGGCCGCCCTGGAGGCGGAACGGGAAGCCACCGCCCGCGGGCTGGAGGAGCTGGAGGGCCTGCGCCGGGATCTGGCCGGCGACCAGGACCAGAGCCGGGCCCTGATCGGGGACTATCAGGAGAAAAACGAGGGCTTTGCCCGGGAGATCGGGGAGAAGGAAAGCCAGCTCCAGGAGCTGGCCCGGGAAACTCAGGAGCAGCAGGGCCGGATCGCCGAACTGAACGAGGAGAAGCTGGCCCTGGAGGGCGAGCGGGTCAAAGCCACCCGGGAGGGACAGGAGAAAAACCGGGAGCTGCTGGCCATCGGCGGGGAGGTGTCCCGCCTGGAGCAGAAAAAGATGGCCGCGGCTCTGGATGAGAAGCAGCTGCTGGACAGGCTTTGGGAGACCTATGAGCTCTCCCACGAGGCGGCCAAGCGCCAGCGGGTGGAGATCGAGTCTGTTCCAAAAGCCAGCCGCCGCATCGCCGAGCTGAAAAAGGGGATCTCCGCCCTGGGCAGCGTGAATGTGGCCGCCATTGAGGAGTTCCAGCGGGTGAATGAGCGCTACACCTACCTCACAGACCAGCGGGACGACGTAGAGAAGGCCAAGAGGGAGCTGGAGGAGGTCATCGGGCAGATCACCGGCGAGATGAAGGCCATTTTCAGCCGGGAGTTCCAAAGCATCAACGAGTCCTTCGGCCGGACCTTCCAGGAACTGTTCGGGGGCGGAAGGGCCGCGCTGGAGCTGGAGGACCCGGAGGACATCCTCAACTGCGGCATCGAGATCAAGGTCCAGCCCCCCGGAAAGGCACTGAAAACCATCACCCTGCTGTCCGGCGGAGAGAAGGCCTTTGTGGCCATCGCCCTGTACTTCTCCATTTTGAAGGTGCGTCCCACCCCCTTTGTGGTCATGGATGAGATCGAGGCCGCCCTGGACGACAATAATGTGGTCCGGTTTGCCCGGTATATGCGGGGGATGTCAGAAAAGACCCAGTTCATCGTCATCACCCACCGCCGGGGCACCATGGAGGAGGCCGACGTGCTCTACGGCGTCACCATGCAGGAGCAGGGTGTGTCTCGGATGCTGACCATCAACCTGAATGATGTGGAGAAGGAACTGAAGATCCGGTGACGCCGGAGAGCACGTCAGGGGAAAATGGTGCCAAGCTGAGATTCCGGCGCATCCCGGGAGAAGGAGGAATACCGAACCGAAGCCCAGCGAAGCGGGTTCGGTTTGGAGAGGAGGCGCAAGGGAGCGGGCGAGGGACGCCCGGCAGGGCGTTCCGAGGAAAAGCGGACTTTGCGCCGACGAAGGAGCAGGGTGTGTCTCGGATGCTGACCATCAACCTGAACGATGTAGAGAGGGAACTGAAGATCCGGTGATGATATGGAATACCCAAGACGCAAGCGTATTCGGCTGAAAGATTATGATTATAGCCGGAAAGAAGCGTATTTTGTCACCATTTGCACCGAAAAACGGATGCATTTATTCCAGAATGTAGGGGCGGCCACACGGGACCGCCCCTACAAGAGGTCGTGGATTGGTATAAGACCATGACAACAAATGAGGATATCCGGGGCGTTAAGGCCAGCATTTTCCGCCGTTCCAAAAGAGAATATGGCAGCGTGGCTATTATGAGCATATTATCAGGAATGAGCAGGATTATCTGAATATTTGGACCTATATCGACCAGAACCCTGCCCGATGGGGCGGGGGCGAATACTTTGGAGGTACACCGTGAACGAGAACGAAAACGAGAAGAAAAACAGCTGGCTGCCCATCGTGGGCGGCATCGCCCTGATCATTGTGCTGTTTATCGTGGTCAAGCTGATCTTCGCCATGCTGGCGCAGGTCGTCCCCCCGGAGCGGCTGAACCCGGAGGCATTTGCCTCTCAATCCCAGAGCCAGAGCCAGCCCCAGGAGCAGCCCGCCGGAGATGGGAATGAGGCCCAGGGGCCTGCGTTCTGCCCCTTCTGCGGGGAGGAGATGACCGAAAGCTTCCAGTGGGGGCAGTTCTGTCCCTTCTGCGGGGAAAAGGTGGAGCAGTGACGGGATACAGCCCAAAACCGGGACCGGCTCCCACAGGCTTGCAAGAGAGAGGAAGGATACTATGGGTTTTTTTGACAAACTGAAAAAAATCAACATTTTTGCCAATTTCGGCTCTGAGCTCACCGACGACTTTTATGATGAGCTGGAGGAGTCCCTGATCCTGGCGGATACGGGGATGGACACCACCCTGGAGCTGGTGGAGGAGCTGCGCCGCCGGGTGAAGGAGGAGCACATCAAGACGGTGGAGGAGGCGCGGGCCTGTATGTGCCGCTGCATCGCCGACGCCATGACCGTGGGGGACGCCGGACTGGATCTGTCCACCCGGCCTTCTGTGGTGCTGTTCATCGGGGTGAACGGGGTGGGCAAGACCACCACCATTGGAAAGATCGGCAGCCAGCTGCGCGCCGAACGAAAGAAGGTCCTCTTCTGTGCCGCCGACACCTTCCGGGCCGCCGCCGCCGACCAGCTGACCGTATGGGCCGACCGGGCCGGCGTGGACATCATCAAGCAGCACGAGGGGGCGGACCCCGCCGCCGTGGTCTTTGACGCCGCCTCCGCCGCTAAGGCCCGGAACACCGATGTGGTTTTGGTGGACACCGCCGGGCGGCTGCACAACAAGCAGAACCTGATGAATGAGCTGAACAAGATCTCCCGGGTCATTGACCGGGAGCTGCCCGGCTGTGCCCGGGAGACCCTGCTGGTGCTGGATGCCACCACCGGGCAGAACGGCCTGATCCAGGCCAAGCAGTTCAAGGAGGCCGCTGGCATCACCGGCATCGTCCTGACCAAGCTGGACGGGACCGCCAAGGGGGGCATCGCCATCGCCATCGCCAAGGAGCTGGGTGTGCCGGTGAAGTACGCCGGTGTGGGCGAGGGCATCGACGATTTGAAGCCCTTTGACGCGGAGGAGTTTGCCCAGGCCCTGATTTGAGTGAGGAGTTAGGAATTAGGAGTTAGGAATTAGGCTTGCGTAGGGGGCGGCCTCTGTGCCGCCCCGGGTACCTGTTATGAAGCTTGCTCAGTAGCGGGCAGAGAACACCCGGGCGGGTAATCATTCTGAGAGTTACGACTGAATTTACACTCTATCCATAGCTTCAAAGCCCGGATTATGATACAATACGACAAATAGAGAGGAAGTTATCCATGACACGCATTGATGGAAGAAAGCAGGATGAGCTCCGCCCGGTGGAGATCATCCCCAATATCAACAAATTCGCGGAGGGCTCCTGCCTGATCCGCTGCGGCAACACCCATGTGCTGTGTACTGCCAGTGTGGAGGACAGGCCGCCCCGCCACGTCCCCGAGGGGGAGGGCTGGGTCACCGCCGAGTACTCCATGCTTCCCCGGGCCAACCGGGAGCGGTCCCGCCGGGACATCTCCAAGCTGAAGCTCAACGGCCGCTCCGCCGAGATCCAGCGGCTCATCGGCCGGGCCCTGCGCTCTGTGGTGGACATGAAGAAGCTGGGCCCCTGGAACATCACCATCGACTGTGATGTGCTCCAAGGGGATGGAGGGACCCGCACCGCCTCCATCACGGGCGGTTTTGTGGCCATGATGCTGGCCTTCCGGAAGATGATGGAGGCCGGCCAGCTGGCGGAGTACCCCGTCAGCGGCTATGTGGCCGCCGTGTCCGCCGGCATCGTGGACGATGCGCCCCTGCTGGACCTGTGCTATGAGGAGGACTCCGCCGCCATGGTGGACCTGAACTGCGTCATGGACGACCAGGGCCGCCTCATCGAGATCCAGGGCACCGGCGAGGAGCGCCCCTTCACCCTGGACGAGCAGCGGCAGCTGGTGGAGCTGTGCGAGAAGGGAATTCGGCAGCTTCAGGCGGTCCAGCGGGCTGTGCTGGAGGGGTAATTCCGAACCTGAGGAGGTGGAGGAATGGACTGTCCGTTCTGCGGGAAGAAAATGAAGGCCGGCGGTATCCCCTCCGGCCGGAGTGCGGTCTATTGGCAGGAGAACGCCGAGGACATAGATGCGCCCCGGGAAAAGGTCATTCTGAGCAAATATCCAGTGTGGGGGATCGAGGAGGCGGAGGCATTCTACTGCCCGGACTGCCGCCGGATCATTGTCCCTGTGCCGGAGATCGAGACCACCGGACAGAAGCTGAAAAAGAAGTTGGATCAGGTCAGGTCTGAGATAGAAAAGACCCGGGAGGACTGGCAGCAACAGAAGGCGGAGCAAAAAGAGGACAAAAAGTGGAACAAACGAAAGGGCAAGGACCCGTGGGAGTGGTAACTATGAAGCTGGTACTGGCAAGTAAAAACAAGAAAAAGCTGGTGGAGATGAACGAGATCCTGTCTCACCTTGGCATTGAGGTCTGCTCTGAGGCGGAGGCCGGTGTGGACGTGGAGGTGGAGGAGACGGGGACCACCTTTGAGGAAAATTCCCTGCTGAAGGCCCGGGCTGTCATGGAGGCCAGCGGCCTGCCCGCCATCGCCGACGACTCCGGCCTGTGCGTGGACGCGCTGAACGGAGCGCCGGGGGTGTACTCCGCCCGCTACGGCGGTGAGGGATTGGACGACGTCCAGCGCTATCGGCTGCTGCTGGAAAACATGAAGGGGCAGATGCCCCGGACGGCGAAATTTGTGTCCGTCATCACCTGCTGTTTCCCCAATGGGGATGTGCTCACTGCCCGGGGGGAGTGCCCCGGTACCATCGCCTTTGCCCCTCAGGGGGAGGGCGGCTTCGGCTATGACCCGGTGTTTTTCGTGCCGCCGCTGAAAAAGACCTTCGCCCAGCTGACGGCGGAGGAGAAAAACGCCATCTCCCACCGGGGAAAAGCGCTGGAGGTATTTCAGGTCAAGCTGGAGGCGTATTTGAAGAAATAAAGAAATAAGTGTCTGGCCGGGAGGAGATTTTATGCGGAATACAAAACACTGTCCGAAGTGCGGCTCACCGGAGATCGGAATTGTGGAGCCAGGACGGTACAATTCCTTTCCCGTCGGTTTCGGAGGGGCAAGATTGGAACGGTATGTGTGCCTTTCCTGTGGGTTCACAGAGGAGTGGGTAGAGCGTGGCGCATTGGAAAAGGTACGGAAATACTATGGGTCCTCCTCCGGGCATGAATAGAACACATAAAGGAGATAAAATATGGAATTGACAAGCAAACAGCGGGCCCAGCTGCGCGGCCTGGCGAACAACATTGATACGATCTTGATTGTGGGCAAGGAAGGCATTGGGGACAACCTGGTGCAGCAGGCCAACGAGGCCCTGGAGGCCCGGGAACTCATCAAGGGCCGGGTGCTGGAGACCTCCCTCATGTCCGCCCGGGAGGCGGCGGAGGCCCTGGCCCCCCGGACCCGCAGCGAGGTGGTGCAGGTCATCGGCACAAAATTTGTTCTGTACCGCCCCAGCCACAAGAAGGACCTGAAGAATAAGATCGTTCTGGTGGCGGACAAGAAGAAAAGGTGAGCAGCCCCGTGTAGGGGGAGGCGCGCCGCGATTATTTTCTTCTTTCCGCAAACCCAAACGTTCCGCCGTGGCGGGAACGGGCCGATGAGGACATCGGCCCCTACGAAATACGCATTGCACGTAGGGCCGGGGCTTGCCCCGGCCGCCCATGAAGGAGAAAATCCAATGTCAAAGCAGAAGAAATGGACCCTTGCCGTCGTGCTCCTGCTGCTTGCGGCGGTTGGAGGTACTCTCGCCTGGTGGTATATCCCCCGGCCCCTGGTGAGAGACCTGCCGCTGGTGAAGATTCAAATGTTTGACGCCGGGACCGGCGCTGACATAGACCTGACAGAACAAGTGGAACTTTCGGCGGTGATGGAGTTGTTGGGGGAAGCGGAATGCTGCCCCCAGTGGCGGCCTGGTCCTCACAGCAATGAGGAATATCCGCTGGACATCAAATTTTCCGGCGGGGGAGAGCATTGGATCGTGATACTGGGGAGCAGAGGCGGTTTTGCTGTGGACAATTCCCCCAAAATTGCCTGGCGTATCCTGGAAGGCGGTCAGCTGTGGCAGGAGCTCCAGCCCCTGCTGCCGGAACTTTGAGTATGCTCCTTCTCCGTTCGGAGGAGGAGAGAAAATAAATATGACAGGAGAGGTGACGGCTGTATGAAGATCGGGATCTACGGCGGGACCTTTAACCCACCCCATCTGGGGCATCTGGCGGCGGCCCGGACGGCGCTGGACGCACTGAAGCTGGACAAGCTGATCTTGATGCCTGCGGCGGTGCCGCCCCACAAGGTGCTGCCGGAAAACAGCCCCGCCCAGGAGCACCGGCTGGCCATGGTGGAGCGGATGGCGGACGCCATGGAGCGGCCCGGCGCGGTGGAGGTGTCCACCCTGGAACTGGAGCGGGAGGGGAAAAGCTATACCTCTGATACGCTGGAGGCCATCCATCGCCAGTATCCGGAAGCAGAACTGTGGCTGCTGATGGGGACGGATATGTTCCTCACCCTGCATCTGTGGCATGAGCCCGGGACCATCCTCCGCCTGGCCGGGGTCTGTGCCTTCGGGCGCTCGGAGCAGGACGGAGAGGCCGTCTTTGCACCCCAGCGGGAGTTTTTAAGCAAGACATACCCCGATGCGCGGATCGCAACCATTACACTGCCCGGACTGGTGGACATCTCCTCCACCCAGCTGCGGGAGCTTCTGGCCCGGGAGCGGGGGAGCGAGTACCTGCTGCCGTCGGTGTACGGCTATATTCTGATGAACCGCCTGTACGGCGTATATCCCTGCCTGAAGCGTCTGGAGCTGCCGCAGCTGCGGGCCTGCTCCTATTCCATGATCCGCCACAAGCGGGTGGCCCATGTGATGGGGGTGGAGGAGGAGGCGGTCAAGCTGGCCAAATTCTGGGGCGCGGACCCGGAATTGGCCCGCCATGCGGGCATTTTGCACGATTGTACCAAATACCTGGAGCTGTCCCCCCAGTTGCATTTGTGCGCCAAATATGGTATTGAATTAGATGCTTTAGAGCAGAAAGCGGTCAAGCTGCTCCACTCCAAGACCGGGGCGTGTATGGCCCGGTATGTTTTTGGGGAACCTGATGAGGTATACGAGGCCATCTTCTGGCACACCACGGGCAAGGCGGACATGGCGCTGCTGGACAAGATCCTGTACATGGCGGACTACATAGAGCCAAACCGGGATTTTGAGGGCGTGGAGCGTCTGCGGAGGCTGGCCTATACCGATTTGGATCAGGCCATGCTGCTGGGTGTGGAGTCCACCATCCAGGAGATGGAGGAGCGGGGCGTTCCCGTCCACACCAACACCATACAAGCCAGACAGTGGCTGCTTGACCGGGGCGTGAAGCTGGAGGAATAAGACGAGATGAGCGGAAAAAGAGAGACAAGACCCAGCCGGCGGCGCCGGCAGTCCTCCGGACCGGCCGGCTGGTGGCAGCAGCACCGGGAGTGGGTGGCAGGGCTGGACCGGGGACAGAAGCTCCGCTACCGGCTGCTTCAGACGCTGGTGGTCCTTTCCATCCTAGTGATCGGGGTGTGGCTGGGGCTGAAGATGTGGATGAAGCTGCCGGAGATCCCGGATCTGCCGGGAGGGACCGGGACCGCCCAGGGGGACGGCGCCCCGAACTTTGACGGGGCCGAGCTGCCAGAAGTGGCCAGAAGCGGCCGGCGGCCCGGAGTATACACCTTCCTTCTGGTGGGGCAGGACACCGCCGGGGGCGGCAATACTGACACCATGCTGCTGCTCACCTTTGACAGCAAGGCAAAGACGGTCCATGGCATGAGCCTGCCCCGGGATACCATGATCAACACTAGCCGCAAGGGCAGCGGCCACCGCCTGAACGCGGTGTACAACTTCAATAAGGGCAGGGACCCGGATACCCAGCTGGTCAACGGCATTACCGCCCTGAAAAAAGAGGTGGGAAAACTCACTGGTATCGCCCCGGACTTCTATGTGGTCGTCCAGTGGGAGGCGGTGGGCCGGCTGGTGGAGGCCATCGGCGGCGTCCACTTCGAGGTCCCCTTTGACATGGATTACGATGACCCGACCCCGGGACAGGATCTTCATATCCATCTGAAGCAGGGCTATCAGGAGCTGAACGGAGAGCAGGCCATGGGCCTGATCCGCTGGCGGCACAACAACGACTACTCCGTGCAGTACCCCAACGGGGACCTGGGCCGGGTCCAGACCCAGCAGGCCTTCCTGAAGGCGGTGGCGGCGGAGTGCCTGCGGCCGGAGATCCTGCTGAAGGTCACCAGCTTGGCGGAGATCTTTATGGAGAATGTGAGCACCGACCTGTCTCTGGGCAATCTGCTGGCCTTTGCTCAGCTGGCTGTGGGGATGGACGCAGAGGAGGACATCCAGTTTGTCACCATGCCCAACCAGGACGCACGCTATCCCAAGGTGTCCATGGTGCTGCCCGTGGTGGACGAGCTGCTGGCCATCCTGAATAACGGCTTCAACCCCTATGTGGATCAGATCCGGGCCAGCGATCTTCAGGTCCTGGTCCGAAACAGCGACGGCAGCTATGCTGTGACCGGCGGTACTTTGCTGGATGAGACACTGTCCCGGCCCAGGAGCAGCGGATCCTCCACAAGCGGCGGACAGACAGTAGAGACTCCGGAGGGACCGGAGGAGGAGCTTCCGGATCCGGACGCTTCCCAGGAGCTGCCTCCGGATGACTCCCAGGAGGTCCCGCCGGACGGTTCCCAGGTCGTCCCACCGGATGGGTCCGGGATCCTGCCGCCGGACGGCTCCCAGGAGCAGCAGCCGGATGGCTCCCAGGGCGGTCAGACGGTCCCGCCCTCTGAGAGCGGCGGAGACAGCGGCCTGCCGGAGACCGGCGGTTCTCAGGATGCCGGGGACGGCGGGACAGAGCAGCAGCCGGAGCCCCCTGCGGAGGGTGGATCTTCCGCCGGCGGGACAGAGGGCGGCGAAGGGCTGACCGTGTCCGAACTGCCTGACTGGCTCAACCCCACGGGGCTGGAGCCGGCGGCTTGAGCTGCACCAGCTCTGAGATGAGATAGAACCATAAGAGAGCCCGCCCTGCCCCGGAGGGGGCGGGGCGGCATACAGAAAGGAGAAGCGCCTGTGACTTCTTATGAGAGCGCGATTTTGCTGGCAAAAGCCCTGGACGGGAAAAAGGGAGAGGAGATCAAGGTCCTGAAAACGGAGGGACTGACCACCTTGGCGGACTATTTTGTGATCTGCACCGCCACCTCCACCACACAGATCAAGGCCATGTCCGACGCCTGTGAGGAGGCCATGGAGAAGCAGGGGGAGCGGGTCCACCACATCGAGGGCCACCGGGGCGGCACCTGGCTGCTGATGGATTTTTCCTCTGTGGTGGTCCATATCTTCATGGATGAGGCCCGGAAGTTCTATGATCTGGAGCGCCTCTGGGGCGACGCGGAGGAGGTCCCTCTGGACGATGTGCTGAAGGAGGGGTGAGCGGCCCCGTGCCGCTTTCCGGTCAAATCCCTTGACAACCCTATGGAAATCCCATATAATGAGGTCTTGTAAAAGCGTTGCGGAAGAGGAGTACCCCACTGCGGGCGGCAGAGAGAGGAGACGGACGGTGCAAGTCTCCCCGCCGGATGGGGGAAGGTGGCTTCCAAGCTCCGCCCCTGAACTCCAGTAAGGGGCGGCGGTCCCCCCGTTACCGGGCTGTGAGCGTCCCCTTTGGGGAAAATCAGGTGGTACCGCGGACAGGATCTTGTTCGCCCTGAGCCTTTTGGGCTCAGGGCGTTTTTTGTTTGGAGGTGTGATGTGGAATTTATCAATGAGACGCGCTGTAATGAGCGGACCGTCCTGGCGATGAACCGGGCCTCCATCCGGGCGACCCACCGGTGGAGCAGCCTGTCTCTCAGGCTGCTGGGCGGGGCCTGCGGTGTGCTTTTGCTCCGGGCAGCCTCCCGGCTCGGGTTTTCCTCCCTGGGCGGGATCTCAGCCGGAGTGATGGGCGGCGGACTGCTGCTGTGGGTGCTGTTTTTGAACCATATCCGCGCCTGGATCGTGATCCACCTGGTGCTGAAGGGGGAACAGCTGCACCGGGCTGCATTTGACGAGGAGGGCTGCACCATCCGCAGCGGCGGGGATGAGGTCCGCCTGTCCTATGACCAGATCGCCGCCCTCTATGAGGACCGGCGCTACTTTTTCCTGATGCTGAACCGGCACCAGGGATACGCCCTGGATAAGCAGGGCTTCCGCTCCGGCCAGCCGGACGCCTTCCGGGCTTTTCTGGAGCGCAAGGCGGATTGCAGGGCCCAGCGGGTCTGAGAAAACACCAGCGGCCGGAGGGGGCGGGGCTCCCGCGGCCGGACGATAATTTGAGAACAGGACGTGAGATCGCATGAAAAAAGAACTGCCAAAGGTTTATGAGCCCCAGGAGGTAGAGTCCCGGATCTATGAGACCTGGGAGAAGAACGGCTGCTTCAAGGGCCGCCGGGATCCTAAGCGGAAGCCCTTTACCATCGTGATGCCGCCCCCCAATGTGACGGGACAGCTCCACATGGGCCACGCCATGGACTCCACCCTCCAGGACATCCTCATCCGCTTCAAGCGGATGCAGGGCTATGCCGCCCTGTGGGTCCCCGGCACCGACCACGCAGGCATCGCCACCCAGATCAAGGTGGAGGAGGAGTTGCGGGTGAAGGAGGGCCTGACCCGCTATGACCTGGGCCGGGACAAGTTCCTGGAGCGGGTGTGGGACTGGAAGCGCCAGTACGGCAACCGCATCGTGGAGCAGCAGAAGAAGCTGGGCGCCTCCTGTGACTGGGACCGGGCCCGGTTCACCATGGACGAGGGGTGCTCCAAGGCCGTGCGGGAGACCTTCTGCGAGCTGTATGAGAAGGGCCTCATCTACAAGGGCAGCCGGATCATCAACTGGTGCCCCCACTGCGTCACCGCCCTCTCCGACGCAGAGGTGGAGTATCAGGACAAGCCCGGCCACCTGTGGTATATCCGCTATCCCCTGACCGACGGCTCCGGCGACCTGGTGGTGGCCACCACCCGGCCTGAGACTATGATGGGCGACACCGGCGTGGCGGTGAACCCGGAGGACGAGCGTTTTAAGCACCTGGTGGGCAAGACCTGTATCCTGCCCATTATGAACCGGGAGATCCCCATTGTGGCCGACGAATATGTGGAGCTGGGCTTCGGCACCGGCGCGGTGAAGATGACCCCCGCCCACGACCCCAACGACTTCGAGGTGGGCCTGCGCCACAACCTGGAGACCATCCGGGTTCTGGATGACAACGGCGTGGTCAACGCCAACGGCGGCAAGTACGAGGGCATGGACCGCTATGAGTGCCGCCAGGCCATCGTAAAGGACCTGGAGGAGCAGGGCTATCTGGTCAAGACCGAGCCGTACAGCCACAATGTGGGCACCTGCTACCGCTGTCACAACGACGTGGAGCCCATCATTTCCGCCCAGTGGTTCGTTAAGATGAAGCCCCTGGCCGAGGAGGCTATCCGGGTGGTGGAGCAGGGGGAGACCAAGTTCGTCCCCGACCGCTTCTCCAAGACCTATTTGAACTGGATGGAGAACGTCCACGACTGGTGCATCAGCCGCCAGCTGTGGTGGGGCCATCAGATCCCCGTGTGGTACTGTGCCGACTGCGGCAAGATGACCGTCAGCCGGGAGGATCCCACCCAGTGCCAGCACTGCGGATCGAAGAACATCACCCGGGACCCGGATGTGCTGGATACCTGGTTCTCCAGTGCCCTGTGGCCCTTCTCCACTCTGGGCTGGCCGGAAAAGACGGAGGACCTGGACTACTTCTATCCCACCGACGTGCTGGTCACCGGCTATGACATCATTTTCTTCTGGGTGGCCCGGATGATCTTCTCCGCCTGCGAGCAGACCAAGCGGCCTCCCTTCCACACCGTATTCATCCACGGCCTGGTCCGGGACGACAAGGGACGGAAGATGAGCAAATCCCTGGGCAACGGCATCGACCCCCTGGAGATCGCCGACAAGTACGGCGCCGACGCCCTGCGCTTCAATCTGGTCACCGGCAACAGCCCCGGCAACGATATGCGCTTCTACACCGAGCGCTGCGAGGCCATGCGCAACTTTGCCAACAAGATCTGGAACGCCAGCCGCTTCCTGATGATGAACCTGACCATCGGCCAGTGCTGCCTGCCGGAGAAGCTGGAACTGGAGGACAAGTGGATCCTCTCCAAGCTGAACACTGCCGTCCGGGAGATCACCGAGAATATGGAGCGCTATGAGCTGGGCGTGGCGGCCCAGAAGATCTATGACTTCATCTGGGATGACTACTGCGACTGGTATATCGAGCTGACCAAGACCCGCCTTCAGGGCGAGGACGAGGACAGCAAGGTCCGGGCTCAGCAGGTGCTGTGCCATGTCCTGACCCAGATGCTCAAGCTGCTGCACCCCTTCATGCCCTTCATCACGGAGGAGATCTGGCAGGCTCTGCCCCACGAGGACGGGGTGGAAGAGGGCTCCTTCCTGATGCTCCAGACCTGGCCCGAGTATCAGGAGCAGCTGGACTTCCCCGCCGAGGCGAAGGCCATGGAGCTCATCATGGACGCCATCCGCGCCGTCCGCACCCGCCGCAGTGAGATGAACGTGCCCCCCTCCAAGAAGGCGCACCTCACCGTGGCCACCGACGAGGCGGAGGTGTTCCAGCTGGGCGTGCCCTTCCTGAAGAAGATGGCCTATGCCAGCGAGGTGACCATTGTCCCCGCCGGTCAGGCCGCCGAGTCTGCCGGTCAGGTCACGGTGGTGACCCACGCCGCCCAGGTGTCCATGCCCCTGGCGGAACTGGTGGATCTGGAGAAGGAGAAGGCCCGCCTGGAGAAGGAGCTGAAGAAAAACAGCGCCGAGCTGGAGAAGCTCAACGCTAAGCTGGCCAATCCGGGCTTTGTGAACAAGGCGCCGGAGCACGTGGTCAAGGCGGAGCAGGAGCGCTCCGTCCAGCTCACCGAGCTGGTGGCCAAGCTGAAGGAACAGCTGAGCGGGATGTGACCCAAATACTGTCCCGCCGTCCCCGCCCCCACAGAGGGGGCGGGGACGGACCGGGAAGCTGTACCCAGGGGAGTAAAAACAAGAAAAATGGAAAGAATACAGTTTAGTGCTTGACAGAAGGACGCGCCTGTGGTAATATATGACTCGCCTCTGATTGCAATGAGATGAGGAGAGATGTCCGAGTGGTTTAAGGAGCCGGTCTTGAAAACCGGTGACTCGTCAAGAGCCGTGGGTTCGAATCCCACTCTCTCCGCCACTTTTTCATCCAGTGCTGATATGTGATGTCGGTTGTAGCCATGCAGAAGTACCCAAGTGGCTATAAGGGGCTCCCCTGCTAAGGGAGTAGTCGGGTTAAACCGAGCGAGGGTTCGAATCCCTCCTTCTGCGCCACGTGGCCGTAAAGTTTACTTTGCGGCCACGTTTTTCTATGAATTTGAAAAACTGAAAAAAATCAGAAAATCCACTTGCATTTTTCAGGAAGCTGTGCTATTATATCAGTTGCGTTTACGAAACGATCCTCCATGGAGAAAGAGGTGAAGATACAATGAAGGCAGGAATTCATCCCGACTATCAGCAGACCACCATCCGGTGCGCCTGCGGCAACGTGATCGAGACTGGTTCCACCAAGCAGGACATCCGTGTTGAAGTGTGCTCTAAGTGTCACCCCTTCTACACCGGTAAGCAGAAGATGGTGGATACCGGTGGACGTGTCAGCCGCTTCAACAAGAAGTTTGGCCTGGACAAGAAGTAAGATTGCGTCTCAAAAGCCGCACCGAGGTTTCGGTGCGGCTTTTTGTCATTTTTTGCCGCTCAAGACTGCCGGAGCGGCTTCCGGAATATGCTGGAAGAAGTTCAAAAGGAGGTACTTGCCATGCTGAAGCGGATCGATCCCAAAGAGATCGGACAGAACGTATTTTCCCTGATCGGAGAGCAGTGGATGCTCATTACCGCCGGGTCGGCGGAGCAGTGCAATACCATGACCGCCTCCTGGGGCGGGCTGGGGGTGCTCTGGGGTGCGCCGACGGCCACCTGCTACATCCGCCCCCAGCGGTACACCCGGGAATTTGTGGACCGGGAGGAGTTCTTCACCCTCGCTTTCTTCGGCGAGGAGCATCGGCAGGCCCTGGCCCTGTGCGGAAGCAAGAGCGGGCGCGAGGTGGATAAGGTGCGGGAGTGCGGCTTTACCGTCAAAACGGCGGAGTGCGGCGCACCCTATTTTGAGCAGGCCCAGCTGGTGCTGGTCTGCCGCAAGCGGTATGCCCAGCCCATGGACCCGGAACGGATGCCTGCGGACGTGAAGGAGAAGTGGTATCCGGGACAGGACTACCACATCATGTACCTGGGCGAGATCGTGGAAGCGTACCAGAGGTAAGGGGCGGCCGCGGAGAGGGGCGTGGGCTCCGCTCCGCAAAGAAATCAGATCCCTTGGGAGGATGTATGACCCAGAACGATTTACAAGTAAAGAAGAACCGGGCGGTGCTGGTGGGCCTGTGGGCCCACCGGCTGTCCGTGGAGGAGAACGCCACGGAGGAGACCATGGAGGAGCTGGCCGATCTGCTGGAGACGGCGGGAGGCGAGTGTGTGGGGACCGTCCTCCAGTCCAAGGACAGCCCCGACCCCCGTACCTTCATCGGTGAGGGTAAGGTGGCGGAGGTCCGGGAACTGGTCCGGGCGATGGACGCGGATATGGTGATCTTTGACAACAGCCTGTCCCCCTCCCAGCAGCGGGTGCTCAGCGAGGAGCTGAAGGTGGCGGTGATGGACCGCTCCGCCCTGATCCTGGACATTTTTGCCCAGCGGGCCCGCACCCGGGAGGGACGGCTCCAGGTGGAGCTTGCCCAGTACAAATATCTGCTGCCCCGGCTGCTGGGGATGTGGACCCATCTGGAGCGGCAGGAGGGCGCCATCGGCACCCGCGGCCCCGGCGAGACCCAGCTGGAGACTGACCGGCGGCATATCCACAGGAAGATCGCCAAGCTGGAGGACGAGCTGCGGGACGTACGCCGGGTGCGGGCCACCCAGCGGGAGCGGCGGATCAAAAACGAAGTGCCGGTGGTGGCCATTGTGGGCTATACCAACGCGGGCAAGTCCACCCTGCTGAACAAGCTCACCGGGGCGGAGATCCCGGCCAACAACCGCCTGTTTGACACTCTGGACACCACCACCCGGACCCTGGAGATCTCGGACACCTGCACGGTGCTCCTGTCCGACACGGTGGGCTTTATCCGCAAGCTGCCCCACCATCTGGTGGAGGCGTTTAAGGCCACTCTGGAGGAGCTCTCCTTTGCCGACCTGCTGCTCCATGTTATCGACGCGTCCAACCCCGAGTGGCGGGAGCAGGCGGCGGTGGTGGATCAGCTCATCCACGAGCTGGGGGCCGACCAGACCCCCAGGCTGGAGGTATTCAACAAGTGTGACCTGTGGACGGGGGAGATCCGTCCCCATGGGGAGAACATCGTCTCCATCTCTGCCCGTACCGGAGAGGGGCTCCCCGCCCTGCTGGAGGCCATTGGACAGCGGCTGGACAGCGGAGTGAAGCGGGTGACCATCCACCTGCCCTATGACAAGGGCGGGCTGCTGGACCGGCTGTATCAGGAGGCCAAGGTGGAGCAGGTGGAATATGGAGAGACCATCGATGTGGTGGCCGTCTGCACCCCCAGGACCATCGGGCAGCTGGGCCCTCTGGTGGAGGGCTGGCAGCCCCACAGGGAGCCCTGGGAAAGTTAGGAATTAGAAGTTAGGAGTGGGCGGTTTTTTGGCGTGGAGGGGATCCATGCTGAAAAGCCGCCCCTTTATGAAAGGAGGACCTATGACGATACTGACCACGCCCCGCCTGCTGCTCCGCCCCTTTGAGGAGGGGGACGCGGCGGAGCTGTATAACTATGCCCGGGATCCCCGGGTGGGGCCCATCGCGGGGTGGCCGCCCCACACCAGCGTGGAAAACAGCCGGGAGATCATCCGGACCGTGTTCTCGGCCCCCAACGTGTTTGCGGTGGCGGACCGGGAGAGCGGCCGGGTGATCGGTTCTGCCGGTTTTGTGGGGGAGCACCGGGAGGAGCTTCCCGGCCCGGACGATGAGCTGGGCTACGCCCTCAGCCCCACCTTCTGGGGGCGGGGCCTGATCCCGGAGGCCTCCGGCGCCCTGATCCGCTGGGGCTTCACGGAGCTGGGCCTTGAGACCATCTGGTGCAATCACTACGACGGGAACACCAGATCCCGCCGGGTCATTGAAAAGTGCGGTTTCCGCTATCAGTTTTCCCGGGAGACCGACGTACCCCTCATGGGGGAGCGGCGGCTGACCCACTTTTTTGCCCTCACCCGGCCGCAGTGGGCCGCGGATGGGGGAGAGGACAGACGGTAATGCATACAGCCCCCTCCGGAGTGCAAAATCAAATGCTCCGGAGGGGGCTGCGTGTTATGTAGGGACGGCCATCAGACCGTCCAGAGGGCCCTGGTGGACCGCTTGCAGGGCGGACAGGCGGCAGAAGTCGGCGGGGCGCACCAGGTCAGGATTTTTCCAGAGCTCCACCGCGCCGCACTCCTCCAGCAGCGTGGCCACAAACTGGGAGCAGAAATAGTGGTTCTTCCGGCGGAGCGGGTGGTTGAAGTAACAGGACAGCGCGCCCAGCAGATTGTAGTGATAGCGCTCCCGCTGGCGGTACATTCCGGAGAGCTGCCGCCGGAGGCGGCGGTAGACCGGGTCGGAGACCTTCAATTCATAGAGACAGCAGGGGATCTGCCGGTTCCTGACGCCCGGCCGCTCCTCCACCAGGCCGGCGGGGAGGGCAAAGTGCTCGTACCTGCGGGCGAAGCTGTAAAAGGGCCCGGAGGGGCCGTCCAGGCCGATGGAGGCATGGGTATAACAGTCGGAGGTGACCAGGTGGATGAGCCGGGAGAACCAGGTCCCGGAGCGGGTGAGAAGGATGTAAATGGAGTGGTCCTGTGTGCCTTGCACTGTGTCAGAAGCGAAGCTGACCATCGAAACGCCCCCTTTCTTTGTGATCAGGATACCAGACAGAGTATAAAGAACGCTGAAGAGAAGATTAAGGTTTTCTAAAATCGTGTCCGCTGAGGGGAGCACAGATCAAATTATGAAGGGAGCGGAGAAAAGATCCCTCAGGGCACTGGAAAAAGACAGAAGGGCGCACCATAAGGCGCGCCCTTCTCAGCTTGTCGAACAAGCCCTCCTGCAAGGAGTTCCGTCGCCCGAAGGCGGCGGAAAAAAGTAAAATACCGTCATTTCCGGGGGCGTGTACCTCGGAAATGACACTGCTCACGAAAGCTTCGCCGACAATTTCGCAAGAAATCGAGACGAAGCTTTCGTGCAATCCTCCTCGAAAAAGTGGCATAGCTACTTTTTCGACCGTGGCAGAAGGGCGCACCATAAGGCGCGCCCTTCCGTCAAAAATCAAAGAGGATGTCGAGAATATCAAGTGGGATCAGGTCAGGTCGGTGATCACATAGCCGAACATACTGTCCCGGGGGCTGAGAGTGACCTGGAACTCCCGCAGGACGCTGCCATCCTCCAGGGCGTTGAGCTGCCCGGTGAGGATCACGGCGCCGCTGGCCAGTGTGATGGGAGTCTGGAGGACCACCTCAGCCAGGCCCTCGTCGCCGCGGGCGAGGCGGTAGGAGTCGTCAGACGCCTGATAGCGGATCCGCTGGGAGATGGGGGAGGGGATGCCGGGCAGCTGTTCCACCTGGGGGTAGAGGGCTGCGGCGTAGTCCCGGACCATCTCAGAGGGGAGGATCAGGGTGTCGTCGGTGAACTCCGCCCGCTCATCCATCTGGCCGTACAGGCTGAGCATATAGTACAGGCTGGTCCACAGAAATTCGCTGTCCTCCGGCGCGTACTCCAGGTCGTTCTCCGTCATGGCCAGCACCAGGGAGTGGACCGCAGGGTACATGGTCTGGGCCGCGTCGGCCTGGGCGGGGATGTTGCCGTGGACCTCCTCCGCAGAGAGGCCGCTGGAGGGGGTCTGCTGCTCTGCAAAGGCGGCGCTCCCCAGCGGGAGAGCGAGGATGGTCAGGATGGTCAGGGAAGCCAGAAGCTTTTTCACAGTGGGCCCCTCCTTTCTGATCTGGTATGGACTAAGTATATCATGTCCCGCTGTCATTCTCTTGTCAAAGCGATTACACAGAAATGAAAAAGTGGTTACAAAATGATTGCATCGGGGGACAAAATGGTTCAAACTCTGGGAAAAATCTTCAAAAGACCGCCTTATGTGCAAAAAACGGGGCGGATCTGCCCTGTTTCGGGTCAAAGTCCCCAGTCCGGAGCGTGCGGCCCCGGCGGAGCCGCGGGCTCCGCCGGGGCCGGCCTTGGGGTCACATCCCCATGGCGTCGGTCAGAGTCTCCACCGCGTCAGACACCGATTTGGCCGCCCGGTGGGCGGCCCGCTTGATTTCCCGGCGGGAGGGGGCCATGGTCATGCCAATGGCTGTGCCCGCTGCCAGACCGGCCGCCATCCCGGCAAAGAACCGTCCGCAGCCGCATCCTGTTCCGTTCATGCTCTGCTCACTCCTTTTTGCGTCATGTTCTGTTGTTGATCGGTTCCGCCGGCCGCCTCCGGAGCGGGATGCGGCCGGTTCCTTTTTATTCTTTCCCCTTCTGCGGAAAAATGCGTTGCTAAATCCTGCTGGTTCCGCTATAATTTAACGTAACGGAGTTTGCCCATTTTTGCGGCAGCCCTTTCGTTTTACCAAACGGGCCGATCGGCCCTGCCTATTTTTGGAGGAACCATGCTATGAAACTTCTGATTCAGAACGGCCGGGTAGTGGATCCGGTGAATGGGACAGTCTCCATTCTGGACCTGTATGTCGAGAATGGAAAGGTGCTCCAGCTGGAGAAGGATATTCAGACGGAGGCTGACCGGGTGATCGACGCCACCGGACTGGTGGTCTGTCCCGGGCTGGTGGATCTGCACGTCCATCTCCGGGACCCGGGCCTGACCTATAAGGAGGATATTTTTACCGGAACGGCCGCCGCCGCCCGGGGTGGAGTGACGTCCATGGCCTGCATGGCCAACACCGACCCGGTGGTGGACAGTCCGGAGCAGATCCAGTATATCCGTGAGAAGGCCGGCCAGGCCAACGGGGTCCATGTCTACCCCGTGGGCGCGGTCTCCCGGGGCCTGCGGGGGGAGGAGCTCACCGACGCAGACGCCCTGAAAAAGGCCGGGGCCGCCGCCCTGTCTGACGACGGCTGCAACGTGGACAACGCCAACCTGATGCGGGACGCCCTGATCCACGCCAAGCGGGCGGAGCTGCCCATCCTGTGCCACTGTGAGGACACCTCCATGGTGGGCAACCGGGCGGTGAATGAGGGGAGCGTCTCCCGCCAGCTGTGGATGGAGGGCCGCCCCGCCATCGCGGAGGAGATCGTGGTCATGCGGGATGCCATGCTGGCGGAGGAGACCGGCGCCCACGTCCACATCTGCCATGTGTCCACCGCCAAGTCGGTGGACATCATCCGCCGGATGAAGAAGCGGGGGGTGTCTCTGACCTGTGAGACCTGTCCCCAGTATTTCACCCTCACCGAGGATGAGATCCTCACCCGGGGGGCGCTGGCCCGGGTCAACCCCCCGCTGCGCACCGCCAAGGACATCAAGGGCATCATCGCGGGCCTGAAGGACGGCACCATCGACGCCATCGCCACCGACCACGCCCCCCACTCCGCCGAGGAGAAGGCCCGTCCCCTGGCTAAGGCGCCCAGCGGCATGATCGGGCTGGAGACCTCTCTGGCCATCGCCCTGACGGAGCTGTACCACACCGGGCGGATGAAGCTGCCCGACCTGATCCGCCGCATGACCTATAACCCCGCTTCCATCCTTCATCTGGGCACCAAGGGCCGCCTGTCCCTGGGCAGCGACGCCGACATCGCCATTTTCGACCCGGAGGAGGAGTGGACCATCGACCCGGAGCAGTTCGCCTCCAAGGCCCGGAATACGCCCTTTGCGGGCCGGAAGGTGAAGGGCCGCATAAAATATACCATTGTGGCCGGGAACGTCATTTACCAGGATAATATGTGAGATCCGAAAGGCGGCAGGGCGGCCGCTGCCCTGGCCCCGCCTGTGCAGGATCAAAGAATAGAAAGAGAGGAAGAGACCTATGTCTTTTGACGTATTGCAGGAGAAGATCATTGCCAAGCAGAACCCCACCGTGGCCGGGCTGGACGCCCGCATTGAATATGTACCAGAGCACCTCCGAAAGGCCGCCTATGCCCAGTACGGGGTGGGACTGAAGGGGGCCTGCGAGGCCATCTGGCAGTTCAATTTGGGGCTGATCGACGCGCTGTGCGACGTGGTACCCGCTGTCAAGCCCCAGAGCGCCTACTATGAGAACCTGGGCTGGCAGGGGATGGAGATGCTGGAGCGCACCATCCGCTATGCCAAGGAGAAGGGGCTGTTTGTCATCGCCGACATCAAGCGGGGCGACATCGGCTCCACCGCCGCCGCCTACGCCGAGGGCTGGCTGTCCGGCGCGCCCATCGAGGGACAGGTGTTCAAGTCCTTTGACGCAGACTGCGTCACCCTCAACGGCTATATGGGCTCCGATTCCATCAAGCCCTTCCTGGAGGCCGCCAAGGGGGAGGACAAGTGCGCCTTTGTGCTGGTCAAGACCTCCAATCCCGGCTCCGGTGAGCTGCAGGACCTGAAGATCGCCGACGGCCGCACCATCTATGAGGCCATGGGCGAGCTCAACGAGTCTATTGCTGCCGGCACCGAGGGAAAGTACGGCTTCACCATGGCGGGTGCCGTCACCGGAGCCACCTATCCGGAGCAGATCCAGGATCTGCGGGCCCGGCTTCCCCATACGTTCTTCCTGGTACCTGGCTACGGGGCCCAGGGGGGCACCGCCGAGGATGTGAAGTACGCCTTCAACGAGAAGGGCCACGGGGCCATCGTCAACTCCTCCCGGGGCATCATGTGCGCCTGGAAAAAGACCGGCGGCGACGGATACGACTTCCAGGAGGCTGCGAGAAACGCCGCCATCGCCATGAAGGAGGACATCGCCCGGTTCGTGACCATCCAGTAAATGTGCTTGTTCCAGCGAACCCTGTGAGCTGCAAGGAGGACAATATGGAAGAGACACGCACCCGGAGCTGCCCAAGCTGTGGAGCGGAGATGGAATGTAAGCTGCAAAATTTCTCCATTGGAGCCGACGGCGGCGGCGGTCTGTTGACCCTGCTGGCCGACCAGTATGAGGTGGATTTGTACGCCTGTCCTGCGTGCGGTAAGGTCGAGCTGTATACCGCCGCCTTTTCCCCGGAGCCGAAGCCTGCACCCTACTGGTGTGAGCACTGTCAGGAAGAACGGGAGGATCGGCTCTGCCCGGTCTGCGGACAGGTTGGGCTGTTGATGGAGGAGCATCTTCGGAATTTGGAGCGGGCTGAGCAAACCCAAAGCAGCTCTGCTGCCCAGGAGGGCGGCGCTCAGCCGGAGGAGAGTGCGGGATTCCGTTTTCCCTGGCAGAAAAAGAAGGTCCCCTGGGAGAAGTAGCGGGAGCTTGCAAAGTGAACAGGAGGGATCTTGGTGGCAAACTGTATCCTGTGCGGCCAGAAGGTCGGGCTTCTGGACCGGAAAAACTTTATGTTTCACGGCACGGTGCAGACGTTATGTATCGGCTGCACCGCCCGGCTGGACAGCGCAGCCCCGCAGGAGCGGGAGGAACTGCTCCGGCAGATGCTGGATTCCCCGGATCTGGAGGATGGAGAGCGCATCCGGGCCGATCTGAACACCGGAAAGCACTGCCCCGCCTGCGGCGGGATGCTGGAGCGGCGGATGCGGAATTTCTCCATCGGTGCGGACGGCTATGGGGGGCTGACCTCCCTGGGGCTGGAACAGTTTGAAGTGGACCTGTATGTCTGCTCCAAATGCCGCAGAGTGGAACTGTATGCCGCCGGGCCTGAGGAGCCCCTCCGAACGGAGGAGAATGACCAGGTGACCTGTCCGGTGTGCGGCACCAGGCACAGCGCCCTGTGCGGCTGCCCCACCTGTGCGGTACAGGCTGCATACGCGCCCCGCGCCGCCCGGCCTGAGCAGAAGCAGAGCCCGGAGCCTGCCCCTGCGCCGGAGCAGGAAAAGCATACCTTTCCCTGGCAGAAAAAGAAGGTCCCCTGGGAGAAGTGAGCGGTTCCCGGGGCGGTTTGAGAAGGCTCTGTTCTGACAGGGCGATAGAGAAAGTGGTGATCGATCGTGAAAGTAGAACGCAAGTGTAAGATCGTCTCCAAGGAACAGATGGGAGACGCAGTCTATATGGTGCTGGAGGCGGGGGACATGGTCCGCACCTCCTTCCGGGCGCCGGGACAGTTTGTTCATGTGAAATGCGGGGAGGGCCTGCTGCTGCGCCGGCCCATCTCGGTGTGTACCTGCCATGTGGATGAGCCCAGCGACCTGCTGGCCATCGTCTTTGAGGTCCGGGGCGAGGGCACCGACTGGCTGGCCCGCCGCCCTGTGGGCCACAGTCTGGATGTGCTGGGCCTAGCGGGCAACGGCTTTGCCATGAAGCCGGAGGGCCGCTATCTGCTGGTGGGCGGCGGCATCGGGATCCCCCCCATGCGGGGCTGCGCCCAGTACACCCAGGGAAAGTCCACCGCGATCCTGGGCGGCCGGTCGGCAGATAAGATCATTCTGCAAGACCGCTTCCGGGACGAGTGCGCCAAGGTGCTCTGCGCCACTGATGACGGCTCTCTGGGCCATCACGGCTTTGTGGACACCCTGGTCCGTCAGGAGCTGGAGGCGGATCAAAATTACGACGCCGTGCTGGCCTGCGGCCCCCGCCCCATGCTGCGGAATGTGGCCAGAGTGGCAGAGGAGTTTGGCGTCCCCTGCCAGGTGTCCATGGAGGAGCGGATGGGCTGCGGCGTGGGGGCCTGCCTAGTGTGCGCCTGCGACATGGCCGACGGCAGCCGGAAGCACGTATGCAAGGATGGGCCGGTCTTTGATTCCAGGGAGGTGAACTGGGATGTCTAATGTGGATATGCGTGTCACTCTGGCGGGAATGACCATGAAAAACCCGGTGGTGGTGGCCTCCGGGACCTTCGGCTTCGGCCGGGAGTACAGCCAGTTTTTTGACCTCAGCGAGCTGGGCGGCATCTGCGCCAAGGGGCTGACCCTGCTCCCCCGGGAGGGCAACCCCGCCCCCCGGATCGCCGAGACCCCCATGGGCATCCTGAACTCCGTGGGACTGCAAAACCCCGGGGTGGACGCCTTTATCGCCGAAGAGCTCCCCTTTTTGCGGCAGTATGATGTGAAGGTGATCGCCAACATCTCGGGCAACACCCCCGAGGAGTACGGCATTATGTGCGAAAAGCTGGCCGGGGCCGGGGTGGATATGATCGAGGTGAACATCTCCTGTCCCAATGTGAAGGCGGGGGGACTGGCCTACGGCACCCGGCCGGAGCTGGCCGCCGAGGTGACGGAGATGGCCAAGTCCTACGCGGGGAATGTACCGGTGATGGTAAAGCTGTCTCCCAATGTCACGGACATCACCGAGATCGCCCGGGCGGTGGAGGCGGCGGGAGCGGACGCAGTCTCTCTGATCAACACCATCCGGGGGATGCGCATTGATGTAAATACCCGCCGTCCTATCTTGAAGATGAATACCGGCGGCCTGTCCGGCCCCGCCGTGCTGCCTGTGGCGGTGCGGATGGTTTGGGAGGTGTCTCAGGCGGTCAAGGTGCCTGTGCTGGGCATGGGCGGCGTCAGCAAGGGGGAGGACGCGGCCCAGCTGATGCTGGCCGGAGCCTCCGCCGTGGCGGTGGGCACCGCCCTGTTTGCAGACCCCTTCGCACCGATCAAGGTGCGGGACGGCCTGGAGGCCATCGCTGCCCGCCAGGGCCTGGAGGCTGTATCCGGGCTTACCGGCGGCGTGCGCCCCTGGTAAACCTGCCGGGGCCGCGCCCCGGCGTTCTAGGAGGAACTGTCATGCTGGAAGAATTGATCGGACTGATCCTGCCCCCCATTATTTCCATCTGTGAGCTGATGGGTATTTTCGTGGTGTCCCTCTCCGCCCTCCAGGCGTTTTGGAACTACTGCAAGGGTCTGGTCACCCATGTGCCCCTGGATGTGAAGTTCGATCTGGCCAACGGTCTGGCCACCAGTCTGGAGTTCAAAATGGCGGCGGAGATCCTGAAAACGGTCCTGGTGCGGGACCTGAATGAGCTGGTGGTGCTGGGGGCGGTGGTCCTGCTGCGGGCCCTGCTCTCCCTGCTGATCCACTTTGAAATGAAGTCCCACCGCTGACCGAAGGAGGAATACAAGACCCTATGACTACCATCTATCTGATCCGCCATGCGGAGGCGGAGGGAAATCTCTACCGCCGGATCCACGGCTGGTATGACGCACTGGTCACGGAGAACGGCTGGAAGCAGATCCAGGCGCTGGAGACGCGGTTTGCCGGCGTACCTGTGGATGCGGTCTGGTCCAGCGACCTGTACCGCACCTGCGCCACCGCCCGGGCGGTCTATGTGCCCAAGGGGCTGGAGCTGCACACGGACCCCGACCTGCGGGAGATCCACATGGGCCGCTGGGAGGATCTCCCCTGGGGCCAGGTGCGCCAGACGGAGGGGGAGCGGCTCACCCAGTTCAATCACAGCGACCCTGCGTGGGTCGCGCCCGGCGGTGAGAGCCTGGGGGATGTGGGGGCCCGGGCGGAGCGTGCCATCCGGCGCATCGCAGGAGAGTACCCCGACCAGACGGTAGCTGTGTTCAGCCACGGTACCGCCATCCGCCAGTTCCTGGCCAATGTGAAGGGGATCCCGCCGGAGGAGTGGCACGCCCTGCCCCACGCGGACAATACCTCTGTGACCTGTCTGGCCTGGGATGGCGAGACCTTCCATGTGATATTCGAGGGGGATAATTCCCACCTGGATGACTCCATCTCCACCCTGGCGCGGCAGACCTGGTGGCGGAAGGGGGCGCAGAAGAAGGAGGACGTGAACCTGTGGTACCGTCCCCTGGATCCCGCGTCAGAGCGGGACTTCTATCTGGATGCCCGCCGGGACGCCTGGATCTCCACCTATGGAGCGGACCTGCCCTTTGACGGCCCCGCGTTTTGGGAGGGGGCGGAGCGGGCTCTGGCTCAGGATCCCATGGCGCTGACCGTGGCTATGGCGGGACAGGAGCCTGCCGGACTGCTCCAGCTGGATCCCCGGCGGGACCAGGAGGAGGGGGTGGGCTTCCTCTCCCTGTACTATATGACGCCCGCATTCCGGTTCCGGGGGCTGGGCGTGCAGCTGCTGGGCCAGGCGGTCTCCTTTTACCGGGGGCTGGGCCGGACCTCCTTGCGCCTGCGGTGCGCCCCCGACGGCGCTGCCCGGCAGTTTTATGAGAAGCACGGCTTCCTCAAGACGGCGGAGGGGCAGATCGGTCCCATCTCCCTGGACGTGCTGGAGAAGTACATTGGCTATGGCCGCTGACCGCGGCGCGAATATCCTGCCCCTCCGGAGGGCGGGATATTCTGGAAAGACGGCGGGAAAATCCTGTTGAAAAGCCTGAATTTTGGGTAAGATGCAGAAGGAAGCCCGCTTGTTCTCCGACCGCTCCTGTACTATAATAGGGCGGGACCGGATCAGAGCCGGTCCCTGCTCCGCCGGAGCGGAGGCGGGGAACATCAGGAAAACCAAAGGCCCGCATCCGGCGGGTCGATTTTTTGATCGAGGTGTGTCTGTATGAAGCCCGACATTCATTGTTATATCCGCCCCGGGGCCCATGCCCATCTGGTGGGGATCGGCGGCGTGTCCATGTCCCCGCTGGCCGAGGTGCTCCACAATGCGGGGGTGGTCATCAGCGGCTCTGACCTCCATGAGAGCGCCGCGGTGTCCCATCTGAGGTCCCTGGGGATCCCGGTGGTCATCGGCCACCGGGGGGAGAGCGTCCAGGGGGCGGGCTGCGTCATCCGCACGGCCGCCGTTCACGACGATAACCCGGAGATCGCCGCCGCCCGAGCCGCCGGGATCCCGGTTTTTGAGCGGGCGGAGGCCTGGGGGGCCATTATGCGCCGCTATGAGCACGCTTTGTGCGTGGCCGGCACCCACGGTAAGACCACCACCACCTCTATGTGTACCCATATCTTCCTGGCCGCCCAGCGGGATCCCACGGTGATGATCGGCGGGACGCTGCCCGCCCTTGGCGCGGGACACCGGGTGGGGCAGGGGGATACCATCATTCTGGAGTCCTGTGAGTACTGCAACTCCTTCCTGTCCTTCTTCCCCACCGTGGCGGTGATCCTCAATGTGGACGCCGACCACCTGGACTTCTTCAAGGACCTGGAGGATGTGAAGCACTCCTTCCGCCGCTTTGCGGAGCTGGTCCCTCAGGAGGGCTGCGTGGTGGCGGACGGGGACGACGCCAACACCATGGACGCCCTGCGGGGGCTGGAGCGGCCCATGCTCACCTTTGGCCTGGAGCAGGGTGACATCCACTGTGAGGGGCTGACCTGGGAGGGTGGGTTCCCCTCCTTTGACCTGATCGTCCGGGGCGAGGATCTGGGGCGCATCGAGCTCAGCGTCCCCGGCGTCCACAATGTGCGCAACGCTCTGGCCGCCGCCGGCGCGGCCCTTCAGCTGGGGACGCCCTTCTCCGCGATCCGGGACGGCCTGCGGGCCTTCCGCGGGGCGGGCCGACGGTTTGAGCACAAGGGGGAGTTCCACGGCGCGGCGGTGTACGACGACTATGC
Source organism: Lawsonibacter sp. (assembly GCA_050943915.1). Taxonomy (GTDB): domain Bacteria; phylum Bacillota; class Clostridia; order Oscillospirales; family Oscillospiraceae; genus Lawsonibacter. The sequence continues at coordinate 48,587 of JBMNQB010000013.1, forward strand.
CCACCACCCCGGCGAGCTGAGCGCCCTGCTGACCACGGCCCGGAGCCTGGGGTACCGGCGGGTGATCTGTGCCTTCCAGCCCCACACCTACACCCGGACGAAGGAGCTGTTTGACCAGTTCGTCCAGGTGCTCCAGCTGCCGGACAAGGTGCTTCTGGCAGAGATCTTCGCCGCCCGGGAGACGGACACCCTGGGGATCTCCTCCCGGGATCTGGCCCAGCGCATCCCTGGCGCGGAGTTCTGCCCTACCTTGGAGGAGGTCGCCCGGCGGCTGGCCCAGCTGGCCCAGCCGGGGGATCTGATCCTGACCGTGGGTGCGGGGGACATTTATCTGGCGGGGGAGCGCCTGCTGGCGGAGCAGTGAGGCACGGTCTGCCGCAGATCCAATAAAAACGCCGCCGACGTGTTCTGCGTCGGCGGCGTTTTCATTTGTCCATGTTCAAATGGCGGGGGTCACAGTCCGTTGACCACGTTGCTGGGACGGCCGCCCTCCAGCATGGCGCGGACCGAGTCCCACATCCAGGCGTGAGAGCGGCGGAAGGAGGCGGAGGTGATACCGCCCAGGTGGGGGGCATAGACCACCCGGTCGTGCACCTCCGGGGGGAGGTCCACCAGCGGGTGGTCGGCAGGGGTTGGCTCCGGGGAGAGAACGTCGAAGCCCGCGCCCCCCAGCCGGCCCTCGATCAGCGCCTGACGGACCGCCAGGTTGTCCAGCAGATCGCCCCGGGCGGTGTTGATGAGGATGGTTCCGGGCTGGACCCGCTCCAAGAGGGCGGCGTTTACCATGCCCCGGGTCTCGGGGGTCACGGCGCAGTGGAGAGAGATCAGATCACAGCGGGCAAACAGTTCCTCCAGAGGGAGATAGGAGATGCCGAAGCCGGCCTCCACCTCTGGCGGCCGGCGGTGGGGCGCGTAGTAGAACAGGGAACAGCCGAAGGGGCGCAGACGGCGGGCCACCGCCTGGGCGATGTCCCCAAAGCCCACCAGGCCCACGGTGCGCTCACCCAGCTCCGGGCCGCCGGAGGCCATGACCCCCTCCTTGAACCGGATCTGCCGCCCCTCCCGAACGGCCCGGTCGCCCGGGATCCCGAAGCGCAGGGACATGAGCATGAGCATCACGGCCATCTCAGCAGTGGGAGCGGCGTTGCACCCCTTGTTGTTGCAGACGAAGATGGATCGGCGGCGGGCGGCATCCAGGTCGATGGCGTTATAGGCCACCCCCTCGGAGTGGATCAGCCGCAGGCCGGGCATCCGGTCCATGAGGGCGCCGTCCACCGGCGCGATGGCGTCAACAAAGAGAAAGATGGTGTCGGCGTGCTGGGGAAACATGGACTCCAGGGGCTGCTCCCGGGGGCAGAATACCAGCTCCAGGGGCAGGGACTGTACCGCATGGGGAAGATCGGCGCGGTAGCGGGCCTCGCCGCCCCAGATCAGGACTTTCATGGTGAGAGACCTCCTCAGCGGCGGACCTGGAGGAGGTCCGCCGGATTTTTTTCCCATTGTAGCACAGCTGCCGGGCAGGCGCAAGCGGATGAATGGAAAAGAGATTTTAGCACTCTAAATATAAGAGTGCTAAAATTAACAGTTTATACATAATGTCTGCGAGAAATGTTCATAATCAGGCCGTATAATAAAGCCAAAGTTTAAGAGAGGTCCGGGGCGCTGGAGCCAGTGCTTCCCGTGGACCGAAAGGAGTTTTGACTTATGTACAGCATGATCCCCTTTGGACGTATCAACACTTCCTGGAACGACCTGTTTGATGATTTTGAGCGCCGTATGTTCCCCGCAGACCGGGGTGAGCTCCCCGCCTTCCGGACAGACATCCGGGACGAGGGCGACCGCTTCCTGCTGGAGGCTGACCTGCCCGGCTTCCGGAAGGAGGACATTGACCTGCACCTTCAGGACGGCGTGCTGACCATTACGGCCAAGCACCAGGAGGAGCAGGAGGAGAAAAAGGAGGGCAAGTACCTCTGCCGGGAGCGCCGGATGGGCAGCTGTGCCCGGGCCTTCGACGTCAGCGGCATCCGGGAGGAGGACATCACCGCCGCCTTTGAGGACGGCGTGCTGAAGCTGACCCTGCCCAAGCAGGGAGAGCCGGTCCCCCAGAGCCGCAGGATCGCCATTCAGTGATCGGATCCCAGTACAGCAGCGGGCAGGTCCTGTGGGGCCCGCCCGCTTGTTGTCTCCCAGAGGGAAAAATTTTAGAAAACCGCAAATTTCCTCTTGCAAAACAGAGTGAAATGGTATATCGTTACGTTAGCACTTGAAAATAAAGAGTGCTAAAACAGCGGAAGTTTGTGAAACCGAAAAAGGAGGTTTCTGACATGAATATGAATCAATTTACCCAGCGGTCCCTGGCAGCCATCCAGGGGGCGCAGGCGCTGGCCGTGGAGCACGGCAATCAGCAGATCGAGCAGGAGCACCTGCTGCTGGCCCTTCTCACCGACGAGCAGGGCTTCATTCCCCAACTGCTGTCCGCCATGGGTATGACGGTGCCCAGCTTTACCGCCGCAGTCAAGGCGGAGGTGGAGAAGCTGCCCAAGGTGTCGGGCGGAGGCCGGGAGGCGGACAAGGTCTATGTGGCCCAGGACGTGGACCGGGCCCTCAAGGCCGCCGAGTCCGCGGCCCAGTCCATGAAGGACGAGTATATCTCGGTGGAGCATATCCTGCTGGGCCTTCTGGACAGCGCCAACAGCCGCTTGAAGGAGCTGTTCCGCACCTATCAGGTGAACCGGGAGGCGGTCATGCAGGCCCTGGCCTCTGTGCGGGGCAACCAGCGGGTCACCTCGGACAACCCGGAGGAGACCTATGACGCCCTGAAAAAGTACGGGACCGACCTGGTGGAGCGGGCCAGACAGAACAAGCTGGACCCGGTCATCGGCCGGGACGACGAGATCCGCAACGTCATCCGCATCCTCTCCCGCAAGAGTAAAAACAACCCGGTCCTGATCGGTGAGCCTGGCGTGGGCAAGACTGCCATCGCCGAGGGGCTGGCCCAGCGGATCGTGAAGGGGGATGTGCCCGGCAGCCTGAAGGACAAGACCATCTTCTCCCTGGACATGGGCAGCCTGATCGCGGGGGCCAAGTACCGGGGCGAGTTTGAGGAGCGGCTGAAGGCCGTCCTCAATGAGGTCAAGAAGTCCGAGGGCCGCATCATCCTCTTCATCGACGAACTGCACACCATCGTGGGGGCAGGCAAGACGGAGGGCTCCATGGATGCGGGTAATCTGCTCAAGCCCATGCTGGCCCGGGGCGAGCTGCACTGCATCGGAGCCACCACCCTGAACGAGTACCGGCAGTATATCGAGAAGGACGCCGCGCTGGAGCGGCGCTTCCAGCCGGTCATGGTGAACGAGCCCACGGTGGAGGACGCCATCGCCATCCTCCGGGGGCTGAAGGAGCGGTATGAGGTGTTCCACGGGGTGAAGATCACCGACGGGGCCATCATCGCCGCCGCTACGCTGAGCAACCGGTATATCACCGACCGCTTCCTCCCCGACAAGGCCATCGACCTGGTGGACGAGGCCTGCGCCATGATTCGTACGGAGATCGACTCCATGCCCACCGAGCTGGATGTGATCCGCCGCAAGATCATCCAGCACGAGATCGAGGAGGCCGCCCTGAAGAAGGAGACGGATAAGCTGTCTCAGGAGCATCTGGCGGACATCCAGAAGGAACTGTCCGAGATGCGGGATGAGTTCAACGCCAAAAAGACCCAGTGGGAGAATGAGAAGAACGCCATTGGGAAGGTGCAGAAGCTGCGCTCCGACCTGGAGGAGGCCAACGCCCAGCTGGAGCAGGCCCAGCGGGAGTACGACCTCAACCGGGCCGCAGAGCTCCAGTACGGACGGATCCCTGAGCTGAAAAAGCAGCTGGAGGCGGAGGAGCAGATCGCCAACGAGGGCAAGGCCCGCTCTCTGCTTCGGGACAAGGTCACCGAGGAGGAGATCGCCCGGATCATCCAGCGCTGGACCGGCATCCCTGTGGCCCGTCTGATGGAGGGGGAGCGGGAGAAGCTGCTCCACCTGGAGGACATCCTCCACCGCCGCGTGGTGGGCCAGGACGAAGCGGTGCGTCTGGTGAGCGAGGCCATCCTGAGAAGCCGCGCCGGCATCGCCGACCCGGGGAAACCCATCGGCTCCTTCCTGTTCCTGGGCCCCACCGGCGTGGGCAAGACCGAGCTGGCCAAGACCCTGGCTGAGGCCCTGTTTGACAGCGAGAAAAATCTGGTGCGCATCGACATGAGCGAGTATATGGAGAAGTTCTCCGTCTCCCGCCTCATCGGAGCGCCTCCTGGATATGTGGGCTATGAGGAGGGCGGACAGCTCACCGAGGCGGTGCGGAGAAAGCCCTACTCCGTCATCCTCTTTGACGAGGTGGAGAAGGCCCACCCGGATGTGTTCAATATCCTGCTTCAGGTGCTGGACGACGGACGGATCACCGACAGTCAGGGCCGCACCGTGGACTTTAAGAACACCGTGATCATCCTGACTTCCAACCTGGGCAGCCAGTTCCTGCTGGACGGCATCGGGACGGACGGAGAGATCAGCCAGGAGGCCCGGGACCAGGTCAATGAGCTGCTCAAGCGGTCCTTCCGTCCGGAGTTCCTCAACCGGCTGGACGAGATCGTGTTCTACAAGCCGCTGACCAGGGAGAATGTCACCCATATCATCGACCTGATGGTCACCGATCTGAACCGCCGCCTGGAGGACAAGCAGCTCACCGTGGAGCTGACCCCCGCGGCCAAGGACCACATCATCGAGGCGGCCTACGACCCCATTTACGGGGCGCGGCCCCTGCGCCGGTATCTCCAGCACACGGTGGAGACGCTGATCAGCAGAAAGATCGTCTCCGACCAGGTGGAGCCCGGCTCCCGAATCACGGTGGAGTGCCGGGACGGCGAGCTGACGGTGGACAGCCGGGAGGTGCTCACCGGCGAGGTCATCGACGGCTGACAGGCCGGATCAAGGAAGAAGAGAGGCCCGGACCGCGCTGCGGTCCGGGCCTCAGTCTATGAAAACATTTGAAATACTGCGCAAAATCCAGCCTGTTTGCGGCGGCAGGAAAACCACGCTCTTGCCCGACAGCACGGTTTGTGTTATGATACGAAAGACCCGGGCCTGTGAGCCCGTGATCTGCTATTGGAAAGGATCTCGAAGATTTATGATGAATTTGAAACGACTGGGCGCCCTCTCCCTGTCCGTGGTGCTGGCGCTGTCTGCCCTGAGCGGCTGTAAGAGCGGGAAGGATGAGGGGCAGTCCTCTGGCTCCAGCCAGACGGATGCCTCCTCCAGCTCTGTTACCCAGGTGGAGCCAATGGACCTCACTGGGGTCACGGATCCCTATCTGGCGGCCGCCGGCCTGGCCGGGGACACGGTGGTGGCCACGGCGGGAGGGGCGGAGATCACCGCCGACAGCCTGCTGTACTGGCTGACCTATGGCATTGACGGCTCCGCGCAGTATTACAGTATGTTCGGCATGGGCGAGATGCCCTGGGATACCGAGGTGGACGGAAAGACCCTGGAGGATGCCCTGATGGACTCCGCACTCCAGACGGCGGCCCTGTACGCCCTGCTGCCCGGTCTGGCGGAGCAGGAGGGGGCGGCGGCCTCTCCCGATGTGGACCAGCGGGCGGAGGAGGCCCTGGCCTCCATGGCGAAGGACAGCGGCGGCGAGGAGATGCTGGACCACGCCCTGTGGGGCAGCGCGCTGACCCGGGAGCTGTTCCAGCAGATGATGCGGGTGAACGATATGAACGGCCAGCTTCAGGATAAGCTGTACGGAGAGGGGACGGCGGGCTATCCCAGCGACGCCCAGGTCCTGTCCTATGCCCAGGATGAGAAGGGGGTCTACCGGGCCAAGCACATCCTGCTCAAGACGGTGGATACCGACAAGCCTATCACCGATGAGAGTGGGAATCCGACCGGGAAGTATGAGGCGCTGGACGACGCCGTGGTGGCCGAGAAGAAGGCTCTGGCGGAGGATCTGCTGTCCCAGCTCCAGGCCGCGGAGGACAAGGAGGCCCTGTTTGACCGTCTGATGGCCGAGCACAGCGAGGACACAGACGCCGACGGTGCGGTGAACAGTCCCGATGGCTACACCACGGTGAAGGGTCAGATGGTGGAGCCCTTTGAGAAGGCGGCCCTGTCCCTGAAGGATGGGGAAGTCAGCGGGATCGTGGAGAGCGTCTATGGATACCACATCATCCTGCGCCTCCCCCTGACTCCTTCCGACTACCGCGCGGATTACATCGCCGACCGGATGGCGCAGCTTCAGCAGGGGTGGCTGGACGCCAATCCCCCCCAGCCCACCGAGGAGCTGGAGAAGATCGACCCCTCTGCGTTCTACGGGAAGCTCCAGTCCCTGCGGGCCGCGGTCCAGGAGGAACTGGAGGCTATGGCTCCGGACAGCAGCGCTTCCGGGTCGGGCTCCTCCGCAGGCTGAGAAAGCCGCCAGACGATAGAACTGAAACGGACCTGCCGCAGAGCGGCGGGTCCGTTTTCCTGTCTGAGGGTTGCTTTTTCTCCAAAAACCCGGTAAAATGCAATCGTCTGTGGGCCGCGGCCGGGTCGCGGCAGAAAGGAATGGAATATGAGCGAATTTAAGGGAAGTCAGAACTATGTGGCCTCAGAGGAGCTGATGCGGGCGGTGAACATCGTCATGGTGCTGGAAAAGCCCCTTCTGATCAAGGGAGAGCCGGGCACGGGCAAGACCATGCTGGCGGAGGCCATCGCCCAGGCGCTGGGGAAAAAGCTGATCATTTGGAACATCAAGTCCACCACCAAGGCCCAGGACGGCCTGTACGTCTATGACGTGGTGCAGCGTCTGTACGACAGCCAGTTCGGCGGCGAGGGCGTGGACAACATCGAGAAATATGTAAAGCTGGGCAAGCTGGGGGAGGCCTTCACCGCCGACGAGCAGGTGATCCTGCTCATCGATGAGATCGACAAGGCGGACCTGGAGTTCCCCAACGACCTGCTGTGGGAGCTGGACCGGATGGAGTTCCACATCCCGGAGACGGGACGCACCGTTACCGCCAGGCAGCGGCCTGTGGTCATCATCACCTCCAACGCGGAGAAGGAGCTGCCCGACGCCTTCCTGCGCCGGTGCGTGTTCCACTACATCGAGTTCCCCGACCGGGAGCTGATGGCGGAGATCGTCCGGGTCCACTTCCCGGATCTGGATGAGGCGCTGCTCACCCAGGTGCTGGAGGCCTTTTACCGCATCCGGCAGCTGCCCAGCATCAAGAAAAAGCCCTCCACCAGCGAGATCATCGACTGGATCCGGGCGCTGGTCCACGGCGGGGTGGATCCCAGCCGTGTGGTGAAAGAGGTGCCCTATCTGGGGGTGCTGCTGAAGAAGAACGAGGACATGGACGCCCTGCGGCGGAGCTGGAAGTGAGCCCATGTTTGAGGAATTTCTCTATACCCTCCGGCGGGGCGGGCTGAAGGTCTCCCTCACCGAGTGGATGGCCCTGATGGAGGCCCTGGAGAAGGGGCTGCACGGCTCCAGCTTCACCGGCTTCTACCACCTGTGCCGGGCGCTTCTGGTGAAGAGCGAGGCGGATTTCGACCGCTTCGACCGCTGTTTTCTCCAATACTTCAAGGACGTGCCCTTTGAGCAGGAGGTGTCCCAGGAGCTGCTGGACTGGCTGGACCGTCCGGACGTTCTGCGGGACTATGCCAACTGGGACGAGGAGCAGGCCAGGCTCAACGAGCTGCTCTCCGAGGAGGAGATCGAGGAGATGCTCAAAGAGCGGATGGAGGAGCAGAAGGAGGAGCACAACGGCGGGAAATACTGGGTAGGCACCCACGGGATGTCCACCTTCGGCAACTCCGGACTGTCCCCCAAGGGGATCCGGGTGGGGGGCCAGGGGATGCACCGCCGGGCCTTCCGGGTGGCGGGGGAGCGCCGCTTCCGGGATTTCCGGGGGGACAACACCCTGGACACCCGGCAGTTCCAGGTGGCCCTCAAGCACCTGCGGCAGTACTCCGGGCTGGTGGACCTGCCTCCCACCGAGTTTGATGTGGACAACACCATCCAGGACACCGCTGAGCGCGGCGGGATGCTCACCGTGCGCTATAAAAAGCCCCGGCAGAACACGGTGAAGGTGCTGCTGATGATGGACTCCGGCGGCTCCATGGACTACTATGCCCAGCTGTGCTCCGCCCTGTTCCAGGCGGTGAGCAAGGTGGGCCACTTCAAGGACCTGAAGGTGTACTACTTCCACAACTGCCCCTATGGCCGGGTCTATACAGACCCCAGCCTGCTCCCCTCCGGGGCGGTGCAGACGGAGTGGCTGCTGTCCAACCTGTCCTCGGAGTACAAGGTCATTTTTGTGGGGGATGCCCAGATGGCCCCCTATGAGCTCACCGGGGGCTGGTATTACAGCCGGGACCGGGATCCCAGCCTGCCCCGGTGCGGCATGGACTGGCTGGAGCGCTTCCGGGACAAGTATCCCCATATTATCTGGATCAATCCCAGTGAGCGGCCCTCCTGGGGCCCGTACTGGTGTGAGACCTATGACGCCATCGCCCGGGTGTTCCCCATGTTCCCCCTGACGGTGGACGGCCTGGAGGCCGGGATGAAAAAGCTGCTGGCTCGGTGAGGGGACCTCGCCCGCGGGCGGCGGCTGGGATGCCGGATGGCTCAAACCGCCCCGCCCGCCAGTTTTTCTCCGTGCAGGACTTGGATCCCGCGCCGCCAGCCGCGCCCTGCGGCGGGAGCGGCCAAAAGAGCGTGGGAGAAAATGCTGGTTTTGACTTGAAAATACTGGTGTAATATGATACAGTGGACGAGGACAAAATTCAAATTTTGTTCAGTTTGCAGCACAGCCCCCATGGGGGCTGTCTCTCTCCTGGGTGGAGAGAGACAATTTCCTGGGGACTGGCGGCAGACCAGATCAAAATGATAGAAAAGGAGTGTTTGGGAATGAAGAAACGGCTTTTGGCCATCGCTATGTCCTTGACGATGACACTGTCACTGCTTCCTCTATCGTCTTTTGCGGAGCCATTAAATGAGGCGGCGAAAAACGAGACGGAAATTTCGGTGGAACCTGTTGATGACAGCACAAGCGAAATGGAAGCAGTACAGGATGTAACTGGTACCCAGAAAAGTGAAGGTCAGCAGACCACAAAAACGGACAATGGGCCTACACAAGAGGGGGAAAATGATGCCTCTCACGAAGTCCGAGCGACCGCAGTGGCGAAAGTCGGAAACATCGAGTATGCCACACTGACTGATGCTTTCGCCGCATTGTCCTCCAAGGACCATGTGCTAACGCTCATTGATCAGAATGCATGGACATATCAGAATGTTTATTGGAAGGCTGGAGACCAGAATGGCTCTACGGATACGCTGAGAGCTGCTGTGGAAGCGGCACATAAAGTTGACAATGCGGAGAATATTCAAATAATCTGTAAACCTGCAACTGAAATTGCGGACAGTGCCCCGCATATCGATGTGACCCGGAATATTTCCATCTATGCCAATGGTGCCGATTTCACAGGTGATGATCTTTCCATTGGAACCTATCAGGCTCCCGAAAAGGAAGTTACAAGCGTTGACATCTATGATGCGAAAAATCTGGTCGTTTGGGGTCAGCCCGTTGATGTACGTACTGATGTCTGGAACGTCAACTTTGTGGATTGCGCCAATGACGGATGGAACGTCCTGATGTACCGAGGGGGAGAGAAGGGAACTGCAAAGCTCAACTTGACTCTGACGAATTGCAAAGCTACCGGATATACTGACTCCACTGTTCACACCACAGCTGATGGCAGTATCAGAATCAAGGAGTGCGCGTTTGAGAATAACTGTGCTCCGGTCAATATTGCTCACAAGCAGTCTGGGACGATGAAGGTCGTGATTGATAATTGCACCTTTACCAAGTGCGGAAAGCTTGATGCCAACAATTACTTCGCTCCTGTGCGCTTTGTTAATAACAGTACCGATGGTGCTTTGAGTGCATCTGTGAAAAATACTACGTTTGTTGAACGAATTGGCACCAATGGCGATATTTTGATTGGCGATGGCCGCGCCGGAAAATCTTCAAACGATGTGGCCTTGACCGTCCAAAGTACAAAAGCGCAAGTTCAATTTCAGACCCCTGGATATTATAATGAGGATGGTACGGTCGCCAATCCAGACAAGCTTACCACAGCAAACGTCGAAGAAGATGAAAACAGGGATTTCAGCCTGGGTGAGCAGTTTGCAGTTGCGAAAATCGGGACAGAGTTCTATCAGTCTCTGGAAGCGGCCATCGCCGCCGCTGGGGAGGGTGCCACCGTTACTCTCCTCAAGAATGTGACTGAAAGTGTTACTATCCCAGAGGGCAAAACCATCGTTTTGAATTTGTCGGATTATACTTTGACCGGGAGCAAGACCGGCGAGAGAATGAATAATGTTGTGACCAACAATGGGACGCTGACGATTTGCGGTGGTACTCAGGGGACCATTATGGGCGGATCTGACAATGGTACTGGAACAGATGGACGTGGTGGTATTGCACTGGTGAACACTGGAACCTGTACCATCGAGAGCGGAACGATCAAGCGTGGAGACAATGGAACTTTCGGTAACTATACAGTGAAAAACGATGGGACGATGTATATTACCGGAGGCCATATTGAAAACAATTCTAACGTGAGTTCTATGGTGATCAATCTTGGAACCATGGTTGTTTCTGGTGGTACTCTGAAACAGGACAGCATGACTGCATTGAAAAATGAAGGTACTCTGACCATCAAAGAAAATGCGGTGATTGATTCTGATAGTCAGAGTCTGCAAAACTGGAGCAATGCAACTATTGAGGGCGGTACGCTGAATGGTAGTGTAACAAGCTTTACTTGGACCGATGGAGAGACCAATTCGGAAGCGACTACCACGATTTCCGGTGGTTCTGTGACTGGTGATGTTCTCGCCGTTAACTACAAGGGTGAGGCTAAAAAAGCTCCGGTTGTAAACATTTCCGGAGACGCTAAAATCATTGGAAACCTGTATGCACAAACGGGATCTTCTGCAAATCCGGACAAAAACGAGAATGTTCAGGACACTTCGCAGGCGAAAGTTGAAGTTTCTGGCGGAAGCTTTTCTGAGCCAGTCGATAACTTTTTCCTGGATGATGCACTGAAAGCCGAACTGAAGGACAGCAGCAATCAAGAGGCTCCTTACAGCTACTATCCCACCACAGAGGAGGCCCAGAAGCACGCGTCCGCTGGCGATACTGTGACCGACCTCACGGTTACCAAGGATCCTGACAAGACCTATTATGATGTTACGCTGGACTATGCGGATGGCGTCAGCGCCAACCTGAAAACCCCTGTGGAAAGTGGAAAGTCCTATACCGTTCCTGCTGACCCCAGCCGCAGCGGCTACGATTTCCTGTACTGGACCAGCGGCAGCAGCCGTTATTATAAGGGGAATACGATCCAGGTGACCGGGCCTATTATGCTTACCGCCGTGTGGGAGAAGAACACCCCCGTCGAGCCCGACCGGCCCTCCGGCGGCGGCTCCTCCTCCGACAATGAGCGCACCTACGCCATCGTCACCGAGGACGACGGGCACGGCTCCGTGACGGTCAGCGCGGACGAGGCCTCTGCCGGTACCCGCATCACTGTCACCGTGAAGCCCGACAGCGGCTACGCTCTGGACGAGCTGACTGTCACCGACGCCAAGAACAAGGAGCTGTCCGTCACCAAGCGGTCTGAGACTACTTACACCTTCCACATGGCGGACAGCAAGGTCACCGTGGAGGCCAGCTTCACCAAGGACAGCACCGTCCAGAAGCCTGACACCCGCTTTGACGACGTGGCCAAGAGCGCCTGGTACTGCAAGGCCGTGGACTATGTGGCTGAGAACGGGATCATGTCCGGCGTGTCCGCCCGGGAGTTCGCGCCCAACGCGGGCTTCAGCCGCGCCATGCTGGCCCAGACCCTGTATGCCATGTCCGGCAAGCCCGCCGTGAAGGCGGAGAGCGCCTTTGCCGACGTGGCGGCCAGCGCCTGGTACGCCGATGCGGTGAACTGGGCGGCGAAGAAGGGCTATGTCTCCGGCGTGGGCGAAGGGATGTTCGCCCCCGACGCCTCCATCACCCGTGAGCAGATGGCCCTGATCCTGTACCGCTACGCGGGCAGCCCGGACGCCTCCGGCATGGCTCTGAAGGAGTTCGCCGATGGGGACAGCGTCAGCGCCTATGCCGTGGACGCCGTCCGCTGGGCGGTCCATGAGGGCCTGATCTCCGGCATGGAGAACAACACCCTCGCGCCCCAGGGCACCGCTACCCGGGCCCAGGTGGCCCAGATCCTGATGAACTTCCATCAGAAGCTGGACAAGTAAATCAGACGCCCTCCGCCCGCGCGGGGGACGGAACGAAGCTAAAGCGCGCCCCGCCGGCCCATTCGGACCGGCGGGGCGCTGTTCTGCGGATTGACCTGTATTCAGCGTTTGGGCTTTGCGCGGAAGAGAATGGCCGCCAGAAAGCCGAAAAAGATGGCCGCGGCGATCCCGCCCGCGGTGGCGGTGAGCCCGCCGGTGAGCGCCCCCAGAAGGCCATGCTGGGCCACGGCCTTCTCAACCCCCTTGGCCAGGGTGAAGCCGAAGCCGGTGAGGGGAACGGTAGCGCCCGCCCCGGCCCACTCCGCCAGGGGGGCGTACAGCCCCAGGCCGCCCAGAAGGACGCCCGCCGTGACGTAACACACCAGGATCCGGGCGGGGGTGAGCTTGGTCCGGTCCAGAAGCACCTGACCCACGGCGCACAGGACGCCGCCGCAGAGAAACGCGTTGAGATACTGCACGAAAAACACCTCACGGTCATAGTGGAAGTTGGGCCGCCGGGCTCAGGAGGCGGGGCGGCGGCTGGAGAGGGCAATGGCGTGGCAGATCCCGGGAATGGACTCCCCCTGGCAGGCGGTGGTGGGGGAGTGGAGGGCCCCGGTGGGACAGAACAGGATGTTGTCCCACCGGCCGGCGCGCATCCCCGGAAGCAGACAGCCTGTGAGGACAGCTGCGGAACAGCCGCAGCCGGAGCCTCCGCAGTGAACGTCCTGCCGCTTGGGATCAAAGATCATCAGGCCGCAGTCAGCATACCGGGAGGACAGCTCCACCCCGTCCTGCTGGAACAGGGCCTGGAGCAGCTCGCCCCCCAGCTGCCCCAGGTCGCCGGTGACGATGAGATCATAGAAGCCGGGCTCCCGCCCGGTGTCCTGAAGGTGGGCGCGGATGGTGTCATAGGCGGCGGGGGAAGAAGTCAAGGGTGCACCATGTGGAAAATGTTTTCAGTTAAATTCAACGCATATTCCTCCCCTGAAGCAAGACGATTTTGACACTATGGCTTTTTTACCAATTAGTCAGGCTTAAACTT
>JBMNQB010000014.1:0-61226 GCA_050943915.1 Lawsonibacter sp.
ACGATGACGGACGCGGCGCCCAGAGAGATGGCGATGGGCACGCCCAGGGCCATCAGGCCCAGAAAGATCAACAGCAGTGCTACACTCATTTCTCGTCGCCTCCGATCGCTACCTTATGGGGATACTCTAAAAAGCTCTGGATGGTGCCGATGATGCCAAGGAAGCCGCACAGAGGCACACAGATCATGATCGCGCCCATGGGGACGGCAACGGCAGTGGCCATCTCGTTGAAGGCAAACTTCTGCATGGTCAGGTCGATGCCGTACTTTACCATGAAGGCGAAGAAGCCCAGGGTGACCACATAGTACAGAACGGTGCACACCTTCTGCATGGGCCGGGGCAGCATCTTCACCAGGATCACCACGCGGGAGGACTCCGCCCGGTTGAAGCCGGCAGCCACCGCCAGGAACATCATCCAAAGGAAGAAGAAGCGGGTCGTCTCCTCCGTCCAGGTCAGCGTCACGCCCACCAGACGGCCGCCTACCTGAAGCAGGACGACCAGCAGCAGACAGACCAGGGTACCTCCGCACAGGATATCCTCCAGCTTGTCTACGACATCAAAAAATTTACTCAAGGGTGAATGCTTGCGTTCCATTGATTCCCCTCCTAATACACAAAGATTCTTTTTCTCTCACCTGCGGGGCAGGAATAGAGCGGATGCGGTGGAGCCGGAGGGGCTCCTCCGCATCCGCTTTACGCTTCAGTTGATGGAGTTGCGATCTCTTGTCGGGATCGGATCAGGCCTTGCCGCAGAAGGCGACAGTGGCGTCAAACAGCTCGTCGTTCTGGACCATTTCCTTGAACTTGGGGTACAGTTCCTGGGAGACGGCCACGAACTCCTGGAAGCCCTCCTCGGGGACCTCGTTGTACTCCATGCCGTTGTCGGTCAGCAGCTGGAGCATCTCGTCGTCCTTATCAGCCTGGTAATCCACATACCACTGCTGGCACTCCTCGGCGGCCTGGCGCAGGGCGTTCTGCTGGTTCTCGGTGAGGCCGTTGAGCTTGTTGGTGTTCATGCCCACGATCCAGGCGTCGGCGATGTGGTTGGTGCCGGAGATGTACTTCTGGACCTCATAGAAGTTGTTGGTGGCAGGCACGTCCACGGGGTTCTCCTGGCCGTCCAGGGTGTTCAGCTGCAGGGCGTTGTACACCTCGCTGAAGCTCATGGGAGTGGCGTTGGCACCGCAGGCGGTGAAGAACTCAACATACAGGGAGTTGCTGGGGGTACGCAGGACCATGCCCTCCAGGTCGGCGGGGGAGTTGATGGGCTTCTTGCTGTTGGTCACCTGGCGGAAGGAACGGGTCCAGCTGCCCAGGCAGGTGATGCCCATGCTCTCCACGCTGTTGAACAGTTCCTTGCCGGTGTCGCTGTTCAGGTAATCCTGCAGCTGCTTGGTGTCATCAAACAGGTAGGGGACGGAGACCACATAGAAGCTGGGGTCGAAGCTGGCGTACAGGGAGGAAGCCAGAATCACGATGTCCAGAGAGCCGTTACCCACGGAGGAGATGGCGGCATTGCCGTCGCCGCCGTACAGGGAACCGTTGGGGTAAATGGTCAGCTCGATGCTGCCGTTGGAGTACTCCTCCACGCGGGACTTGAACTCCTGAGCCGCAGCATAGATGTAGGAGTTGTCGGCGTCGGGCACGCTGACGTTCATGGAGACCTTGGGGTCACCGGCATCACTGCCGGAGGCGCTGGGAGCGTTGCCGGATCCGCCGGAGCAGCCGACCAGAGAGAAGGTCAGCGCCAGAGCCAGGATAGAGCTGAGACACTTTTTCATCTTAATTTACTCCTTTTTGATCATTTTATTGTTCGGCTTCGTTACTGAACGCCGAGGTTCACCTTGTAAAGTTCCTTCACGCTGGGATAGAGGCCGGTATAGACCTGATAACGGCGGTCATACACCTCTTTATGCGCGTCGCTGTGCTGGATCTCCATGTATACGCTCTTCTCCACCTTGGCGGAGGCCTCGTACACATCCTTGAACACACCGATGCCCACGCCGGCCAGCAGAGCCGCGCCCACAGGGGCCATGTCGTTCATATCCAGCACCGTGATGTCGCGGCCGGTAATATCGGCCTTGATCTGGGCCCACACCTTGCTCTTGGCCCCGCCGCCGATGGAGGAGAACCGGGTCAGCTTTTCTCCGGTGACCTTCTCCACCATCTCAATGAGCTGGCGCAGACCGTAGGCACAGCCCTCCAGCACCGCCCGGTTCATCTCCCGGCGGGTGGTCTTGAGGGACAGTCCGAAGAACACGCCTCTGGCGTAGGGGTCCCACACCGGGCTGCGCTCCCCCATCATATAGGGGAGGAACACCAGCCCGTCAGCGCCCGGCTCCGCCTGCTCCGCGTCGTCGTTCATCAGCATCATGCCCCGCTTCCCGGTGACAGAGGGGTAATCCTTGTAATCCTGATAGAAGTTATCGTACATCCACTGGTAGGAGGAGCCGGTGTGAGACATGGCCCCCTGATAGATCCAGGCTCCGTCCACCACATGGCGGCGGTTGATAAAGTTGGGGGAGAACTTGGGCTCCTCCACACAGACGGTCAGCACGTTCGTGGTGCCCACCGACTCGCACACGTCGCCCTGCTTGACCACGCCGGCCGCCAGGGTGGCGCAGGCGGTGTCTCCGCCGCCGATGACGATCTTGGTCTCGGGGGACAGGCCCATAGCCAGCAGGACCGGGTGGATCAAATCGCCCACCACATCCGTGGACTTGACCAGGGGAGGCAGCTTGTTGATGTCGATGCCGATCTTGTCGCAGATCTCCTCGGACCACACGCCCCGGCCTGTCGTCTCATACAGCAGGGTATAAGAGGCGTTGGAGTGGTCGATGGCGAAGTTCCCAGACAGCATCATGGCGATCAGGGTGTTCACATGACCAAAGTACCGGGTCTTTTCATAGATCTCAGGCAGATTTCTCTTGATCCAGAGCATAGAGGTGCCGGACATGGCCCCCGCCATGGGGCTGTTGGCTGTGATCTCAAACAGGCGCTGGGTCCCGATGGTCTGACGGAAGATCTCCGCCTCCTCCGTGCTGCGCCGGTCCGAGTAGATGATCGGATCCACCAGCACCCGCCCGTCGGCGTCGAAGGCCGCCAGGCCGGGACACAGGCTGGAGATCCCGATGGCCTTGATCTTTCCAGGCTCCACCCCGTGTTTGCTGATCAGCGCCCCCACGCAGCCGGTGAATGCGTTCCACATATCGGCGGTATCGATCTGGATCGACACCTGATTGGGGTTGATCAGGCGATACGTCGCGCTCTCCTGGGCCACAAACCGGGCGTCCTGGTCAATGACGGTGACCTTGATACTGGAGGTACCCACGTCCACGCCCAGGAGATAGATCTCTTCCATGGTGATCCCTCCTTAAATTGATGGTGAAGGGAGCTTAGAACTGGTCGTAGTTCTTGTCGTGCTCCAGCTGAGCCAGCAGCTCCTTGGTCTCCTTGACGGAGTAGCCGTGGTGGATCAGGTAGCGCAGGGCCACGACCAGAGCGGTCACATCGGGGTAATCCCAGACGAAGCGGCCCATGGTGACGCCGCCCACGCCGCAGTCCATCGCCTCGCGGGTGATGGTCAGGAAGTGGTTCAGCTTGCCCTCGGCGTCCAGACCAGCAGGCGCGTCGCCGCCCTGGATCACGACACGGAAGCCGCTGGGCACGGTGGACAGGGCCTTCGCCATGGCATCGGGGTTGCCGCAGTAGGTGGTCTTGACGATATCCATGCCCATCTCGCAGGCGGAGCGGATGCAGTAGGCGATGTTCTCCCAGGAGGTGCGCTCCTCAACAGGGACGCTCTCGCCCTTGGGGTACACATGGCCGATCAGGGGCATACCCTTCTGCATACACTCGGCGGCGAAGCGGCCGATGGTCTCGAACTGCACGCCCTGGTAGGTGCCCAGGGTCATGGCGCCCATGGAGACGCCGGAGGCGCCCAGGGCAATGGCCTCATCCACGTTGCCGAACACGATGTCCTGGGTGGGGGCCACGGGGCTGTAATTGGAGACCTTGCACAGGATGGCCACGTCGCGGTTCTTCTCCGCATCCCAGCACTGGTTCAGGATGCCGGGGGTGACGGTCATGGCGTCGGGCTTACCGGCGACGATCTTGTCGATGGTGGACTGGATGCTGTGCAGGCCAGTCATGGGGGCGATGCCGCGGGAGATGGCGTGGTCCACAGTAATGGCCATCATCTTGTTGCTCACAGGGTTGACCATGCGGGACATACGTACTTTCTTACCAAGGCCGATATTGCTCATTTGAAATACTTCCTTTCATAACGGATCATTCAGCTTGTCATGGAAACTTGGGATTCGCCGCACACACGGCGGAGTCTTACGGCTCGATGATGACCTTCAGGCCGGTGCCGGCGACACACACGTCGTAGGCCTTCTGGAAGTCCTCGATCTTGAAGCGGTGGGTGACGATCTTGTCGGCGTCGATCTTGCCGCTCTTGATCATCTCGGCGGCAGCCAGATAGTCCTCCAGCTTGTAGGCGGTGCTGCCGTTGACGTTGATCTCATTGTAGTGGATGGTGTTGACCTCGATGGTGGACTCGCCCGTTCCGGCAAAGCCGGCGAACAGGTTCACCGTGCCGCCGCGCTTGCACAGCTTCAGGGTGGAGTTCACCAGGGCGGGCACGCCGATGGCCATGACGATGACGTCCATGCCCTGGCCGTTGGTCTCACGGTTGACGATGGCGGGCAGATTCTCCTTGGTGGGATCCACCACCAGGTCGGCGCCCAGCTCCAGGGCCACCTTGCGGCGCTGCTCGTTGGGCTCGCTGACGATAACCTTGCGGGCGCCGGCGATCTTGGACAGCTGAAGGTGGAACAGGCCGATGGGGCCCGCGCCCACGATGAGCACATCGTCATTGAAGCCGGTGCCGGCGTTCTTCAGGCCGCGGATGCAGCAGGACAGGGGCTCGATCAGAGCGCCGGCCTGATAGGACACGTGCTCGGGCAGCTTGACCACATTTCCGTTCTCGATGCAGATGGCGGGGATGCGGATATACTCCTCGAAGCCGCCGTCGAACTCATAGCCGATGGCCTTGCGGTCCAGGCAGGCGTTGGTGCGGCCCCGCAGGCAGCTGCTGCAATGGTGACAGGGGATGACGTTGGCCACGGCGACCTTCTCGCCCACCTCATAGCCCTTCACATCAGCGCCCACCTCGGCGATGACGCCGCAGAACTCGTGGCCGATGACAGAGGGGTAGCGGACGCCCTTGGTCTTCTTACCGGTGAGGATCCGCATATCCGTGCCGCAGATGGCGGCAGCCTTCATTTCCAGCAGGATCTCATCAGGGCCGATCTGGGGCTTTTCGATCTCCGCCGGAGCGAACTGATTGGGACCAGACAAAACAACTGCTCTCATGAAAATTTCCTTCTTCCTTTTACTTGGTTTGACAGCTTCCTCCGCCTCCTGTGCCTAATCGGGCTGCGGGGGATCTACTCTCTGAACGTATCCTAGCACTTATGAAGTAAAATTTCAAGATTGAAAGTAAATTAAAGTTCAACTTTGTATTGTTGTCGAAAAAATGCACCTTATTTTTGTGCTAAACGCCGATTGATGTGAAATTCTACAAAATATAATCGACTTTTACCTTGAGCAAAGTCCAGAATTGTAGTAGTTTTTCTACATCATGCGGTCAAAAAGTGAGATACCCTTCCGTATCTCCATTTTGAATATTCCATTGTCCCCCGCTGTCAGACCTTGTTGTCTGAAGTGGAGGCCCGGGTCTTATAGATCGCCTGGAAGGACTTGTCGTAATCCTGAAATGCCACAATGGCGATCAGGCTGTCCATCACCGCCAACTGAGCCAGGCGCGTGCTGGCAGACTCCGAGCGAAAGATGGTCTCCTCGCTGATGGTGGTAATGGTGTAGTCGGCGATCTTAGAGAGGCGGTTCTTCCCCTCTGAGGTCAGCCCCACCACCGTGGCCCCGCAGGATTTTCCCACTTCGGCCGCCCGGAGCACATGGAGGTTATTTCCCGAATGAGACACAGCAAACAGGACATCCCCTGGCTGCAGCAGGGATGCCTCCATCAGCTGGATATCCTTGTCCTCCACCGCACAGACATGGATCCCGATCTTCAAAAACTTATGATGGGCGTCCTTGGCTACAATTATGCTGCCGCCGGTGCCCGCAAATACGATCCGGGGCGCTCTCCCCAGGATCTCCGCCACACGCTTCAGGTTCTCCATGTCCAGCGCCTGGACCGTGCGCTGGAGGGCGGCGATCTCCGTGGCAAAGATTTTATGGCAGATCTGCTCCGGCTTGTCGTCCTTTTGAAGCTTGGGGTTATACTGCTGCTCCGACGGGATGGCCTCCATGGCGACCCGGATCTTGAACTCCTGGAATCCCTTGTAGCCCAGGCTCTTGCAGAAGCGGACCATAGACGCGTCACTGACCCCGATCAGCTCGGCCAGCTCCAGCAGGTTGCAGTGCAGGACTTTTTCCAAATTTTCTCTGATATAGAGGGCGATCTTTCGTTCGGTCCCGGTGGCGTTCTGGCTCTCACTTTTTGCTATGATCCTGTTGAGACAGCTTTCATTCTCCATACACAAAATATCTCCTATTCTGATGTTCTGCCCAGACACAGCGGAAAAGCGGGCATTTCATCCTCTTATGTTCCATTTTAGCATTGAATTCCCACCTGTGCAACCACATTTTGAAGGAAGCAGGCCGGAGCCCGGCGGGCTCCGGCCTGCTTTGACCTACTGTTTTTACAGCTCGATGGTCCGGATCACTCTGGCACAGCGGGGGCACAGCGTGGGATGCTCCTTGTCAGCGCCCACCTTGAGGTGGTGCTTCCAGCAGCGCTCACACTTTTCGCCCTTCGCCTCAGACACCGCAGCCTGGATGCCGGGGACCTTGACGCCGGCAGCGCCGGAGCCCTGGGCGATCTCCACATCAGAGACGATGAACAGGTCAGCCAGCTGGTCAGTGGTAAAGGCGGACAGCTTCTCCATGGCCTGCTTCCCCTCGTCGCCCTGGGGGTAGAGGACCACATGGGCCTCCAAAGCCTTGCCGATCTTCTTCTCGTTCCGGGCATTCTCCAGAACCACGTTCACATCGTCCCGCAGGTCCTCCACCAAAGCCCACTTCTCCATCTCCGCCGCGCTCAGCGCATAGTCGGCAAAGGGCTGGTTCATCTCATTGAGGACCACGTTGCGGCCGTCCTCCTCCCCGCAGTGGGGCATGGCCTGCCAGATCTCGTCACAGGTGAAGGCCAGGATGGGTGCAAACAGCTTGGTCATGGTATCCAGGATGAGCCACAGGGCGGTCTGGGCGGAGCGGCGCTCCAGGCCGTCGGTCTCCTCGCAGTACAGCCGGTCCTTGATGATGTCCAGGTAGAAGGAGGACAGCTCTACCACGCAGAAGTCGTTGATGGCGTGGGAGACCACATGGAACTCATAGTTGTCATAGGCGGCGAAGCACTTCTCGATCAGCTCGTTGAGCTTGGTCACCGCCCAGCGGTCCAGCTCCAGCATTTCCTCCGGCTTGACCAGCTCATTGGGGTCGAAGCCGGCCAGGTTGCCCAGGCAGTACCGGGCGGTGTTGCGGAACTTCAGATAGTTCTGGCTGAGCTGCTTGAAGATCTTGTCGGAGCAGCGCACATCCACATGGTAGTCGGCGGAGCCGGCCCACAAACGGATCATATCCGCACCGTACTTCTGGAAGATCTCCGCGGGGTCCACGCCGTTGCCCAGGGACTTGTGCATGGCCTTGCCCTCGCCGTCCACGGTCCAGCCATGGGTGACGCACTCCTGGAAGGGCGCGCCCTTGCCCAGTGCGCCCACAGCGGTGAGCAGGCTGGACTGGAACCAGCCGCGGTACTGATCCAAGCCCTCCATATACACGGTGGCAGGCCAGAAGCCCTGGTCCTTCTGCATGGAAGCAAAATGGGTAGAGCCGGAGTCGAACCAGCCGTCCAGGGTGTCCTCCTCCTTGGTAAAGCCGCCGTTCTTCCCACAGTGGGGGCAGGTAAAGCCCTGGGGCAGGATATCCTTGGCCTCCATCTCATACCAGGCGTTGGAGCCCTTCTCGCCAAAGAGCCTGCTCACCGCCTCGATGGTCTCGTCGGTGACGATGGGCTTGCCGCAGTCGGCGCAGTAGAACACCGGGATAGGCAGGCCCCACCGGCGCTGGCGGCTGATGCACCAGTCGTTGCGCTCCCGGATCATGGACTTCATCCGGTCGATGCCCCAGCCGGGGACCCAGCGCACCTGGTCGCAGGCCTCGCAGGCCTCGTCCTTGAAGGACTCCACGGAGCAGAACCACTGGGGCGTGGCCCGGAAGATGATGGGCTTCTTGCAGCGCCAGCAGTGGGGATAGCTGTGGACGATCTCCTCGCTGGCGAAGAGAGCGCCGCTCTCCTTCATGTCGGCCAGAATAACGGGGTTGGACGCCTCCGTCTTCATCCCGGCGTACTTGCCGGCATAGTCGGTGTGGCGGCCCTGGTCGTCCACGGGGACCACCATCTCCATGCCGTACCGGCGGCAGGTCTGATAGTCGTCCGCGCCGAAGCCGGGAGCGGTGTGGACGCAGCCGGTGCCGGAGTCCATGGTGACATAGTCAGCCAGCAGCAGGCGGCTGGTCTTGTCCAGGAAGGGGTGCTGGGCCAGCATATTCTCAAAGAAGGAACCGGGGTGGGTCTCCACGATCTCATAGGAGTCAAAGCCGCCCACCTTCATCACCTTTTCCGTCAGGGCCTCCGCCATGATGTAGGTCTCGCCGTTGGGGGCCTTCACCAGGGCGTAGCTCTCATCGGGGTGGAGGGCGATGGCCAGGTTGCCGGGCAGGGTCCAGATCGTGGTGGTCCAGATCACGAAGAACAGCTTGCTGTGGTCCAGATGGCCCAGCTTGCCCTGGTCGTCCTTCATGGGGAATTTCACATAGACGGTGGTACAGGGGTCATCCTGGTACTCGATCTCCGCCTCAGCCAGGGCGGTCTCATCGTGGGGGCACCAGTACACAGGCTTGAGCCCCTTGTAGATATAGCCCTTCTTGTACATGGCCCCAAAGACCTTGACCTCCTCTGCCTCGAAGCCGGGATCCATGGTCTTATAGGGGTGCTCCCAGTCGCCGATGACACCCAGGCGCTTGAAGCCATCCATCTGCACATCGATGTAGTGCTGGGCAAAGTCGTGGCAGGCGGAACGGAACTCCGCCACAGACATCTGCTTGTGATTGAGCTTGTTCTGCTTGATGATGGCCGACTCGATGGGCATACCGTGGTTGTCCCAGCCGGGGATATAGGGGGTGTAGTACCCCCGCATGGCGGCGGTGCGGGTGATGAAGTCCTTGATGGACTTGTTCAGGGCGTGGCCCATGTGCAGATTGCCGTTGGAGAAGGGAGGGCCGTCGTGGAGGGAGAAGCGGGGCTTGCCCTCGTTTTTCTTCAGCAGCTCGTTGTACAGGTCCATGTCATTCCAGCGCTGGAGCATCTCCGGCTCCCGCTTGGGCAGACCGGCCCGCATGGGGAATTCAGTCTTGGGGAGATTGATGGTCTTGTTGTAGTCCATAGGTTTGCTTCCTCCTATTTTGGGTCTTTTTTAGACTTTTCGATCAGATTACACGGAAATGTGACCAGGCCGCACGCCCGGCAGAGCATCGCGTGGGGAAATTCCGGAAACGGGTCCCGCGTGAACATACTGGTGGTGTCATCACCCAGGGGGCCCAGTTCCACCACATCCGTGGGCTTGTGGAAAAACCGCAGTTCCTGCTGGGTCCAGAAGGGATATTTTTGCGTGTGCATGGTCCCCTCCTCCATAAGAAGGCCGCACTTGGGGCAGTTCATTCAGGCCACTCCTCTCCGCCAAAAAACAAAAACGCCCTTGTCTCTCAAAGAGACAAAGGCGAACGACCTCTGCGGTACCACTCTTCTTGCCGAATCGAATCCGGCCACTCAAATGCTGCCCGGTAACGGGGGCGTCCGGAGAGGCTTACTTGGGTTCAGCCCCCCTGCTCCAAGGTGATCTTCCCCGTCTCCTCCCGTCCGCCTTGCACCAAACGGCGGCTCTCTGTGCGTCTCAGAGGCGGGTACTCGTCCTGTTCTGCGCATTATGATCTTGTTTGCCCAATATCTTATCCGCTTTTCCTCCGAATGTCAAGAGGAAAACCACGGTCTCGCCGCTTTTTCGCTCTTTCAGGAAAAATCCGCCCGGCGGCAGACGCATCCGTCTGCCGCCGGGCGGGGACAGTCCCTTCCGGTCCTGTTAGATGTGCTCCTGGACCTGGGCCATCGCCTGGGCGATGTTCAGGACGTGGTCGCCGATCCGCTCAAAGTCGGTAAGCAGTTCGGAGTAGAGGATCCCCGCCTCGGCCGAGCAGCCTCCGCTCTGCATCCGCTGGAGGTGGCTGCGGCGGTAGTCCCGGGTCATATCGTCGATGCGCTGCTCCAGGTCGGACACCCCGCCGAGCCACACCGCGCTTCCGGCGGCGGGATTCAGCAGGTCGTCGATACACTCCAGGCAGATATCCCGCATGGCAGCGATCTCCTCCTGGGCCGACGGAGAGAATTCAATGCTCCGCTTGTTCAGCAGCCGGGTATACCCGGCCAGGTTGTCCGCATGGTCGCCGATGCGTTCGATGTTGCCTGAGATGGTAAAGAAGCTGCTGACGATGGCAGAGGCTTTCTCATTGGTCTCATAGGCGATGAGGCGGGAAACATGGAGCGAGATCTCCTTGTTCAGGAAGTCGATATACTCCTCCGTTTTTTCCACCTCAGCCAGCTCGTCCTCATCCCGGTTCAGAACCGAGCGGAAGCTGGCCTCCACATTCCCCTGGGCCATGACCAGCATACGCCGAAGCTCATGCTGCATCTGGTCCACATAGATGGCGGAGCCGCCCAGGCCGCCCTCCTTGCTGTTGAACTGGATGGGGGTAAGGTACTCCAGGTGCATTCCGCCCTCTTCCCGCTCCTCCTGGTGTTCCGGCAGGATCCGGATGGCCAGCTTGGCCAGATAATTGCCCAGAGGCAGCAGCAGCAGGGTGGTGCCAATGTTGAAGGTGGTGTGCATGGCGGCGATCTGGGCCTTGGGCGCGGTCACAAAGGCGCTGATCCACTCGGTCACCGGCAGGAACAGCACCAGGGCAGTAAACACCACCGTGCCGATCACATTGAACAGCAGATGGATGATGGTAGCCCGGCGGGCATTGCGGTTGGTGCCGATGGAGGCCAGCACCGCGGTGATGCAGGTGCCGATGTTGGTGCCGAACAGCACAAAGGCGCCGCTGGCGAAGGGGATCACCCCGGCGGCCGCCAGGGTCTGGACAATGCCCACTGCGGCGGCAGAGGACTGGATGACAGCAGTGAAGCCGGCACCCACCAGGATGCCCACGATGGGATTGGAGAAGTTGGACACCAGGTTGATGAAGGTCTCCGAATCCCGGAGGGGGGACATGGCGGCGCTCATCATGTCCATTCCGATGAACAGCACGCCCAGGCCGGCCAGGATCTGGCCGATGTGCTGGACCTTCTGCTTTTTGACAAAGACCACCATGGCCACGCCCACAAAGGCAAACAGCGGCGCGATGGCTCCCATATCCAGGGAGACCAGAATACCGGTGATGGTGGTGCCGATATTGGCGCCCATAATGATCCACACCGCCTGGTTCAGGGTCATCATCCCCGCGTTGACGAAGCCCACCACCATGACCGTAGTGGCAGAGGACGACTGGATCGCGGCCGTGATGGCGGCGCCTACTAAAACGCCCAGAAAACGGTTTGATGTCAGCCGCTCCAGCAGGCTCTTCATTTTATCGCCAGCAGCGGCCTCCAGGCCGGAGCTTGTCATCTGCATCCCGTATAAAAACAGGGCCAGTCCGCCCAGCAGACTCAAAAAGTCTGTCATTTGCATCTCTTTCTTTCCTCCTCATTCTCACACACACAGCTTATTCCTGCGATTTCGACATATTTTAACGTAAAGTATGAAAAAAGGCATCGCCCACGGAGCGTATCAACGCTTCGCAGGTCATGCCTGTATCTTTCTGATTCGATTCGTCAGGCTGATCCCCGCCAGCCCGGGCACAGACGCTTCCATGGCATTTCTACCTCTCTGTACTCTTTATCCACAACTTCTTACAAGTATCATTATAGGGAAGCATCCCCCTTCCGTCAATAGATTTTACATGGACTTAACATTCCGATGACATTTTTCTCCGCTCTGGATAGAAAAGCCCGCCCCTCCCCCGGCCGGAAGGGGGCATATTCGACAACAGATAAAAAAGAGCCGCAGACCACCTCCCTGGCAGTCCGCGGCTGAGACCGTCGAAAAAGTGCCGCAGCCACTTTTTCGAGGAAGATTGCACGAAAGCCTTGCCTCGATTTCTTACGAAATTGTCGGCAAAACTTTCGCGAGAAGTGTCATTTCCGAGGTACACGCCCCCGGAAATAACGGGATTCCATTTTATTCCGCCGCCTTCGAGCGGCGGAACTCCTTGCAGGAGGGCCTTCTTTCCATACCGAACCGCAGACCGCCTCCCTGGCAGTCCGCGGCTCGCGGATGATCTTCCGGTTTTAAGAAATCAGCCCTGGGGCTTCTGGCTGTCCAGGTACTCGTCATAAGACATCATCCGGTCGATGAGCTTTCCTTCGGCGGTGAAGTCAAAGACCCGGTTGCACACCGTCTGGATCAGCTGGTGGTCGTGGGAGGAGACCAGCACGTTGCACTTGACGGCCTCCAGCCCATTGTTCAGGGCGGCGATGGACTCCAGATCCAGGTGGTTGGTGGGCTGGTCCAGCAGGAGCACATTGGCCCCGGACAGCATCATCCGGGACAGCATACACCGCACCTTCTCCCCTCCGGAGAGCACCTTGACCGGCTTGTACACCTCGTCCCCGGAGAAGAGCATCCGGCCCAGGAAGCCCCGGAGGTACTGCTCCTGAGGGTCGTTGGAGTACTGGCGCAGCCACTGCACCAGGTTGTCCTCACAGCCCTCGAAGTAAGGGGTGTTGTCCTTGGGGAAATAGGAGAAGGTGGCGGTCTGCCCCCACTTCACCGTTCCCTCGTCGGGCTCCATCTCGCCGGCCAGGATCTTGAACAGGGCGGTGTGGGCGTTCTCATTGTCGCCCACAAAGGCGATCTTGTCCCCGTGGCCCACGATAAAGGAGACCTTGTCCAGCACCTTCACCCCGTCGATGGTCTTGGACACGTCGGTGACAAAGAGGATGTCCTTGCCCACCTCCCGGTCGGGGGAGAAGGCCACCCAGGGATAGCGGCGGGAGGAGGCGGGCATCTCCTCCACCGTCAGCTTGTCCAGCAGTTTGCGCCGGGCGGTGGCCTGCTTGCTCTTGGACTTGTTGGCGGAGAAGCGGGAGATAAAGTCCTGCAGTTCCTTGATCTTCTCCTCGTTGCGCTTGTTCTGGTTCTTGATCAGCTGCTGCACCAGCTGGCTGGACTCGTACCAGAAGTCATAGTTGCCCACATACATCTTGATCTTGTTGTAGTCGATGTCCACGATGTGGGTACACACGGTGTTGAGGAAGTGGCGGTCATGGCTGACCACGATGACGGTGCCGGGGAAGTCCAGCAGGAAGTCCTCCAGCCAGTTCACCGCGTCGATGTCCAGGTTATTGGTGGGCTCGTCCATCATCAGCAGGTCAGGGTTGCCGAACAGTGCCTGGGCCAGCAGCACCTTCACCTTCAGGCGGGCGTCCAGAGTGGCCATGTCGTTGTAGTGCAGGTCGGTGCCGATGCCCAGCCCCTGAAGGATGCGGCTGGCGTCGGACTCCGACTCCCAGCCCCCCAGCTCGGCGTACTCCTCCTCCAGCTGGCAGGCCCGCATCCCGTCCTCGTCGGTCATCTCCTCCTTGGCGTACAGGGCCTCCTTCTCCTTGCCGATGTCATACAGGCGCTGGTTGCCCATGATGACGGTATCCATCACGTTATAGGCGTCGTAGGCGTTCTGGTTCTGCTTCAGCACGGACATCCGGGTGTTGGGCAGGATGGACACCTCGCCGGTGGAGGGCTCCAGATCCCCGGAGAGGATCTTCAGAAAGGTGGATTTCCCGGCGCCGTTGGCGCCGATGATGCCATAGCAGTTGCCCCGCAGGAACTGCAGGTCCACATGGGAGAACAGCGGGGTGCCGCTGTAATTCAGGCTCAGGTCGGAAACAGTAATCATGGCGGGCTCCTTATTTCATATATGATTCCGTTCGTTCTTACGGTTCGGGTACTATCTTACCATATCCCTTCGGCCTTGAACAGAGCCTTTTCGCAAAAATATCCCACAGTTTTCCCCCGTTTTCCCCGATTCCCCCTGATAAAACTGAACATTTTCGCCCATACATCCACCAGACTCACCCAGCCAGGGCAGCCAGCCGCTCCACCGCGGCCTCTCCCTCCCGGCGGGTCAGGCCCTCCGCCGGCCGGAAGTGCCCCTGATCCATCTCCATCAGCCCGGCGGCGCACGCCCACTGCACCGCCTCCCGGGCCCAGGGTCCGATCTGTTCCTCATCCTCCGGCAGCGTGCCCATCCGTCCGGCTTCCACCCCCAGAAGCTCCGCAGTGCGGAGAAGCAGGACAGCCGCCTCCTGCCGCGTCACAGGCCGGGCCGCCTCAAAGGCCCCCTCCCCTGTTCCGGAGGCCGCGCCGCTCTCCCGGGCCCAGCGCAGCGCTGGAAGGAACCACTCGATCCCCAGCGCGTCGGAGAACCCCGCGTCCTCCGCCGCCGGGCTGCCAGCCGCCTGCCACAGCAGGGCGGCCAGCCTGCCCCGGGTCAGGGGAGCCCCGGGATAGGCCCGCGGCTCCAGCCGCTGGGGATGGGCCAGCAGCCACTCCACCGCGGTATCCCGCCCCGCCAGGGTGTCCGCCATCGTCTGAGGCACGGTCACATCGGGCTCCAGGGGCTCCACGCCCCGTCCGGCGTCCGCGTCCAGCAGCTCCCCAAGGTCGATGTACTTGGAGGACACCCCCAGCCGCAGGCCGGAGTTGGGGAGCTGCCCAGAGCGCACCGATCCAAAGTGGTCCACGCTTCCACTGGCGGGCTCCCCTGCCAGGACCATCCCCATCTCCTGAAGCTCTACCGCATTGATGATGGCGGCGGAGAAGGTGGTCTCTCCAATCAGGCCCACGCCCTCCATCCCCCGGTCCATCGCCTGGCGCAGCACCCGGAGCAGGGGCCAGATCACCCCGTCGGAGCCGCCGCCGTTGTTCCGCAGGTCCACGATCACCCGCCGGTACTCCCCCGCCGACAGGTCCCGCTCCACCTGAGCGGCAAATGCCTCCATGGGCAGCTCCGGTTCCTCCCGGCAGCTGTTGTACTGGATATAGTAGGTCCCATCGTTCAGAGGGAAGGCCAGATAAAACCGGTCCTGTATCCCGGTGACAGGCTGAGACAGGCTGTCGCTCAGGCGGACCAGCTCAGTCCGGGCCAGTTCCTCCGCGGAAACAGGGCCCAGCGCCAGCTTCTCCCCCTCTGCCATAGTCAGCTTCAGAGGCTCCCCCGCCCGGGACAGCTCCAGATACTCATAAAACTCCGCCACATTGCAGCTCTGGCGGTACTGCCGCCGCAGCTTCACCCCGTTGTCCGCGCTGAGCACCGCCCCAAATGCCTCCACGATCTCCTCCATGCTCCTGCCGTTGACGGCGGTGATCTCCCGTCCCAGCAGCGCCCGGTGCTCCGCTGGAACGGCGCTCAGGTACCAGCTGCCATCCCGGTGCAGCAGAGACATGGGGTAATAGTGGACCGTCTGGCTCATGCTCCCGCCCAGGGCCAGGGTGGTATGGGAGTCTCCTGCCAGAGCGGCGAGCGACTGGAGCTCCAGGGCAAAGGTGAAGTCGTCCGCCTCCTCCAGTCCGGCCTCGATGGCCGCCTTCCGCTCCAGGAACCGCTCCTCCGGTGTGTTGGCAAACAGGTCCGGGTGATCCCGTTCCAGGGTCTGATACAGAAATTCCAGGTCCTCTCTCCGTTCCGCCGCGGTCTCCCCGTCCACCGGGGTAGCGCAGGCGGGGACCGCCAGGCTCAGGGCCAGCAGGGCTGACAGGACGCCTCTCCATGGATGATACATCTCGTCTCCTCCTTATTGTTGGATCTTTTTTGAGTATATCAGAGGAATCTGAAACGGCCATAAAGCCATTCTTAAAATTTGCTGAAGTTCTGCGGCTGGATTTTCCTGCCTCCCTGTGGTATGATAGGTCCATCTGAGCCCGCCCTCCCCCGGAGGGCCGGGCCGCAACACACGCGGACCTACGCTCCACGCCCGGTCCGCCCTGGAGGGAATATCATGTCCTGCAAAGAGGAGTTTATTGAGATTTTCAAAGAGAAGATCACCCGCCCCGGGGCGGACGCCCTGCTGAATTACCTGGAGAACAAAAGCGACTTCTTCACCGCCCCCGCCTCCGCCCGGTACCACCTGGCCTGCGAGGGCGGGCTGTGTGAGCACAGCTTAAATGTATACCACTGCCTGGTGGACTACCTCCAGCGGGAGCGGGTCCAGGAGCTGTACGGCCTGGAGTACAGCGAGGAGTCGGTGGCAGTGGTAGCCCTGCTCCACGATCTGTGCAAGGTGGGCTGTTACAAGAAAACCTTCCGCAACGTGAAGGACGACGCCACCGGGAAGTGGGAAAAGGTACCTTCCTACCAGTTTGACGATCCCCTCCCCTATGGCCACGGGGAAAAATCGGTGTATATCGCCAACGGCTTCATCCGGCTCACCCGGGAGGAGGCCATGGCCATCCGCTGGCACATGGGCTTCTCCGGGCCGGAGGACCCCCGCACCGTGGGGCAGGCCCTGCAAAAATACCCCCTGGCCTTCGCCCTGGCCACCGCCGACATGGAGGCCAGCTACTTCCTGGAGGGGGAGCGCTGAACCGCCGCAAAATGCCGCCGCGCCCAGTCCCATACGGACGGAGGCGCGGCGGCGTTTTTTCTTTTATCCAGCCAGCGTATAGGCCCAGAGGTTGCGGATCTGGGGGGCCAGAGTATCATAGTCCCACAGCTTTTCGCTGTTAGAGCGGCGGTTGGGGTCGTTGACCCGGAATTTCCCGTCCTCCACCCCGGTGAGCAGAATGAAGTGCCCCGAGGTGGTAAAGTCACCGGCCCCCACGCTGCACACGATGGGCTGTCCATCCTTCAGCGCCCGCACCATGACGGAGCGGTCCAGGGGCAGCTCCCGGGCCGAGAGGCCAAAGTGCTGACAGCCGGTGGACATCAGTTCCCACTTGGAGCCTGCGCCCTCCACATAGTACCCCGCCTCATCCGCGTACCGGGCCACCGTCCAGGGCGTGACCGACCCGTCCCCGGTCAGGCCGCAAACCACCATGGACAGGGCGGTGGGTCCGCAGCCGTTCAAGGCCATCAGGCCGTCCCCATAGGGGGCGCAGCCCCAGCGGGGATCCCACTGCATCAGCAGCGGACAGGTCCCACGCGCCACCTCCCCCACAGAGCCGGCGGGCTGGGCGTCCTTCTCCTGGGGATAGCGGGTCACAAAGTCCAGGGTCTCCGGATTGCGGACCGCCAGCTCCAGCAGCTCCTCCGGATAGTCCTCCGGGCACTCCAGAAGGGCCTCCGCCGCCGGCTCTTCCCGGGCCAGTGTCCGAAGCTGGTCCAGCAGCTCTGCCCCCGGCCGGAAGGGCGTCTGGACTCCATTCCCACCGGAAGCCGCAGCAGGGGAAGTCCCGTCCCACAGCCGTCCCGCTCCCAGGACCAGCAGGGCGCACAGCCCCAGCACCGCCGCCCACTGGAACAGCCCTGATCGCCGCCGCGGACGGCGGCGGCTCCTCCGGGTCCGTTGGGGGCGCGCCTCCCTCCGGTCTAATGGCTCCCAGTCAAACCACACATCATATTCAGAAGGTCTGTTCCGGCCCATGGTACCGCCTCACTTTTCTTTTATTCCGGTACAGGGTACACCCCGGAGTTTAAGTTTCCCGGTAGAAATTCTTAAATTCCATTAAAATTTCAGACTCCGGTCCCCCATCCGGGGGCGGAATGGGCAGAAAACAGCCCGGCAGGGGGTACAGGTTCCTCCCGCCGGGCTCAGGTCTCATGTTTTGTCCGGATAGATCTCTTCCAGCCGCTCCACGATGTCGCCGATGACGCCGTCGTCACAGTGGCACAGGATGGTCGCTCCCCAGTCCTTCACCTCCTGGGCGCAGTTGGCCGGGGCGAA
Organism: Lawsonibacter sp.; assembly: GCA_050943915.1. Taxonomy (GTDB): domain Bacteria; phylum Bacillota; class Clostridia; order Oscillospirales; family Oscillospiraceae; genus Lawsonibacter. The sequence continues at coordinate 18,122 of JBMNQB010000014.1, forward strand.
GGGGATGACGGACAGGGCCATCATGGGGATGTCGTTTTGGTTATCCCCCACACAGTAGAGGTTTTCCCGGGGAATGTGGAGCATCTCCAGCAGCCGGGCCACCATCCCCCCCTTGTTGCAGCCCCGGTGGGTGATCTCCAGGTAGAAGCGGTTGGAAAAGACAGCCTCATACCGGCCGGGGCAGTGCTCCTCCAGCCACTCCCGGGCCCGGAGCAGCACGTCGTACTCCTGCTGGACAATGGCCTTGGTCCAGGGGGCGGGCATATCCGGAATGTCCCGCACCTCATAGTCGGTGCCCACCTTCCTCATGTGGGCGTCGGTGATGGCGTTGGGGCGGTACACATAGATGTCCTCCCCGTGATAGGTCTCCAGCCCCAGAGACGGCATGGCCGCCATCAGCGCCTGAAAGTCCGCCGGAGCCCGGTCGTCCAGCATGGTCTGGACCAGCATGGTCTCCGTCTGGAAGTCGTAGATGGCCGAGCCGTTGGACAGCACCACCGGGGCATTGATGGGGGCCAGATGGGCATAGGGGGCGAAGGTGCGGTGGGCCCGCCCGGTGGCCACCGTGAACCGGCCGCCCTGGTCGATCCAGCGCCCCAGCGCCTCCAGGTTCCGGGGCGGGATCCGGTGGTGGTAGTCATAAAGGGTGTCGTCAAAGTCGCTGACCAGCAGCAGACCGTCAAATTTGCCCATGGGGCGCTCCTTTCCGCCCCGCCAGGGGCGTTATTGAATGTCCTGTCCCAGGATGTACCGCTTCATCGGCTTGTACAGCAGCGCGGCGATGGCCAGTGCGATCACCGTATTGGGCAGCATATAGGATCCGTTGTAGACAATGGAGTAGAAGGAGGGACTGGTGAAGGTCCAGTTCATAAAGGCGGTGGGGACCAGGATCTTATAGATGGTCACCCCGCTGATGTAGTGGACCAGAAACCGTCCGGCACAGCCCACCACCGTGCCTGCAAAGATGCCCCAGGTCCGGCCCCTGAACAGGCCGGCCAGCCCCAGAGGCGTAAAGGCTATTAGGTAATCCAGCAGCATGGACTGCCAGCCCCAGGCGTAGGCCCCGTCAAAGATCAGCTGGAGCAGGCCGAACACAAAGCCGGCCATCAGACCCGGGGCAGTCCCCCAGCGCACCGCAAACAGGATGATGGGGAACATGGCAGGGGTGAGGGAGCCGCCGTTGGGCAGCTCCATCAGCTTGAGGTAGCTGAGGATCTGGGCCAGGGCCACCATGACAGCGGCCTCGCACAGCATCCGGACCGAGAGATGGGTACGATTCATTGTCTTTTCCTCCTGAAAATCGATGTACCGCAGCACATCCCAACGGGTGCAGTGCGGTACGAAAGAAAGGACAATGTCAAGCATTTCCATTCACTTCCTACGCCGGCATTACCCGGATCAGGTGTAAGGGACTGAAGGCGGCGTGTTCGCCCTCTATCTCAGCCGGGAATGGCTCCCAGCGCCCCTGTGTTGGAGTTTTCTGCGGTTTTTCTTATTTTATACTGCCTGTCAGCTCCTGTCAAGCGCCCGGGATGGCACAAAAAAGGATCAAGGGGGGCCGGAATCCGCTCTGTGCGGCTTCCGGCCCCCCGTTCTGTCTGCGCGGTCCCATGACACCGGGCGGCGGACAGATCTTATACGTCCAGCTGCTCCGCTACGCCCTCCAGATAGTTGACGGGCAGGTTCTCCGCCTTGCCCACGTCGATGGCGGCAGCCAGCTCCGGATCGATGGGCAGCTGGGCCAGCAGAGGCAGACCCAGCTGCATGGCCTCCTGCTCCAGGTGGCTCTCGCCGAAAATGGCGTGCTTGGCTCCGCAGTCAGGACACTGGTAATAACTGTAATTCTCAATGAGGCCCAGCACAGGAATGGACATCATCTGGGCCATGTGGACCGCCTTGGTAACGATCATGGACACCAGATCCTGGGGAGAGGTGACCACGATGATCCCGTCCACCGGCAGGGACTGGAACACCGTCAGGGGCACATCCCCCGTTCCGGGAGGCATATCCACGAACATATAGTCCACATCACCCCACACCACATCGGTCCAGAACTGGGTGACCACACCGGCGATGACCGGGCCGCGCCAGATCACAGGGTCGGTCTCATTCTCAGTGAGGAGGTTCAGGGACATGAGCTTGATCCCGCCGGGAGTGACCGCGGGCTGGATCCCGTCCTCAGTGGCCATGGCCCGCTCATGGATGCCAAAGGCGGTGGGGATGGAGGGGCCGGTGATGTCGGCGTCCAGCACCGCCACCTTGCGGCCCCGCTTGGCCATGGCGGCCGCCAGGGAGGCGGTGACAGTGCTCTTGCCCACGCCGCCCTTGCCGCTGACCACAGCGATGACCTTTTTGATCTTGGATTTTGCGTTGGCCGGGGCCTTCAGGTCCCGGGAGGAGCAGTCCGCTCCGCAGGAGGAACAGTCGTGCGTACATTCAGACATGGAAATGTCTCCTTTCTGCCCACACACAAAAAAGGAGGGCATCAAAAATTTTTTCAAAACCGCGAATGCGGCTGAAAGCAAAAGAAAGGGCATTAGGGGACCAGGGTGTTCTCCGCCGGGAGCTGACCCTGTCCGTCCTGGGCCGTGAAGTAATACTGAAGGATCTCCGCGGCGATGGACGCCAGGGAGGAGCCGCTCCCGCCCTTCTCTACGGCGATGGAAATGGCGATTTGGGGATCGTCATAGGGAGCATAGCAGACAAATACGGCGTTGGAATTGCTCTGGCCGTTGACCTGGGCGGAGCCCGTCTTGGCCGCTACCTGCACAGGGACATTCTGAAACACATGGGCCAAGGAGCCATCCCCAGTGGTCATGTTGTGCATCCCACGGGTGACCGCCGCCAGGTTCTCCGGCTCCATTTCCACCGTCCCCGCCACCTCCGGCTCCGCCGCATAGGAGATCTGAGAGAAATCCCCCGACTTCACCGTTTTCAGCAAGTGGGCAGCATAGCGCGTTCCCCCGTTGGCCAGAGTAGAGATATAGTTGGCCAGCTGAATCGGGGTGACCTGGGTGCTCTCCTGGCCGATGGCCACGGACAGCACATTGCCCTCGTACCACTTGCCCCCCAGGGACTCGGTAAACTCCGGGCTGGCCACCACACCGGCTTTCTCGGACAGTTCGACCCCCGTCTTTTGGCCCAGGCCGAACTTGGCCGCGTACTCATCCAGCTTCTCGATCCCTACCCGCCGGCCCACATCATAAAAGAAGTAGTTGCAGGACACCTCGATGGCGTCGGATACATTGACCCGGCCGTGGGTGCGCCCATACTGGCGGTAGATCCAGCACTTCGGCTGGGGCGTGGGCCAATAGGTATACTGTCCCTCGTCCCTGATGATGGTGGAGGGGGTGATGATCCCTTCCTCCTCCAGCCCGGCGATAGCAGTGATCATCTTAAAGGTGGAGCCTGGTGGATACAGGCCGCTGAAGGCCCGGTTATTCAGGGGTTGTAGAGGGTCATCCAGCAGGCTGTTGTAGTCCTGCCGAAAGCTGGACAGGGAGTAGGTGGGATAGGAGGCGGACGCCAGGATCTCCCCGGTCCGCACATCCTCCACCACACAGGCCGCGCCCTCCACCGTGTCGCTCAGCCCGGGGACCCGGGCGGCCAGGGTGTCCTCCACCTTCTGCTGGAGGCCCATGTCGATGGTGAGGAACACATTGCTCCCCGGCTGGGGTGCCAGGCTCTCCCCCGTCTCCTCGTCGGTCAGCCACTGGGCGGAGACGATCTTGCCGTTTTCATTGCGCTCCAAAGCCTGCTGCCCCGGCGTCCCGTGGAGATACTCCTCAAAGGCGGCCTCCGCGCCGGCCTGGCCCACCGTGTCGTTCATGTTGTAGCCGCCCTTCTCCTGATAGGACGGCCAGGTCTCCTTGGTAATGGCGCCGGTGTAGCCCAGCAGGTGGGCGGCGTACTCCGTCTCATACTTGCGCACTGAGGCGGTCTCGATCTCCACCCCCCGGAGGTTCAGCTCCTTCACCCGGGTGATGAAATCCACATCCACATCCTCTGCAAAGTAGTAGGGGGGCCAGTCCGCGATCCGGCTGCGGTAGTAGAGTTCATACAGCACCCCGGCCACCGCCCGGGCGTCCCCCTGGGTCATGTCCCCCAGATTCAGGGTTGGCACGGTCTCCCCCGCCGCCCTGGCCGCCTTCTCATCCACTGCTCCCTGGCCCTTGATGTCCAGGTCCCTGCACATCTCGCCCAGCAGTTCCTCGGCGGTGGGCAGGCGGTAGGGCTGGGGCTCCTCCCGGGGCTCCTCCGGCTCCCGGAGGCCCACCAGGGTCATGAGGCGGTCCCACAGGCCGGGCTCCTCCTGGCCGGCGGCGTCCTGCTTTGGGACCTCTCCCTCCGCCAGTTCCTCTGGGTCCTCGATCCAGCCCATATAGACCGCCAGACGGCCCAGGCGGGTCATTTGATACTCCGTTTCCCCCTCTTCATTGGCGGAGACGGTATAGAAGGGACGCTCCTCCGTATAGGTGAAGGGTGGGGCGGCAGAGATGGGCAGGGTGTCCGCCCAGGCCACGCCCTCCTCCCGGGCCACCTGGATCAGAGAGAGCAGATTGGTGCAGCGCTCCTCCGGTTTCCCCATCCGGCCCATGTCCAGGGTCACCTGATAGGAGATCTCATTGGAGACCAGCACTTGGCCGTTCCGGTCCAGGATCAGCCCCCGGCTGGCGGGGACGTCCTCGACCTCGGCCACTCGGGCCACCGCCTGAGCGGCATACTCCGGCCCGTTGGTGTACTGGATGCTGTACAGGTTGGAGCACAAAAAGGTGAGCAGCAGGGCCAGTACCAGCACCACGCCCCAGATCCTGCTGTGAAACTGCTTGGGATTCAAGGGTCTTATCATCTCCTTTCCCGCGGGTCCCGCCCGCCTCAGGCCAGCTTGGCGCCCCCTACCCGCCGGTAGATCCGGCGGAAGATCCAGTAGACCACGGGGGTCCAGCACAGGGAGAGGGCGATCTCCGGCACAGCGATCCGGAGCAGCACATCCAGGGTCTCAGCCTGAAGAAACAGGATCCGCAGGATCCGCAGGCCGTCCAGCACCCCCAGCACTCCCGCCGAGCACAGCAGGCAGCTGAGAAAGGACTGGCTCAGGGCGTACTGGGACACCGCGCCGGTGATCATTCCCGCCAGCGCCATGCCAAACACCAGCCCGCCGAAGCCGCCGGGGTAGGCCAGTTCCCACAGAAGGCCCACCGCCAGGCCGAAGCCGGCCCCGGCATAGGCCCCCTCCAGCACCGCCACCGATACCACCGCCAGGGGAAGCAGCATGGGGATGGTGCCCAGCACCGGCAGGCGGTTGAGGATCTGGGCGTCCAGCACCCAGACCAGAAACAGCCCCAGGGCGTAGAAAAACCATTTGTGAATTTGGTCCCGGGTGGTCACGGTATCACTCCGTTCAATTAGGAATTAGGAATGAGGAGTTAGGAATTGTTGAGAGACGGCAGCGCGGCCACAGTCGGAGCGTCTCTATTCCACGATGTCGAAGTCCTTGACCACAAAGACCTCCACCAGGGTGTCCAGTTCCACCTCAGGGGCCACCACGGCATAGCGGTTCATCCCGGAGGCGTCGCTGAACACCCCCTCCACCTGGCCCACCACCAGGCCGGAGGGGTACACGTCCCCCTTGCCGGAGGTGAGCACCTCATCCCCCGCCACCAGCTGTGCGCCGTCGGGGAGGTAGCTCAGCTTCAGCCGCCCCTCCTTCATCAGGGCAAAATCCCCCTCCAGCACCCCGGCGCTGTTGGTCCGGGTGATGATGCCGCCCATCTCCATGCTGGTGTCGATGACCGTACTTACGGTGGCGGTGTGGCTGCCCACCTTGGACACCACGCCCACCAGCACGCCGGTGGAGGTGATGACGCAGTTCCCCGGCTGGAGCCCCGCCTCCTCCCCCTTGCTCAGGGTGAGGGTGGAACGCCAGTTGTCAGCGGAGCGCGCCGTGACCTTGGCAGACTCAAAGGTGAGGTCCCGCCGCTTGGACCGCAGGCCCAGCAGCTCTCGAAGGCGGGCGTTCTCCTGGATGGCCTCCTGTCCCTCCCGGAGCTCGCCCTCCAGCTCAGCCACCTTCTCCTCCAGATCCCGGAGCTCCTGCTCCATTTCACCATAATGGAACACATACCGGGACACGCCGCCGGCCCAGTCGGCAACCGCGCTCACGCCGTTCCGGACCGGCGCGGTGATGGCGCTCACCAGGTCGGAGAGGGGATCGGCGTTGCCCCCCATCAGGGCGGTGGAGATCCCGATGAGCACGCTGAGCAGAAAGGCGATGACCAGCAGCCAGAACCCGTTTCTGCGAAAAAAGTCCTTCACAGCGTCCGCTCCTTCTCCGCAGCCAGCGCCAGGGGCTCCACCCCAAAGCGGGCCAGCATCCGGCCCAGCCGGCATACCGGCAGGCCCACCACGTTGAAATAGTCGCCCCGGATGCCCTCCACCAGCAGGCAGCCATATCCCTGGATGCCGTAGCTCCCGGCCTTGTCCATGGGCTCCCCGGTGGAAACATAGGTCCGGATCTCCTCCGTTGTGAGCGGGCGGAACCGGACGGAGGTGGCCTCATGCTCCGTCGCCTCCTCCCCGCCCCGGCGGACGGTGACCCCGGTATAGACCGTGTGCTCCCGCCCGGACAGGGCGGTCAGCATCCGGACCGCGTCCTCCGGGTCCGCAGGCTTGCCCAGCACCCGGCCGTCCACCGCCACCACCGTATCTGCGGCGATCACCAGAGCCTCCGGCGCAGCGCCGGCGGCCACCTCCGCCGCTTTCTGGCGGGAGAGCTCCTCCACCAGCCGCTCCGGCGGGAGGGCGGGGTCCAGAACCTCCTCCCCCCGGGCCGGGACGACCTCAAAATTCAAAATGCCCATCCGCTCCAGCAGCTCCCGCCGCCGGGGGGACTGGGACGCCAGTATGATCCTCACAGGTCCCATCAGCCCTCCATCTCGGCCTTCTCCGGCCCGCCCTCCAGGGTGCCGGTCACATGAATGCTGTGCCCCCAGAACAACGCGCCGTCGTTGAACCAGAAGTCAAACGACCCGTCCCCGGAGATCTGGACCGCATCCGGCTCCAGCCGCTCTATAAACTGCTCCCGGGTGATCTCCTCCGGCTCATGCTCCTCACAGCCCCCATCGCTGGCCCAGTCGTTGGCCAGCTCCAGCAGGTCCCGGGCGGCGCAGGCCCGCAGCCGCTCATCCCAGTCCGCCTGCCCCGCCATGAGGGTGCGGAGATGGGCCAGACACTTCTCCTGGTCCTCATCCCGGTCCAGGTCCAGCCGGATCGGGCTTCCCAGCCAGTCGGCCTCCGCCTCGAACCACCCCAGGGCCCGGTTGAGGACAAAGGTGCCCAGCCCCTCCGCCCAGAAGGTCACCGGCTTCTTCTGCTCGTCCAGGATGGCCTTCAGCTCCGGGTCAAAGCCCGGCTCGGGCAGATCCAGCAGAAGCAGCCTCGCCCCGTCCTCTGTGCGCCGGGCATGAAAGCGGATGATAAAATCGGGCCTGGCCCGCTGGCGCAGCACCGGCATCAGCTGGTTGTCCGCAATGGTCTCCAGCTGGAACACCCCCCGATGGAGCTCCGGGCCGTCCGCCTCTATCCAGGCGGTCAGGCCGATGGAGGCGGGCCACAGGCCCTCCCCCTCCTCTCCCTGGCTGCCGGAGAAGGGGTTTGCCCCAGTGACAGCCAGGATCTCCAGCTCCTCCGACAGAAAATCCTGTCCCAGCGTGCGGAGCGCCTGGGGGATCTCTGTGGCCTGTTGCCGCTCCTTCGCCCTCTGTTCGGCGCTTCTCTGCCACTGCTGCTCCTCGGGGACCTCCCCGCCTTTTTTCTTCCAAAATCCGAACATCCACAGACGCTCCTCTCTGCGGGGCCTTACTTCCCGGTGGAGCCGAAGCCGCCCGCGCCCCGCTCCGTCTCGTCCAGCTCGTCCACCAGCTCCACGTCGGCCTGGACCACCGGCGTCACCATCAGCTGGGCGATGCGGTCCCCGGGCTGGACGGTATATTCCGATTCCCCAGAGTTATAGAGGCCCACCATAATTTCGCCTCTGTAATCACTATCGATGACCCCCACGCAGTTTCCGGGGACCACGCCGTGCTTAATGCCCAGTCCGCTGCGGGCAAACACCAGGGCCACATAGTCCGCCGAGGGCAGGGCGATGGCGATGCCCGTGGGGATGACCGCCCGCCCGCCGGGCCGGAGGGTCACCGCCGCGTCCACGCAGGCGTGCAAATCCATGGCCGCGGAGCCGGGGGTGGCGTAAAAGGGAGCGGGAATGTCCGTCCCGATCTTGGGGGATACTGCTTTGATCTTTAGTTTCATATCGTTCCTCATGTTCTCCGCCCGGCCCCAGGCCGTCCGGCGGTCCAATTTGTCTCTGTCACTCACTCCACATCCCGGTAATACAGTCCCCGGGTCAGGTCGCCGGGCTTATAGCGGCCCCGGCCCTGATAGCGCTCCAGCACCCGGACGCACTCCTCCGGCGTCTCTGTGGTAAACATCAGCCGCGCCGCCTCCAGGCCCAGGCGCTGATAGTCCCCCGCCTTGTCCGCCAGGAACAGGGTCTTGCCGTTGAGGATCTCATTGCGGCAGCCCCAGGCCTTGACCACAGGGAAGGTCTCCCCCTTCCGGTCCACCAGCCGCTGTCCACCGCCGCAGCTGTGCTGTCCGGTGTGGTTGTGGACGATGCAGTTCTCGGTGAGCATCAGGGGGAGGTGTCCATAAACGACAGCCTCCAGCGGGATGGCCTTGGACAGGTCCCGGATCTGGGCCAGCTTCAGTTCAAAGGAGGCGGTGGCCGACTTCAGGCCCAGCTTCTTCAGTTCCTTCAAGGTCTGGCTGTTGTACACGCCCAGGCCAAAGTCGCCCCGGGTGAAAAAGCCCAGCTCCACCGCCCGGCGCACGCCGTCCAGCGTGCCCGCCATGGCCTCCCGGACGCCCAGCCCCTTCAGGGCCTCCAGTTCCCGGAGCAGCTGAGGCAGCTCCCGGTCCCAGCATACCCGGGGCAGCAGGGCCACCGGCTCCACCCCCGCGTCCAGACAGCGGCGGACCACGTCGGGACAGGCCGCCCCCTCGTCACAGGGCAGATAGAGGCGGGCGGGCCCCAGAGCCAGCAGCTCCTGGGTGACCTGCCCCCCGGAGCGGACCGACACCGTCAGGGCCGGGGCCTCCCGGGGATTCTCATACCGGACGCCGGGGTGGTACTCTCCCCGCCTGCGCTCCGGCAGGGCCGCCCTGGCCTGTCCCAGCTGGTCCAGCACCTGGCGGCGCAGGGCGTTGAGGGCGGACAGGGGCAGGGACAGCCCCTCCTCCACCCGGACGGTGAGCTTCTCACAGGTGAAGGGGGTCCCGCCGGTGCGGCTGAGCTGCCCCTCCACCTTCTCCCGGGTCAGGGGGACGTTCACCGCCGCCTCGGGCACAGGGCCCTCCACCCGCGCCATCCGCCCCTGGGCGTCCTCCGCCGCCACCTGGGCGGGCTCTCCCGCCCGGATCATAGCGTACAGGTGGACCGGCTCCTTCCGGTTTTCTCCGCTCTCATAGGTGGACCGGGCCTGGGCATACAGTTCCACCGGGGCCTGCTCCTCCTGGCGGGTGCCGAACATCTCCGGCCCCTTCCGATCCAGAAAATACCCCTGGGTGAAGCCCTGGCGGGAGAAGGCGGCCTCCAGCTGGGCCATCTCCTCCGCCGTGGGCTCCCGCTTCTCCCGCAGGGCCCGGGCGTATACGCCGGTGACAATGGCCACATACTCCGGCCGCTTCATCCGCCCCTCGATCTTCAGGCAGGCCACGCCCATCTGCGCCAGCTCTCCCAGGTGGCTGGCCAGAGACATATCCTTCAGGGACAGGGGATACTCGTCCGCCCGGCTGCCCCAGCCGTACTTCATCCGGCAGGGCTGGGCACACAGCCCCCGGTTGCCGCTGCGCCCCCCGATGAGGGAGGACAGGTAGCACTGTCCGGAGTAGCACATACACAGGGCCCCGTGGACAAAGGTCTCGATCTCAATGGGCGCGTTGGCGCAGATGAATTCGATCTGGTCCCGGCTCAGCTCCCGGGACAGCACCGCCCGGGTCATGCCCAGATCGGCGCACTGCTTTACTCCGTCCAGGGAGTGGACGGTCATCTGGGTGGAGCCGTGAAGATGCAGGTCGGGGGCCACCTGGCGCAGCATCCGGGCCACGCCCAGATCCTGGACGATGACCGCGTCCACCCCCATCTCGTTGATCTCCTCCGCCACCCGGGCCGCCCCGGGCAGCTCCCGGTCGGTGAGCAGGGTATTCAGCGTCAAAAACACCTTCGCCCCCCGAAGATGGCAATAGGAGACCGCCGCCGCGGCCTCCTCATGGGTAAAGTTTTTCGCGTTGCGGCGCGCGTTGAAATCGCCATAGCCCAGATAGACGGCGTCCGCGCCGTTCTGGACCGCAGCGGTGACCGACTCCATGGAGCCGGCGGGAGCCAGCAGCTCCAGCATGGATCATGCCCTCCTTCGGCACACAGAGCGGCCGCGGGCCGGGCCCTCCGCCCTGCCCGCCGCGCCGCGCCGGTTGTTATGGTCTCATCGATGGCTCACTTGTGGTTTTGCAGCTTGAAGATCTCCCGTTTGGCCTCGGACAGCTCCATTTTCAGTCCGGCATTCTCGTCCAGACCGTCCTTGATCTGGCGGCGGAGGTTTTCACTGGCCTCCTGCTCCTTGAAGAACTGATCCGCAATATTCATGGCCGCCAGCACCGCCGCATCGGAGCGGCCCAGATGCCCGCCGTTCATCACGCCCCGCACCTGGGCGTCCACCAGCTCGGCACAGCGCTTGACATAGCTCTCTGCCTCCTCGGCCACCATGGTATACTCCTGACCCGCGATGGAGACGGTGATCTTATTTTTCATCCCGAATTCCTCCCTACCAGCCTTATTTTTGGCGCGATCTCCCCGCTTCAGGCCGGAAATCGCCGCAGAATCGTGGCATTATGAACATTATAGCATAGTTCCTCACATTTGAAAAACAAATTTACCATGAATTTTTTATGACTGCGGGGCGGATTTTCCCAGAAAGCCACAAGGCGGCCCCTCACAGCTCCACCGGGACCGGCCGGTTCAGCTCCAGCCGGTCCGGGGCCACCCGGCAGTCCAGGGCCAGCACCTCCACGCCGGCCGCCGCGGCCGCCCGGAGGGCCTGTCCAAAGGCGGGGTGGGTACGGTCGTTGGGCTGGAACCGGATCACATTCTCCATCTGGATCACAAAGCACACCGCCGCCTCATACCCGGCCTGTCTGGCCCGGACCAGCTCCTCCAGGTGCTTCACCCCCCGCAGGGTGGGGGCGTCCGGAAAGCGGACCACTCCGTCCTCCTCCAGGGTCACCCCCTTCACCTCCACAAAGCCCCTGCGCCCCGGGGCCTCCCAGTAGAAGTCGAAGCGGGAAGCACCGAATGTGGTCTCCGGCCGGAGCAGCGTCAGCTCCGGGATAAAACGCCCCGCCCGGGCCCACTCGCCGAACACCCGGTTGGGAGCCTGGGCGTCCATGTTGATCAGCCGTTCTCCCTTCTCCACCGCGATCAGATCAAAGTTTGTCTTGCGCCCGGGCTTCCCGCACACCTCCAGGTAGATCCGGGCGCCGGGGACCAGCAGCTCCCGGCAGCGGCCGGTATTTTTTACATGGCAGACTGCCTCCGCCCCGTCCACCTCCACCCGGGCCACAAACCGGTTGGGCCGGGACAAAAAAATTCCCGGCAGGATTTTCTGATACTGCATCTTGTGTTCCTCCGGCTTTTTCTGGTATGATATATGTTGTGTCCCAAATGATTTTGGGCCACACCACGATGAGTATAATCCAGGAGCCGCCGGGAGGCAAGTCCCTTTCTCGCCCCGCCGCCGCTCCCACCTTCTGTACACTCAAGATTTCGATTAGGAGGCCATTTTCATGCCTGATATGAAGAAACCCATTGAAAACCCCGAACTGGTGGAGGCCCTCGCCGCTCTGCACCAGGAGAACACCCCCCAGAACCAGGGCCGGGTGCTGGAGCTGGTGCTCCACCACGCAGTCCTTCTGGCGCCTGCCGTGGTCACGCCGCCCCCCCAGGCCCAGCAGGGGGGCAAGGCCGCCGCGGACCAAAAGACCGCCATCCAGTTCCAGCTGATCACCACCAAGGACGGCCGCCCCTTCTTCCCCGCCTTCACCGACTGGACCGAGCTGCGCAAGTTCTGCGGCCCCAAGCAGCAGCAGACCCTGCTCCTCCGCTTTGACGACTATGTTGCCATGCTCCAGCGCAACGACAAGGCCCACGGCTTCGTCATCAACCCCATGGGGCTGAGCCTCACGCTGGACCGGGGCACGGTGATGAGCCTGTTCAAGAAAAAGCAGGAGGTGCTCCAGCGGGCCCAGACCAAGGCCGCTCAGGGTCCCGCCTTCACCGAGGAGACGGTGGAGAAGGACACCCAGGTCATGGTGGGCGACCCCGTCCAGGTGCCCGACGGCCTTCTGGAGGCCGTGTGCCAGCTGGCCGCCCAGCGGGAGGACATCCGCACCCTGTGGCTGCGCCAGATGGTCCGTCAGGACGGGGTGCAGAGCCTCATCATCGTGGTGGACCACAGCGGCGACCAGGCCCAGGTGTTCCAGGCCATCGCCCAGGCCGCCAGCGCCCACTGCGGCCAGCTGCCTGTGGATATGATCCCTTACGGCACCGGCTTTGCTGCCGCCGCCACTGAGGACGCCCAGCCCTTCTACCGCAGAGGCTGAACCGGGCTGCGCCGCCCGAAATGGGCGGCGCAGCGGCCATTCCGCCCCGGCAGGAGCGGGATGGCCTCCCCCCTCACAGGGCCCGCAGCTCCCTGAGGGTATCCTCGATGGTCTTTTTGGGCAGATAGACCGCCGCCATCTCCGCCAGCTGGGCCAGCGTCAGCGACTGTGCCGCCCGCACCATGGGGTGCTTCATCCAGCGGCCGAACCGCCGCTGGAATACCGCCCGGGACCGGGGATCCGCCAGCAGCTCGGCCACGGTGATCTGCTCGCCTCTCAACTCCATGTATCCTCACCTCCCGCTTCCATTCTATGCGGGGATATGCCAGGCGGGCCCCGCTCCGCCAATTCCATCCATCCGACACATAAAAGGAGGTACTATGGGCAAGCAAACCAAGAAAAAGGGCAACTTTTTGACCTCAGCCCGCCAGACACTTCGAAAGAAGGGCGTGGTCACCACCGTCTATCTGGTGCTGCGCCTGCTGGTCATCCTGGTCATGGTGGCCCAGTTCTTCAACGGGAACTTTGAAAATGTGTTCCTCTGCATCCTGACGCTGGTCCTGCTCCTGCTCCCCACGGTCCTGGAGCGCAGGCTCCAGATCGACCTGCCCAACACGCTGGAGATCATCATTATGCTCTTCATCTTCGCTGCGGAGATTTTGGGCGAGATCCAGGCGTACTACACTGCCTTCCCCTATTGGGACACCATGCTCCATACCCTCAACGGCTTCCTCTGCGCCGCCATCGGCTTCTCCCTGGTGGACCTGTGCAACCGGCATGAGCGGTTCTCCCTGTCCCTTTCCCCCGTGTTTATGGCCATCGTGGCCTTCTGCTTCTCCATGACCATCGGCGTCCTGTGGGAGTTTTTCGAATGCGCCATGGACCAGTTCTTCCTGCTGGATATGCAGAAGGACACCGTGGTCAGCTCCATCTCCTCCGTCCTGCTGGACCCCACCGGGCGGCAGCGCCCCTTCGCCATCCACGGCATCACCGACCTGATCGTGGTGGCCAACGGAGAGCAGATCCCCCTGGGGCTGGGCGGCTATCTGGACATCGGCCTGCTGGACACCATGAACGACCTGCTGGTCAACTTCATTGGCGCGGCGGTGTTCTCCTTCCTGGGCTATTTCTATGTCAAAAACCGTGGGAAGGGCCGCTTCACCCGGAACTTCATTCCCCAGGTCCTGTCCCACCGTACCCACAGCGGGGATGCTCCGGACGCCGCGGAACCTCAGGACGGCACGGAGGCGGTTCCCTCCGACCCTCCCGCCCAGCAGGAATAAAACGTCCCGCTCCCGGACATAATGACCTCATCCACTGTGAGGAGGTTATAAAACAATGGATCAGAAAACCTGTAATTCCAGTATTCACTGCACCGTCGCCAACTGCGCCTATCACGCCCCCCAGAACTGCTGCTCTCTGAAGAGCATCAATGTGGGCTGCTGTGACAGCGCCCCCACCAGCTGCAAAGGCACTGAGTGCGCCTCGTTCCAGCCGAAGTAACACATCCAAAAACACCGGGAGGCCGGAGCCATCAGGCTCCGGCCTCCCGGTGTTTTTCTCTGCTGCGCTGTGCTCCGCGGCGTCTCAGCTCACCGTCACCTGGGCGGAGCGGCCCACAAGGTTGACGTAAGTAGGACCCACGCCCAGTTTCAGCGGCTGACCGCTCTGGTCCGTGTAGGTCAGAGGCGCACCATGCTTGGCCTTGGACCAGGTGATGTCCTGCACCGTTCCATCACAGAAAAACTGTCCTGTCCCAGTCCCCGTGGTGCGGACCGAAAGGCGGCCCGCGTCATCCCCCTTGAGGCTGGAGACGTCGGTGCGCAGGACCAGCACATTTTTTACCGCCACCTGCTCCCCGGTATTCCCATCCCAGTAAGGGGCCCCGTACTCCTCCACCAGATAAGACCCAGACTCCGGCTGATAGGTGAACACTCCGGTCTTATAGGTGGAAAACTCCACGCTGACCCGGTTCCCCGGCGCGCCCTGGGCCTTCTCCCCCTCCGTCAGAAAGACAGCCGGGTACTGATAGCCCTCCTTGTGCTCCAGGCGGTAGGAGTAGGTGGGCATCCGCTCTGTGATGACCTGCCCGGAGGTGAGCACACTGTGCTCCATGCCCATATTCTTCCGCCGCTCCTTGTCCCGCCAGAACAGGGTGCCCTCGTAGGGACCGTTGACGCAGTCAAAGGCCGCCGCCCCCCAGTTTTTGATGGCGGCATAGGCCCCCGGGCTCCCTCCGGCGTGGAGATACAGGGCGTCATGTCCCATGGCCAGGGAGACATAGTAGTCCCGGGCGGAGCGCACCGACCCGATGTTCCCCACCTCCTCTACCGACTGGAACACCGCCAGCATCCGGGTGATCCCCCCCTCGGCGGGGGCCTCATAGATGATGTCCGCCTGGGACACCCCCAGCTGGGGCAGCGCCTTTTTCAGATTGTTGAGCATGATGGCCACCGGCCGTTTTTGGGCGATGTCCTGGGCGCAGCCCTCTCCGGTGAGCGGGTTGACATAGGGCAGCTCCGGCTCAGGCTCGGGCTCGGGCTCCACCGGGGCCGCCACGGAAACAGAGGGCTGGGGCTCCGGCGGCTCCGGCTCCTCCGGCGGCTTGGAGGAACAGGCCGTCAGGCCCACCGTCAGGGCCAGGGCCAGCAGGGCGGTCAGGGACTTTCTGTACAGCACAGGGCACTCCTCCCTCATCAGTTCTGGGGCTTCTTGTCCTCCATTATAGGGCGTTCTCCACCATTCCGCAAGGGAAACCGCTCCTTTTTCAGCGATCGATACAAGCCTGCTCAGCGGCCGGTCAGTCCGGCCGTCCCCCCAGGCTGGCGGAGATCTCGTTCCGGATCTCCAGCAGGGCGGGGATCAGGCTGCGGACCCGCTCGTCGGTCATGCGGGACACCGGGGCCGAGATGGACAGGGCATAGGACGCCGCCCCGTGCCAGTCCGGGATGGCCGCCGCCACACACCGCACACCCAGCTCGTTCTCCTCATTGTCCATGGCATAGCCCTGCTGCCGGATCTGGGCGATCTCCCGAAGGAAGGCGTCCTTCCGAGTGATGGTATAGGGCGTGCAGGGGACGCGCTCGCTCTCCTCCCAGCACTGGAGCACCTCCTCATCCCCGCGGGTGGCCAGGATGGCCTTTCCCACTCCGGTGCAGTACAGGGGGCGGCGCATCCCGATCCGGGACACCATGCGGATGGCTCCGTGGATGCTCTCCACCTTGTAGACGTAGACGATCTCCGCCCCCTCACGGGCCACCAGATGGACCGTCTCCCCTGTGGTCCGGCTCAGCCGCTCCATGGGCTCCCGGGCCCGGGCCACCACATCCAGGTTCTCCTGGATGTACTCGCTCAGCTCACACAGGCGCATCCCCGCCCGGTATACGGCGCTCTCCGGGTCCCGCCGCACATACCCCCGGCTCGCCATGGCCGCCAGCAGGCGGTGGACCGTGCTCTTGTGCAGGCCGGTGATCTCGCTGAGCTGATGAATGGCCATGCCATTCTGGCTTCTGCACAGCAGTTCCAAAAGGTCAAACGCCCGGTCCAGGGACTGTACGCCCCCGCTCCCGCTGTTCTTCTCCATGTCAGATGACTCCTCCCCGGGCAGAGGCCCTCCAGAGGGCGGAACGGCCCCGCCTGCGTTTTATAATATGAAATAGTATTTCAAGTTTACTCTTTCTCCACAGAAATCGCAAGGATTTTTTTGCGGAATCGCCATCTTGCTTTCCGGCGGATCCGTATTATAATAGGAGATACAAGAAAAGTTTGAAACACCGTCTCATAATATGATACAAAGGAGAGTTTCCCATGAATGATGTCCAGAAAACTGTTTTTTCCATCGGTGTGATTCCTGTCATCGCCATTGACGACGCCGAGAAGGCCGTCCCTCTGGCCCGCGCCCTGCTGGCCGGCGGCCTGCCCGCCGCCGAGGTCACCTTCCGCACCGCCGCTGGTGAGGAGGCCATCCGCCGCATCGCCGCCGAGGTCCCCGAGGTGCTGGTGGGTGCCGGCACTGTGCTCAACCTGGAGCAGTGCGACCGCGCCCTGGCCGCCGGCGCCAAGTTCATCGTCTCCCCCGGCTATAACGAGGCCCTGGTGGCCCACTGCCAGGAGAAGGGCGTGCTGGTCCTCCCCGGCTGTGTCAACGCCTCCGACATGACCCGCGCCGCCAACGCCGGCCTGGAGTATGTGAAGTTCTTCCCCGCCGAGCAGTCCGGCGGTGTCAATGGCATCAAGGCCCTGGCCCCCGTGTTCCCCAAGCTGAACTTCATGCCCACCGGCGGCGTGAACACCAAGAACCTGATGGACTACCTGGGCTATGACCGCATCTTCGCCTGCGGCGGCACCTGGATGGTGAAGAAGGACCTGATCGAGGGCGAGAAGTGGGACGAGATCACCCGCATCTGCAAGGACGCTGTCAAGACCATGCTGGGCTTTGAGCTGGGCCACGTGGGCATCAACTGCCAGGACGCCGGCCAGGCGGAGCAGACCGCCAAGGCCCTGTGCGCCATCTTCGGCTTCGAGTACAAGGCCGGCAACTCCTCCGACTTCGCCGGCTCCGCTGTGGAGTGCAACAAGGCCCCTGGCCGCGGCGCTCACGGCCACATCGCCATCCGCACCAACAATGTGGACCGCGCCATCTATCACCTGGGCCTCCAGGGCGTGAAGTTTGATGAGTCCAGCCGCAAGACCGACGCCAAGGGCCGCACCAAGGCCATCTATCTCCAGGAGGAGCTGGGCGGCTTCGCCCTGCATCTGGTGCAGAAGTAATCCGCTGCTCCATCTGCGCCTATCACCCATTCTCTACATTCATATCCATTTAGGAGGAATCATATCATGGCAAAAGTCGTTACCTTCGGCGAGCTGATGATCCGGCTCCAGCCCTACAACTACGAGCGTTTTGTCCAGGCCGACCACCTGGAGTTCTCCTTCGGCGGCGGTGAGGCCAATGTGGCTGTCTCCCTGGCCAACTACGGCCTGGACGCCGCCTATGTCACCAAGCTGCCCGCCCACGCCATCGGCCAGGCGGCGGTGAATTCCCTGCGCCGCTACGGCGTGGACACCTCCATGATCGTCCGGGGCGGCGACCGCGTGGGCATCTACTTCAATGAGAAGGGCGCCTCTCAGCGCGGCTCCGTGTGCATCTATGACCGTGCCCACTCCGCCATTCAGGAGGCCTCCACCGCCGACTTCGACTGGGACAAGATCTTCAACGGGGTCGACTGGTTCCACTTCACCGGCATCACTCCGGCCCTGGGTCCCAATGTGGTGGACATCTGCCGGGAGGCCTGCAAGGCCGCCAAGGCCCACGGGGTCAAGATCTCCTGCGACCTGAACTACCGCGGCAAGCTGTGGACCCGCCAGCAGGCCCGGGAGGCCATGACCGACCTGTGCCAGTATGTGGACGTGTGCATCTCCAACGAGGAGGATGCCAAGGACGTGTTCGGCATTGAGGCTGAGGCCACCGACATCTACGCCGGCGAGATCAACCACGAGGGCTACAAGTCCGTGGCCAAGCAGCTGGCGGATAAGTTCGGCTTCGAGAAGGTGGCCATCACCCTGCGCGAGTCCCACTCCGCCTCCGACAACGGCTGGAGCGCCATGCTGTATGACGCCGCCTCCAACGAGTACTGCTTCTCCAAGAAGTATGAGCTGCGCATCATCGACCGCGTGGGCGGCGGCGACAGCTTCGGCGGCGGCCTGATCTACTCCCTGCTCAGCGGCAAGAGCACCCAGGAGGCCGTGGAGTTCGCCGTGGCCGCCTCCGCTCTGAAGCACACCATCGAGGGCGACTACAACATGGTCACCGTGGCTGAGGTGGAGAAGCTGGCCGGAGGCGACGGCTCCGGCCGCATCCAGCGGTAAGCCCATCTTTTTACATTGCTTTCTTCATTCCTTTCTAAAAGGAGGGCCGGTCCCGTGGGACCGGCCCTCCTTTTTTATGTGAGACAGCGGCTCATCCCGCTCCCTCCGGGACCACCTTGTGCTCCCGGTAGTACTGTGCAAAGAAAAACTCGTTGAGCCGGTCCGCCGCCTCCCCGGAGAGGTGGTCTGTCAGTTGCCCGCCCTCCGTCAGATAGACGCCCTGCTGATGGACCAGGGGGGTGATCTCCCGCACCTCCTGAGCAAGCTGGAGGAAGGAGGGGCCGGTCCAGCCGCACTGTTCAAACAGCTCCGGCATCAGGAAGCAGGGGGAGAAGTCGCCGCCCTCCCCCCGGAACTCCCGGCCCAGGGTCTCCTTGGCCGCGGAGTTGGCCCAGATCAGGTATGGCGTGGCATAGTACTGGTAAAAGCCCTCCAGGGCAGTGGTGTCAAAGCTTGCCCCGATGCCGTAATAGGCGTTGTTGCTGTTGCCTCCCCAGGGCTTGTGGTCGCCAAAGAGGACCAGCACCACCGGCTCCTCCATCTCCTCCAGCTGCTGAGCCAGCAGAGTCATGGCGGAGATGGTGATGTTCACCCCGTGGAGATAGTTGTTAAAGACATAGCAGGACTCCTCCGGCAGGCCGCAGGTCTCCGGATCCAGATAGGTCTCGTTGGCGGTATAGGTCCACTCGTACGGTCCGTGGTTCTGATAGCTCACCGAGAAGGAGAACACCGGCCGGCCCTCCCCGTCCAGACAGGACCGCAGATCCTTGGCGATCTCGTCCACCAGCAGCAGGTCGGAGTTCCACTGGGCCTCTACCGGGTCCACCAGTTCGCCGTAGTGGTTTTCAGTGAACCAGTATTCCTGGAATCCCAGGAATCGGTTCACGTTCTGTCGGTTATAGAACCAGCCAAAGCCCGGGTGGCCCCCCCGGGTCTGATAGCCCTGCCGGTCAAAGTACCATACATAGGAGTCCACATCGTTCCGGAACTCCTCATACTGGCTGTACCCGGTGAGGAAGCACCACTCCGTATCCACCGTGCCGCCAGCAAAGATGTTGGTCAGCAGATCGCCGGAGACGCTCTCCTCCTCCAGGGCGTGCCAGGGGGCATAGACCTCCTGCACCCCCTTCTGTTCGGCCAGGGCAGGAAAATCCGTGAGGTCACAGAATGCCTCCAGCATGATCCCCACCACGCTGACCTTTTGGTCCTCCGGGATCGCCGCCTCGGGATAGCGCTCCAGGGCGGCGGAGCCCACGCCCTCCTGATAGCCCTCCGGCGGCACCGGGAGCATATCCTGCACGCTGTGCAGGAAGGGGTAGAGAACGCCGTGGGAGACAAAGACCTCGGTGTCCGACCAGGGGTTGACCAGCTCCGACCCGGCGGTGGTGCGGCGGTAGGCAGCCTCATTGCAGTACAGGGTCAGAAACGCCGTCCCCATCACTGCCGCCGCGGACAGCAGGCCGAAGATCCGGATGTCCCTCCGGCGCAGCCCCCGGGGCAGCAGGAGCAGGGCCAGGACAAGACCCAGGGCCGCCCAGCCCAGGGTCTGCTGGATCAGGGGCGTCATGTCCAGGGAGTAGTTCCCCATGATCCCCCCCGCCTCGGAGATCAGCTTCAGATCGCTGGCCAGCAGGGGATCCCCCCGCAGCTGGATCTTGAAGTAGTTGGCCAGCGCCACCCCCAGGGCCGGCAGGGCGGTCAGAAGATAGGACAGCCAGCACCGTCCGGTGAGAAAGTACATCATCCAGATCAGCAGCACCGGCGGCAGAAGGTTCCGGTACCACAGGTCCACGCTGCTCAGATACCACGCCCACAGGTCCTGCGCGGACAGGTCCGGGCTGGACACCGCCGCCAGGGGCATGGTCAGCCAGCCCAGCAGCAGACCCAGGGCCGTCAGACCCAGAGCCAGCCACAGGTGATGCCAGGGCAGATAGGCCGGGGCTGTCCCCTCGGGACAGCGCACGGCTCGGTAGAGATGCTTCAAGCTAACGCCTCCATGTTAGAGCGGAGCAAATTCCGCGTAAAATCGACAAAGAGGAGTATATCACAAATCTATCCGGAACAAAAGCAGAAAAATGCCCGCTTTCCGAACATTTTCCTGCCGCTCCTGTGTGTTTTTTACCGTATGGGACCGGAGTCGCCTCCGGCGCAGGGCCCGGAAAAACAGGCAGCGCGCCGCGGGAGACCGCGGCGCGCCTGACGTCCATCGCTCTTTGTTCGATTACTTATGCTCCCCGCACTCGTCGGCGTGCTCGTGCTCGTGGCAGACAGAGCCGCTGGAGACCAGCTCACCCCGGAGATAGGCCTCCACGGCCTCCTGAGCGTCACCCTGGACCCCCAGGATCACCTTCACGCCCCGCTCCTCAAAGATGTCCACCGCGCCGCCGCCCATGCCGCCGGCAATGACCACCTCAGCGCCGTTGTCCGCCAGGAAATTGGGCAGGAAGCCGGGGCGGTGGCCCGGGTTGGGCACAGAATTCATTCCGGTGATCCCGCCGTCTGCGGCGTCGAAAAAGATGAAGTTTTCACAGTGGCCGAAGTGGCCGGCGACGGTTTTTCCCATGGCTGCAACTGCGATTTTCATAGTAAAGACTCCTTTTTTGTTTTCATTTTGATTTCAGCGGGCTGGCGTCAGGGGCTCCTCCCTGGAGTCCCAGCAGCCCGCACACCGCCTGAAAGATGCTGTACAGCGCGTCCCGGGCGGGACAGTCCACATCGGCCAGGCTCTTCCCCTCGTTTATGGCTTGAGAGGCCCGCCGGTCATAGGGGACCTCCCCCACAAAGGGAACTCCCTCCGTCGTACAGAATTCCCGGATCGCCTGGGTGTGGGCGGGGCTCACATCCCACTTATTGACGCATACCGCCACCCTGGCCTGAAGGGCCTCCGCCGTGGTGAGCAGCCGCTTCAGGTCGCTGAGACCGGACTGGCTGGGCTCCGCCACCACCAGCACCAGGTCCATGCCGCTGACCGACGCGATCACCGGACAGCCGATGCCGGGAGAGCCGTCCAGAATGGCCAGATCCGTCTCCGGAGCGTGCTTCAGCAGGTCCAGCTTGACCTGGGTGACCAGCTTGCCCGAGTTGCCCCGCCCCATTTTCAGGGCGGCGGTGGAAAACACCCCGTCCTCCAGATAGAGCTCCCGCCGTCCCGCCCGGTCCGGGGCAAGGGTCACGGCCCCACGGGGACAGACATAGGCACACACGCCGCACCCCTCACAGGCGTACTCGTTCACCTGGCAGACACCATCCGCCAGCTGAAGGGCCCGAAAGCGGCACCGCTCCACGCACAGGCCGCAGCCCACGCATTTTTCCGGATCCACCGCCGCCTTTTCCCCCCCCAAGAAGTCCGATACCACCGGCTCTGACCGCCGGGGGGTGACCAGGTGCAGGTTGGGGGCGTCCACGTCGCAGTCGGCCACCGCCCGGGCCTGGGCAAACCGGATGAACGCGGCGGCGGTGGTGGTCTTTCCGGTGCCCCCCTTGCCGCTGAGGATCAACAGCCGCTTCATGCTCCCCCTCCGATCTTTTTCAGCAGGCCGGAGAAGATCTCCCGCGCCCCCCCGTGCTTCTCCCAGACCAGCTGCCCGTCGGCCGCCAGGGCGGCCAGCTCCGGGTCATAGGGGATCCGGGCCAAAATCTCCAGCCCCCGCTCCCGGCAGAAGTCCTCCAGCGGGGCGAAGGGGGCGTCCTCCTTGTTGATGACCACCCCGCACCGCCTGCCCAGCAGGGAGGCCAGCTGGTACACCATCTGGAAGTTATGAAAGCCGAAGGCGGTGGGCTCCGCCACCAGAATACAGAGATCCGCGTCCATGATGCTCTCCATCACGGAGCAGGCGCTCCCCGGCGGGCAGTCGATGACAGTCAGACCCTCCGCCTGCTTCAGCACCTCCCGGATCACCGGGATGCCGGAGGCCTCGCCGGGATCCAGGATGCCGGTCACCACCCGCACATCCCCCCGGGTCCCCATCTCCAGGCGGCCCACCGGCTTCTCCGTCTCTGTGACCGCCCCCGCCGGACAGACCAGCTGGCAGCCGCCGCAGCTGTGGCACACCTCAGGGAACACCGTGGGCTTTTCCCGAATGTACATCAGGGCGTGGAAGCGGCAGAACTCCACGCATTTTTTGCATCCGGTACAGACCGCGGCGTCAAACTCTGGCAAAAGGGCGTGGACCACTGTGGTCCGGACCCCCTGCGGCTTCCAAAACAGCCGGCCGTTTGGTTCCTCCACGTCGCAGTCCAGATAGGTGGCCCGTCCTGCAGCCGCGGCCAGGTTGACCGCCACCAGTGTCTTGCCCGCGCCGCCCTTGCCGCTTAAACAGGCGATCTTCATGTCACACCGTGGAAGCCGCCGTGGAACCGGGTCAGTTCCTCCAGCTCCCCCGCCTCCAGTGCGGCCAGGTCCTCCCCGGCGGTCTTGTGGGCCGACCGCAGGATCCTCATTCCCGCCGCCCGGAACACCTGGGCGGCGTTCTCTCCGCAGCGCACGGTGATCAGAACGTCGGTCCGCTGATCCACCAGGAACTGGGCCGCCTGGATCCCCGCGCCGCTCTGGGCCTGGGCCGCCGGGTTCTCCAGCACCGTGTCCACCCCGTCCTCCCGGAACAGGAAGTAGGGGGCCCGGGCCAGGACGATGCACACGTCCTTCCGGTTCTCATCCAATGGGATCGCAATTTTCATGGTCACATCCTCCTTGCTCCGCCCGCTCCATACAGGCCAGACGGTGCCGCCGGCAGCCGCCGCACCCGCAGTAAACCTCATTTCCGTCGCAGAGCTGATAGTTCCCGCCCTCGATCCGCAGGGGCCGCCCGTCCACCAGGGCCTCCGCCAGCTTTTTCCGGGCGGAGTTATAGATGGACTGCACGGTGCTCCTGGCCACCTGCATATAGGCGCTGCACTCCTCCTGAGAAAAGCCCTGCCGGTCGATCAGGCGGACGGCCTCGTACTCGTCCACTGTCAGGACCACAGCCTCCTCCCGGGGGCCGCCCCCTGCGGGGTGAAATTCCCGCGTCCGGGGCATCTGACATACCTTTCTGCACTTCATGGGCCTTGGCATATCCTCACCTCCCGCTTCTGAACGCTTCCCCTTTGATAAAGACAGTATAGAGCAGTTTCTGGTATATGTCAAGAATATTCTTGACATATACCAGAAACCATGTGTTATGGAGTTTTGTTCCTGACCTGGCAAATCAGCTGCGTCATGGTCCCCATGGGGCAGTAGACGCACCAGCTGCGGGGCTTGAACAGGACCATGGTGACCAGCCCCAGCACCGTGGAGGTGAGCATTACGCTGTAAAAGCCGAAGGCGAACTGCGCCACCCCGGGATGAAACAGGGTCCCATGGTAGGCCCAGTGCCAGGGCAGCTTAAAGGTCCACAGCAGGGTGACCACCTGCCGCAGATCCTGCGCCCCCGCGAACACCAGCCAGGTGTTCCACAGCATCAGGAAAAACATGGCGAAGAAAAACACCAGAAAGCCGTACCGGAAGGCCCGGCTCTTCATCCATCCGGGAATATCCCGCCGCCGTGAGAGGCCGAAGCGCCCCCCCAGCAGGGCGAGCAGCTGTCCCCGGCCGCAGTAGCGGTTGCAGTACCCTTTGGTCCCCTGGGTCACCGAAATGATCAGCGGGATGAAAAAGCACAGCAGCCCCAGCCACGCGAACAGAATATTGAAAAAGCCCAGGATCAGATAGGTCAGAGACAGGATCCATAGGTAGTCATACCACTTTTTCTTCATCCCAGCACCTCCCGAATCGTAATGACAGAGGCAGGACACTCCCTGGCACATCTGCCGCAGCCCACGCATCTGCTCTCATCCACCTGAGCCCGGATCCCCCGGACCACTGCGATGGCCTGAAGGGGACACACCTTCACGCAGCAGCCGCAGGCCACACAGGCCCTCTCATCCACCACGGCCGTCCGCCGCTTTCTTTCCCCGCTCATTCAAACGCCTCCCAAATCGTGATGGCTCCATGATAGCGGTCCGGGACCGGGGCTTCCGTGACCTGGTCACCAAACGGTCCGAAGCATAGCAGGACCCGCCGCGGAATGTTTCCCTTTCCGCGGCGGGTCCTGGCCTTGACAGATTTATTGATCCATGCCGCAGGCGGTGGCCTCTTCCACCAGGCAGCGGTCATTGATCACTGCATCGTAGAACCGGAAGCCGCCGGCAAAGTTGCAGCAGGTGAACCCCCGGCCCTCCAGGATCCGGCAGGCAATATAGCTGCGCAGGCCGCTCTGGCAGATGGCGTACACCGGCTTGCTCCGGTCCAGCTCCTCCAGGCGCTCCCGCAGCTCGTCCACCGGGATATTGACAAAGCCGGGGATGTGGCCCATGCTGTACTCCTCCCCGGTACGCACATCCAGCAGGATGGCGCTGCCGTCCCGGGGCAGGGTGTCCAGATCCTCCAAACGCCACTGCTTCACCACGCCGCGGAGCAGGTTTTCCACCATAAAGCCGGCCATATTCACCGGGTCCTTGGCGGAGGAGTAGGGGGGCGCATAGGCCAGGTCCAGATCCTTCAGCTCCACCGCCGTCATCCCGGCGCGGATCGCTGTGGCCAGCACATCGATGCGCTTGTCAACCCCCTCATAGCCCACGATCTGGCCGCCCAGGAGGCGTCCGGTCTCCCGCTCAAAGACCACCTTCATGGTCATCACGCGGCCGCCGGGGTAATAGCCTGCGTGGCTCATGGGGGACAGGATCACGGCGTCCGCCGCCAGCCCCGCCGCCCGGGCGTTGGTCTCGTTGAGGCCGGTGACGGCGGCGGTCATATCAAACACCTTGAGGACCGAACTGCCCTGGGAACCGGTGTACCGGCTGTCCCCGCCGCAGATGTTGTCCGCGGCGATGCGGCCCTGCTTGTTGGCCGGACCAGCCAGAGCAATGAGCGTATCCTGGCCGGTGACGAAGTGCTTCACCTGTACCGCGTCGCCCACGGCGTAGATGTCAGGGACCGAGGTCTCCATCCGGTCGTTGACCACGATGCTGCCCTTGAGGCCCAGCTCCAACCCCGCCGCCCGGGCCAGGGCGGTATCCGGCGTGACGCCGATGGCCATGACCACCAGATCCGCATGGAGGGGCGGCCCGTCCTGGAGGAGCACATCCACCCCGCCGTCCTTCGCCTCAAAGCCCTCTACGGTGTGGCCCAGAGCCAGCCGCACGCCGTGCCGGCGGGCCTCACTGTGGATCAGCGCCGCCATGTCGGGATCAAAGGGGTGCATCAGCTGCCGGGGCCGCTGGACGATAGTGACCTCCATCCCCAGCTCCCGCAGATTCTCCGCCAGTTCCAGACTGATAAAGCCGCCCCCCGCCAGCACGGCGGACCGGGGCCGGTTCCGGTCTATGTATGCCCGGATGCGCAGGGTATCCTCCACGGTGCGCAGGGTAAACAGGTTGTCCAGCCCCGCGCCGGGGAACTGGGGCTGAGTGGGCTTGGCCCCCGGGGAGAGGAGCAGCTTATCATACCCCTCCTCAAACTCCGTCCCGGCCTCCAGATCCCTCACCGTGACCGTCCGGCGGTCCGGGTGGATGGCGGTGACCTCGTGGCGCACCTTCATGGTGATCCGAAAGCGGTCAAAGAAGCTCTCCGGCGTCTGGAGGGTGAGCTCCTCCGGGTCCTCAATGACGCCGCCGATGTAATAGGGCAGGCCGCAGTTTGCATAGGAGACATACCCCGACCGCTCAAAGACCACGATCTCCGCCTGTTCATCCAGACGGCGGATGCGGGCCGCCGCAGTGGCTCCGCCCGCCACACCGCCTACGATCACGACTTTCATCTCAGCGTTCCACCTTTCCCGTCCAGGCGGCAATGCCGCCGATATTTTTCACGTTGGCGTATCCCATGCGCCGCAGCGCGTGGACCGCCTGGCCGCTTCTGGCCCCGCTGTAACAGTAGACAAACAGCGGAGTCTCCTTATCCTCCGCCAGGGCGGCCGCCTCCCCAATGGAGGGAAGGGGCACGTTCCGGCTGCCGGGGATGTGCCCCTCCTGAAATTCCTGGCGGGAGCGCACATCCAGCAGGACCGCTCCCGGCGCAGCCCGGAACTCCTCCACACCCTGTCCAATATCGGGCATTTTCCAAAAGTCAAACAGTCCCATATCCGGCGCTCCTTACAGCATGGACAGGATCTGGGCCTTGGGCCGGACGCCCACCGCCTGCTGGACGATCCTGCCGTCCTTCATCACCACCAGGGTGGGGATGCTCATCACACCGAACTGTCCGGCCAGCTCCGGCTGCTCGTCCACGTTGATCTTGGCGACCTTGATGTCGCTCCGCTCACCGGCGATCTCGTCCAGAATGGGGCCTACCATCCGGCAGGGGCCGCACCAGGGGGCCCAGAAGTCCAGCAGGACGGGGCGGTCGGAACCCAGCACTTCGCTTTGGAAATTATTTCGGTCAATATGGATCACTGACATAATAGTTCCTCCTTGATCATTTTCCGCATCCGCCCCGTGGGGCGGGGATCATTTCTTCTTTGTATGGCCTTATTATACCCAGACTGCCCCCCATCTTCCGTGACATGATCACCATTTCCCCCCGGAGCCGCAGAACAGCGCCCCGCCGGTCCGAATGGGCCGGCGGGGCGCGCTTTAGCTTCGTTCCGTCCCCCGCGCGGGCGGAGGGCGTCTGATTTACTTGTCCAGCTTCTGATGGAAGTTCATCAGGATCTGGGCCACCTGGGCCCGGGTAGCGGTGCCCTGGGGCGCGAGGGTGTTGTTCTCCATGCCGGAGATCAGGCCCTCATGGACCGCCCAGCGGACGGCGTCCACGGCATAGGCGCTGACGCTGTCCCCATCGGCGAACTCCTTCAGAGCCATGCCGGAGGCGTCCGGGCTGCCCGCGTAGCGGTACAGGATCAGGGCCATCTGCTCACGGGTGATGGAGGCGTCGGGGGCGAACATCCCTTCGCCCACGCCGGAGACATAGCCCTTCTTCGCCGCCCAGTTCACCGCATCGGCGTACCAGGCGCTGGCCGCCACGTCGGCAAAGGCGCTCTCCGCCTTCACGGCGGGCTTGCCGGACATGGCATACAGGGTCTGGGCCAGCATGGCGCGGCTGAAGCCCGCGTTGGGCGCGAACTCCCGGGCGGACACGCCGGACATGATCCCGTTCTCAGCCACATAGTCCACGGCCTTGCAGTACCAGGCGCTCTTGGCCACGTCGTCAAAGCGGGTGTCAGGCTTCTGGACGGTGCTGTCCTTGGTGAAGCTGGCCTCCACGGTGACCTTGCTGTCCGCCATGTGGAAGGTGTAAGTAGTCTCAGACCGCTTGGTGACGGACAGCTCCTTGTTCTTGGCGTCGGTGACAGTCAGCTCGTCCAGAGCGTAGCCGCTGTCGGGCTTCACGGTGACAGTGATGCGGGTACCGGCAGAGGCCTCGTCCGCGCTGACCGTCACGGAGCCGTGCCCGTCGTCCTCGGTGACGATGGCGTAGGTGCGCTCATTGTCGGAGGAGGAGCCGCCGCCGGAGGGCCGGTCGGGCTTCTTCTCCCACACGGCGGTGAAGGTCATATTGCCGGTGATCTTCTTTACCTCATCCTTGGCCCCATAGGTCGTGGTTCCGTTGGACCAGCCCTTGAAATCATAGCCGGTCTTGCTGGGCGCATCGGGCAGGGTGTAGCTGCCCTCGTCCTCCACAGTGGCGGCGGCAACGATTTTGCCGTCCACCAGGACCTTGACAATGTGCTGGGAACCCGTGGTAACGATCTCACCGGTAATGGTTCCCTTATTGTCCAGGCTGCCCTGATCCGCGACCAAAATGCTGTCGTACTTGTTCCCGGTCAGTTCCATAGAGGAGGTCTCATCCACAGACAGGGAACCGTTCTTCTTGATCTCCACGGCATTCTCGTACTGCGTGCCGTTGGGAGCCCACGTAGACTCGAACGGCAGCTTCTTTCCGCTGTCGGTCACGGAAACATCCGCACCGTTTTTCAGTTCGACCTTCTGAGCCAGAACGCCCACATAGCCGACATTGTCCACACGAACAGCAGAGTGATCCACGGCGATCTCCTGTGCACTCAGTCCATGGTCTCCGCAGTTGCTTACCGTGACGGTGGAGTTATTTTTGACGTTCCAGCTTCCGCCGTTGGTGGCGTTGCCGTCGATGTTCTGAATGGTCAGCTTGGAGTTGTCCATTTCAACGCTGGCCAGCTTGTCAGCGTTGACCTGGAATACCATACCGCGCTGGAGTCCGGTAAGCTCTACCTCAGCGTTATTCAGGACCAGCTTGCCGCCGGCGCCGCTGGCGATGTTATTGAGGATAATGCCGGTACCGTCGTACTGGCCGCCCTTATTTTCGGTGTCTCCAGTCCCCTCGACAACCAGCTTCACGCCGTTCAGCGTCAGGGAGGCGTTCTCCGTGATCATAAAGGCCCCGGTGGCAGCACCGTCGGCGACGGTGGCGTTAATAGTCGGAATACCTGCGGCAATCGTAGATTTCTGAATGATAACATCCTTGCTGATGACGAACCGAGCGCTGGTCAGCGTGGCGTTATTTACCAGATCAATGGTCCCTCCATTGGAAGCCACGGCGCTCAGGGCCTCTGCCAGCGTTCCGGCTTTGAGTTCCGTCCCGGAGATCCAAACAGCCTCGGTATCGGGCCCAATGACGACATCGCCAAAGTCGGAAAGGTGGTCGGTGGTCCAGGTCAGGGTCTTATTCTCCTGATTGTAGGTGGTGGTCATAGCCTCCAGTTGGCCGTTCTCACCGATGTAGTAGACAACGACCCGATCGCCATCGTTCAGTTTTTCCTTTGTATAGGGCACGGAAATGGTGATCTTACCGTCATGCTGATCCTCAGAGGAGAACACGGTCTCACCCTTGGAGTTCACAGCGGAAACGGTCCAGTCGGCGGGAGAGGAGGCGTCCTCCTTCTTCTCCACAGTCAGGGTCACGCTGCCGCCGCCGGCGTTCTCAGTAATGGCGTTCCACGCCGCCTTATCCACAGTCAGGTCGGCCACATTGGTCTTGAGCACCACGGAATTGACGCTGTTTGCACTGCTTACACTGGTCAGCGCCTTGCTTCCGATGCTCACTTCCGTCTTGGTAACGGCGGTGCCCCCCTCGGTCACAGTGGCGTCAATGCTCAGGGTGCCGTTGGACGCGCCCACATTGTCCGTTTCCAGATCCTCACTACCGGAGAAGCTACCGCCCACCTCGGCGCTGGCGGTATTGCCGGAAACGCTGGTGTCGGCCTCCATGCCCACCTTCGCGTCAACGACCCACTGGCCGCTCTCATTCTTGGTAGCGGTGTAGCCAGTGGCGCAGTAGTCGTTCACGTCACTGGAGAAGGTACCGTTGGAGATGAAGATTTTCTGCGCCGTAGGAGTAGGATTATCCGTGTGCTTCACAGCCTCACTCTCGGACTGGATCTTCACATTGCCGGAGATTTCAACCTTGGCATTGTCATAATCGTAATATCTGCTGATACCATCCACTTGGACGCCGTGACAGCCAACTACGACTTTAGAATCTCCAACCTTGCCAACCACTTCTTGCTTACCGGTAGTAATGATCTCACCGCCGGTGATGTTGGCCGTGCCGCCGCGCATCAGAACGCCGACGCCGCTATCCGCATAAATCGTACCGCCGGAAATGTTCAGCGTGCCGCTCTGGGGGTGGTAGACGCCGCAGGCAACATACCCACCAGTAGTGATATGACCGATCATAGTACCGCCCGTGATGGTAATGGTCGTATCGCCTTGCTTATCGCTTTCATTATAGGTTCCGTTTCCGCCGATTACGGCGTTATCCCTTGTCTCAATCGCACCATCATTGACAGTCAGGCTGGCTCCTTTGCCCACAACGCCAATGCCATACTCCTGACTGTTAATATAGCCGCCGTTGATTGTTGCAGAGGAGTTGATTGCATCTGTTCCAGTTTTATCGCCGATAACAAAAAGTCCACTCTCTGTTTCCGATTCAATTTTTCCACTATTCAAGGTAAAAGAGCCACCATTTTGAACCTTAACTGGAATATCGGTCGACTTGATGGATCCAGATGTATAACTTACCTCATATTTATTGCTCACGGTGGGCTGACCAGCCGTGCTGTCCTCAACGGTCAGATTTCCGTTTACCACGATGGTAGACTGGTTGTTGGCCGCGCTGGTCAAAGTCTTACCATTCAGGTCGAGGGTGACCGTGGTGTTAGCGGGGATGGTGACATTAGCCGTCACATCCTTGTCCAGAACCACGTCCACCTCAGCGCCAGCAGCCAGATACTCCAAGCAGCTTACATCGCTGAATGTACCGCCGGAGATGGAACACATAACCTTCAGGATAAACGCGATTTCTTCCTCCGTACAGCCGCAAGCGAAGCTACCACTAGGATAGTAACCGGGTACAATTTCACTCGCCAATTTTACATTCTGAATTTCTATCTTACTTTTGACATTTGCGGGATTCTTTTGATCAGCTGTAAGCCCTGCATCCCTACTTCCATAAATGCCCAATGCAAGATTCCCGGTAATTGTTCCCTCTGTGTTCAAAACAACCTGAGCGCCATCAGGATAAGCACTGGGCCACCAGCTTACATCGAAAGCGGTTACTCCAGCATTACCTGTAATACTTGTTTTACCTGTGACATTCACAGTGCCACAGTTGACGGATACAACTGTACCACCATTTTTGATCTTGGTTCCGTCAATTACCATGTTATCGAGCGTTAGGTCAGCATAGTTTTGGATCATCATGCTTGCGGCATCAGCTCTTGTCAGTGTTCCATTTTTCAGAGTAACATTACTGCCTTTTTCCAAATGAACTACTTGACTAACAGTTCCCGTCGAACCATGAAGTTTTCCATTCGCCGTATAGGTGTGGTTATCAAAATCAATCGTTATATTTTTGATTCCAGTTTGCCCCTCTTTGGGGTTAGCATACAAACCAATACCGTCACCCTCTGCATCCTTCAGCAGCTTCACCGTCTCGCCGTCTGTTGCGGCATCAACAGCTTCCGCCAGAGTGGCGTAAGACTGACCACCTACTACTTCGGCCACAGAGTTTTCAGCGGTCTGGCCCAAAGCGGCATCCCCCGCATCCGTTCCATCCGCCGTTCCCTCGGGCTGCTTCCCGGCGTCCTCCGTAACCGGATCAGACTGCTCCGCACCCGAAGCGGTCTGCTCCGTGCCGGGCTCCTCTGTCTCCGCAGCAGCCGGAGCAGACGGCTCCACAGCCGTGGCGGTCTGCTCCGCACTGGGCTCCGCTTCTGTTTCTGCCGCAAACGCCGCAGTGGGAAGCATCGTCAACAGCATACACGCGGTCAGGATGCTTGCCAAAAGCTTATTCTTCATTCCCAAACACTCCTTTTCTATCATTTTGATCTGGTCTGCCGCCAGTCCCCAGGAACTTGTCTCTCTCCACCCAGGAGAGAGACAGCCCCCATGGGGGCTGTGCCGCAAACTGAACAAAATTTCAGTTTTGTCCTTGTTCACTGTATCATATCCATCCAATTTTTTCAATAGCATCCGGTATTTTTCTCCCTTTTTCCAGGATCTGCTCACCCGCTCCCGGCGGGGGCCGGTTTTCCGGCCGCAGGCGGGAGCGGGGGCCGCCCCGATTCACGCCCTGCGGCCGGCGGCGCTGGGGATCTCCAGCTCCTCCCGGTATTTGGTCACGGTGCGGCGGGAGACGGTGTATCCCGCCTCTGCCAGCAGCTGACACAGCTTCTGGTCGGAGCAGGGTCGGCCCTTGTCCTCCTCCCGGATCAGCCGGAGCAGATGGTTTTTGATCTCATGGGCGGACTGTCCCTCCCCCGCGCCCACCTCCCGCGTAAAGAAAAAGCTGAGGGGATAGACGCCCCGGGCGCACTGGAGATATTTTTCCCGCACCGCCCGGCTCACCGTGGACTCGTGGATGGACAGCTCGGCGGCCACATCGGCCATCCGCAGGGGGCTCAGGCTGCCCTCGGGGCTCTGGAAAAACGCCTCCTGCCGCCGGACCAGCGCCTGGGCGCATCGGAGCAGGGTGGCGCGGCGCTGCTCCACCGCCTGGATGGCCCACTGGGCCTGCCGGATCTTCCCGTCCAGGTACTGGTGGACCTCCGGATCCGGATTGTCCCGGTACATATCGCAGTAGCAGCGGCTGAGGTGCAGCCCGGGCAGGCGTCCCTCCTGCAAATGGACCTCCAGCCCGTGCTCCCCCTGGAACACCACCAGGTCGGGGACCAGATAGACCGGCGCTTCCCGGGGGGCAAAGGCGGCCCCCGGCCGGGGCTCCAGCGTCCGGATCTGCGCCTCCGCCTGAAGCACCTCCTGCTGGCTGACGCCCAGCTCCTGGGCGAGCGCCCGGTACTGCCGCCGGGCCAGACGCTCCAGCCCTCTCTGGACGATGGTCAGGGCGGTTCCCTCCTCCCCTCTGCGCCGCAGCTGGAGCTCCAGGCACTGGGACAGGTCCCGCGCGCCCACGCCCGCCGGGTCCAGCGTCTGGAGCAGGCTCAGCCCCTCCTCCAGCACAGAGACGGGCAGGCGGGCCGCCTGAGCCAGATTTTCCACAGACTCCCGGAGATACCCGGCCTCGTCCAGGCAGGCCGCCAAAAATTGGGCCCCTCGGAGCACCAGGGTGGGGGCCTGACTGCGCTCCAGCTGCCGGGACAGGTGGAGCAGCAGGGTGTCCTCCAGCCCGCCGTCTGTCCCGATCCGGGCCAGTGGGTCCAGCTCCTCCCGGTCTGCCGTGACATACTGGCGGTTCTGGTTGTCCTGGTCGGCCAGCGACTGCATCCGCCGCCACAGCTCCTCCCCCTCGTCCGGCCGCTCCTCCGGCTCGGACAGCTCGGCGGCGGGGTTCTCCTGGACCAGCTCCTGCAAATAGTTCTCCAGCTCCTGCGTGCTCATTTGCAGGATCTCCATGGACTGGAGCATCTGCGGCGTCAGTTTCAGTTCCTGCTTCTGGGTCAGCTCCAGCTTCACCATGATCTCCCTCTCCGTTCGTCAAATCGCTCCAACCAGCCCGGTCAAAGCCCGCCTTTTTCCACGAAAACAACAAACCAAGTATAGCATACCGCGGCAGAAAGCGCAAGAAATAAGAAGGGCGGGACGGCTGTGCCGTCCCGCCCTTCGCGTTATGCAGGGGGATGTTTACTTGGTCAGGCTCTCCACGAAGCGCATGAGGATGGTGGCCACCTGGGCGCGGGTGGCGCTGCCCTGGGGGGCCAGCAGTCCGCCGTCGGTGCCGGAGATCAGGCCCTCACCCACGGCCCAGCGCAGGGCTTCCGCGGCGTAGCTGCTGACGCTGGCGCTGTCGCCGAAGGCAGACAGGGAGCCGTCCCCGGCGGGGCTGCCCGCATAGCGCCACAGCATGGTGGCAAGCTGCTCCCGGGTGATGGAGCCGTCCGGGTCAGAGCCGTCGGAGATGCCGTTCTCCTTGGCCCAGGCCATGGCCTTTTCATACCACACAGCGCCGCCGGTAATGTCCTGCCCGTCAAAGCGGGCCAGCACGGTCATCAGCATGGCGCGGGTCATGGGGCTGTCGGGGGTAAAGGCGGCGTCGCCGGTGCCGGAGAACAGCTCATGTGCGGCGGCGAAGTCGATGGCGTCCTCCGCCCAGTGGCCCCTGGTGTCGGTGAAGCCGCGGCTGCGGTCCACCAGTACCAATTCAGCGGAGCCGTCCAGCTTGACGGTCATGCCGTCCCTGGTGGGGACAGACAGCTTCACCACCTCGCCGGTCTTGGCGTCCACGGCCACCATGCCGTAGTCCGCGTCGGCGGGGATGGTGACAACGACCTCGCCCACAGACTTGGGAACGGTGATCTTGGCGGTCACGTCCTCCCCCGGCTCGTCCACGGTCTTGACCTTCACGCCGTTCTTGGCAGTCTCGGTGGTGGTCACGGTGCCGTCCTTCTGGGTCTCCACGACGAGGGTGGAGCCGTCCTTATATTTGGTGGTCTCCGTCACGATCCCGGTTTTCTTGTCGGTAACGGTGGTCGTGGTGGAGCCGTCCGGATTCTTCTCGGTTTCCGTGGTGGTGCTGCCGGAGCTGCTGGAGCCGCCGGAGGAACCGCCGCCGGAGGAGCGCTTGGAGACGGTCAGGGTGCCGTCCACATAGGTGATGGTGTAGTTGGCCCCGGCGTCCGCGCCGCTGGCCTTGATCGTATAGGTGCCCACGGTCTTGCCGTCGGCGTCACAGGTCAGGACAGGCGTTTTCAGCAGAGGATCTTCCCCCGCCAGTCCGGTGACGGTGTAGGTGAACTTGGGCAGAGCGCCGCCCGCCCGGATGGACTGGTCGTCCGCCTTGATGGTCAGAGGGGCCTTGTTGATGACCAGACCTCCCATGATGCGCCCATGATAGGCGGCATAGTCCTCATCCTCAGCACGGGTGATCTCCACATCGTAAATACCTGCGTTTGTAGGAGCAGTGACTTCCACGCAGTTCTGATAATACTTCACAGTATAGTTGTCGTCCACATGGAACTTCTGGGGCTGACCGTTGTAGGTCACAACGGTATTGGACAGGTCAGGTTCACGCACATTTTTGTCGGTCCAGACGGCGTACAGGGTGACGGTGTCACTCTCGGCCAGATTCAAAACCTCAGTTTGATCGCCATATTCCGCCTTTACAGCGTTGGCTTCTTTAGCCCAGCCAGCGAAGTTCTTCCCAGTCATGGTGAAGCCATTGGCAGACAGTTCCACAACTCTATCATAGGTAGCCTCGATATTGTCCATCGTGCCGGTGCCGCCGTTGGCGTTGAAATTGATGGTGTAGGTGTTGGGGGTCCACTGGGCGTACAGGGTGGTATTGCCGGTGGGAACGGTAGAACTCTCTACCTTAGTGCCGCCTTCAGCCGCCGTGTACCAGCCGGTGAAGGTATAGCCAGTACGGGTGGGCGTGGGGAGAGTGTAATTATCAGAAACGGAATTGATTGCCTTACCTTTTTCAACGGTTATGGTTTTTCCGTCTATCAAAGTCCCTCCATGGGGATCAAACGTAATTTTAGAAGTCCAAATCACCCAGCAATGACCTTTATATTTATATCGTCCATCCGCCTCCGGCGTCATTTTTTGCGCTCCTGTATTGGTCGCATACATCCAGCCACCAAAGTTGTAATCTTTATGAGCTGGCTGGGACAAATATCCAGTGGTAAAGGTCATTTCCTTTGGAAAATAGCCACCGTCCACAATGGCTACCGATGCGCCCGTTCCATCCAGATCATCGTAATTACTTCCACAATAGTAAACAATGCCACCTTTTGCAAGCTGAAATACATTGGTTTTTTCTGGAATGTTAATTGAATTGCTTTGAATTATAATATATCCAAGATTCTGATTGCAGAGTTGGAAAGCACCTTTTCCGATCGTCTTGACATTTGCGGGAATCACGATAGATTGCAATGATGTACAGGACAGGAATGTGCTCTCTGCAATGGCTGTCAAATTTTCAGACAGGCTGACTGTTTCCAGTGCAGCATCATAGGCAAACGCCTGCTTCCCGATGGTAGTAACACTGTCAGACATCGATATGCTCTTTAGCTTTGAGGGGGAATTGTTAGTTGCAGGCTGTGCAAATGCAAAATCACCAATGCTTGTTACGGAATTCGGAATTTCAAGCGAAATTAAAGCATCATTATCATAAAAAGCGTAATTCCCAATCGATGTGATCGATGTTCTATCCCAGTTGATTGTTGAAAACTGGCATTGCCGGAATGTGCCAGTTTCAATTGAAGTTAACCCTTTGCCCAGAGTCAAAGCGCCTGTAAAACCACTGTCTCCAAAGAAAACATTGCTCCCCAAGTTTTGAACACTGTCAGGTATAACCAAATTTCCCGTCAAGCCAGAACAATTTTGGAACGCCTGCTTCCCTATGGTGACAACAGAATTTGGTATGGTCAGCGGACCAGTAAATCCGCTGCAAAGGCGAAACGCATGTTCCCCAACTCGTGTCACACCATCAGGAATAACTAATGCGTCTGTTATTGCACTGAGTTTCCGAAATGCATTGTTTCCAATACTTGTAACTCCCTGTTCGATAACAAGTTTCGTAATACTTTCATAGTAACTATACCAAGGTGTTTCCGGCGACTCTTCTTTATCTTCACTATATGGTTTAGCTGTATAATCCTTCATCGCCCCTGAGCCGGAAATGGTAAGGGTGTAGGTGGGATTACTGGGATTATTGTTGTTCTGCGTCAACTCCCATTTCACATTATCCTCGTTGCCCTCTGCGCCGCAGGTGCCGGACATTCCATCATTAGCCAGCGGGGCCATGTCAGCTTCCGCTTCCTTATCCGCTTCTGCGTCCTCAGACACAGGTTTTGCTGGAGTGAGTTCCTCCATGGGAACTCCCGGCTCCTCTGCGGGCTCCTCCGGCTCAGTCGGTTCTTCCACAGAGAGCTCAACTGGCTCCACTACGGTAGACTCGGCGGAAACCTCAGAAGGTTCCTCCGCCGCCAGCGCCGCCGTAGGAAGTAGTCCCACAATCAGACACAGAGCCATCAAACTTGCCAATATCCGTTTTTTCATGTCTACAATCCTCCTCTGGAATTTTGAGTCATACGCCAAGGCTTTCTCTAAGTTATTATACCCGATATATCGGGAATATTCAATAGAGGGGTAAGAAAATATAATAAAAACCACAAGTGAGGTGGTTTTTATTATTGTATACGATCCCCTCTGGGCAACCATGAAGCGCAAAGGGATCACGACCTACACGCTGATCAAGCACTACTCGTTCAGCCGTGGGACGCTGGACTCCCTCAAGCAGAACCGCAATATCTCCACTGCAACCTTGAATGACTTGTGCAACATTCTCCAATGCGATGTGGAGGATATTTTGCGGCACATCCCGGACAAAGCAAAAAACGACGCTTAAAAGACACAGTTACCCTGTGTCATCAAAGCGTCGTTTTCCATATAAAATCAGATTTTGGGCGCAAAAAAGGGCAGAGTTGTCCCTTACTCTGCTCTGCTCTGCTCTGCTCTGCTCTGCTCTGCTCTGCTCTGCTCTGCTCTGCTCTGCTCTGCTCTGCTCTGCTCTGCTCTGCTCTGCTCTGCTCTGCTCTGCTCTGCTCTGCTCTGCTCTGCTGTCAGTATAGCGCGGCTGTTCACGGGTGTCAACTTCTTTCTTCCTCGGTCTGGGATATATTCTACCATATTTTCCAGCATTTGAAAAGAGGCAGTTTCAAAAGGACCGGCGTCAAACGCCGGTCCTTTCCGTTTGTCAAAACCGCCTGCCAGATGCTCCCCCGCCCGGCAGACTGCCGCCATGGGCGTGGCCTGCTTCTCCTCCTTCTGCGGCGGCCTGCTCTCCTGCATCTCCCTGTACTTCTTCGCTCCGCTGCTGGCCCAGCTGGCCATGAAGTTCGGCTCTCCGGAATATTTCTGGCTGTCCATCATCGGCATGGACCCCATCGAGGGGGCCCAGCGGTTCATGTTCGGGCAGGCCTCCCTGTATGAAGGCATCAACACCACCTGCGCCCTGATCGGACTGTTCTCCATGTCTCAGGTGCTGATCCTGGCGGAGAAAAAAATCACACAGCGGGCAAAAGCGGCAAAATTCAACGACAAGATCACGTTGAGCGGAAAGGAAGTCAAGCGGATCACCCCCACGATCCTGCGCTCCTGGATCATCGGAAATCTGGTGGGGATCCTGCCCGGCGCCGGTGCATCCATCGCCTGCTTCCTGGGCTATAACACCTCCCGGCAGTTCTCCCACCACAAGGAGGAGTTCGGAAAAGGCTCCATCGAGGGCGTGGCAGGCTCTGAGGCCGCCAACAACGCCGTTACCGGCGGCTCCCTGATCCCCATGCTGACCCTGGGCATCCCCGGCGAGTCTGTCACCGCCGTGCTCATGGGCGGGCTGATCATCCAGGGCCTCCAGCCTGGCCCGGAGCTGTTCACCCGCTATGCCCCCATGACCTATACCTTCTTCGCCGGCTTTGTGCTGGTCCAGTTTTTCATGCTGGGCATCGGCCTTTTGGGCTGCCGGGGCTTTGCCCAGATCTCCCGGCTCTCTGACGCCATCCTGATCCCCAGCGTGGCCGTTCTGTGCGTGGTGGGCTCCTTCGCCATCCATAAGAACTTTGTGGATGTGGTCATTATGATGATCTTTGGGATCCTGGGATATCTGGTGCGCAAATTCGACCTGAATCCCGCTGCCATCGTGCTGGCCCTGATCCTGGGCCCCATCGGGGAAAACGGCCTGCGCCGCTCCCTGCTGCTGTCCGGCGGCAGTCCCGCCATCCTGTTCTCCACCCCCCTGTGCTGGGTGCTGATCGCCCTTTGTGTATTCGGCGTCTGCTCCCCCATCTTGATGAACCGCATGGAGAAAAAGGCCGTTGAGGCTGCTGGCGGCGACATTCCGAACGAAACAGGAGACGACCCCGTCCGTACATCTGACTGATGATCTTCATAGAAATAAGCAGGGCACGGCAACGCTGCCGTGTCCTGCTTTCTAACCATATCGGGAGGTGAGCGCCTTGACGCTTACATGGGCTTCGGCCCTGGATCTCTTATCCGCCAGAGGCGGACTGAACCTTCTTTCTATTGTGGTCCGTTTTGCTGTGGCCACCTTTTGCAGCAGCATCATCGGGTACGAGCGGGGAAAGCGGAGCCAGGCGGCCGGTCTGCGCACCCATATCCTCGTCTGTATCGGCGCTACCGCCACTATGCTGGTCAACCAGTATATCACCCTGTACATCGATCCGGCTTCCGACCCGGCCCGTATGGGCGCCCAGGTCATCAGCGGGATCGGTTTTCTGGGGGCCGGGACCATCGTGATCACCGGCCACCACCAGAGCCAGCGGGTGAAGGGCCTGACTACCGCCGCCGGTCTTTGGGCTTCTGCCTGTATGGGGCTTCTGGTCGGCATCGGTTTTTATGAGGGAGCGCTCATCATGTGCGCCTTCCTCTATCTGGCGATCGTGACGCTGAATAAATTGGATGAGCGCTATCTGAAGCGCTCATCCTCCGTACGGATCTATCTGGAGTACCAGCTGGACAACACGCCCTTCAGCGCCATCCTCGGTGCGCTCCGGAACGCAGGCTGGCATATTTCAGACATTGAATACCTCTCACAGGTAGACTGCGGAGGGGCCGGCGTCCTTCTGGATCTCCACAACCGGGACAAGACCGCCTCCGGCCAGCAGGCCCTGGACATTGTCCGCGGAGTGGAGGGTGTTTTATTTGCCGAGGACCCTGAAGCTACTCCTGGAAAAAGATCCGGTCAAAGCGGCCCATCGCATCCTCCATGGTATCACTGACCACCTGGTCATCCACCGGCAGCCGGGTGTCCAGCACCGTCTGGAGGGGAATGCCGAAGTCGTCCACATCGTCCCGGATGCTGCGCAGATGGTGCTCCACCAGGATCTGCTGTCCCTCCTTGGAGAGGATGTAGTCATAGAGCAGCCGCCCATTCCGCTCATTGGGGCATCCCGCCACCAGTCCCATGGGGCTGTAAATGGGTACCGCGTCCCGCTCCGGAACATGGAAGGCGATGGGCTCTCCGTCATGCTCCAGGTTGCTGACAATATAGTCCAGACAGATCCCCACGGCATAGGTCCCGTCCGCGATCTGAAGATGGGTGGCCGTTGAATTGCTCTCCAGCATACAGCCGTTTTCCTTCAGCTGTTCAAAATATGCCTCGCCATAGCCGGGGGCGTTCATCAGTGCGCCCACAAAGTACTTGGTACTGCCGGAGCTGCCCGGGTCGGTCATCACAATTTTCCCCTTCCACTTCGGGTCCAGCAGCTCCTCCCAGGTCCGGGGGGCCTCTTCCTCAGAAACCAAGTCTGTATTATAGGCAATGACCGCCGACATCAGCCGGCCGCCGATGTAGTAATGGTGCTCGTCCACAAAGGCCTCATTGATGTTGATGGCCTGGGGGGAGATGTAGGGGGATAGATACCGGTCCTCCTTCAGCTTCCTGTAATCCGAGGGCGCACCGGTCCAGACCAGATCGGCGGTGATCTCTCCGGACTGCATCTCTGTGGCCAGCTTGGTCAGGACTTTGCTGGTCCCTGCAAAGAAATAGTCCATGGTGATATTGGGATATTTCTGTTCAAACCCCTCTTTGATCGCCTGGATCTGCTCCTCCTGCATGGAAGAAAACAGGGTGACGCTGCCGGAGTATCCCGTCAGGGCCAGCGTCCCCTCCGCAGGCTGTTCCCCACCGGAACAGCCGGTACACATCCCCAGCAGTGCCAGACAGATTGCTGTTTTTTTGAGCCGCTTACACACATTCACCCCTGGATCCCCCTTTGATCACGCTCTAACACCCCTATCTTACCTGATTCCCCACAGGAAGTAAAGTTGAATCGGCCAGGTTTTCTTGCTATACTGAAGCCAGAAAGCCAGAGAGAGGACGTGACCGTTTGTCTGCTATGATCGACATCTCTTCTGTCCGCGTACTGCTCCGCCGTCACGCCAGGACCTTTCTCACCACCTTCGCCTGCATCCTGGTCGCGGTCGCGTGCAGCCTGAGCCTGGTCTACTCCGCCTTCCAGTCCATTGTGCTGGACTCTGTCGCCCGGCAGTACAGCGATTTTGTGGGGCAGCTGGACTCCCTTTCGGACATTCTATCCACCACCATCCGGAACTATGGGATGCAGGTGTTTTACGCCCCCTCTGTCCTGGCCCTGCGGGAGGATGCAGCACTGGACAAGATGGGCCAGGTCTATGCCCTGCGGGAGCTGGGCTCCTATATCAGCAGCAACGACTTTGTGGACTCGATCCAGGTCTATAATCGCTCGTCCGGGTATATTTACTCCACGGATTCCAATGTGATCAGCGCCCCCGTCGATTCATACGCCGACCGGGACGCGGCACGGCTGTTCCAGTCCCTGACCCCGGACATCCGGATGCGGCCCATCCGCCGGACCGCCTTTTCTGAGGACCCGGTGCGCGTCCGCACCTATTTTTCCTTCCTGTTTTTTGAAACCACCTCTGAGGATGAGCCCACCGGCGGGGCCCTGATGCTGAATGTGGACTACGACCGGTATCTGGATACCCTCCTGTCCTTTAACCAGCAGGGGGACTGTGTTCTGCTGGATGAGGCGGGGGAGCTCCTCACCGCCAGACGCGACGCGCTTCAGCCCATGATCCCCCTGTTTTTCGATGAGATCGTCAAAGAAGGCCAGAAGGACAGTGGATATATTCTAAAGAATATCGAAGGTGAACCAACCGTCTGCCTCCATTTCAGTCTGGCCTCCTCCCATTGGCACTATTTGAAGATCACCCCCTTGAAGGACTGCGTCCCCCGGCTGTTGGAGCTGAAAAACGCCCTGATCGCCGGGATCGTGATCGGCTTTGCCCTGCTGGCCGTGTGCACCCTGGGCGTGCTGCTGTTTTTGTACTTTCCAGTCTATCAGGTCCGGGCAGCCCTGCGGAATGTGGGCCTTGCCAAGAGCGGAGAGCTGGCAGGACAGGTCTCGCAGCTGGCGCGGCAGTCGGAGGCACACCGCAGAGCCAGCGCCCTTCAGTCCCTTTTGGAGGGACAGACCGGCAGCCTGCCTCCGGACCTGCCGTCCCCCTATACGCTGATGCTCCTGGAGACAGAACAGTCCCCACCGCCCTTGCAGTCCTCTCAGCCGGATCTCACGCTTCTGACCTATCATCAGGACGGCTGCGAGGTGATCCTGCTCTGCGGCGAAGATCAAGCAGGGGTCCTCCGGATCTGCCGCGAGCTGACAGATCTCCCCGGTGTCTACTGTTTCTGTGGCTCCGCCAGGGATTCTTTCTCGCAGGCAGCAGAATGCTATCAGGCGCTGCTTGAAATGCGGCGTCAGAAATTTTGGACGCCTGAACAGCGCTGTTATTGGGAGGAAGAATTTGCTGAGAGGCGCCCTCACAGCAGTTTTACGGAACAGATGAGCGCAGATCTGATCTCCTCTCTGCGCGGAAACGATTTGGCTCAGATCCAGTCCCTGTGGCAGCACATTCAAGACAGTATTCGTGAGGACCGGTTTCAGGATCAGCTGTTCACATTCCGGAGGATCACATCCCTGCTGGAAAAGCAGCTGCCTGCGCTAAGGCCGCTGGCTCCCAACGACTTCTGGGCACAGCTCAGGGACATCCGGGATCTGGACGCCAAATTTACCGACGCGTTCCGACGGATCGTGCAAAACAATCAGGAACTGCATAAAGCTCACATCGACCAGCTGGCGCTGCGGGTCTCTCAGCGCATCGAGCAGGCATACGCGGACTCCGGCCTGTCTCCCACCCGAATTGCCGACGAGCTGGGCATGAGCAGCGCCTATCTGGGCCGGATCTTCCGGGAGAGCACACAAACTTCTATCAGCCAGTGCCTCAACCAGGTCCGGATCAGACACGCAGAGACACTGCTCCTGAATACTGACTGCCCCGTGGAAACGATCGCGGGGCAGGTAGGCTTTTCCAATCCGAAGTACTTTTATGTAGTGTGGTGAATTATACTATCAAGTGCAACACTTTAAGAAAAAAGAAAAAGTTCATACAGATCTCTGGTAGAATGAAGTTACCACACACCAAACTACAGGAGGAGATCTGCATGAACTACCATCATCTTAGCATAGAAGAACGCAGTTGTATACGGAAATATTATGTGGATGGGCTAAGTTACCGTGAA
>JBMNQB010000015.1:0-59546 GCA_050943915.1 Lawsonibacter sp.
ACGGCTGTTGTTGGGCCGGTCCGCCGGCTTGAGATCAAATGAGGAGGTGTCCCCCATGCTTCGTACCTATCAGCCCAAGAAGCGCCAGCGTTCCAAGGAACACGGTTTCCGCAAGCGTATGGCCACCCGCAATGGCCGCAAGGTGCTGGCCCGCCGCCGTGCCAAGGGCCGCGCTCGTCTGACCCACTGATCCGTGGACAGGACGGGTCCTGTCCTGCCGCGGGCCATATCCTGCTGAGCCCGAAGCCGGACACGACAGGATCATTCCATGAGATACGACAAAAGGACACTCAAGACATAGCGCGTGGTTAGGGGCGTGGGAATGATTCCCCCGCCCCTGCGGTGCATACAGAGAAGCGCGGAGGCAAGCGGAACAGCACGGATGGACCGGAGCGAGGACGCGCACCCAGTATCTCAAGAGGATACGGTGCAAGTCCGAGACGGAGGGAAGCCGTGCGTCGTGCAGCCGCCGCAGCGTGACCAAGAGAAGCGCGGAGCGCCCGGGAGCAGGCGCACAGCGGAACCGCAGAGACGAAAAAACAGGCTGGGCGGGGTCCAGCGGCATTTTTCGCGGTGCGGTGAGCAGTGCGCCGTCGCGGAGGGTGCGTAGCGTAACAGGAAGAAGCGCGGAGCGCCAGGCGCGCCCCGTCCCCTCTGTGTGCCCTCTTTTTTGCCGTATCTTCGAACAGTCGGAGGAAATTTCATGGAGTATACCGTTGCGCTGAAACAAAATCACGAGTTCCGCCGGCTGTACAGCAAGGGAAAGAGCGCCGTCTCCCCCTATTTTGCCATCTACTGCCGCAAGACCAAGCGGCCCGTCAGCCGGCTGGGCATCACCACCGGACTGAAGCTGGGCAATGCGGTGAAGCGCAACCGCGCCCGCCGCCGCATCCGGGAACTCTACCGCACCAATGAGAGCCGGTTCCTGCCGGGCTATGACATTGTGGTGGTGGCCAGGACCCGGGTGATCTACGGCAGCTATGGCGAGCTGGAACGCAGCTTTTTGCAGCTGATGCGGAAGCTGGGGATCTGCCCGCCCCGGGGGAGTGCGGGATGAAAGCCCTGCTGCTCTGGATGATCCGTTTTTACCGACGCGAGATCTCGCCTCTGCGCCCGCCCTGCTGCCGATTCATCCCTACCTGCTCCCAGTATGCCCTGGAGGCGGTGGAGAAGTACGGCGTCTGGAGGGGGGGCTGGCTGGCGCTGCGCCGCATCCTGCGGTGCAACCCCTTCCACCGGCAGAAATCCATCCAGTACGACCCCGTACCGTGATGGAGGGCCGGAACCAATTTAACAATGTGGAGGTACCATTGTGGGTATTTTTCTAATGCCTTTTGCCCTGCTTTTGAAGTTTTTCTATGACTTCTTTCAAAGCTACGGCATTGCCCTGATTTTATTTGCCCTCATCATCAAGCTGGTGCTGTTTCCCTTCAGCCTGAAGGGAAAGAAGAGCATGATCCAGATGAATCTGCTCTCCGGCAAAATGCAGCAGCTGCAAAAGCAGTACGGCAAGGACCGGGAGCGCTATAATCTGGAGATCCAGAAGCTCTATGAGAAGGA
Source organism: Lawsonibacter sp. (assembly GCA_050943915.1). Classification (GTDB taxonomy): domain Bacteria; phylum Bacillota; class Clostridia; order Oscillospirales; family Oscillospiraceae; genus Lawsonibacter. The sequence goes on from JBMNQB010000015.1 coordinate 1,561, forward strand.
GAAGGTCAACCCCATGAGCGGTTGTCTCTGGTCCTTCATCCCCATCCTGTTCCTGATGGTGCTGTACGGGATCATCCGTGAGCCCCTGACCTACTTCATGGGGCTGACCATGGAGCAGATCCAGCTCATTGCTCAGGAGATGGACTGGCAGACTGTGGCTGTGAGCAGCGGCTGGGTCACCCCGGCCGCTATGGAGAAGCTGGTCCAGCAGGTGGCCGACGGAAAGATTACCTCGGTGTTCCAGAACGGGGCCTATAACCAGATGTACCTGGCTTCCATGATCAACCCGGACAATCTGGCCGCCCTTCAGGCTTTGCTGGGAGACGCCGGCTCCAAGCTGTTCGTAATGGACTTCTCCTTCCTGGGGATCAACCTGGCCAATATTCCCAAGTGGAATTTCTGGACCGCTGGCTTTGGCTGGGATTCCATCGGCCTGTTCCTGCTGCCCCTGGTGTCGGTGGGCATCTCCCTGCTGTCCATGCAGGTCAGCCTCAAGACCAACCAGATGAACAATCAGGTTCAGGACGAGACCGCTGCCAAGACCAACCGCACCATGATGATCATGATGCCTCTGATGTCCCTGTGGATCGGCTTTACCGTTCCCGCCGGCCTGTCCGTGTACTGGATCGCCCAGTATATCTTTACCATCTTCCAGGAGATCATCTGCGGAAAGCTGCTGAAGAAGGACTATGAGGCCGCCCGGGCTGCCGCGGAGGAGCGGGAGCGCCAGGAGAAGGAAGAAGAAAAGCGCCGCAAGGAGGAGGCCCGGCTGGAGCGCCAGCGCCGCCTTGAGGAGGAAAAGAAGAACCGGGGCAAGAAGAAGCACGTCAAGAAGGACGAGCCCACCGAGCCCGGCGTCAATAAGGATGACAGCCGCATCGGCATCCGCGCCTATGCCCGTGGCCGCGCGTATATTCCTGACCGCTTTGGCGGTGTGACCGAGTACCGGGACATGAGTGACCTGCTCCAGGCTGAGATGGACGCGGAGCAGCAGAAGAAGGGCAAGAAGAACAAGAAGGATGCCCCCGCTCAGGAGGAGAAGAAGGAAGAGACCGTCCAGAAGCCTGAGACGGAGGTCCTTCCGGAGCAGGAGACGGCCCAGGCGGAGCAGCCTGCCGTCCAGCAGCCTGTCTCCGAAGCTCCCGCGGAGCAGCCCGCCCCTGTCCAGGAACCCGCGGAGACCGAGGAGGTCGAGGTGGAAGTGGAGCAGGTCGAGGTGGAAGTCCCTGAGGAAGAGGACGACAAAAAGGAAGGTGTCTGAGGATGAGAAAGTGGATCGAGACCACCGGCCGCTCTGAGGAGGACGCCATCGCCGCCGCCCTGTTCCAGCTGGGTCTGGACCGGGACGACGTCTCGGTGGAGGTGTTGGAGCGGGCCAAATCCGGTTTTCTGGGCTTCGGCGGAAACCCCGCCAAGGTCCGCGTGAGCTACGAGGTCCCCGACGAGGATACCCCTGCCGCTCCGGAGCAGCCGGAGCCCGTCCATCAGGAGGAGGAGCCTGCTCCGGCCCCCAAGCCTGAGCCAAAGGCGGAGCCCGCCGGCGGACAGCTGGAGCCCGGTGATGAGCTGCTCATCGGCCGGGAGGAGGAGCAGTCCGCTCCCGTCCAGGAGGAGAAGGACCAGGATGCCCTGGAGCCTGCCGGAGCGGACGACCCCAGAGCGGCCCGCATCCGGGAGTTTCTCACCGGTCTGATGGAGCATCTCCATGTACAGGCTGTTCCGGAGATCTACGTCAATGAGCGGGGCTATCAGGTGGTGCTCCAGGGACACGGTCTGGGCGCCATCATCGGCCGCCGGGGCGAGACGCTGGACGCCATTCAGCAGCTGACTAACTATTCGGTAAACCGCGGACAGTCCAAGCGGGTGCGCATCCATGTGGACGCCGAGGGCTACCGGGCCAAGCGGGAGGAGTCCCTCCAGCGCCTGGCGGTCAAGGTGGCCGGTAAGGTGGTCAAGTACCGGAAGAATATGACGCTGGAGCCCATGAACGCCTATGAGCGCCATGTGATCCATGCCGCCCTTCAGGACTACCCCAATGTGACCACTTACTCCACCGGAGTGGAGCCCAACCGCCGCACTGTGGTGGCCTACGCCCCCGGACAGAAATAAGGATTCAGCCCTGACGCGGCGGGAAGATGCAACGATCCTCCCGCCGCGTTTTTATTTCATTTCACCCAGGAGGGAATACGATGACACCGCTCTATGACGCGATCCGTGCCTTTTCGGCCCAAGATCCCATCCGCCTCCATATCCCGGGCCACAAGGGAAAACCTCTGCCCATCCCGGAGTTAACGGGGGTGGCCGCTCTGGACTTTACGGAGCTGGGTCCCACTGGGGACCTGTTCCACGGCGGGGAGCCCTTCGACTCCGCTCAGCGTCTGTGGGCGGAGGATTTCTCCATGGAGTGCTGTCAGTTCCTCACCGGCGGTTCCACCCTGGGACTCCACACCGCGCTGGCCCTCTGCTGCCGCCCCGGGGACCGGGTGCTCATCGACCGGGGATGCCACCGGGCGGTGTACAACGCCCTGGCCCTGCTGGATCTGGACCCGGTCTATCTCCCACGGCCCTGGTGGGAGGAGGAGCGGCTGACTTCCACAATCTCCCCGGAAGCTGTGGAAAAAGCGCTGACAGAACACCCTGAAATCAAAACAATTTGTATTACATCACCGAGTTATTCCGGTTTGTTGTGTAATATTCAGAGAATTTCCCACATTGTACACCGAAATGGGGGACGTCTCATTGTGGACGGAGCCCATGGGGCCCACCTGCCCTTCCTGGGTGTGGACGCCTTCTCCGGGGCAGATCTGGTGGTCTGTTCCGCCCACAAGACCCTCCCCGCCCTGGGGCAGTCCTCCCTGCTGTTCGCCAACGGCTTCGAGCCGGAGCAGATGCGCCGGATGACCTCGGTGTACGGCAGTTCCAGCCCGTCCTACCCCATGATGATCTCCATGGACGGGGCCCGGGACTGGATGGAGGGGGAGGGGAAACTGCTGTACCGCCGGACAGCGGAGCGGACTGCCGCCCTGCGGGAGCGGTTTCCCAGTCTCCAGGAGGGCGCTCTGGATCCCACCCGGCTGACGCTGAACGCGGTAGACGGCCCCGCCCTGGCCCGGGCGCTGGAGGCCCGGGGCCTTTGGCCTGAGATGGAGGACGGCGGTCATGTGGTGCTCATTCTCACGGGGATGGACAGTGGGGAGGATCTGGACCGGCTGGAGCGCGGACTGGAGGAAGTCCCGGAGCTGCTTGGCCGCTGCCCGCCCATCCCGGCGCCCCCCATGCCGGAGCGGGTCCTGTCCCCCCGGGAGGCCCTGTTTGCCCGGACGGAGCGCCTCCCTCTGGAGGGCTGCGCCGGGCGGGTATCCGCCGTACAGCTGGCCCCCTATCCCCCCGGGGTGCCAGTGGTGGCGCCCGGTGAGCGCATCACGGAAAAAGAACTGGCCTATTTGCGGGAAATAGGATATAATAACCACGAAGTGTCTGTGATACTTTGAAACGTCCCTTTGGGGAGAAGCGAGGAATGTTATGGAACTGTCGGCCCTGGCGGGCAACGCCCATGTGAAGGCGGTCCTCTCCCAGCAGGAGGGGGGCCGGGGCCTGTCCCACGCCTATATCCTCTCCGGCCCGGCGGGGTCGGGGCGGCATACCCTGGCCCGGCTGCTGTGCGGGGCCATGCTGTGCACTGCCTCCAGCGGAGAGCGCCCCTGCGGCCGCTGTGCCCCCTGCCGAAAGGTGTCCTCCGGCGTCCATCCGGATGTAACGGTCATCTCCGGGCCCGGGGAGGGAAAGCCCATCACAGTGGACCAGGTGCGGGCCCTGCGTTCAGATGCCTACATCCGTCCCAACGAGGGGGAGCGGAAGATCTATCTGCTGGAACAGGCGGACCGGATGAACCAAAGCGCCCAGAATGCCATGCTCAAGCTGCTGGAGGAGGGACCGGCCTATGCGGTTTTTCTCCTGCTGGCGGAAAATGGCGGCGGCCTGCTCCAGACGGTGCGCTCCCGGTGTGAGGAGCTGGACTTGGTCCCCGTTCCTCCGGCGGAGGCAGAACGCTGGCTGTCCGCCCATTTCCCGGACCAGGATCCGGCGGCTGTCCGCCGGGCTGCCCTGGAGTGCCAGGGGCTGCTGGGCCGGGGGATAGAACTGCTGGAGGGGAGCGGCGAGGCGGCTGAGACCCGACGCCAGCAGGCAGATCAGCTGGTCACAGCTCTGGAGGGGCGGGACGAGCTGGCTCTGCTGGAGGCCTCCATGCTGCTAGAGAAGGTCCCCAAGGAGGAACTTCCCCGCCTGCTGGATCAGGTGACCGCCGTTCTGGGCAACCGTCTGCCCCAATCAGAGGACCCGCGGCGCCTGCTGAGAGCTGAGGCGCTGGTCCGAACGCTGCGTGGGGCGGCAGAGCTCAACGCCAACCCAGGCCAGCTGTCCGGCTGGCTGTGTGCGGGTATGTTTATCAAGCATTAAGACCGGGAGGGGCCGTGCCGCTCCATTCCGGATGGATCATCAGGAGGAATTATGGTCGAGATCATCAGCGTCCGCTTTAAGGAAGGCGGAAAGCAGTACTATTTTAACCCCAATGGGGAGCGCTTCCGCCTGGGGGAGGGTGTCATCGTCGAGACTGCCCGGGGCGTGGAGTTTGGAGAGTGTACCCAGGAGAATACGGCGGTGGATGAGATGGAGCTCACCGCGCCCCTGCGCCCGGTGCTCCGCCGGGCCACCCCGGAGGATCAGCTGACCCGGGAGAAAAATAAGGAGAAGGAGGCCCGGGCTTTCCAGATCTGTCAGGAGAAGATCGCGGAGCACGGCCTGGAGATGAAGCTGGTGGAGGCGGAGTACAGCTTCGAGGGGAACAAGGTCCTCTTTTTCTTCACCGCCGAGGGCCGGGTGGATTTCCGCGCCCTGGTGAAGGACCTGGCCAGCGCCATCCACGCCCGCATCGAGCTGCGGCAGATCGGCGTCCGGGACGAGGCCAAGATGCTGGGCGGCCTGGGCATCTGCGGACGGCCCTTCTGCTGCTCCCAGTTTCTGGACGAGTTCCAGCCGGTGTCCATCAAGATGGCCAAGACCCAGAACCTGTCCCTCAATCCCACCAAGATCTCCGGCACCTGTGGGCGGCTCATGTGCTGCCTGAAGTATGAGCAGGACGCCTATGAGGATCTGGTGAAGCACTCCCCCAAGCAGGAGTCCTTTGTGGAGACCCCGGACGGGGCAGGGACGGTGTCCTCGGTAAACCTGCTGCGGCAGACGGTGCAGGTGCGGCTGGAATCTGCCCCGGAGACACCCAAGTGCTACCACAACTGTGAGCTGTCCATTATCCGCAACGGAAAGGGCAAGCGTCCGGAGGGCTATGTGGAGCCCCCTCTGGAGGAGCTGGCCAAGCTGAGAAAGCCGGAGGAGCCGGAGGAGGTCCCTGATCTGAAGGGGGCGGCGTCCCCTCTGGCAGCCGCCCTGGAGGCGGTGTTCAACGGCGAGACCCCCCAATATGAGGGGGTAGGGTCGGAGCGTCCCTCCGGCGGAAGCGGCCGGAGCCGTGACCGCCGCCGGTCCAGCCGGAGCCGCCGGGGCGGCGGGCGTCCCCAGGAGGGAGAAAAGCCGGCCCGGGAGGGCGGCCAATCCAAGGAGAAGCAGCAGCCTCACAGGGGCGAGCAGCGGAAGCCCCGGCCGGAGCAGCAGTCCAAGGGCGGGGAGAACCGGGAAAAGGCCGGCGGAAAGCCCGCCCCGGAGAGCGGGGAAAAGCGCAGCCGCCCCCGCCGGCGCCGTCCCCGTGGCGGAGGGGGCGGGAAGCCCCAGACGGGCTCCACGGGACAGGAGTGACCAGACAGGGCCCCGGGGCGTGTGACCTCGGGGCCCTTTGTTTCCAGCGGTAAAAGGATAGAGAGAGGAGCGGTTCCATTTGGATGGCTTTTTCAACGCCCTGTCCGCCTCCCTGGTTCTGCTGATGCTGATGTCAGTGGGCTATTTTATGGGAGCGCGGGGGTGGATGAACGCCTCGGAGAAGGGGTTTATCAGCAAATACATCGTCAATATTGCGGTTCCCTGCAACTGTATCACCGGACTGCTGAACAACCTGGACCATGACAGCCTGCTGGAGGCGGGGATCATGGTGGTTTCCGCGCTTCTGGGAGTCCTGGTGACTCTGGTGCTCTCTTTGGGACTGGCCAGCCTGCTCCGGCTGCCCCGGGAGCGGTGGGGGGTCTTTGTGGCCATGACGGCCTTTTCCAACACCCTGTTCATCGGCCTGCCGGTCTCCACCCAGCTGTTTGGAGACGCCTGTGTCCCCTATGTGATGCTCTACTATCTGGCCAATACGATCTTTGTCCAGTCGGTGGGCTTCCTGCTCATTGAGCGGGCAGGGACAAAGGGACGGGGGAGCATGACCCTCACCTCTTTTTTGAAGAGCATCTTTACCAAGCCGCCCATTCTGACGGTCCTCTTCACCCTGCTCCTGCTGGCTCTGGATGTGGGCCTGCCCGCCCCGGTGATGAAGTGGGCGGGATACATCAGCGGATCGGTCTCCCCGCTGGCCCTGATCTACTGCGGCTATATCATCTATGAGCTTGGGCTGAAAAATCTGCGCCTGATGCGGGGGCTGCCCACCATGATCGTGGTGCGTCTGGGCGTGGCTCCGGTGATCTGCTGGCAGTTCTGCCATCTGTTTGGAATGAGCGGTCTGCCCATGAATGTATTCATCGTGGAGAGCGCCCTGCCGGTGGTCAGTCAGATCACGGTGATGGCGGGGGCCTTTGGGGCGGATGAGAAGTATGCGGCGACAGGGGCCGCCCTGTCCACCCTGTGCAGCTTTATCAGCATCCCCATTTTAATGCTGGTCCTGGGGTGAGCATCCCCATAATAGACAAGCGGTGTGGAATACAGCCCGCCGGAGAAGCCGTTTTGGCTCATCCGGCGGGCTGTATTTCCAACAAGGAAAAAATGATCCACAAAAAAGAGCTGGTCTGTGGAAAAGTCCACAGACCAGCTCATATTTTTAGTCAAAGGGTGTGATCAGTTTCCCAGCAGACCAAGCTCATATTTCCAGTTCAGCACCCGGGTGACGGCCTGGTCGATCTGGCTCTCTGCAATAACGCCGCTCTGGACGGCGCGGATGACTTGGGGGATCTGGGTCTGGAAATCGGTGGTGACCACCATGTCGTTTCCCGCCTGGACGGCCAGCACCGCGGCGGCGCCGTCCTGGGCATACTCCATCACCGCATCCATGGCCAGGTCGTCAGTGAGGACCACCCCGTCAAAATCCAGTGCCTCCCGGAGGATCTGGTGGACTGTGGGGGAGAGGGAGGCAGGAAGGCTCTCATCCATGCTGGCGACGATGTTGTGGCTTACCAGGACCGCGTCCGCCCCGGCCTGGATGCCTGCCTGGAAGGGGAGAAAGTCAGAGGTCTGGAAGGTCTCATAGGGGCGCTGATCCAGGGCGATCCCTGTGTGAGTGTCCACATTGTTTCCATACCCCGGGAAATGCTTTAGAACAGAGCCGATATGCTCCTCTCCCATCACGCCTGCCACCTGGGCCACATAGTCGGCAGTGGCCTGAGCATCCTGGCCAAAGGAGCGGGCATAGATGAAATCTGCGGGGTCGGTGGATACATCGGCGACCGGTGCAAAGTTGACGTTGACCCCAAGATCCAAAAGGGTCATGCTCTTCTGGCGGGCATCCTGAAGAATCAGATCCATTCCGCCCTGGACAAACAGGGTCTGGGGGGCGGGCTCCCGCTGGGGGAAGAGGTCCGGGTTGCTGCTGGCCCGGACCACCGTGCCGCCCTCCTCGTCGGTGCCGATGAGCAGGGGGATGCCGGAGGCGTCCTGATAGCTGCGGATGTCATCCCGCACCTGCTGGGCTGTCTTGTCCTTAAAATCCCGGCCAAACAGGAGATAGCCCCCCACCTTGTACTGGGCAGCCAGCTCGGCCCCGCCGGTCTCAGGACAGCGGACGAAGAACATCTGGCCAACCTTTTCCTCCAAAGTCATGGCGGACAGCAGCTCCTGAATGATCTGCTCCTGGTTTTGGGGGCCGAGGGGCACTTCGGCGGGCTCCTGGCTGACAGAGGGCTCCTGCTCGGTGCTCTGGTCAGGCTGGGGGGAAATCTGGGATGGGGCCACCTCCCCGTCGGACGGGGCAGGGGAGGGTTCTGAGGCAGAGGGTTCTGTGGAACGGGTCTCCTCAGAGCTGCCGGCAGGGCCAGAGGTGCAGCCGGTGAGCATCAGACAGAGTACAGCGACCAAAAGCTTTTTCATGGTTTCCTCCCGGAAAAACAGCGTGGAGAGGGAAGTCTCCACGCTAAAAGTTTGATTTGATCTCTTATAGTTTATGCAGTATACCACTTCGCGGCTTCTCTGTCAAATTTTTTGCGGATTTTATCGGATTTTAAAGATTTTTTCTCGAAATAGCGTACGAAAGCGCCTGGGGAAGCCGCGTCATTTTGGTTTTATGATGGCCCTCAGAATACAGAGCCCCATGGCCAATACAGGGAACAGGATCCGAAATGCCAGATCTATTCCAAACTCGATATTGGCGTCCAGGAGCAAGCCGATGAACCATGCTGACAGCGTCGCGGTAACGGCAGACAGATATACGGCCCATTTTCCCTTGAGGCTGGAGAATAGGAATATCAAAATCATGAGGACGATTGAAAACAGTAAAATTGTGAAAATAAAGGGCTCCATCTGCACAGCCTCCCTGGATCGGTGTTGATTGGTCTGCCTCCATTGTATCAGCTCACAGGGTCAAATACAAGAACAGGCACAGCAGAGTTCACTGCTGTGCCTGTTTGCTGCTGTATGACTGCCGGATTTTGGCTGACCGGAGTGAAATTTACGCCTCGTCAGAGGTCTCTTCTCGGCGGGTGACGTTCAGGCTCAACTCGTCCAGCTGCTTGTCGTCCTCCCCGCAAACGCAAAGCGTTTGCGGGGACCCGGTTACATTCAAATGCTCGGGCGAAGTAAATTCGCCCAGCGCCAAGGTTTTGGGCAAAGGCCAAAACGCTTGTACGCGCCAAAGGCGCGCCCCATCTGCGATGGGGGCCCCTTCGTGGACGACAGTGGAATTTACGCCTCGTCAGAGGTCTCTTCTCGGCGGGTGACGTTCAGACTAAGTTCGTCCAGCTGCTTGTCGTCCTCCCCGCAAACGCAAAGCGTTTGCGGGGACCCCGTTGCCTTCAAATGCTCGGGCGAAGTAAATTCGCCCAGCGCCAAGGTTTTGGGCAAAGGCCAAAACGCTTGTACGCGCCAAAGGCGCGCCCCATCTGCGATGGGGGCCCCTTCGTGGACGACAGTGGAATTTACGCCTCGTCAGAGGTCTCTTCTCGGCGGGTGACGTTCAGGCTCAACTCGTCCAGCTGCTTGTCGTCCGCCCCACAAACGCAAAGCGTTTGAGGGGACCCCGTTGCTTTCAAACGCTTGGGCGAAGTAAATTCGCCCTGCGCCCAAGGTTTTGGCCTTCGGCCAAAACGCTTGTACGCGCCGAAAGGCGCGCCCCATCTGTGATGGGGCCCCCTTCGTGGACGACAGGGGAATTTACTCTTCGTCAGAAGTCTCTTCTCGGCGGGTGACGTTTAGACTCAGCTCGTCCAATTGCTTGTCGTCCACGAAGTCGGGACAGCTGGTCATGGGCTCAGAGGCGTTCTGCACCTTGGGGAAGGCGATAACGTCCCGGATGGACTCAGCGCCCGCCATGAGCATACACAGACGGTCCAGGCCATAGGCCAGGCCGCCGTGGGGGGGCGCGCCGAACTTGAAGGCGTTGATCAGGTGGCCGAAGCGCTCCTGAGCATCCTCGTCGGTGAAGCCCAGGGCCCGGAACATGGCCTCTTGGGTCTCGGGGACGGAGATCCGGATGGAGCCGCCGCCCAGCTCGGTGCCGTTGAGTACGATGTCATAGGCCTTGGCCCGACAGTTCTTCTTGTCGGTCTCCAGCTTGTCCAGATCCTCGTCCATAGGGGCGGTGAAGGGGTGGTGCATGGCCACATAGCGGTTCTCCTCCTCGGAGAACTCGAACATGGGGAACTCGGTGACCCAAAGGAACTTGAAGTCCCTGGGATCCAGAATGCCCAGCTGCTTGGCGCACTCGCACCGCAGGGCGCCCAGGGCGGCAAAGACTACCTCGTCCTTCGCGTCGCCCACGATGAGCACCAGGTCGCCGTCCTTGGCGTTGGCACGCTCCAGAATGGCACGGTTCTCCTCCTCGGTGAGGAACTTCTGATAGGAGGAGGTCACCTGGCCGTCGTGGAGGCGGGTCCAGGCCAGGCCCTTGGCCTTATAGGTCTTGACGAAGTCGGCCAGCTTGTCGATCTTCTTCCGGGGGAAGTCAGCGGCATGGCCGTCCACATTGATGAGCCGCACGGAGCCGCCCTCGGCCACGGGGCTGGAGAACACGCCGAAGCCGCAGTCCTTCACGATGTCGCTGATGTCCTTGATCTCAAAGCCGAAGCGCAGGTCGGGCTTGTCGGAGCCGAAGCGGTCCATGGCCTCCCGCCAGGGCATCCGCAGGAAGGGGGTCTGTACATCCACGTCCAGGACCTCTTTGAACACCCGCTTCAGGAAGCCCTCCTGGATCTCCATGACGTCGTCCTCGTTGACAAAGGACATCTCCAGGTCGATCTGGGTGAACTCAGGCTGGCGGTCGGCCCGAAGGTCCTCGTCCCGGAAGCAGCGGGCGATCTGCATATAGCGGTCAAAGCCGGACAGCATCAGCAGCTGCTTGTACTGCTGGGGGGACTGGGGCAGGGCATAGAACTTGCCCGGATGGACCCGGGAGGGGACCAGGTAGTCCCGGGCGCCCTCGGGGGTGGACTTGGTCAGCATGGGGGTCTCGATCTCCAAAAAGCCCTGCTCGTCGAAGTAGTCCCGGGCCACCTTGGTCACCTTGTGGCGGGTGGCGATGGCGTGCTGCATATCCGGGCGGCGCAGGTCCAGATAACGGTACTTCAGGCGGAGCATATCGTTGGCCTTGGAGTTCTCCACGATCTCAAAGGGAGGGGTTTCGGCCTTGGCCAGCAGCCGCAGCTCACTGACGTAGACCTCGATGTCGCCGGTGGCGATCTTGTTGGTCTTGCTCTCACGCTCCCGCACCAGACCGGTGGCGGCCACGACGTACTCAGAGCGCAGGGTGGAGGCCTTTTCAAAAATATCCTTGGCGGTGCTGTCATCAAAGGACAGCTGCACCAGACCGGTGCGGTCCCGCAGGTCCACAAAGATCAGGCCGCCCAGGTCCCGCTGACGCTGGACCCAGCCGCACAGGGAGACGGTCTTGCCCGCGTCGCTCAGACGCAGCTCGCCGCAGTAGTTGGTGCGGCGGAAGTTTTTCAGATTGTCCATAAAATCAACTCCGTTTTGTAATATTGATAGAGGCAATAACGATATATGTTTGATTAAGAAGAGACAGCACGGGTTTCCGAGCGTCCTGCCAAATAGTCTAGAGAGACTTGAAAGCAGTCTGCCAGCCGGATCAGATTGTCAAATCCCGGCTTTTGCTCTCCTTTTTCAAACCGCTGATACTGCCGAAGTGTGGTTTGGATTTTGTCTGCCACCTGCTGCTGAGTCATATTGTGCTCAGTACGAAGGAACAGAAGCCGCTGGGAAAGATCCATAAGAATCACCTTGACATGACTAATTAGTCATAGTATGATATGACTATAAAGTCGTATATAGGAGGTCGTATGATGGGAGAAATTGCGATGCTGCTCTTTGATTTTTATACGCAGCAGCTGGCTTCTCAGGCTGTTAGAGTAAGCCCGCCACATCCTCAGTTCCAGAGATTGAAGCAGTTGGTTGGGGAGGAGGCAGCCATTGAAATATGGGACGCGGCTGCGGAGGAGGCGGCCCGGTGGGAGGACGTGAGTTTTCAGGCCGGGGTGCAGGCCGGGATACAGCTTGCAAAGGAGTTTTTCCTTACCTGATGGGCGGGCGGCCCAGTGTGCCGCCCCTACGACGTAACGGTTCCAGTTCCGCCGTATTCCAAAGTCAGCCGTTGGATGGCCGCCTCAAATCCGGCGGGATCGGTGGGCCGGTAGCCTAGGTAGTGACTGCCCAGCCAGTTTACCCAAAGGGTATCCCCGTCCCACAACAGGGTGGTTCGACAGTTACTGGTGGAAGAACAGCCCTCCTGGAAGTAATCGATTTTCACCTGGACTGGCTCCTGGGGCTGGCAGAGGATGGGCAGGAGGGAGAGGGGATCGGCCAGGAACCGGACGCGCTCCATCTCACGGTGGAGATCATAAAAGGCATTCAGGACGTCTTGGTCAATACCAAAGCTGAGAGAAGCGGTAAATTCTGTCTCGGCCCGGATTTCTGTGCCTTCTCCTGGGGACCTTACCATCCGTTGGGGAAGGATCCACTGGAATGGTCGGGGAAAGAAGATCCATACCAACAGGAGGATGAGGAGTACCAGAAGAATGCGTCGAATTGTTTTTTTCATGGCCCGGTCCTCCGTTTCGTCCATCCACTGGGGATGTATTGAATATACCCGGCGGCCTCGTCGAAGTCCTGTTGATTGCGGAGGATGTGCTTATAGTAACCGCGCTGCCAGATGCCATTCATTGTTTGATGGTTTTCCAGCGGGGGAGGGGAGTGTCCATAGAGGTAGCTGGCGGCCTTATTCCCCCCGGTCCAGAATGGGCGTACCCTGGTTTCGCGCCTCCAGCCCGGCCTGGATATGGGCGATGGCGTCGGCGGGGGAGAGCTTCACCTGTTCACCGGTGGCCAGGTCCTTCACGGCGCACACGCCGGAGGAGATCTCGTCCTCCCCCAGGAATACGGCGTAGGGGATGGACAGCTTATCGGCGTAGGAGATCTTCTGCTTGAACTTCTTCTGCTCGGCGTGGATCTGGGTGCGGATGCCGGCCTCCCGCAGCTGGGTGGCCAGGGCGATGGCGGGGGAGAGGTCGTCGGTCATGGGCAGGATGAGCACGTCGGCGGGGGCGGTGTTCAGACCGTCGTTGAGGTAGCCCTGGTCCTCCAAAACGAAGAACAGGCGAGTCAGACCGATGGAAATTCCAACGCCGGGGAGTTGTTTATCGGTATAATATTCCGCCAGGTTATCATAACGGCCGCCGGAGCAGATGGATCCGATCTCCGGATGGTCCAGCATGGTGGTCTCATACACGGTGCCGGTGTAGTAATCCAGGCCGCGGGCGATGGTCAGATCCACGGCAAAATGGGTCTCCGGCACGCCGAAGGAGGCCAGATATTTCACCACGGTGTTCAGCTCGTCCAGGCCGGCGTCAAACATCTCGCTGCGGCCACGGTAACCATCCAGAGCGGTGAGCACCTCCTGGTTGGAGCCGGTGATGGCGATGAACTTCAGGATTTCCTCCGCCTTGCCGGCGTCTACGCCGCCCTCGATCAGCAGCTCACGGACCTTGTCGGAGCCGATCTTGTCCAGCTTGTCCACCGTGCGCATCACGTCGCCGGACTGCTCTGTCAGCCCCAGCATGGAATAGAAGCCGTTGAGGATCTTCCGGTTGTTGACCCGGATCTGGAAGCGCTTCAGACCCAGGGCGGTGAAGGCCTTGTAAATGATGGAGGGGATCTCTGCTTCGTTGGAGATGTCCAGCTTTCCGTCGCCGATGACGTCGATGTCCGCCTGATAGAACTCACGGAAGCGGCCCCGCTGGGCCCGCTCGCCCCGGTAGACCTTGCCGATCTGGAAGCGGCGGAAGGGGAAGGTGAGGTGGCCGTAATTCTGGGCCACATACTTGGCCAGGGGAACGGTCAGGTCGAAGCGGAGGGACAGGTCGGTGTCCCCCTTCATAAAGCGGTAGATCTGCTTCTCCGTCTCACCGCCGCCCTTGGCCAGCAGGACCTCGCTGGCCTCGATGAGGGGGGTGTCCAGGGGGGTGAAGCCGTAGAGGCCATAGGTACGGCGGAGGATCTCCACCATCCGGTCAAACTGGGCCTGTCGGGCGGGGAGCAGTTCCATGAAGCCGGACAGGGTGCGGGGTTGAACTTTACTCATTCGTATCAAAATCCTTTCTGTGGAGTTCTTTCTGGAAGGATTCCGCCCTGCGGGGCGGGGGAGGGGGTGGGTGTTCCTTCCTGCTCGCACAGAAAGGAAACAAAGGAGTGCTGAGGAGATCTGCCTGGGGGCTGGGCGCGTCTATCCGGCGGGTAAAATCTCCAGAGGCGAAGCCAAGCTTCGCATGAAGCTTTTTTGTCTACTTGTTTCTCTGAAAAAAGTAGACGCTCTCGTCCCAAGATTGGGACGAGAGCGTCTGAAGACGCTTCGTGGTGCCACCCAATTTCAGAACGGCAGAGCCGTTCCCTTTGGTCCCCGTGGTGCGGCGGGGCGGCCGCGCCTGTCTCCAGGCCCGCTGCTGGCGCTGTCTTGGCCGGTCCCTGTGCCGTGGGGCCCTTTCAGCCGTGGAGCCCTTCTCTGTCCGGCGGTGTTCCGGTTACTCATGCGCCGTCATGGCGGTGAATAAAGCTATGCTATCCCACTTTGGGAAAAAAGTCAAGGGAAATGCCGGACCTCACAGGGCAAAAGGCACCCGGGTGGGGTTCATGCCGATGCGCCAGTCCAGGTCGCCCCGGGCCAGGCCGTGGATGAGCATTTCCGCGGTGGCCACGTTGGTGGCCATGGGGACCGAGTGCTGGTCGCACAGGCGGGTGATATACATGACACTGTCATCCATGTCGGTATCCTGGGGATAGTTGAAGAAGAGGACCATGTCGATCTCGTTGTAAATAATGCGCTGGCCGATCTGCTCGATGCCCCCGTGCTCGTGGGACAGGAACAGGTTGACGGGCAGGCCGGTGGCCTCCGCCACCATCCGGCCGGTGGCGTTGGTGGCGCACAGAGTGTGCTTGGACAGCAATCCACAGTATGCAGTACAGAATTGGACCATCAGTTCCTGCTTGCGGTTGTGACACATGATGGCAATATTCATGGCGGCGTTTACCTCCTTTGAGTCAGTTGAGCGTTACCGGATCCGCATAATGGGGACCCGGTAACCCTCCAGGCGTTTGGCGATGTTCAGACAGGCGTTGGCGGCGCCCTGGCGTCCTTCCAGGATCAGAGGACGCCCCAGATTGGCGGCCAGGATGACCCGGCGGTCCTCCGGGATGACCCCGATGAGAGGGAGCCCGGCGGCGTCCATGGCGTCGTCGATGGTGGTGCGCAGCTGCCGCAGCAGCCTGGGTTGAATACGGTTCATGACCAGATGGACCTGGCGGATCCGGTACAGCTCCTCCACAGTCCGCTGAGCGTCCCGCAGGGAGGAGGCGTCGTTGGTGGCCACCACCAAGGCGCGGTCCGCACCGCAGACAGCCAGCTGGAAGCCGGGACCCAGCCCGGCGGGGGAGTCGATCATAATATAGTCATAGCGGTCCCGGGCGGTGCGCAGCAGAGCACGGATCCGGGCGGCCGTCACATCGGGGGACAGAGACATGGGGGCGGTCAGCAGGGACAGATTGGGAAGATCCGGATGAGTGACCGCAGCACGGGCCAGGGGACAGCGCCCCTCCGCTACGTCAGAGAAGTCCATCAGCGCCCGGTCACTGAGTCCCAGGGAGATGTCCAGATTCCGCAGGCCGATGTCCATATCGATGCACAGCACCCGCTTGCCCAGCCGGGCCAGACAGGAGGCGACCCCGCCGGTGACAGAGGTCTTGCCCGTCCCCCCTTTTCCAGAGGTGACGGCGATGACAATTCCCATGGAATTCCTCCTATCTCACCAAAATAAGTCTATCACAAATCTTTGGTTCGTCAATGGTTTTTTTGTGATACAATGTGAATTTTCTGTATATTTTGTGCGCTTGAATGGAGCGCACAGTCCGAACGGGGGATCTTACAGCGGGGACTTCTGGATCTTGGCCCACCGGCGGGGATAACCCTTCAGAGTGGGGGCCACCTTCCGGATGGGGATGACCCGGTGGGTGACGCCGGCGCCGGGGATGGCGTAGTCAAAGGGCTCCTCCACCCGGCCGCCCAGCAGCTTGATGCAGTGGGCGGCGTCCTCCAGCTCCCGGCCGCTGTCGGTGGACTTCATGGCCAAAAACAGGCCGCCCACCTTGACATAGGGCAGACACAGCTCACACAGCAGGCGCAGGTCGGCCACCGCACGGGCTGTGGCGAAGTCGAAGCTGTCCCGAAAGCCCTTGACCAGGGCCTGCTCCTCCGCCCGGGCGTGGATCGCCCGGATGTCCTCCAGTCCCAGCTGACCGCACACCTGCCCCAGCCAGTCCACCCGCTTGTTCAGGCTGTCCAGCAGGGTGACCTGGAGGGATGGGACCAGGATCTTTAGCGGGATGCCGGGAAAACCGGCCCCGGTGCCCACATCGATGAGGGTCTTGTTCTGGAAGTCCGCCCCCTTGAGCAGGGCGGCGCTGTCCATCATGTGGAGCTGGGCCACCTTGTCAGGCTCTGTGATGGCGGTGAGGTTCATCACCTGATTTTTTTCCAGCAGCAGATGCCCATATTCGGCCAGCTGTGCCGGAGCACTGTCAGGCGCCTGGGGGAGAAGGCCCATGGCCTCCAGGCCATTCCGAATCAGTTGTTCCATATCATATCCTCCCGGGCGGTCACACGGTAAAGACGACGCCGAAATTGGACAGCAGGCCCACAAGCCCCATGGGCAGAGAGACCAGGGCGGCGGCCCAGCACAGCAGGGCCAGCAGCCATGCAGGCCCCTTTTTGGGCCGTCCAGTGGTCTTCCAGCTGACCAGGGACAGGATCCCCAGACCGATCAGCCCGGGGACGGCCAGCAGGGGGCCCAGATTGCCCAGCATGGAGCCGGTATAAAAGTAATAGGTGGTCAAAGCCAGGAACAGCAGGGCATAGGCCAGACCGATCCAGGCCAGGGTGCGCTTCACCGGAGAGGCGGGGGTGTAGCCCAGCTCCTCATGGGGCGTCTCGTCAGGTCTTTCCTTGGGCATCGTGCGCCTCCTTCAGCAGGTCGCGGATCTCGGTGAGCAGCTTTTCCTCGGCAGAAGGCTCGGGGGGAGCGGCCTCCGGAGCGGGCTCCTCCGCTTTGCGGTGGAGCTTGTTGATGGCCTTGATCATACAAAAAATGACAAAGGCGATGATGAGGAAGTCCAGTACCACGGCGATGAGATTGCCGAAGTTGATGGCGACCTCTGGGGTCTGCACCTCACCGGCGGCCGTGACCACCGCCTGCCGGAGCACCAGCTTCCACTGGGAGAAGTCAATGCCGCCGGTGAGCAGAGAGACCACGGGCATGATGATGTCATTGACCAGGGAGGTGGTGATCTTGCCGAAGGCGCCGCCGATGACCACGCCTACGGCCATGTCCAGCACATTGCCCCGCATGGCAAAGGCCTTAAATTCATCCATAAATTTTTTCATGGTAAAATCCTCTAATCTTATATTTTGAGAGAGAGGGGACGCCGCACCCGCGCGAGCATCCACTGCCAGGCCATAGCGCCCAAAAAGGTGAGGGAGTAGACGGTGAGGACCCGCAGCAGAAACTGGACGGACACCCGTCTGATCCCCAGCCGCCAGGCCAGGTCATTGAACCAGGTGATGACCAGGGAGTGGTACAGATAGACCAGAAAGCTGGCCCAGTCCATCCGCCGGGCCAGGGGGGACAGAGTGACCGGATGGCGCACCGCCAGGGCGAACAGGGCGGGAATGGCGGTGAGCTGGTACAGGGTGTGGATCATTTCCAGGAAGGGCACATTCTGTCCACCCACAAAGAACTTCCAGCTGAAGAACAGGTCGGCCCCGGCGAAGCACAGGGCGCAGGCGGTCAGAAGGGGACGGTTCCGGTCCAGCAGCTCCAGAAAGCGGGGATAGTTCTGCCCGGCGCAGCAGCCCCCCACATAGTACACCAGATAGGTGGTAAACAGCCGGTCATTGTAGGCAAAGTGTGCACCTGGGATCAGCAGGCCCAGGATTTCGCCAAAGTACAGGGCGCTGAGCCAGGTGATCCCCAGGGAGATGGGGAGCAGGACCGACGGCGACCACCGGCGGGGCAGCCACCGGAACAGGGGGACCAGCAGCACGAACTGGGCCAGGGCGATGACGAAGTAGAAGGGGGCGGACAGGTCGCCCCGGATCGCGTACCCCGCCAGATCCCTCAGGGAGAAGGAGAAATAGCCGTGCCGGACAAAGTAGACATAGTAGACGCCTACCGCCAGCAGATAGGGCAGGAAGATGGCCTTCCCCCGCTTGGCCCAGTACCGCCCCAGCGGGGGAGGGGGGGAGCTGGCGCTGTTCAGGGTGAGTTTCACACCGCTGAGAAAGAAGAAGCCGGAGACAGAGACAAAGCTGAGGCGCTGAAGGGAGAGCATCAGTCCGTACTGCCAGCTGCTGTGGTCCAGCACATTGATGGGGTGTCCGGAGCAGTGGCTCCACAGGACCATGAAGCAGAAGAGCAGGTTCAGCGCGGTGAGCTCCTCCCGGCGTTTTTGGACGGACATGGGCCGTCCCTCCTTTCCAGAAAAAACAGCATCTCAAACCCGTTGGGGCTCAAGGGGTTTGAGCGTTTTCCGTTTTGGAGCGTTTTTGAGGGGGCAAAATGACCCAAACCTGGTGTGGGAGAGCCGCAGTTGGCTGGAGAACGGTAAAACGATCTGTATTATAACAGATAAAAACTACATTTTGTAACAATTCAAGAGATGGAGCCCTGATCCTTGGCAGGGGAGGGGAGGGGGGCAGGCGCCGCCCCGCCCCTCTGCCTGGGACTTACTTCTTGGGGACCAGAACCTCCATACCGCCCACATAGGGACGCAGAGCGGCGGGGATCTTCACACTGCCGTCGGCCTGAAGGTTGTTCTCCAGGAAGGCGATGAGCATACGGGGAGGGGCCACCACGGTGTTGTTCAGGGTGTGGGGCAGATACATTTTGCCATCGCTGCCCTTGACACGCATCTTCAGGCGGCGGGCCTGGGCGTCGCCCAGATTGGAGCAGGAGCAGACCTCGAAATACTTCTTCTGGCGGGGGGACCAGGCCTCGATGTCGCAGGACTTGACCTTCAGATCGGCCAGATCGCCGGAGCAGCACTCCAGCTGGCGCACCGGGATGTCCAGAGAGCGGAACAGCTCCACGGAGTACCGCCACATCTGCTCATACCATTTCATGGAGTCCTCGGGCTTACAGACCACGATCATTTCCTGCTTCTCGAACTGGTGGATGCGGTAGACGCCGCGCTCCTCGATGCCGTGGGCGCCCTTCTCCTTCCGGAAGCAGGGGGAGTAGGAGGTGAGGGTCTGGGGAAGGCTGTCCTCCGGGATGATCTGGTCGATGAACTTGCCGATCATGGAGTGCTCGGAGGTGCCGATGAGGTACAGGTCCTCGCCCTCGATCTTATACATCATGGCGTCCATCTCAGTCTGGGACATGACGCCCTCCACCACGTTGCCATGGATCATGAAGGGCGGGATGCAGAAGATAAAGCCCTTGCCGATCATGAAGTCCCGGGCGTAGGCCAGCACGCCCTCATGGATGCGGGCGATGTCCCCCATGAGGTAATAGAAGCCGTTGCCGGACACGCGGCCGGCGGCGTCCATGTCGATGCCGTTGAAGGACTCCATGATCTGGGTGTGGTAGGGAATCTCAAAGTCGGGGACCACAGGCTCGCCAAAGCGCTGAACCTCTACGTTGCAGCTGTCGTCGGGGCCGATGGGCACGGAGGGATCGATGATGTTGGGGATCTGGAGCATGATCTTGCGGATCTTCTGGGCCAGTTCGCCCTCCTTGGCCTCCAGTTCGGAGAGGCGGTCGGCGTTGGCCTTCACCTTGGCCTTGGCCGCCTCGGCCTCTGCCAGCTTGGAGGGGTCCTTCTTGGCCTGTCCCATGAGCATACCCACCTGCTTGCTCAGGGTGTTGCGGGCGGAGCGGAGCTCCTGGGCCTCAGCCATGACGGCCCGGTTCTCGCTGTCCAGGGCGATGACCTCGTCCACCAGAGGCAGCTTCTGCTCCTGAAATTTTTTCTTGATGTTTTCCTTGACGGCTTCGGGGTTCTCCCGAATGAATTTGATGTCCAGCATAGCGGAACACTCCTTTAAATGTAATAATAGACTTCATAACAAATCATCGGTGCGAACGGAAACAGTGCGGTGCGGGGGAGGGGAGGGGGGCGGCTGTCTCCCATGTTTCACGTGAAACAGGGAGCGGTCTCAGTACAGGGCCTCCCGGATCTCCTGATAGCGGAGGGCGGGAGAGAAGCGGCCGTTGTCTGTGATGCTCTCCTGTGGGAGATCTGCCGCCAGGCCGCTGTCCTCCAGAGTCTGGATCAGATCCCGGCACAGGGAGTAGCGGCCCAGGACGTATGCCTCGTCGATCTGCCAGAACCAGTCCATGGCCTGACGGGTCTGCTCCGCCTGCTCCAGCTCCGCGGCCTGGGTATTGCTCTGACGCTCCAGAGCGTCCACCTGGTCCTCCAGATGGTCGATCTTCTCAAGAAGGGCCTGATTTTCCTCATAGATCTCCTGGACAGACTGCATATTGGAGATGGACTCCCGCAGACCGGACACCGACTGGTTCAGGCTGTCCACCACCTCCTCATTCTGACGGCGGTCCATGAGGTAGGTCATCAGCATCAGCAGAAAGGCGGCGGCAAAGAGGATGGCGATATAGTGGACCACAGAGCGCTGCCGCTTTTCCTGGGTAGGAGGGGGCACATAGGCGGGCGGCTTTTCCGCCGCCTTCTCCTCCGGCTGCCCCTTGGGGGCGGGAGAGGAGTGCTTGGGATCGCTCACAGGTGTTCTGCCCCCTCTCCGTTTAGAGTATTCAGCAGAGACAGAAGGGCCTCCAGATCCTCATTGTTGTAGTATTCCAGCTGGACCCGGCCCTTCTTGCCGTGGTGGGAGATGGTGACCTTTCGGCCCAGCTGGCCGGAGAGGGACTTCTCCAGCTCACCCAGATAGAGGGCAATCTCGTCGGCGGAGCCGCCCTTCTGCTTCTCCGCAGGCTGCTTCTGAAGGAACTTCACCAGCTGCTCGGTCTGACGGACGGAGAGGCCCCGGGATACGACCTGCTGGGCGGCCTCCCGCTGGAGGTCTGCGGTGGGTGCGCCCAGGATGGCCCGGGCATGGCCGGCGGAGAGGGTCCCCTCCTCCACCAGGGCGAGAAGATCTTCCGGCAGGGCCAGCAGACGCAGGGTGTTGGCGATGGCCGGACGGGATTTACCCATGCGTTCTGCCACCTGCTCCTGTGTGAGGCCGTACTCCTCCATGAGAGTCTGGAAGCCCCGGGCCTCCTCGGCGGGGTTCAGATCCTCCCGCTGAAGATTTTCGATCAGGCCCAGCTCCATGACCTTGCGGTCGTCTGCCTCGATGATGACGGCGGGGACCTCGTCCAAGCCGGCCTGTTTGGCGGCCCGCCAGCGGCGCTCCCCGGCGATGATCTGATAGTAGCCGGAGGCCAGACGGCGGACGGTGAGGGGCTGGATGATGCCGTGGAGGCGGATAGACTCCGCCAAATCGGCCAGGGCCTCCGGCTCAAAGCGCTTGCGGGGCTGATTCAGGCCCGGCTCCACCTGGGAGATGGGGAGAGAGACGGAGCCCTCGCCCCCGGCGGTCAGGTCCGGGTCGCCCAGCAGGGCGTTGAGCCCCCGGCCCAGACCCATCTCTGTTTTTCGTTTCGCCATAGTACACTCCTTTTCCAAACGTATGGAGTCAGGAGGGGAGGGGAGGGCGCCGCCTCCGTCCCTCCGGGCTCATTCGTGCTGTGCGGAGATCTCCTCGGCCAGCATCCGATAGGCCTCGGCCCCACGGGAGTAGGGGTCGTAGTCCAGCACGGGCATCCCGTGGCTGGGGGCCTCGGAGAGGCGGACGTTGCGGGGGATCACCGTGGCATAGACCTGGCCGGGGAAGTGGCGTTTGACCTCCTCCGCCACTTGAAGGGACAGGTTGGTGCGGCTGTCGAACATGGTCAGCAGTACGCCTTCAATGGACAGCTTGGGGTTGAGTCCCCGCTTGACCAGCCGTACCGTGGCCAGCAGGTCGCTAAGGCCCTCCAGGGCGTAATACTCGCACTGCACTGGGACCAGCAGAGAGCCTGCGGCGCACAGGGCATTGACAGTGAGCATCTCCAGAGAGGGAGGGCAGTCGATGAAAATATAGTCGTAGTTGGGCGCCAGCTGCTCCAGGGCCTTCTGCAACAGGTGCTCCCGGTCGGGAATGGCGATCATCTCGATGCTGGCCCCGGCCAGAGCCTTGTTGGAGGGGAGCACATCCCCGTATTTGGTGGAGACCACCGCCTTTTGGGGCTCCGCACCGTTGATGAGCACGTCATACACATTGGGGGAGGCGGTGTTCTTGTCCACTCCCATACCAGATGTGGCGTTGGCCTGGGCGTCGAAGTCGCACAGAAGCACGCGCTTTCCCAGTGCGCGGAGGGCGGCTGTGATGTTCACCGTCGTTGTGGTCTTGCCCACGCCGCCCTTCTGGTTGACGACAGCAATGATATTCGCCATAGAATACCTCCTGAACAGGGAAAATCCAGTTCGCCGCCTGATCCTGCCGCGGCGGAGGACAGTCCAGCCGCCGGAGTGGGACGAGGTGTGATACTAGACCTTTATTATATCAACCTGCCGCAGACGTTGCAACTCTTTTGCCTCTTTTTTTCGGGTCTCTGCCGGGAAACAGGGAAAGAGCGGCTGTTTCACGTGAAACAGCCGCAAAGAAAAGGCGGACCGAAGCCCGGCCCGCCCAAGAAACGGCAAAATTGTTTCACGTGAAACATCAGTGAGAGACACCCCGTGGGATGCGGATGGTGAGACAGATCGCGTCCTCGTGGTCCTCCCGTTGGCATTGGGCATCCACCCCGGCGGAGCGCATCAGAGCCATCCCCCGGTCCAGCGTATTGAGAAAGAGGCGGACGTCTTTGACCACAAAGGTCCGCCGGGGGCGGAGAGCGGGGGCAGGCGCCGGGGGATGAAGGAGCTCCTGGACCAGCGCCTCTGTCTGGGCCACGGTCAGCCTGCCCTCCAGGATGGCCTGGGCGGCCCGTGCCTGCAAAGAAGGGTCCTCCAGGGGGAGCAGGGCACGGGCGTGGCGCTCTGTGGCGCCTCCGTCCCGCAGGGTCTCCAAAACCGCGGCGGGCAGCTTCAGCAGGCGGAGCTTGTTGGCCACTGCCGACTGGCTTTTCCCGATGCGCCGGGCGGCCTCCTCCTGGGAGATATGATAGGTGGAGATCAGCTTCTCCAGAGCCAGGGCCTCCTCCCAAAAATCCAGATCCTTCCGCTGTAAATTTTCCACCAGGGCCAGCAGAGAGGCGCGCTGGCTGTCGATCTGGAGGGAGAGGCAGGGCACCTCCTGAAGGCCGGCCAGTCGGGCGGCCCGGAGCCGACGCTCCCCGGCCACCAGTTCCCAGCCGCCCTGAGCAGAGCGCCGGACGGTGAGGGGCTGGAGCAGGCCAAGGGTCTGGATGGAACTGGCCAGCTCGTCCAGTTCCTGCTGAGCAAAGACCCGGCGGGGCTGGTCCGGGTTGGGTGCGATGGCGTCTACCGGGAGAAACAGGATCCGGGTGCTGTCGAAGTTCCCCTTTTTCCGAAGCAGCTGCATGAAAAAGACCTCCTTAACATCTGGTGTGACGAGCAAAGCCTGTGATACCCATAGTTTACCATATTTTGGAATATAAAAAGCCGAACGACGTCGAGTCCCAGAAGAAATTTCCGGGGAAATTTTACGGACAGGAATGGATGGCTTGCAGGAAAAGACGGGGAGAGATGCGCCGGATACTGGGACGGGCGGGGGAGCACGCCCCAGTAGATGTAGAAAAAAGAGGAGAAAAATTGTGAAAAAAGCAAAAAAGTGCGAAGTAAAAAAATATGAGTTGAGAAAACGCTGGGAAGTGTGTATACTGATAGCAGAGGCGGAAGGGTCAACGGTTTGCAAGTGGAGAGAAAATGACGTGCGTTTTTCGCCTTTGGAAGGAGTGTGTGATCATGGAAGGTAAGAGAAAGCTTCCCCTGGCATTTTGGATCTTTGTCGGCCTGCTTGTGGGCATCGCCGCCGGTATGGCGCTGATGAATATCAGCGTGGGCGGCATCGAGGGCAAGGACTTTGCCAAGGCGTACATCAAGCCCTGGGGAGATATTTTCCTGAATCTGCTGAAGTTTGTGGTGGTGCCCATTGTGCTGTTTTCCATCGCCGCCGGGGTCATCTCCATGAAGGACATCAGCAAAGTGGGATCCATCGGACTGAAAACCATCGTCTACTATATGTGTACCACCGCCTTTGCGGTGATCCTGGCCCTGATCCTGGCCAGCGTGGCCAAGGGGATGCACTGGTTCCCCCTGCTGGAGACCAGCGGGCTGAGCTATGAGGCCCCGGCGGGGCAGTCCTTTATGGACACCATCGTGGCCATCTTCCCCTCCAATGCCATCCAGCCGCTGGCCAGCGCCACGATGCTTCAGGTCATCGTGATCTCCCTGTTCCTGGGCTTCGGTGTGCTGCTGGCCGGGGAGAAGGGGCTGGCCACGGCACAGATCATCGACAGCCTCAATGAGGTGTTCATCAAGATCATGGACGTGATCATCCGTCTGTCTCCCATCGGCGTGGCCTGCCTGATCTGCCCGGTGGTGGCGGAGAACGGCCCGAAGATCCTGGGCAGCCTGCTTACGGTGCTGCTGGTGGCCTACGGCGGATACATCATCCATGCGGTGGTGATCTACTCCTCCACAGTCAAGGTGCTGGCCGGCATCTCGCCGGTCCAGTTCTTCAAGGGCATGGCCCCGGCCATGATGATGGCATTTTCCTCCGCCTCCTCGGTGGGGGCGCTGCCCTTCAACATGGAGTGTACAGAGCGGCTGGGCGCCCGGCGTGAGGTGTCCTCCTTTGTCCTGCCTCTGGGAGCCACCATCAATATGGACGGCACCGCCATTTACCAGGGTGTGTGCTCCGTGTTCATTGCCACCTGCTTCGGCGTGGACCTGACGCTGGGCAATATGGTGACCATTGTGCTCACTGCCACCCTGGCCTCCATCGGCACCGCCGGCGTTCCCGGCGCCGGCATGGTCATGCTGACCATGGTGCTCCAGAGCGTCAATATCCCCATTGAGGGCATTGCCCTGGTAGCCGGTATCGACCGCCTCTTCGACATGGGGCGGACCACCATCAACATCACGGGAGATGCGGCCTGCGCCCTGATCGTCTCCAAGCTGGAGGACCGGAAGGAGGCCCGCACCCGCGCTGTCCGGGGCTGACAGCAGTTTGAGACCCGTTCAACGCACTGAGCCAGCCGGAGCATATTGCTCCGGCTGGCTCTTTGTTCTCTGTGTAAAGGCAAAGGCTTTACAAACAGGGGGATTTGACGGTCGGAAACGGGGGAGAGGGGGAAAGAAGTGGTATGTGACAAAAAAATTCCCACAAGAACGGGAAAAAGGGATTGCAGAACGGAAAAATATTTTGTAGAATAACACTGTATCGCCATCGACCGTGGCCCGTTCACTTCGGGCCACGCCGTTCTTTTCCGGGCGCCCCCCGGAACAGGCGGCCACATAAGAAAAGAGAAGGGTGGAGGAGAACCGATGGAGCTTTTGAAAGAGCGGATCCGCAGGGACGGAAAAGTAAAGGGGACCGATGTGCTGAAGGTGGACAGCTTTTTGAACCACCAGATGGATGTGGAGCTGTTTGCTGAGATCGGCAAGGAATTCAAGCGGCGGTTTGCCGGCTGTGAGATCAACAAGATCCTGACCATCGAGGCCTCCGGCATTGGGATCGCCTGTGTGGCGGCCCAGTACTTCCACTGCCCGGTGATTTTTGCGAAAAAGACTCAGACCAAGAACATCGCCGGCGAGGTGTACACCTCGAAGGTGGAGTCCTTCACCCACGGCCGGGTGTACGACATCATCGTGGCCAAGGAGTTTTTGGGCCCCGGGGACAAGGTGCTGCTCATCGACGATTTCCTGGCCAACGGCGCGGCCCTGGAGGGGCTGGCCCAGCTGGTGAAGGATGCCGGTGCAGAGCTGGTGGGTGCCGGCATCGTCATCGAGAAGGCCTTCCAGCCCGGCGGCGACCGCCTGCGGGCGAAGGGACTGCGCGTTGAGGCGCTGGCCCGCGTCCAATCCATGAACGAGGAGACCGGGGTGACCTTTGCGGATGACTGAATCCGCGGGATGAGGGATTAAGACCGCCCCAGGCGGTTTTAATAGAAGTAAGGATGAAACGAACGATTCAGAAGGAGGAACTTTGCATGAAGAAAAAGATTCTCGCATTTGTCATGGCCGCGGCCATGACCCTGGGCCTCACCGCCTGCGGCGGCGGGGACTCCGGCAGCGCCGGTTCTGCTGCCAGCACCGGCTCCCAGAGCGCCGGCTCCGCCAGCAGTGTGAGCGCGTCTGATTTTAAGGTTGGCGCCATCTACATCAATAAGAAGAGCGACACCGCCGGCTACACCTATGCGCACCACACCGGCATCACCAAGGCTATGGAGGCCCTGGGCATGGACGTGGACAAGCAGCTGTTCATCGTGGACGAGGTCCCTGAGGATGACACCCAGGTGGGCGCCGCCGTGGATACCCTGGTGGGTGAAGGCTGCAACATCATCTTCGGCATCTCCTTCGGCTATCTGAACGAGATGGAGGTCAAGGCGGAGGAGTATCCTGACGTGATCTTCTCCCACGCCACCGGCTTCAAGAGCAACGACACCAACTACAACAACTACTTCGGCCGCATCTATCAGGCCCGCTATCTGGCCGGCCTGGCTGCCGGCCTGAAGAGCCTGGAGACCGGCAACAACAACATCGGCTATGTCTCCGCCTACGATACCGAGTATGCTGAGACTTGCTCCGGCATCAATGGCTTCACCCTGGGCGTGCAGGCTGTCAATCCCAACGCCACCGTGTACGTCAAGGAGCTGGGCGCCTGGACCGACGAGGTCAACGAGTACGCCTTCGCTGAGGAGCTGATCAACAGCTACGGCTGCGGCGTCATCGCCCAGCATTGTGACTCCGCTCAGCCCCAGCTGGCCGCGGAGAAGGCCGGCGTGTTTGGCTGCGGCTACAACTCCGACATGACTGCCGACGCCCCCAAGGCCCACCTGACTGCCGCGATGTGGAACTGGGATGTGTACTACAAGACTGCCATTGAGACCGCGATGTCCTGCGAGTCTGCGGATCAGTTCGTCACCGCCATGAAGGGCCCTGCTTACTACGGCGGCCTGAACGAGGGCATGGTGGACGTGTCCCCCCTCAGCGAGAACTGCGCTGCCGGCACCCAGGACGCCATTGACCAGGTCAAGGCTCTGATCGGCTCCGGCGAGTGGGACGTGTTC
The DNA here is from genome assembly GCA_050943915.1 of Lawsonibacter sp. Lineage (GTDB taxonomy): Bacteria > Bacillota > Clostridia > Oscillospirales > Oscillospiraceae > Lawsonibacter. The sequence goes on from JBMNQB010000015.1 coordinate 28,743, forward strand.
TCCGGCGTGAAGCTGAATGTCACCATCACCGACGGCAAGGCCGCCGTGGAGAAGGTGGACGCCCCCCTGATGACCAACGACGGCACCGAGATCGTGGCCGCCGGCGGCACCTCTGTGGAGGACAGCGTCATTACCGGCAGCATGAACTACCTGGTGGAGGGCGTGAAGAACGCCTGATCTCAGCGCAACGCTTTACTGATATGACCCGCAAGACCGGGCCGGCCCTACCGGCCGGTCCGGTCTTGGCCTTTGCTCCCTGGGCCGGAAAACTGCCGGTCCGGGGAGGAGAGACAATACGAAAAGTGATATTAGATCAAAATATTACTTTTAGAATGATAACCAGAGAGGGAGCGTGGTTCCATGGCGGCGGAATACGCCATTGAGATGCGGGGCATCACCAAGACCTTTGGCAGTGTGGTGGCCAATAAAGACGTGGATCTCACCCTGCGGAAGGGGGAGATCCTGGCCCTGCTGGGGGAAAACGGCTCGGGCAAGACGACACTGATGAATATGCTGTCCGGCATCTACCAGCCGGACAGCGGCGAGATCCTAGTGGACGGAGCGCCGGTCTCCATCCGGTCTCCCCAGGAGGCCAAGGCACTGGGGATCGGCATGGTCCACCAGCACTTCAAGCTGGTGGATGTGTTCTCCGCCGCGGACAACATCTGGATGGGCCGGGAGAAGCCCGGCTTTGCCCTGAACCGGGGCCGCTACGATGAAATCCGGGAGATGGCCCAGCGGTTGGGCTTTGACATCGACCCCCGGAAAAAGGTGGCCAATATGGCCGTTTCGGAGAAGCAGACCCTGGAGATCATCAAGGTGCTGTACTACGGGGCCAAGGTCATCATCCTGGATGAGCCCACCGCGGTGCTCACCGTTCAGGAGATCGACAAGCTGTTCTCCGTGCTGCGGAAGATGAAGGAGGACGGACACTCCATCATCATCATTACCCACAAGCTCAACGAGGTGATGGACATCTCCGACCGGGTGGCCATCCTGCGCAAGGGCGAGTATATCACCACGGTCAACACCGCGGAGACCAACGAGCAGGCCCTGACCGAGTGGATGGTGGGCCGGAAGATCGACCTGAACATTGAGCGGCCCGTGGTGGAAAAGACCCGGCCCCTGCTGGAGATCCGGGACCTGACCATCAAAAATGACGAGGGCGCAGTCGCCATCGACAAGGTGAGCTTCTACATCCGGGGCGGCGAGATCCTGGGCGTGGCAGGCATCGCCGGCTGCGGCCAGAAGGAGCTGTGCGAGGCCATCGCCGGTCTGCGCCCCATCCAGTCCGGACTGATGATCCACAAAGGGGACAACATCGTGGGCCTGCCCCCCAAGGCGATTCTGGAAAAGGGCATCTCCATGTCCTTCATCCCGGAGGACCGGCTGGGCATGGGACTGGCCCCCTCCATGTCCATCACGGACAACATGATCCTGAAAAACTACGGAGAGACCAAGGGCCCCTTCGTGGACCGAAAGGCCGGCCGGGCCGCGGCCCAGCAGGTGGTCGAGCAGCTGGGGGTGGTCACCCCCTCCACCGAGACGCCGGTGCGCCGGCTGTCCGGCGGCAACGTACAGAAGGTGCTGCTGGGCCGTGAGATCAAGGCGGGGCCCAACGTCATCGTCACCGCCTACCCCGTCCGGGGGCTGGACATCAACTCGTCCTACGCCATCTACAATATCCTGAACCAGCAAAAGAAGGACGGGGTGGGCATCCTGTTCGTGGGCGAGGATCTGGACGTGATGCTGGCCCTGTGCGACAAGATCATGGTTCTGTGTCACGGAAAGGTCATGGGCGTGGTCCATGCCCACAAGACCTCCAAGGAGGAGCTGGGCCTGATGATGACCGGCGCCCTGGATCTGACCTATAAGTATGAGGACAAGCCTGCCGGCATCGCCCGGGACACCAACATCAGCGCCCAGGAGCTGCTGGAGCTGGAGCAGCAGGAGAGCGGCAGCCAGGAAGGAGAGGACTGACCATGCGTTTCCACATCGTAAAGCGGGACAGCTGTCCTTTCTGGAAGAAGCTGTGTCTCTATCTGGCCGCAGTGGCCGCCGCCCTGGTGCTGGGCGGACTGCTGCTGATGGTCATGGGGGTGGACCCCATTGCCTATTACAAGCGGATGTTCACCATGGGTATGGTGGGCAACAAGATCGCCTATAAAACTTTTGAGAACTATCTGAAGGTGTTCGTCCCCCTTGTGCTCACCTCAGTGGCTCTGTCCCTGGCCTTCAAGATGCGCTTCTGGAACATCGGCGGAGAGGGGCAGTTCATCCTGGGGGCGGTGGCCGCCGCCGCCGTGGCCCTCAAGCTGAAGGACGTCCTGCCCCAGGGGGTGGTTCTGATCCTCATGTGTCTGGCGGGTATGGCCGCCGCCGGGTTGTACGGCGCCCTGGCCGCGGTGCTGAAGGTGAAGTTCGGCACCAATGAGACCCTGATGACTCTGATGCTCAACTATGTGGCCCTGTATTTTCTCATCTTCCTGGGGGAGACCCAGGCGGAGTGGAACTTCTTTCTGGACACCTCCTCCGCCCGGCCGGTGTTTTTCAACTTCGGCAAGGAGGTGGCCTTCCCCAGAATTATGATCGGCAAGTTCGGTCTGAATGTGTGCGTTCTGTTCACCCTGCTGATCGGGGTGCTGGTCTACTGTTATCTGAAGTACTCCAAGCACGGCTATGAGATCGCCGTGGTGGGGGACAGCGCCGGGACCGCCCATTATGCCGGGATGAAGGTGAACACCATCGTTCTGCGCACTGTGTTCCTGTCTGCCTGTCTCATCGGCCTGGCCGCCGCCTTCAAGGTGGGAACGGTGGGGATCCTGTCCACCTCCTTCACTGACGATGTGGGCTGGACGGGGGTCATCGTGGCCTGGCTGGCCCAGTTGAACACCGGGATCATCTTTGTGGTGTCCGCCCTGATCTCCATGCTTCAGCACGGCTCCACCGTGGCGGCCGCCACCTTTGCACAGGTGGACTCCAGCTTTGCGGATATGCTCCAGGGGGCGATCCTGTTCCTGGTGCTGGCCGCTGATTTCTTCATCCGCTTTCAAGTTGTCCGCGCGCAGAAGGGGGGCAGTGTCAATGGAAATGGATAAGCTCGGGGTGGTCACCACCTTTATCCACAACATCGTGGTCTACAACATCCCTCTGCTCTACGGCACGGTGGGGGAGATCATGGTGGAGAAATCCGGCAGCCTGAACCTGGGCGTGGAGGGCATCATGGCCGTGGGGGCCATCTTCGGCTATATCGTCGGCTGCTACGCCAACAGCCTGGGGATCGGGATCCTGACCGCCTTTCTGATGGGCGCCCTGTGCGGCCTTCTGTTCGCCGCCCTCACCGTATCGCTCCAGGCCAACCAGAACATCACCGGCCTGACCCTTACGACCTTCGGCCTGGGTGTGTACTTCTTCGTGGGCAACGGCGTGAAGGCGGTCAGTTGGCCGGTGATGAACAACTATGAGAACATCAAGAACGGGTTCATGGATCTGCCCATTCCCGGTCTGTCCCAGATCCCTGTGCTGGGCCGGGGCCTGTTTGACCACAACATCCTGGTCTATCTGGGGGTCGTTATCGCCCTTGCCATGTGGTGGTACCTCAGCCGCAGCGCCCCCGGCCTGCGTCTGCGGGCAGTGGGGGAGAACCCCGGCGCCGCCGACTCGGTGGGTGTGAACGTGAAGCGGTATAAGTATATCCATATATGCATCGGCTGCGGCATCATGGGCATCGGCGGCTATTATATGGGTCTGAATATGTCCGGCTCCTTCAACAGCAGCTGCTGGATCAACGGCTATGGCTGGATCGCGGTGGCGCTGGTCATCTTTGCAAACTGGAACCCCGCGCTGGCGGTGCTGGGCACCTTCGTGTTCGGCTTCTTCAACACCCTGCGGGTGTCGGGCTCCAGCCTGGCCGCCGCCTTCCCGGAGGGGCTGGGCTGGCTGGCCGCCGTCCCCACGCAGCTGTACCAGGCGCTCCCCTTCCTGATCACCGCCATCGTGCTGGTGGTCTCCTCCATCCGGCAGAAGGGCAGCGGGCAGCCCGCCGCCCTGGGTCTGAACTACTTCCGGGAGGAGCGGTGAGTCTCCTGCCCCGTACGCTCCCAACAGCCCCTGTCCGCTAGGCGGACGGGGGCTGTTTTCCGCGCTGAAACAGGGCAGGGGAGGAAATTCTACTTGTAATTCCGGAGGAAATAGACTACAATATAACCTGTATCAATACACTCAGCGGCAGAAAACCGCTGAATGCTGTGGTGATCTACCCTATCCTCAGCGAAAGGAAGGTAATGACTTATGAAACTGCAAAACGATCTGGGCGAGATCCGCATCAGCAGTGAGGTGTTCACCGCCGTGACCGGCTGTGCGGCCACCAACTGCTACGGCGTCAAGGGCATGGCGGTCCGCTCCAAGACCGACGGCCTGGTCCATCTCCTCAAGCGGGAGTCCATGGCGAAGGGCGTCAAGGTATATTACAACGAGGACGGTACCGTCTCCATCGAACTGCACATCATCGTGGAGAACGGGGTCAACCTGGTGGCGGTCTGCCGCTCTATTATGAGCGAGGTCCGCTATGTGGTCAGCAAGACCACCGGGGTGGAAGTGAAATCGGTGGACGTCTGTGTGGACTCCATGCGGTTTTAAGGACATTTGTAGAAAGGAATTTGGGCCGATATGAGACAAACCATTGATGCGGCGGCCTTTCAGCAGATGGTCATCCACGCCGCCGCCGCCATTCGCGCGGAAAAACAGCGCATCAACGATCTGAACGTGTTCCCCGTCCCGGACGGCGACACGGGCACCAACATGAGCCTGTCCATCGGGGCTGCCGCCGCAGAGATGAAGAAGCAGTCCTTCGACACCGTGGGCAAGGCCGCCCAGGCCACCGCCTCCGCGCTGCTGCGGGGGGCCCGGGGCAACTCCGGCGTCATCCTGTCCCTGCTGTTCCGGGGCTTTGCCAAGGCCATCAAGGAGCGGGAGACCATGGATGGCCGGGATCTGGCCATCGCACTGGACTTCGGTGTGGCCGCCGCCTATAAGGCGGTGATGAAGCCCGCCGAGGGAACCATCCTCACCGTGTCCCGTCTGGCTGCGGCCCGGGCTGCCGGCGCCGCCCGGGAGGACAACTGCTTCGAAGCAGTGCTGGAGGCCGCCATCCAGGAGGGCCAGCTGGCCCTGGCCGACACGGTCAACCAGAACCCAGTGCTGAAAAAGGCCGGTGTGGTGGACGCCGGCGGCGCGGGCTTCCTGCTGATCCTCCAGGGGATGCTCAACGAGCTGCGGGGCGAGGAGATGCCCGCGGACGAGGAGCCCGCCCAGGCGGAGAAGGCCGATTTCGGGGCCATCCCCGCTGAGGACATCACCTTCGCCTTTGACACGGTGTTCATCGTGCGCAAGCCCTCCCCCCATGTGAACCTGGAGCCCTTCCGCACCTACCTCAACGGCATTGGCGACAGTCTGGTCATTGGGGAGGACGACGAGGCATTCAAGGTCCACGTCCATACCAACATCCCGGGCGCGGCCCTCACTGAGGCCCAGAAGTACGGCACGCTGGAGCTGGCCAAGATCGAAAATATGCGCACCCAGGCCGAGGACCTGGCGGCCGGGAGACACGTCCAGAGCACCGACGATCTGGACGCGGTGGAGCAGGAGCTGGAGCGGGGCGCGGCCATGCCGGAGGAGCCGGTGAAGGCGGCTCCGGAGAAGAAGTACGGCTATGTGGCTGTCTGCGCCGGCGCGGGGCTGGAGGCCGTGTTCAAGGACCTGGGTGTGGACGGCGTGATCTCCGGCGGCCAGACCATGAACCCCTCCACCGAGGACATTTTGAGAGAGATCGACCGCACCCCGGCGGAGATCGTCTTTGTCCTGCCCAACAACAAAAACATCATCATGGCGGCGGAGCAGTGCGTCCGCCTGTGTGAGGACAAGAAGGTGGTGGTCCTGCCCACCAAGACCGTGCCCCAGGGCATCGCCGCCATGATGGCGGTGGATCCCGAGATGGAGCAGGGAGAGCTGACCGAGATGATGACCGAGGCCCTGGGCCGGGTCCGCACCGCGGAGATCACATACGCGGCCCGGGACTCCGACTTTGGCGGCTTTGCCATCAAGGAGGGGGATTACCTGGCTCTGCTGGAGCACCAGCTCTTTGGCACGGACCGGGATCTGGACGACCTGATGGACCGTCTGGCCAAGTCGGACGCCCTTCAGGAGGCGGAGTTTATCTCCCTGTTTTACGGGGAGGATGTCACCGAGGAGCAGGCCGAGCAGGCAGCGGAGCGGTTCACGGCTGCCTGCCCCAACGCAGAGGTGAGCGTGATGCCCGGCGGACAGCCTGTTTATTACTATATGATCTCCGCGGAATAAGCGAAACGGCAAACGGAGGCCCGAATGGGCCTCCGTTTTTGCATTTTCGGCAGAGGAAGGGACCGCAATCCTTTGCCGCAGGATATTTCCCCACCATCCCGTAGGGGAGGGTTTCGCCCTTTGGGCGACCTCCTTTGCCCTCGGCGGCAAAGGAGGCAAAACGCCGCCGGGGGTGTCCCGCGGTCGCCTCCCGGCTCCAGCGGGGCCACCCCCGGACCCCCGTTTACGGGGGTTATCCCTACGCCCTTCCACAGAAGTTCCGGCGCGCAAAATACGGTTCCGTGTTTTAATTCCTCCCGGGCCGCTGGGCCCTGTTGCAGTGCAAAATTTCGGCCTGTTCCATTTCCCCGCCGCGCCTGGTTCCGGCCAGCTGTGGCAGAGGGTGCGGGATCGTGTCTGCGCCGGACAGAGCCGTTCCCATGAAGCGGGGACGAGCGAGTCTGGGACTCGCCCCTACGGCGTTTTAACGGTCCCGTCTGGTTCCAGAGAGACAGGTGCGGTTTCCTGGCTGCGGCGGCCATCGTATTGTATATGACCAAAATTGCCTAGTAGGGGCGGCGATCCGCCGCCCGCCGGGTTTCCCCCGCAGCGATCAGGCTCTGAGTGATCAGGCGCGTCCGTTTGGTCCAGCCAGTCAAGCCGTCTTGATTTTGGAGGAACAGCGGCAGCGGCGCGGGTGCGGAGTCAGTCGTTGCACCTCCCGCGCCTGACAATGACGCACAGGTATCTAAAATTGGGCCCCCGGCGGCGTTTTGGTCCCTTTGCCGCCGCGGGCAAAGGGACTCGCCCCGCAGGGCGAAACCCTCAGCGTAGAATGAAACCGATCCGAAAACCAGCGGGCGGGTCGGAGACCCGCCCCTACGGCGTCTCAGGCGGACCACAGCAGGAGGGGACCGCGGGAGGGGCAAGCCCATCCCCTACGGGCTGGAAGGACAAGCGTCCCTTAGCGGAGGACGGGCGAATCACAGCAGGACAGGATGGTGGGCGGGTCCGAGCACCCCTGGGAGAAGCCGGGGGAGAGGGAGGAAAGCAACACAGCCAGAGACCCGCACACACCGCGCAGGCCCCTGGCTGTTTTGTTCTGCTATATGAGAATAATGTGAATAGAAGCTTAGGAGCCGGAGCTTTCGCCGTCCTCCTGCTGCTCCAGATATTCCTCCATGACCTTGAGGACCAGGTTGGAGACGCTGCGGCGCTCCCGTTCCGCCTGACGCTCCAGCCGGGCTTTGAACTGGCTGGTCACACGGATCCCAATTTGAGCATCGGTTTTTGCCATAGCAGCCGCCCCCTTTCTGTAAAACATGATACAGCATTGCATAGCACATAAGTTGACAAACTTAGCTAAACTTTGCTAAACTACTTATTGAAGATAACTTGAACGGAAGGGGGAATTTTTATGTATCTGACGGGAGGCATCCCGCCTCAGCCCATGGTCTACCGCTGCAAGGTGGACGAGGAGTGGCGGATCTGCCTGCCTGTGGAGGTGCGGCAGGCCCTGAATGTGCTTCCAGAGCACCGGGTGGATTTGACGGTGAAGGGAAACAAGGTGGAGATGGCCCACGCCTGGCCCTGCTGTCAGCTGTGCGGCGGGTCGAAGGGGCTGCGCCGCTTCCGCCGGAGCGTCTTTTTATGTGAGCCCTGCTTGAAGCAGGTCCGGGAGCAGGATCTGGACCGCCTACCGCCCCTGCCGGAGGATGCGGGCCTGTGGGAGGGCTAGAGAGACCGGAAAAAAGATCACAAAACCGGTCTTTTTTCTTTGACAACGGGGAAAAATTGTGATATAGTTACCCAGCATGAGAATGCACAGACCGCCCATCCGCTTCGTTGCGGGACACAGCCTGTCCAAGTGGACGGGGCTTCACCCGCCCGCTACGCAGCCCTTTGGGCAGAATTTTTGAAAGGTGGAATTTTCCATGATTCGTAAGGACGAAAAGACGGCCGTGATCGAGGCCAACCGCACTCACCCCACTGACACCGGCTCCCCCGAGGTTCAGATCGCCATTCTGACCGCCCGCATCAACGAGCTGACCGAGCACCTGAAGGTCCACAAGCAGGACAACCACTCCCGCCGCGGCCTGCTGAAGATGGTCGGTAAGCGCCGCAAGATGCTGGACTATCTGATGGCCAAGGACATCGAGCGTTACCGCGCCATCATTGCCAAGCTGGGCATCCGTAAGTAATTGATTGCCTTCATAGGGCGGCGCACATCGTGCCGCCCTATGTTCGCATATAAATCGAACCTGTTTTCGGAGCGCCGATACTTTTTTAGCAGTTGAATATGGGCCTGAAGCCGGCTTCGCCCGCCCGTGGCCGCGAAGCGTTTTGCACAGCCGTTTGCGCAGGGGCGGCACAGTGTGCGCCCGCAAATGCGGGGAGATGTGTCCATGCAGACCGCAGGCCCGTATTCGGACCCGTATTCAAGTGCTAAAAGGTGTTGTCCCGCTTCAGAAAACCAAATTTTTCAACAAGGAGGACAACCCATGTCAACCATCATTAAGCACAAGCAGTTCAACAACTTTAAGAGCTGGACCATGGACCTGTGCGGCCGCCCCCTGACCATCGAGGTGGGCAAGGTGGCCGAGCTGGCCAGCGCCAGCGCCATGGTCAAGTACGGTGACACCACTGTTATGGTGGCCGTCACTGTCTCCCCCCGCCCCCGGGACGGCATTGACTTCTTCCCCCTGTCTGTGGAGTTTGAGGAGAAGCTGTATGCCGTGGGCCGCATCCCCGGCAGCTTCATGCGCCGTGAGGGCCGTCCCTCCCTGCCCGCCGTGCTGGCCAGCCGCCTGATCGACCGGCCCATGCGCCCCCTGTTCCCCTATGACTTCCGCAACGATGTGTGCATCCAGTGCACTGTCATGAGCGTGGACTACGACTGCTCCCCCGAGGTGGCTGCCATGATCGGCGCCTCCGCCTGTGTGAGCTACTCTGAGATCCCCTTTGCCGGCCCCATCGGCTGCCTGGAGGTGGGCTACTGTGACGGCGAGATCGTCCTCAACCCCAACCAGGAGCAGCGCAAGACCAGCCGCATGGATGTGACCGTGGCCGCCACCGCTGAGAAGGTGGTCATGATCGAGGCCGGCGCCGACGAGATCCCCGACGAGATCATGTACGCCGGCATCGTGAAGGCCCACGAGGAGATCAAGAAGCAGGTGGCCTTCATCAACCAGATCGTCGCCGAGATCGGCAAGCCCAAGATGGAGTACGACCACGCCCAGTTCAACCAGGAGCTGTTCGACAAGATCGTGGCCGACTTCATGGACGAGGCCAAGGCCGCCATGGACACCGACGACAAGAACGTGCGGGAGACCCGCTGGAACGCCATGATCGACCACTGGCACGAGAAGTATCTGGAGGAGTATCCGGATATGGACCAGTATCTGGAGGAGTTCACCTATAAGTTCCAGAAGAAGATCGTCAAGGCCTGGCTGCTGGAGGGCCACCGTGTGGACGGCCGCGCCAAGAACGAGATCCGTCCCCTGGCCGCCGAGGTGGGCGTGCTGCCCCGGGTCCACGGCTCCGGCCTGTTCACCCGCGGTCAGACCCAGGTGCTCAGCGTCTGCACCCTGAACACCCTGGCCGCCTGCCAGAAGCTGGACACCATCTGGGAAGAGGAAGAGAAGCGGTATATGCACCACTACAACTTCCCCCCCTACTCTGTGGGCGAGGCCCGCGCGCCCCGCTCCACCAACCGCCGGGAGTACGGCCACGGCGCTCTGGCCGAGCGGGCCCTGGTCCCCGTGCTGCCCTCTGTGGACGAGTTCCCCTATGCCATCCGCGTGGTCTCTGAGGTGCTGTCCTCCAACGGTTCCACCTCTCAGGGCTCCATCTGCGGCTCCACCCTGGCCCTGATGGATGCCGGCGTGCCCATCAAGGCCCCCGTGGCCGGCATCTCCTGCGGCCTGATCCAGGACGACGACGGCTCCTTCCAGACCTTCATCGACATCCAGGGCGTGGAGGACTTCCACGGTGAGATGGACTTCAAGGTGGCCGGCACCAAGGCTGGTATCACCGCCATCCAGATGGACCTGAAGAACGACGGTCTGACCCATGAGATCATCAAGGAGGCCCTGGAGATCACCAAGGACGCCCGGTACGCCATCCTGGACGAGATCATGCTGCCCTGCATCTCCGCCCCCCGGGCCGAGGTGAGCAAGTACGCCCCCAAGATGCTCACCATGAAGATCGACCCCGACAAGATCCGTGAGGTCATCGGCAAGGGCGGCTCCGTGATCCAGAAGATCACCGCCGAGTCCGGCGCTACCGTGGACATCGAGGACGACGGCACCATCCACATCGCCTCCCCCAACGCCGAGGCCTGTGACGCCGCTAAGAAGATGATCGACACCATCGTGTTCGTCCCCCAGGTGGGCGAGCTGTACTACGGCAAGGTGGTCCGCATCCTCCAGTTCGGCGCCTTTGTGGAGCTGGCTCCCGGCAAGGACGGCATGGTCCACATCTCCAAGCTGGCCGATCACCGGGTGGAGAAGGTGGAGGACGTGGTCAACATCGGCGACATGATCTGGGTCAAGGTCACCGAGATCGACGACAAGGGCCGCGTCAACCTGAGCTATAAGGACGCCGTCAAGGAGATCAAGGCCAAGAAGGCCGCCGGCGAGAGCGTCAAGTAAATAGAGAGCATGACCCCGCCCCGGCGGGGAGCAGCGGGTCCCCCGGCCAGCGTGCCGCGGGGGCCCGCATTTTTTGCGGAGGAGAGGGATCGGGAAAATAGAACGGATCGGACAGGATGTTACAAAAATTTCATTGCTTTTTCCCGTGTAATTGAGTATAATCAACCCAAGAGCGGAGATCAGGCGCCCTTGTGACGCCAATACACATTTTTGGAGGTAACACAGAATGAAAGAAGTCTATGTTGTCAACTGCTGCCGTACCGCCATTGGTTCCTTTGGCGGAAGCTTGAAGGACACCCCCGCCGCCGAGTTGGGTGCCGTCGTCATCAAGGAAGCTCTGAACCGCGCTGGTGTGAAGGCTGAGAATGTGGATGAGGTCATGTTTGGCTGCATCCTGACCGCTGGCCTGGGCCAGAACCCCGCCCGCCAGGCCGCTCTGAAGGCCGGTGTGCCCATGAACGTGCCCGCCTACACCGTGGGCATGGTGTGCGGCTCTGGTATGAAGTCCGTCATCGAGGGCGCCCGCGCCATCCTCACCGGTGACGCCAACATCGTGGTGGCCGGCGGCACCGAGAATATGTCCGCCGCCCCCTATGCCATCCCTGCCGCCCGCTGGGGCGCCCGCATGGGTGACAACAAGATGGTGGACACCATGATCAAGGACGGCCTGTGGGACGCCTATAACAACTACCACATGGGCACCACCGCCGAGAATATCTGCGACGTGTGGGGCATCACCCGCGAGGAGCTGGACGAGTTCGCCGCCTCCTCCCAGAACAAGGCTGAGGCCGCTCTGAACTCCGGCCGCTTCAACGACGAGATCGTCCCCGTGATGATCAAGAAGAAGAAGGAGATGGTGGAGTTCAAGGTGGACGAGTTCCCCCGTGCCGGCGTGACCGCCGAGGGCATCTCCAAGCTGCGCGGCGCCTTCCCCGTGGGTCCCGAGGGCGTTGAGGATGCCATCGAGCACACCTTCCCCGTCACCCAGGTCCATGAGGCCGACACCAAGAAGCACGTCCAGCGCGTCACTGCCGCCAACGCCTCCGGCATCAACGACGGCGCTGCCGCCATCATCCTGGCCTCCGGCGAGGCCGTGGAGAAGTACGGCCTGAAGCCCATGGCCAAGCTGGTCAGCTGGGGCCAGGGCGGCGTGGATCCCAAGATCATGGGCGTGGGCCCCGTGCCCGCCTCCCGTCAGGCCATGGAGAAGGCCGGCCTGAAGATCGAGGACATGGATCTGGTGGAGGCCAACGAGGCCTTTGCCGCCCAGTCCATCGCCGTGGCCCGTGAGCTGGGCTTCGACATGAGCAAGGTCAACGTCAACGGCGGCGCCATCGCCCTGGGCCACCCCGTGGGCGCCTCCGGCGCGCGCATCATCGTCACCCTGCTCCATGAGATGGCCAAGCGTCCCGAGGCTAAGAAGGGCCTGGCTACTCTGTGCATCGGCGGCGGCATGGGCGTTGCCACCATCTTCGAGAAGTGCTGAATCTGATCTGCTGAACCGGTTCCCGCCCCCTGCGTCACCGCAGGGGGCGGGTTTTTCTGTCCTCTGCGGGATGATCCGGGGAGTTATCCACAGAGTGGAGGAAAATGTGGAAAACCTTTGAGCCTGTCCTTCTAAGAGGCCCCCACGCCGCATACAGTGGGGGAGAGGCACACAGGATAAGGAGGGACCGGCATGAGGGAGAGACGGCGGGGGCGGGACAGGCTCCGGGTGCTCCGGCGGGGCGTGGGCCTGGGGCTGGCGCTGGTGACCGTCTGGGGCATAGGGCTGACGGCGGACCTGTCCGGCGTGGGTGAGGCGGTGCGGGCCTGGTCCGCAGACTCCCAGGCGGTGGTGGGCTTGCTGGCGGAGCAGCTGGGGCAGGTCCCGGAGGAGACTGCCCTGGCGGGAATGGACAGCTTGGGACGGCTGATGGTGGAGCAGTCCGCTCTGCTGTCCGCCGGGCTGGAGGCGGTGGAGGCCCTCCGGCAGGAGCGGGAGGCGGAGCAGACGGCTCCCCCTGGGGAGGAGCTCCCGGAGGTGGAGGATGACGATGACCAGACGGTCCCTCAGCTCCAGCCGCCGGCGGAACCGGACGATGTCCGGGAAATGACCGGCGTGGGCCGGGAGGGAGGACAATATTTCAGCCGGAACGGGGTCTATCTGTATGACCGGACCAACAAGGGGCTGGATCCCTCCGTGTTTGACGCGGGGGCGGTCCACTTCGGCCTGGGGGAGGGGCCGCAGATCCTGATTTTACACAGCCACGGCAGCGAGGCCTACTCCCAGAACGACGGGGACCTCTACCAGGAGAGCGACGCCTACCGCACCACCGACTGCACCCACAATGTGGTCCGTGTGGGGGAGGCCATGGCGGAGGTGTTCCGCAGCCAGGGCTTCCAGGTGATCCATGACACCAATCTGTACGACTACCCCGCCTATAATGGCTCCTACGACCGCTCCAAGGCGGCGGTACGGGACTGGCTGGCCAAGTATCCCACCATCCGGATCATCCTGGACGTCCACCGGGACGCCCTGGTGGGCAGCGACGGCGCTATCTATAAGCTGGTCACCCAGGAGAATGGGAAAAAGACCGCCCAGGTCATGCTGGTGGTGGGCACCGACGGCGGCGGGGCGCAGCACCCGTACTGGATCGATAATCTGGCCCTGGCCGTCCGGTTCCAGCAGGAGCTGATCTCCGACTATGTGAGTCTGGCCCGGCCCATCGTGCTGCGCAACAGCAGCTATAACCAGCAGCTGTCCCCCGGCTATCTGCTGGTGGAGGTGGGGGGACACGGGAATACCCTCACCGAGGCGGTGGACGGAGCCCGCCTCTTTGCCCAGAGCGTTAGCCAGGTGCTGAACTCCATGTGGGTAAAATAGTGTGGGAAATGACAGGCCCCGGGACGCTGCTCCAAAGCGCCCGGGGCCTGTCATTGAAAAAGAGGATTAAAATGAAACGAACTTGTCTCTTGCAAGGTTTATCCTACCAGAGAGTTGTTACAAAAGGGACGAAAAAGTATTACATAACCTTTAAATCTTCCCAAGACCACACGGTTGTCTGGCCGGAAGCTGGAGGTGGCCGCCCTTGACGCAGAGAAGAAAACCGGGTAAACTGAGTGAAGATCCAGCCGACACCCACCCCCTATCCCCCGGGACAGGGGGCATTGGTGCGTTTTGATTTCCATATCATGGGATATATCGGTACAAGGAGTGATATTGAATGGAGATACTCCGCTCTGTTTTGCGGGAACTGCCGGAATTTCAGCAGCTGACAGCGGCGCTGGACGGCGGGCAGTCCCCGGCTGCGGTGTCCGGCCTGGCTGCGGTCCACCGGGCCCACTTCGCCGCCTGCCTGGGGCAGGAGAGCGGCCGCCCCGTGGTGGTGGTGTGCGCCGACGAGGGGGAGGCGGAGCGGATGGCCCGGGATCTGTCCTTCCTCACCGGCGGGGAGGTCCCTGTGCTGGCCGCCCGCTCCTTTCTGTTTCACAACATCGCCACCGTCTCACACCAGTGGGAGCACCGCCGGCTCCGCCTCCTCTACCGCCTGACCCGGGGGGAGGTCCCATGTCTGGTGGCCACGGTGGAGGCCCTGCTCCAGCGCACGCTCCCGCCGGAGGCGCTGGAGCGCGCCTGCACTGCCCTGGCGGTGGGGCAGACCGCCGACCTGGAGGAGCTGACCGAACATCTGACGCAGGCGGGCTATGTCCGCTGTGAGCAGGTGGAGGGCCCGGGCCAGTTCGCCCTCCGGGGCGGTATTCTGGACGTGTACTCTCCAGCCATGGAGGCCCCGGTTCGGGCCGAGTTTTTCGGGGATGAGGTGGACGCCCTGGGGATCTTTGATCCGGGGACCCAGCGGCGGACGGCCAATGTGGAGGGGGCTGTGCTGCTCCCCGCGGCGGAGACTCTACCCCACCTGGCCCCCGGCGGTCTGGCCGGACTGCTGAAGCAGCTGGACCAGCGCGCTGCCGCCGCCCGCCGGGACGGCCTGGAGGAGCTGGCGGCCACCCTTCGGCAGGACCGGGAGGCTCTGGAGGAGGGGCGGTCCTTCCCGGCGGCTGACCGGTACCTCCCCCTGATCTATCCGGAGCTGGCCACTGCGGCGGACTATCTCCCCTATGACGCCTGTGTCCTCTTCTCGGAGAGCAGCCGGGTGGGGGAGCGGGCCAAGACCTGGCAGTGGCAGCTGGAGGAGGACGTCAAGACCCTGCTGGAGCGGGGCGAGCTGGATGGGGCCTGCGGGGCGCTGTCCCGCTCCTATGACCAGCTGTGCCGCAGGCTGGAGGACTTCCCCTTTGCGTATCTGGATTCCTTCGCCCTGTCCGCCTATCCGGCGGCTCCCCGGTGTGTGCTGTCCCTGATGGCCAAGCAGCTGCCCTCCTTCGGGGCCAGCCTGGAGACCGCGGTGCAGGACCTGAGCCACTATCAGAGCGCCGGGTTCTCCGTCCTGGTGCTGGTATCCAGCGAGCAGCGGGCCCTGAACCTCCAGACCCTCCTCCGGGAACAGAAGGTGAAGTCCGGTGTGGACTTCGCCCTGAAGGCCCTGCCCCGGCCCGGACAGATCATCCTCACCGTGGGAGGGCTGTCCGGTGGGATGGAGTACCCCGGGCTGAAGCTGGCCGTCATCACCGAGGGTCAGGCCGGCGGAGCCAGAAAGCGGCCCCGCCCGGTCAAAAAGGAGGCCACCAACCGGCAGAAGCTGAAGTCCTATGCGGATCTGTCCCCCGGGGATCTGGTGGTCCACGAGCACCACGGGGTGGGCCGGTATGTGGGCATGGTGAAAATGCCTGCGGACGGCATTGAGAAGGACTATGTGAAGATCGCCTACGCCGGGACGGACGTGCTGTATGTCCCCGCCACCCAGCTGGACCTGGTCTCCAAGTATATCGGCGGCGGCGAGGATGCCCAGGAGACGAAAAAGTTGTCCAAGCTGGGGGGGACGGACTGGGAGCGGGCCAAGACCAAGGCGAAGAAGGCGGTGGCCGACCTGGCCAAGGGGCTGATCCAGCTGTACGCCCAGCGCCAGCGACAGCCCGGCTTTGCCTTCTCTCCGGACTCCCCGTGGCAGCGGGAATTCGAGGAGCAGTTTGAATACTCTGAGACCGATGACCAGCTGCGGTGCATCGGGGAGATCAAGCGGGACATGGAGCGCCCTGTGCCCATGGACCGGCTGCTGTGCGGCGATGTGGGATACGGCAAGACAGAGGTGGCCTTCCGGGCCATGATGAAATGCGTGCTGGACGGCAAACAGGCCGCCATTCTGGTGCCCACCACCGTTCTGGCCCGGCAGCACTATCTCACCGCCCTGCGCCGCTTTGCCCGGTATCCGGTGAACATCGATGTAGTCTCCCGCTTCCGCACACCGGCCCAGATGAAGGAGACCCTGCGCCGGGTGGAGGAGGGGCGGGTGGACATCCTCATCGGCACCCACCGCCTGTTCAACAAGGACGTGCGCTTCAAGGACTTGGGCCTGCTGGTGGTGGACGAGGAGCAGCGCTTCGGCGTCCAGCACAAGGAGAAGCTGAAGGAGCGCTTTGCCCAGGTGGACGTGCTCACCCTGTCCGCCACCCCCATCCCCCGCACCCTGAACATGGCCATGTCGGGCATCCGGGATATGTCCACCCTGGAGGAGCCGCCTGCCGACCGCCTGCCGGTGCAGACCTATGTGCTGGAGCATAACTGGCCGGTGCTGGCCGACGCCATGCGCCGGGAGCTGGAGCGGGGGGGACAGGTGTACTACCTCCACAACCGGGTGGAGACCATCGACCGCACCGCCGCCCGCATCGGACAGATGCTGGGAGAGGACGCGGCGGTGGGCGTGGCCCACGGCAAGATGAGCCAGGAGGCCATCGACGATGTGATGAGCCGCATGACCGACGGGGAGCTGAACGTGCTGGTGTGCACCACCATCATTGAGACAGGCATCGACCTGCCCAACGCCAACACCCTCATCATCGAGGACGCCGACCACCTGGGCCTGGCCCAGCTGCACCAGATCCGGGGCCGGGTGGGCCGGTCCAACCGCCGGGCCTTCGCCTATCTCACCTACCGCCGGGGGAAGGTGCTCACCGAGGTGGCCGCCAAACGCCTGTCGGCCATCCGGGAGTTTGCGGAGTTCGGCTCCGGCTTCAAGATCGCCATGCGGGACCTGGAGATTCGGGGCGCGGGCAACGTGCTGGGCCCGGAGCAGAGCGGCTTCATGCTGTCGGTGGGCTATGATATGTACCTGAAGCTGCTGGAGGAGGCGGTGCTCACCCAGCAGGGACAGCCGGTCCCCAAGCGCACTGAGTGCGCCGCCGATCTGGCGGTGGCCGCCTCCATCCCGGACCGGTATGTCCCTGCGCCGGAGCAGCGGATGGACCTGTACCGGCGCATCGCCGCCATCCGCAGCGAGGAGGAGGCGGACGACCTGGTGGATGAGCTCATCGACCGCTATGGCGAGCCGCCCCGGACGGTGAACAATCTGATCTCCGTGGCCCTGCTCCGGGCGGCTGCGGCGGAGGCGGACATCACCGACATCGCCCAGAAGAACGGACAGCTGATCTTTACCCTGGAGCAGTTCCAGCTGGAGCCCTTCTCCCTGCTGTGCGGCGGGGACCGCTACCGAAACCGTCTGCTCCTCATTCCGGGGGATGTGCCCCGGTTCACCCTCCGCCTGCGGAAGGGGGACGACCCGCTCCGCTGCGCCCAAAGCCTGGTGGAGGACTATGCCCGGGCCAGCGGAGAGACGGGATGAGAACGACATTCCACAATTTGGGGCCGGCGTGTGGAAAGACGACCGCCCTGCGGAAACGAGGAGGCTGTACCCATGGATCATAGGGACTATATGCGCCGGGCGCTGGAACTGGCCGCCCAGGCCGGAGCGGAGGGCGACGTGCCTGTGGGCTGCGTCATCGTCCGGGACGGAGTGATCGTGGGGGAGGGGCGCAACCGCCGGGAGGAGAACGGCGACGCCACCGCCCACGCGGAGCTGGAGGCCATCCGAGACGCCTGCCGCCGCCTGGGCAGCTGGCGGCTCCACCGGTGTACCATGTACGTCACCCTGGAGCCGTGCCCCATGTGCGCCGGAGGGATCATCAATGCCCGGGTGGACACGGTGCGCTATGGGACACGGGACGACAAGGCGGGGGCCTGCGGCTCGGTGCTCAACCTGTTTGAAGAGCGCTTCAACCACCATCCCCGGCTGTACCGCGGCCCTCTGGAGAACGAGTGTCAGGAGATCCTTCAGGACTTTTTCCAGGGCCTGCGGGGGGAGGGGAGCGGCGAGGATGACAGAGAGAAAAATGTTTAATCTTTTTGTAACAACTTGCGCTGGTTTTATTCACAAAAATAGGGTACCCTAAATGTGCAAGGCAAGAGTACAACTCTTTTTCATCTGAATCCTCCATCCTTTTAGAACGCAGCCGGTTTTGCCGGCTGCGTTCTCCTTTATCCGGAAAAGGGTAAAAAAAGTGCGCCCTGGGGCGCACAGAAGGTCAGACCAGCAGATCGCAGATCAGGCGGACGGTGAGAAGGGTCAGCACCACGAAGAACATAGGGCGGATGACCTTGGCCCCGCCCCGAAGGGCCAGGCCGGAGCCCACATACCCCCCGGCCAGGCCGCACAGGGCGGCGGGGAGGCCCACGGCCCAGACCACCTCGCCCGCCAGGGCAAAGGTGGCCAGAGAGGCGGCGTTGGAGGCGGCGTTGGCCGCCTTGGTGTTGCCGGAGGCGGTGAGCAGATCAAACTTGCAGAGGCCGGTGTAGGCCAGCATGAGGAAGGTGCCCGCGCCGGGGCCGAAAAATCCGTCGTAGCACCCCACTGCCAGACCGATGGCCAGGGAAAACAGGGAGAGGCGGAGAGAGGAGAACTGTCCGGAGCGGTCCTCCGTCCCGAAGTCCCGCTTCAAAAGGAGAAAAACAGCCATCACCGGAACGATGGCCAGCATGATATAATAGAGGAACTGGTCAGGCAGGATGAGGTTCAGCCTCGCCCCCGCCCAGGCACCTGCCAGGGCGCCGGCCGCGCCCCAGGCGGCGCTGGGCATCCGGAGTTCCCCCCGCCGCCAGAAGCGGTAGGCGGAGAGCAGGGTTCCCCACACGTTGCCGCATTTGTTGGTGGCGGAGGCGGCGTGGGGGTCCAGCCCGGCCAGCAGATAGGCGGGGAGGGTGATCAGCCCGCCGCCGCCGGCTACCGCGTCCACGATGCTCCCAAGGAACACCAGGGGACACACGATCATCAGGGTGTGCATCAGATCATTCCATTCCATCGAGAACGCCCTCCTATTTGTGCGGGAGCAGATAAAATGCGCCCGGGCAGACCGGACGCGGACAAGAAAAGAGGTGAGTTTTATTATTTTATCATACCGGAGATGGAAAAGCTACCCGCTATTTTCACAAAATCCGACAGAAACTCTCGTAGAACTCTTCGGCTCAAAAACCTTGACGGTGTCCGGTGGGTTGCGTAAAATAAGAAGGAATGAATTTGCACAGGATCTGCAACGATAAGATAAAAGGAGTGAGGGCATGGCCAGACAGGGGTTCGATAACGACCAATATCTGAAGCTCCAGTCCCAGCATATCCAGGAGCGCATCGCCCAGTTCGGGGGCAAGCTGTACCTGGAATTTGGAGGCAAGCTGTTTGACGACTTCCACGCCAGCCGGGTGCTGCCCGGGTTCGAGCCGGACAGCAAGATCCGGATGCTGGCCCAGATGAAGGACAGCGCAGAGGTCATCATCGCCATCAATGCCGCCGACATTGAGAAGAACAAGGTGCGGGGGGATCTGGGCATCACATACGACAGCGACGTCCTCCGCCTCATCGACGCGTTCCGCTCCATGGAACTGTATGTGGGCAGCGTGGTGGTCACCCAGTATTCCGGGCAGCCCGCCGCCGATGCCTTCCAGGCCAGGCTGGAGCAGCTGGGGATCCGGGTGTACTGCCACTACCCCATCGCGGGCTATCCTCACAATATCGCCCACATCGTCTCGGACGAGGGGTTCGGAAAGAATCAGTATATCGAGACCAGCCGCCCCCTGGTGGTGGTCACCGCCCCCGGCCCCGGCAGCGGCAAGATGGCCACCTGTCTCAGCCAGCTCTACCATGAGCATAAGCGGGGCATCACCGCCGGCTATGCCAAGTTTGAGACCTTCCCCATCTGGAACCTGCCGCTGAAGCACCCGGTGAATCTGGCCTATGAGGCGGCCACCGCCGACCTGGACGATGTGAATATGATCGACCCCTTCCACCTCCAGGCCTACGGCGAGACCACAGTGAACTACAACCGGGATGTGGAGGTGTTCCCCGTCCTGGCGGCCATGTTTGAACGGATCACCGGCGCCTGCCCCTATAAGTCCCCCACGGATATGGGGGTGAACATGGCGGGTAAGTGCATCTATGACGATGAGGCGGTGCAGGCCGCCGCCCGTCAGGAGATCATCCGCCGCTACTACGACGCTCTGTGCGAGCGCCGCCAGGGGAGAAGTTCTGATCACACGGTCTACAAGCTGGAGCTGCTGATGCAGCAGGCCGGGGTCACCCCAGAGATCCGGCCTGTGGTGGCTGCCGCCAACGAGGCCGCCCAGCGTACCGGCGAGCCTGCCATGGCCATCCAGCTTCCCAATGGGGAAGTGGTCATCGGTAAGACCTCTGAACTGATGGGCTGCTCCGCCGCCGCCCTGCTCAACGCCCTGAAGGCGCTGTCCGGCGCGGGGGGACACGGGGTCCACCTGATCAAGCAGTCGGCCATCGAGCCCATCCAGACTGTCAAGGTGAAATATCTGGGCTCCAACAACCCCCGGCTCCACAGCGACGAGGTGCTGGTGGCCCTGGCGGCCTCCGCCAACCTGGACGCCAAGGCCCTGGCCGCCCTGCGGTCCCTGGCCGCCCTGAACGGCTGTCAGGCCCATTGTTCCGTCATCCTCTCACCTCCGGACGAGAGCACCTATAAGAAGCTGGGCCTCCAGCTCACCTGCGAACCCCAGTATCAGACCAACAATTTGTATCATCGATAAGCGCAATAAGGCGCCCCCGGGAGACCCTTCTCCCGGGGGCGCGTTTTTTGATGCAGGGGCGGATGCGCGAAAAAGCCCTGGTGATGAGTGCGGTCCATGTCCGCCGTAGGGGCGCACAGCGTGCGCCCGTCTTCCGTGGACCATGACGCCCGTAGGGCGCGGCGACTCGGCGCGCCGCCTTACAAGGTTTCACCCTTTTGGGCGAGTTCCTTTTTCCGCGGCGAAAAAGGAACCAAAACGCCGCCGGGGGAGCCTCACATCGCCGTCAGGAACAGGTTCCCTCCGGCTCCAGCTCGTTCTCCCCCGGACCCCCGGAATTTACGGGAACCCAATTCTAGCAGCCTGCCGGTCACTGTCAGGCACGGGAGAGGCAACGACTGCCCACGCAACCGCGCCGCTGCCGGTCTAAAATCAAGATGGCCTGGACGGCTGGAACAAACAGGCGCGCCTGATCGCTCAGGGTCTAATCTCTGCGGAGGGGAATCGGCGGGCGGATCCCAGATCCGCCCGCCTGTTCTCTGCCGGGGAATGTTTCCCCGTTATCCCGTAGGGGAGGGGCTTGCCCCTCCCGCCGTATCTTGGGAATGGCCGTGGTTCGCCGTAGGGGCGCACAGCGTGCGCCCGCCTTCCGTGGACCATGACGCCCGTAGGACGCGGCGACTCGGCGCGCCGCCTCTCGGACCGTTCCGCAGGGGCGGCACAAGGCTGACTAGATCAGGGGATGATGATAAGGTGCTCGCTGGGTGGCAGTTCCAGCTCGCTGTGATAGGCAGATTCCACACAGGCGTCCAGATCCCAGGCATCCAGAAAGATCTGGTCAATGGCGGACAGGCTGCTCCCGTTTTCGCAGGCAGGCAGCGGCACAGAAACGGCCTGGCCGGATGGGTCGTACTGCACCGTCTCCATGACAGACGGTACGCCGTCGATCAGCGCGGTGGAAGATCCGGCGGTCAACTCCAGTGTGGTCCCGCGGTATACAGCAGTCAAGGAGCGTGAGATCGGGTCCCAGGAGCAGTCCGCCCCCAGTCCGCGGCAGAGGACTGCCGCATCGGCGATATAGGAGCGGGCTGTCCCGTGAAAAGGCTCCGGTATGATCTCAGTCCGGAAGGGGTACAGGCGGGCGTCCAGCTGGGCGGGGCGGGGAGCGGAGCCGTCTGTGGGAAATTCGGTATACCCATAGATCACAGACGCCACCTGTGAGAGGTCCAGCACAGTGCGGAACTGCTGTCCGCCGCTGGGGCTGAGCAGCTGTGCCCGGGTCAGAACGCTCCCATCTTTCATGCGCAGAAAGAGCGGGACGGTGTAGGTTTGGGGGCGTGTGTGTGCCGGAAGCCCCTCGACCTGGAGTTCCAGAGAGTAGGAGGTGGCGGAGAGGGTGAATTCCTTGAGAATGGCCTGCTGTCCGGTGATGGTATCGATGGTCACCGGCTCGTTTGGGGTGAGATGGATGGGTTCCAGCATGGTGTCCAGAGGGATGGAAACGGCGTGATCCTCTCCCATGAAGTCCAGCCAAAGCAGGAGCGGACGGTCCTGTTTGCCCATGAAACCGTCGAAATTCAAATCGACCTGCCAGGTGCGGCTGGCGTCCGTCCGGGCGGGCAGCTCCTGGACGCCCATGCTGTGGGCGGTGATTTGGGCGGTATCAGAGGAGCCGGGGGAGGCGAGGGACCAGCAAATGGTGTGGGGGCTGGCGATGCGCAGGCGCTCCAGCTCTGAGGCGGCCTGCTGATTCAGCGCCTCCACCGTCATCAGAATATAGAGGTTTTGGCCATCATACAGGCTGTTGTCCACCGTCAGGCGATAGCCCTCATGTTCCGCGCTGGGGATGGTTGTCTGGACATAGGGCTCCAAGCTGCCGGTATCCCCCTGGAAAAACAGGTCCAGCACCCCCGCCTGATAGGCGGCGGCAAAGGCTGCGCCGGTCATCAGGATCGCGGCGGCTGCGGCCGCGGCGGCGGTTTTCCACCTCCGTCCTGGGCGGCGGGGGGGCGATCCGGCCGTTCTCCCCTCCAGCACACTTATGATCCTTGCCTCGGCCTCGGGGGGGAGCGTGACCTGGTCCATGGCCCGATTAAACTCCTGTTTCATGGTATCCCTCCTGTTCCAGCTGTTCCTTCAGCTTTTTCCGGGCCCGATGGAGCCGGGAGGTAACGGTGCTCTGGCTCACCCGGAGCATCCCGGCGATCTCCCCGGTGGAGTACCCTTCGTAGTAGAAGAGGTATATGACCGCTCGGTCCGTGGGCTTCAGCTTCCGGACGGCCTGGGCCACCGCCTCCACCCGGGGCGGGAGGACGGCCACGGCCTGGGCCTCGTCCAGGGGGACGGTGGCCCGGCGGCGCAGCCGCCGCCACAGGTCCCGGCACTGGTTGGCGGTCACTTGGAGCAGCCACGCCTTTTCCTTTCCCACCTCCAGCTCCGGCTGGGTCTCCAGATATTTGAGGAATACCGTCTGGGTCACATCCTCTGCGTCGGCGGCTGAGCCGGTAAAGGACAGGGCAAGGCGGTAGACCGGGTCCTTATACCGGTGGAACAGGGCGATCACATTGTCCATCCCGGTGCCTCCTTTCTCGTTTCTTCTTTGAGCGCTCACTGATAAAACGCTTTCTCAAAGCGAATTGTCACCGGGTTCGGAATTTTTTGTGTGCCTGGGCCTCGCGGCCGGGGGACGGTGGAGCCGTGTTATATGGATGCCTCCGGAGCGGGAGCCATGGCCCGGGAGAGCTGCCACAGCCGGAGCAGGATGTAGACACGGGCGCAGAAGCCGGCGGCGCCCGCCGCCACCGTCAGCCAGGGGGCCCGGAGCAGCAGGTCTTGGAAGTAGAAGAGGGTGGTCAGCAGGACGGCCGCGGTCCGGGCGGAGCGCAGCTGCCGGGGGAGGGGCGCGCCGGGGAGCAGGGCCTCCGCCAGACCGGCCAGATCGGTGAACAGATGAAAGTCGGCGTACATCCGGACCAGGGCGGCCAGGAGGGAGAGCACGCCGGGGATGTGGGGGGAGAGGCCGGGGAAAAACTGCTGAAGGGACCAGAGCCCCAGGGCCAGCCAGAAGGGGGCCAGCAGGCCCAGGCTGGGCCGGTCGGCGGCCAGAGACCGAGTCCCGCGTGCCACCATCCAGAACCCGATACAGTCGGGGAGCAGGGGGACCGTGAAGGAGAAGCCAAAGCGGAAATTCAGGTCAAAGTCCAGAAACAGGAGCAGTGTGCCCCAGAAAATGGACCGGAGGGCGGAAAAGCGGATGTGCTGACGGGTCATGGGAGGACCTCCTCTCGCTCCGGAGCGAGGGAGAAGCTCCCGCCGTCCGGCGTGGTGTACCGGGGGGTGAGGGGGACGGAGAAGGTCTCCCCCTGGGCGTTGGTCACACAGGCGGTAAAGCCGTCCGGGGCGGTGTACTGGCGCAGATCCCCCGTCCAGCAGTCGCGCCAGCCGCTGCCGCCGCCGCCCCCCTCATGGAACGTGATCTGTTCGCCGGCCTCCAGGGTATGAAATTCATACCGCTGGTGGAAGGAGGCGCGGTTTTCCACGGCGGTCTCAGGCAGTGCTTGCGCGTTTGCATGATCATAGGTCGTGTGAATGTCCACAATGTCCGGGTCATTCCAGTATGGGACGATGTCCACCATGTAGGAGCGCTGCTGGCCGCAGGTGTTCTCCCGGGTGACCACCATCCCACTGTATAGGGCGGAAAAGCCGGGGAGACGGGGCATAGGGGCGGAGGAGAGGGCGTTATCCTCCTCCGCTTCCCCGGTCGTGAAGGGGAAGGAGGACGGATCGCGGGGGGTGCGGAGCCGCTCGCGGCCCAGGAAGCCGTCCCCGGTCTCCAAAATCTGGGCGGCGGATACCTCCAGACGCAGGCCGTTGGCCTCGCCGCTCCAGGTGACTGGGCCGCAGAGTGGAAGCTGCATATTATAAAAGCCGTTCTCCAGAAGGCCCTCCGTCTCTGCCAGCTTCTCCACCGTCCAGTACGGCCCGTCGGGCAGGAGATGCACCGTGTGGCACAGGTACTCCACCGGCCAGGGGGCGCCGTCCTCCCGGGGGTAGACGTCCCCCGCCTGCATCTCCTGGTCCCGGAACCAGAACACCTGACACAGATAGCCAACGCCGCCGTCGGAGACCAGTCCCCGGAACACCGGGCCGGACCGCCACCAGCGGTGGAGCTGCTCCGGATGCTCCTCTGACAGGCGCAGGGCCTCCCGGTACTGCTCCAGCGCCTGGGGCAGACCTTTCTCCGGGACGGTCATCCCCCGGCACAGAAGGGCCAGGGCGGGCTGATGGAGGTGGTGGAGCATGGCTTTGCCATAGGCGTCCAGCGCCCCGGCCACGGTGGCGGCACGGCTGCGCTCCGCTGTGGCCAGGATGCCGGGGACGCCGCAGCCCTGGGGGGATACCGTGACCGGATCGGTCTCCCCGCCCGGAGCGGGGCCTCCCACAGCCAGGGCCATGACCAGCGCCGCCCCCATACAGCCGGATACCAGGGCCATTCCCCGGGGAAAGCGCTTGAAGCGGGCGATGGCCTGGATGCGGGCCTGGATGGCCCGGGCCCCATTGGCCATGGTGGTGGCCCCTGGGACGCGCACCGTCCGGCTGTCCGCCATGGACAGGAGGACCCGGCCGTAATCCCGGCGGTCCTCCCCCTCCAGACGCTCCAGAACACGCTGGTCGCACAGGGCCTCCCGGTCGTTGTCCACCTTGTCAAAGACCAGCCACAGAAGGGGATCACACCAGTGGAGACAGCGCAGGGCGGCGGTGAGCCACCCGGCCCACAGGTCCCGGTGCTTCAGGTGTAGAAGCTCATGGAGGATGACCTTTTCGTCCGGCTCCCAGCCCATAGGCAGGACCAGGGCGGGAGCAAGAAATCCCGTCAGGAAGGGGCTGCGCTCCCAGCGGCACTCCACCACGCGCCGGGGGCGGGGCAGCTGGTACCGCTGGGCCACAGCGTCGATGGCCGCCCGCCGGGGGCCCTCCACCGGGACGCCCCGGGAGACCCGGAGGGACAGAAGCAGGGCGCACCCCAGGTACCACAGGGACAGGCCCAGCGCCCCGGCCAGATAGAGGAGGAACAGCCAGTCGGTGAGGGACCGGGGGGCCTCCGCCGGGAGAAGGGGGATGGGGCCCCGGGGGAGGGAGAGGGTCCAGGGGGAGCTGTATGCAGAGTCCAGCGTCAGCTCCGCCCCCGCCCGGGCCGCCTCCAGCCAGGGCCACACATCCAGAACGGTGGACCGGCCCCACGCTCCCGCGGGGATGAGAAGCCGCAGGACCAGCACCCCCCAGATCCCGTACTGCCACCGGGGGGAGAGCAGATTTCGGAAGATCCGCTGGAGCAGAAGGAGAAAGAGGGCGCACAGCCCGCCCGCCGCTGTCTGCTGAAGGAACATCCAGATATTTTCCACCGGCTACACCTCCATCTCGTCCAGCAGGCGCCGCAGCTCCGCCCGCTCCTCCCGGCCCAGCTGTCCGGAGCGCACGAAGGCGGCCACCAGCCGCCCCGCCGAGCCGCCGTAGGCCCGGTCGGCCAGGGAGCGCTCCTCCTCCGCCACACAGCTTTCCCGGGAGCGGGCGGCGGAGTACCGCCGGGGGCTCTGGGCGTCGGCAGCCACCAGGCCCTTGGCCATCATCCGGGTCAGATAGGTATGCACTGTGGTGCGGCTCCAGCCGGTGTCCTCCGCCAGCCGGGTCAGCACCTCCCCCAGCGTCTGGGGACCGCCCTGCCACAGGGCTTCCATCACCTTCCACTCGCTGTCTGTCAGCCGTGCCATATCCATTCCTCCTACTGATGTAGTATCTATAAATATACTACACGAGTAGAAGAAAGGCGTCAAGAAATTTTAGCCGTTTTCCGGAGCGGGAAACCAGGGATAAACGCCGCCCGGGCGGCAGATACTACCGGGGAGAAGGGAGGGGACGCCATGGGAATCCTGGAGCCGGAGCGGACGGACGCCGGACCGCATCCCAGAAAGGAGCCCCGCTTTGACGGGCCGCTGACGCTGGAGGCGCTGGGGCAGGTGTTTGAGGGCTGTGTGGACTATATGGAGCGTCGGGTGTACCTCCACGGGGACCGGGCGCGCACGGTGACGGTGTGCTATCTGCTGGGGATGACCCGGAACGAGCGGCTGAGCGACTATATCCTCCGGCCCCTGGCCCAGGACCCCGCCCTCAGCCAGGCCCCGGAGGAGGAGCTGTTTTCCCTGCTCCAGTACGGGGCGCTGTACAACCTGGCGGCCAACCGGAGGACTGCCCTGGATGAGGTGGTCAACGACCTGATCCTGGGCAGTTGCGCCCTGTTTTTTCCCGGGCGGGCCGATGTGCTCACCCTGCCGGTGCCCACAGAGGAGAAACGATCTGTGGGGGAGCCGGAGAACGAGCCCGCCCTGAAGGGGGTGCGGGAGTCCTTCGTGGAGTCGATCCGCACCAACACGGCCATGGTCCGCCGGCATCTGAAGGCCCCGGAGCTGAAGATCCGGGAGCACATCGTGGGCCGGCGGTCCCGGACGCAGGTGGATGTGCTCTATCTGGAGGGGATCGCCGACCCGGAGACGGTGGAGCGGCTGCGCCGCCGGCTGGACAACATCGACATCGACGGGGTGGAGGCTGCGGGCAGCCTGGAGGAGTATCTGGTGGACCATCTGAACACCCCATTCCCCACCATGCCCTACACCCAGCGGCCCGACCGCTTCTGTCAGGGGCTGCTGGAGGGCAGGGTGGGGCTGATGGCGGACGGGCTCCCCTTTGCCTGGATGCTCCCCGGGACCATCGACCAGTTTTTCAAAACAGGGCAGGACCGGGCGTTCCACTGGATGACCGCCTCCGCCCTCAACCTGGTGCGGTGGCTCTGCGCCCTGGTGACCGTACTGCTGCCCGGGCTGTATATCGCGGTGGTCACCTTCCACCCGGAGGCCATCCCGGTGAAGCTGGCCCTGTCCATCGTGGCCGCAAAACAGGAGGTGCCCTTTTCCACCGTGTTCGAGGTGCTCATCATGCTCCTGGCCTTTGAGGTGCTTCAAGAGGCGGGGCTGCGCCTCCCCAGCCCCATCGGGGCCACCGTATCCATCCTGGGCGGGCTGGTGGTGGGCAACGCGGCGGTGGAGGCCCGCATCGTCTCCCCGGCGGTGCTCATCGCGGTGGCCATCGCAGGGGTGGCCGGATATACCATGCCCAGCCAGGACTTTGCCGCCGCTCTGCGGCTGTGGCGCTTCCTGCTGGCCATCCTGGCCAGCGCCGCGGGGCTGTTTGGGCTGGCGGCGGGCTGTGCGGGGCTGATCTATCACCTGGCCAGCCTGGAGACCTTTGGGGTGCCCTATCTGGCTCCCTTTACCGCCGGGGCGGGCCAGCCCCAGGGACACCCCAACCTGCTGCGGCCTCCGCTGCCCCGGATGAAGTGGCGGGACGGGGCCAGGCACACCGAAAACCGGAGGAATCAGCGATGAAGAAACGACTGGCCGCCGCCGCACTGGCGGCCGCGGCGGCTCTGCTGGCGGGCTGCGGCAAGGCCACCCTGCCTTATGCCCGGGAGATGGGGGACATGGCCCTGCTGCGCACCATGGGAGTGGACGCCGGGGAGAAGGAAGGGGACCTTCGGGTGACGGTCTCCACAGGAAAGCGGGCCGCGGGGCTTCAGGGGGAGGGACAGCCGCCTCTGATCCTGTCGGCAGAGGGCGGCTCCCTCAGCGCAGCCTGTCTGGCGATGCAGGGGCTCAGCGACAGCTATGTCTTTTACGGCTATGTGGACCAGCTCCTCCTGGGGGAGGGGCTGGCGCTGGAGGGGATCCAGACGGTGCTGGACTACTTCGCTCAGGATGTGGAGCTGGGCCTGGGCACACAGCTGTGGCTGATCCGGGGGGACACCGCCCAGGGGGCCGTACAGGCCGGAGAGGAGACGGGGGTGGACAGCCGCCTGTCTACCCTCCAGACGGACAGCGAGATGGGGGCGGCGGGCATCACCCGCACAGTGGGGGAGACCTCCGCCAGCCTTCTGGAGTGGGGAAGCGCCTATCTGCCTGCCCTGTGCGCAGTGGATCAGGCACAGGATGGAGAGACCGCTCTGCTGGAGGCGGGGTACGGTGTGCTCCGAAATGGGCGGCTGGTGGGCTATCTGGACGGGGAGAGCGCCCGGGGGCTGGAACTGCTCACCGGGCGGACTGCGGCGGACATTTTGGAGATCGGGCTGCCCTCCGGACGGACTGTGGTTCGGCTCACCGGGGCAGCGGTGCAGTGGAGCCCGGAATTTCAAGGGAACGAGCTGAAGGCGCTGCGCCTCACCTGCCGGGTGACCGCCGCCCTGGCAGAGGGCCGGCGGCAGCTGGAGGAGCAGGAACAGGAGCAGCTGCGCCGCGCCCTGGAGGCGCGGGAGGAAGAGAGACTGCGGCGGGTGCTGGACCAGCTGCGGAGCTGGGGAGCGGACTGCGCCGGAGTGGGCGCTCAGGTGGGGCGTGCGGATCCAGCCCGCTGGGAGAAGCTGAGGGACCGGTGGACGCGGCTGTTTTCCACTGTGCCGGTGGAGATTGCGGTGGAGGTCTCCCTGGGGGCCCGGTGAGCCGCCCCACCGAATGGGAGGAACAGAGAGGAGGGTCCCGTTGAAACAGGACCATATTTCAACGCGTCAGCTGGGCGCGCTGCTGTGGGCCGGGCTGATGGCTCCGGCGGCAGAGCTGTTCCCGGCAGTGACGCTTCCGCTGGCGGGGCGGGCGGCCTGGCTATCCGCTCTGGCAGCCCTGCCGGCGGTGCTGCTGATCGGGTGGGTGCTGGTCCGGCTGGAGCTGAGCCGGGATGGCCTGGCTGGAGCGGTCTGCCGGGGGATGGGGCCGTGGGCAGGAAAAGTAGTGCTCCTCCTTTATGTAATATGGGGGGAGCTGCTGCTGGCCCTGCGCCTGCGCCTGTGCGCCCAGCGCCTGCTGACCGCTGGGGAGCGGGACGGCTCTCTGTGGTTTTTTCTGCCTGCGGCGGCGGCGCTGGTTTTATGGATGGCCCGGGGGAAGCTGTCGGCCTTTGCCCGGGCGGGAGAGGTTTTTTTGGCGGTGCTGCTCACTGCGGCGGGAGCCGTCCTCCTCCTCTCTCTGCCGCAGACAGAGGGGGAGCATCTGCTGCCCCTCTGGTGGGGAGATCTGACCAACGCGGGCAGGGCGGCTCTGCCGGTGCTGGGCGTACTGGGGTATGGCGTGTTTGCCGGATTCCTGGTGGGAGATCTGGAGGAGGTGCGCCCCGGATGGAAGGGATGGATGCTGTGGAGCGCAGGGGGCTGCTGTCTGCTGGCCCTATCGCAGGCGGTGGTGATCGGGAATCTTGGGGCGGCTCTGGCCGGACAGCTGGACAGTCCCTTCTTTGCACTGGCCAAAAGTGTAGGAGTGGAGGGGGCCTTCCAGCGGGTAGAGAGCATGGTTGCAGCGGTTTGGACGTTTGCCGACCTGACGCTGATGGGACTGCTGGCCTTTGCTGTTTGGAGGGCTGCTGCTGGAGTGTTCCCGAACGTAAGACAGAAACCGGCGGTGACCGCCGCGGTGCTTATAGCCGCGGTTCTGGGGGTCGCGGCCTTCCCGGATGGTATTTCTGCGGAGGCGGCCGGCCGCGGACTCGCTCTGTGGGGCAATCTGATCGCAGGGGCTGGAATTCCGGTGTTGGTGCTTTTGGTCAGCTGTCTGAAAAGGTGGATATTAAGATAAGCATATCTTGTGGTATGGAGAGCTATAAAAGGGCAGATATAGGGAGAAGAGGGGGAATATAAAAAAAGCAGAAAAAACTCGAAAAAAGTTCTTGACAAAGGAGGGAGGATTTGCTATGATAGCTGAGCGCTTGCGGGACAGGTCACTGGACAGCAGCGCGGGTACTTCTGAATCATGGTTCTGAATGAGGGAACGA